>JANLSJ010000008.1:0-5818 GCA_031362355.1 Sphingomonas sp.
CGGCATTGATGGACGAGATGCGCGCGGTGGCTCAGGTTGCTGCGCCCACCGAAACGCTCCTCGTGGTTGATGCACTGACCGGGCAGGACGCAGTCAATGTCGCGAAGAGTTTCACCGATCAGGTGTCGCTGACCGGCGTGATCCTGACGCGAATGGATGGCGATGCGCGTGGCGGGGCGGCGCTTTCTATGCGTGCGGTTACCGGCAAGCCGATCAAGTTTGTGGGCACGGGCGAGAAGCTCGATGGGCTCGAGGCTTTTCACCCGAGCCGGGTGGCAGGCCGGATTCTCGGCATGGGCGATGTTGTCAGCCTTGTTGAGCGCGCCGCCGAAAATATCCAGATCGAAGATGCCGAAGCAATGGCCGCCAAAATGGCCAAGGGTCAGTTCGACATGAACGACCTGCGCCAGCAGCTGAAGCAGATGCAGAATATGGGCGGCCTTGGCGCGCTCGCGGGGATGATCCCCGGCATGAAGAAGGCGCAGGCGGCAATGGCGTCGGGCGCGGTCGATGATCGGTTGCTGGTGCGCATGGATGCAATGATTGGATCGATGACCGTCAAGGAACGCGCCAAGCCTGAACTGCTTCAGGCCAAGCGCAAAATCCGCATTGCCAAGTGATCGGGGAAGACCGTGCAGGACGTCAACAAGCTGCTCAAAATGCATCAGGAAATGGCGGGCGCCATGAAAAAACTCAAGAAAATGGGCGGGATGAAAGCGCTCATGGGAATGATGGGCGGCGGCGGTGGCGGCCTCGAAAAGATGATGGGGGGCATGGGAATGCCGCCCGGCATGTTCAAGAAATAAGTGAAATCTAAGAAGGAAAATTAAATGGCAGTTGCAATTCGTTTGTCGCGCGGTGGTTCGAAGAAGCGCCCTTATTATAAGATCGTTGTCGCCGATGAGCGCAGTGCGCGTGATGGCAAGTTCATCGAGCGGATCGGTAGCTATAATCCGCTGCTCGCCAAGGATGACGAAAAGCGGGTTGTGCTCGACAGCGATCGTGCCAAGCACTGGCTGAGCGTTGGTGCGCAGCCGACGGATCGTGTCGCCCGCTTCCTCGATGCTGCCGGTGTTCGCGAGCGTGCCGCGCGGAGCAACCCGAACAAGGGCAAGCCCGGCGAAAAGGCCGTCGAGCGCAAGGAAGAGCAGGAAAAGCGCGCGAATGATGCGGCAGAAGCAGCAGCGGCGGCCGCAGCGGCTCCTGCGCCCGAGCCTGAACCCGAAGTTGTTGAAGAAGTCGTAGCGGCTGAAGAAGCGCCAGCCGAGCAGGTTGTCGCTGAAGAAACGGCTACCGAGGAAGCGCCCGCTGAACAGGCGCAGGCTGAAGAAGCCGCGGTTGAGAAAGTTCAGGTCGAAGAAATGGTCGGCGAAGGGGCACCCGTTGAACAGGCTGAAGCGGAAGAGGCTCCTGTCGAGCAGGCACAGGCCGAAGAAGCCCAAGCTGCTGAAGAAGCACAGCCCGAAGAAGAAAAGCAGGCCGACGCCTGAGCATGAGCAACGCCCGCCCCGTCACGCTCGCCGTCATCATCGGCGCGCATGGCGTGGGCGGGGAAGTGCGGCTGAAAGTCTTTGCAGAAGATGTAGCGAGCCTCAAAGCGCACAAGAGCTTTAACGACGGCGCGTTGACGATGACGTCATTACGCGATGGCAACAATATTATCGCGCGCTTCGCCGAAATCGCGGACCGCACCGCTGCCGAAAAGATGCGCGGCACCGATCTGACCGTCCCGCGCGAGGCCCTTCCGTCTTTGGGGGAGGGCGAATATTATCACGCTGACCTTATCGGGTTGCCTGCGGTATCGACTGACGGCGATGATCTTGGTCGCGTGGTGGCAGTCGAGAATTTCGGGGCGGGCGATGTGCTCGAAATCGAACAGGCTGACGGGAAGCGGTTCATGGTGCCAATGACTGCGGAAGCCGTGCCCGAATGGAGCGAGCGGGTGGTGATTGACGCGTGTTTTGTGGGTTAGTATATACGTTCCGTCAATACGGAGGCGGTGATGGCCGAAAAAGACCCTGCAATCAGAAAGAAGATCGGCGACAAGGCGGAGTTCGTGCGTTTTGCCGGTTCAATGCCGTGGATGAAACCGCGCGAAAAGGAATATCACCGGACAAAGATATTCAAATCGGGGAATTCTCTCGCGATCCGCATTCCCGCTGGCACTGCTCTGAAAGCTGGTATGGAAATGGAACTGACCGTGGAAGATGGCCTGTTCCTGTCTTACGATCCGGTTGAGGCGCCCAAGCGGAAATTCAATATCGCGAAAGTTGCGGGGTCGGCGAAGGGCTTGAAGTATGTTGAGCCGGAAACCCGTAATTTTGATGCGCGACCTTCGGCGGCAGTTGCTGCGGAGAAATGAGGTACTTGCTCGACACAAACATTATTGTCGCTCTGACAATCAATGAGGATGAAAATGTCATGCGTCGCGCAGCCGATTGCGACGCGGGCGAAATGGTCACCTCGTCCATCGCACTCGCCGAGGTCGCGTTGGGCACTGAGCAAGGGCAGCCGCCGACAATGGACGTGCTGCGCGCCTTCGTCGAAGAGGTGCCGGTTCTCGACTTCGACTACAAAGCGGCCTTGGCGTATGCCGTGCTGCCATTCAAGCGCGCGAGCTTTGATCGCCTGATCGCTGCCCATGCTTTGTCGCACGAACTTACAGTCGTGACGGCAAACGAAAAAGACTTCGCCGATGTGCCGGGGTTGAAGGTTGAGAATTGGACGGTTTGATGGATGGCTCAAGCCTTCCACGAGTGTTGGAAATTGCCAGTGAGCATACTGGTATTCAACGAGCATTGCCCGAAATGGCCATCGATCAAGACATGGGCATGTCGGGAGATGATGTGACCGATTTCGCCGAAGCATTGGCCAAGGAGTTCGGCGAGACGGTCTGGTCATGGCCTTGGCAGCGTTTCGCCGTCCTCGACGAAGGACTGTCTTTATTTTTTCCTTTTATGCTGGTTTGGCAACTGGTCTCATGGCCGTTTCGAGGGTCTTTCGAATATCCCAGTCCTCATGAGCGTCTTACGCTTCTGCATATCTCCGAAGTGATTAATCGTGGCGCGTGGTTCGAGCCGTCGTGACCTTCACCGCCCAAGTCCTGACTCTTTACCCCGAGATGTTTCCTGGGCCGCTGGGCGTATCGCTCGCTGGGCGGGCGCTGGGGGAGGGGGTTTGGTCGTGTGAGGCGATCAACATTCGTGACTTTGCGACGGACAAGCACCGGTCGGTGGATGATACGCCTGCGGGGGGCGGAGCGGGGATGGTTTTGCGGGCGGATGTGCTCGCGGCGGCGGTTGATTTTGCGGTGGAGCGGGTGGCTGAGAAAAATACCGCTGGTCCTGAGCTTGTCGAAGGCCTGTCCTTTTCTTCGAAAAGCGTGACCGAGAAGGACAACCCTTCGACAGGCTCAGGGCAAACGGAGTTTTTAATGACTGCTGCGCCAATTCTTGCAATGACACCGCGAGGCATTCCGCTCACGCAAGCGCGCATCCGCGAAATCGCATTAGGCCCTGGCGTCACTATCATCTGCGGGCGGTTCGAGGGTTTCGACGAACGCTTGTTCGAAGCTCGCCCTGAGATCGAGCAGGTCAGCATCGGTGACTATATCCTGTCGGGCGGGGAGCTCGGTGCAATGGTCATCCTCGATGCTTGCATTCGCCTGCTCCCCGGCGTAATGGGCACGGCTTCAAGCGGAGATGACGAGAGCTTCGAAACGGGGCTCCTCGAATATCCGCAATTTACCCGACCCGCGATTTGGGAAGGGCGCGCGATCCCGCAAGTGTTGCGATCGGGGGATCACGCGGGCGTCGAGGCGTGGCGAAAGTCACAGGCCGAAGCCGACACACGGTTACGCAGACCAGACCTTTGGGAGCGTCATATCGGCGCTCGGGTCCAGCCTGCCTCTGGCGCGCGACAAAGAACGAAGGACGAATGAGATGAATCTCATCCAGACGATTGAAGCCGAAAACATTGCCAAGCTGCTCGAAAAGCGCGCGATCCCCGATTTCCGCCCCGGCGACACGCTGAAGGTCGGCGTGAAAGTCGTCGAAGGCGAGCGCACCCGCGTTCAGAATTATGAAGGCGTCTGCATCGCCCGCGCCAATCGCGGTATGGGATCGAGCTTCACAGTTCGCAAGATTTCATTCGGTGAAGGCGTGGAACGTGTGTTCCCGCTGTATTCGCCGAACATCGACAGCATCGAAGTCGTCCGCAAGGGCGCCGTGCGTCGGGCCAAGCTCTATTATCTGCGCGGTCGTCGCGGCAAGTCGGCACGTATTGCTGAACGTCGCGATACGCGCGGCGATGTGAAGTCGACGCCGGCCGAGTAAATTCGCCCGCTCGAACCGTTTGCCCTGAGCCTGTCGAAGGGTTGTTCTTTTCTTTGCCGCTGGTGAAGGTAAAAGACAGGACTTCGACAAGCTCAGCCCGAACGGAGTGGGGGATGCCCAAGTGTTTAGCGTTTTTGGTAGTGATTGCGTTGGTGTTTCCCGCAATGGCTGACGAAACCCCCGCAGCGAAACTGACGCTCGAGCGCGTTTTTGCGAGCCCCAATTTGGGTGGGGCGGCACCACGTGCTTTGAAACTGTCGCCCGATGGCAGTTTGTTGACGAGCTTGCGTCCGCGTCCCGATGATCGTGAGCGGTTCGACTTGTGGGCGGTGGATACAGTAACGGGCGACGCGCGGATGCTGGTTGATTCGACCAAGTTCGGTGGCGGCGAAATTTCCGAAGCCGAAAAGATGCAGCGCGAGCGGGCGCGGATTGGCGGGACCAAAGGTATTGTCACATATGATTGGGCACCCGACGGCAAGTCGTTGCTGGTGCCGCTCGACGGCGATTTGTTTGTCGCTAGCCTCGACGGTTCGACGAAGCGACTGACAACCACGCCGCAGGGCGAACTTGACGCAACGGTCAGCCCCAAGGGCGGCTATGTCTCTTTCGTCCGCGATCAGAATTTGTTCGTGGTCGATACGATCAGTGGCACCGAACGTCGCCTGACGCGCGACGGCGGGAACACGCTGAGCTGGGGCGTCGCCGAGTTTGTTGCGCAGGAAGAAATGGACCGGACCAAGGGGCACTGGTGGTCGCCCGATGACAGCCGGATCGCTGTTGCGCGGGTCGATGAATCGGGCGTCGCCATCGTCAGCCGGGCGGCGATTGGCGCAGAGGGGACCAAGGTTTTCGACCAGCGTTATCCGCGCGCGGGGGCGGCCAATGCGGTCGTTGATCTCTATGTGATGAAGAGCGACGGCGGCGGGATCGTCAAGGTCGATCTGGGCAAGAATGCCGATGTCTATCTGGCGCGTGTTGATTGGGCTGCAGATGGCAAGACGCTCTTCGTTCAGCGCCAGAGTCGCGACCAGAAGACGTTGGATCTGTTGCGGGTCAATCCGGAAACTGGCGCGTCGTCGATAGCGTTTAGCGAAACGTCGAAGACATGGTTGAACCTGCACGACAATTTTCGAGCTTTGAAGGATGGCGGCATATTGTGGTCGTCGGAACGCGATGGCTTTTCGCATCTTTATCGCTTTGATGCGGGCAAATGGACGCAGCTGACGAGCGGCAAATGGAATGTGCGCGCCGTGCTTGGCGTCAATCAGGATGCGGGGCTGGTGACGTATACGGGCAATCGCGAGACGCCGCTTGAGCAGAATATCTATCGTGTCCCGATCAACGGTGGCGCGGACACTGTGCTTGGCGAAGCGGGTTGGTGGAACACGGCGACGATGAATCGTGACGCCTCGAAAATGATCGTGTCCCGCTCGAACGCAGTGCAGCCCGATCAGAGCTTTCTCGCTGATGCCGATGGCGTT
>JANLSJ010000010.1:0-8995 GCA_031362355.1 Sphingomonas sp.
GTAATGCATGATCGCGCCGTTCGGCCCCGCGCCCGAGATGGTATCGAAACTAAGGTCGAGCAGCTTACCCGTTTCCGCGCGGAAGGCGGCCAGCTGGTCCGACGCCGAAATCTCGGTCAGCGCACCCTTATGCGCTTCGACCGAAAGCCAGTGGAGATAACGCGAAAGTGCCGCCCCGTCGCGCGCATGAGCGGCTCGTGTTCCGGCCTGCTCGGCGTGGTTTTTGATGGCTTTGGCGAGCACCGCCGGATCACGGACGCTCACCAGTTTCGCGCCGCCTTTTTCCAGCGCATCGAATACGGCAGCAACCGCGCGTTCAGGGTCCGCCGCTACGCGCTTGCCCGCCATCGTGGCCAGCATCGGCGCAAACGCATCACGATCAAACAGGCGCACGCCATTGCCCAGATGTGCGCGGACGGCATCGTCGACCTTGTCCGGGGCAATGAACAGGTCCGCCGTCGCATCGGCATGCAGCACCGCGAAGGCAAGGCCGACCGGCGTATGCGTCACGTCCGTCCCGCGCACGTTGAAGGTCCACGCAATCGAATCGAGCGCGGTCATCACGGTTGCATCGAGACCCTCGCGTGTCAGCCAGTCGGCAATCTCCGCGCGCTTTTCGGGCGATGACCGGCCTGCCATATCAGTCGGCTGCACAACGATTTTTGCGTCCGACAGCGACGGCTGATCAGCCCACACGGCATCAATAGGATTGGCTTCGACGGGAACCAAATCAGCCCCTTTCGCCGCCAGCGCCTTCTTTGCAGCCGAAACCCAGTCACGCGTGTGCAGCCACGGATCATAACCGATGCGGCCGCCCGACGGCGCATGGTCGCGCATCCAGTCGGCGATGCTGACCTGCGGGACGCCGCAATAGTCCCAATGATCGGCGGACACCTGCGCACGGACCTGCAATGTGTAGCGACCGTCGGTGAAAATCGCGGCATCCTGCGGCAACACAACTGCCGATCCCGCCGATCCCTTGAATCCTGTCAGCCACTCCAGCCGCTTGGCATAATCGCCGACATATTCGCTCATATGCTCGTCGGTCAGCGGCACGACAAAGCCGTCGAGATGAGTGGCGGCAAGATGCGCACGCAGGGCGGCGAGACGGTCGGCATAGCTGGACATGGGTGAAACTGTTGCGCCAGTCCGCGCAGGCTTGCAAGAGGGTGCGCGATGACCCCCTTCACCACCACGATCACTGCGCAGCCCGCCGACATCGACGAGCTCGGCCATGTGAATAATTCAGTGTGGGTGCGCTGGATTCAGGACATCGCAACCGCGCACTGGAACGCGGCGGCGCTGCCGGAGCATGTTGCCGCCTATGTCTGGGTCGTCGTGCGCCACGAAATCGACTTCCTCGGCAACATCGTGAGCGGTGAAAGCGTCGAAGGCCGCACCTGGGTGGGCGGGCTCCCTCGCGGCGCGCGGTTCGACCGGCATGTGGAATTTGCGCGCGAGGGCAAGGTCATCGTCCGCGCAAAGACGACCTGGGCGATCCTGGACAAGGGCACGGGGCGGATTTTGCGTGTGCCGAAGGATGTGGCGGGGCGGTTGTCGTGCTAGAGTCCAGTGCGCAGTTGCAATCGCCAAAAGATCTGTGTTTGCTGTGCTGATGAATGAATATCTCAGGAGCACAGGTTATCGATTTGGGATATTTGCATGCCTGCCTTTTATTTTGTCATTTGTTAATGCGTGGTCAGGCGGTCTGGGTTTCTTGCTGTTTTTCTTCGGCATCCCAGCAGCGTTGGTTGTGCTTGCGGTTTTCAGCGTGATTTGGATAATCCGAGGCGTGAAGGTAGCAAATGTGGTGTCTAACAGGAGGCATAAAATCACTGCTATCTTGTTCGTCCCAGCCTGCCTGACTGCATTATTTTTTGTTGCTCGACCATTGCTGCTCGCTGGAACTTATGTCGGGAGCGCTAGCCGGTTAGCCATCAATCGCGGTCGTTATGATAATATAATCGAGAAGGTGCGCGCCAAACCCATAGCTGCCAATTATGCGGAGTTTGGCGGCGTTACTTACTCTGTTGACGCGGGCCCGCCGGTTCGGGTGGCCTTCAATCCCGACGGAATACTAGACAATTGGTCGGGCATTATTTTTGATCCAACTGGTGACGTGATGCTCGCAGACGGCTTCGACCCGAAAACTGGCAAATTTCCTGCTCCCGACCGCGTCACAAAACTATTTGGTGGCGATCTTGTCGAATGTTGGCCTCTTTGGGGGCACTACTATCGGTGTTCATTCACCTGACCGCGATTACCCCCCTACAAATCAATCAACAATCGCGTCGGGTCCTCGATAGCATTTTTCAGCGCGACAAGAAACGTCACCGCCTCGCGTCCATCGATCAACCGGTGGTCATAGCTCAAAGCCAGATACATCATCGGCCGTACCACGACTTGCCCGTCGCGGACGACGGCGCGGTCTTCGATGCGGTGCAACCCCAGCACCGCAGACTGTGGCGGGTTGATAATCGGGGTGGACATGAGGCTGCCGAACACGCCGCCGTTGCTGATCGTGAACGTCCCGCCCTTCATGTCGTCCATCGTCAGCGTGCCGACTTTCGCGCGCGCGCCGAAATCGCCGATTGTTTTCTCGATCCCTGCGACTGACAATGCCTGCGCATCACGGATGACGGGGACGACGAGGCCGTTGGGCGCGCTGACCGCGACCGAGACGTCGACATAGTCGTGATAGACGATTTCCTCACCGTCGATCTGTGCATTGACGTTGGGAATATCACGCAGCGCCATGCACGCGGCTTTCACGAAAAGGCCCATGAAGCCGAGGCGGACGCCGTGTTTCTTTTCGAACAGGTCTTTATATTTGGTGCGCGCTTCGATGACCGCGCTCATGTCGACATCGTTGAAGGTGGTGAGCAGCGCGGCGGTATTTTGCGCTTCCTTCAGGCGTTTCGCGACGGTCTGGCGGAGGCGCGTCATGCGGACACGTTCCTCGCGGCGGTCTTCCGAGACGGTCGGGCTGTTGGCGGGCGCGGTTACTGCGGCGGTGACTGGTTTGGGCGCAGCAGCGGCGGAGAGGACATCGTCCTTGGTCAGGCGACCATCCTTGCCCGTGCCTTTGATCGTCGAGGGGTCAACGCCTTTTTCAAGGACAATGCGACGAACCGAGGGGGAAAGCGTTTGCGCGGACTCCGTCGCCGGTTCTGGCGTGGCGGCTGGTGCAGCAGCAACCGGGGCAGGGGTGGCAACCACAGCACCCGAACCCGCCTCAATCGACGCAATCACCGCGCCGACATTCACCGTGTCACCCACCTTCACGACCTGCTGCCCCATCACGCCCGCAACGGGGGAGGGCACTTCGACCGAAACCTTGTCGGTCTCCAGGGACGCAATTGGCTCGTCAGCGGCAACAGCGTCGCCTGGCTTTTTCAGCCATTCGCCAAGCGTGGCTTCGGTAATCGACTCGCCCAGCACGGGGACTTTGACTTCGGTGGACATGACTACCCTTTCCGCTGACGCCGGATTTCGGCGCGGACATTGTGACCCAGAGCATCAGCGACCAGCGCTGCCTGTTCGGACTGGTGACGCTTGGCAAGGCCGGTGGCGGGCGATGCGCTGGCCTTGCGACCGGCGTAGCGTGCGCGGGCAACCTTGCATTTTGCGGACGCCAGCGCGGCCTCGATCTCCGGCTCGACGAAGAACCAGGCACCGTTGTTTTTCGGTTCCTCCTGCGCCCAGACGACCTCTTCGAGATTGGTCATCCGCTTGAGCCGCGCGACCAGCGGTTCGCCGGGGAACGGGTAAAGCTGTTCGAGGCGAACCACAGCCGTGTCGGTCCCGCCCGCCGCATCTCGCGCGTCGAGCAGGTCATAGGCGACCTTGCCGCTGCACAGCACGAGGCGCTTCACATCCTTGTCGGCGGGGGCGGCAGGATCGGACAGGATGCGCATGAAATGCCCGTTGCCGACGAAATCATCGGTCTTCGAAACCGCGCGCTTGTGACGTAGCAGCGACTTGGGCGTCATAATGACGAGCGGTTTGCGGAAACTGCGGTGCATCTGGCGGCGCAGGACGTGGAAATAATTGGCGGGGGTCGTGATGTTGGCGACCTGGATATTGTCGTCGGCGCACAGTTGCAGGAAGCGCTCCAGCCGTGCGGACGAATGCTCCGGCCCCTGTCCTTCAAACCCGTGCGGCAACAGCATCACCAGCCCGTTGGCGCGCAGCCATTTCGCTTCGCCGCTGGCAATGAACTGGTCGATCATCACCTGCGCGCCATTGGCGAAATCGCCGAACTGCGCTTCCCACAGGACCAGCGTTTTCGGGTCAGCGCTGGCATAGCCATATTCGAAGCCGAGCACCCCGAATTCGGACAGCGTCGAATCGAGCACTTCGAAATTGCCATGCGGCAGCGTGGAAAGCGGGATATATTTATGCTCGTCGGCCTGATCGACCCAAACCGAGTGCCGCTGGCTGAATGTGCCGCGCCCCGAATCCTGCCCCGACAGGCGGACTCCATAGCCTTCGGACAGCAGCGACCCGAACGCGAGCGCTTCACCGGTGGCCCAGTCGAAATTTTCGCCAGTCGCAAACATCGCCCGTTTCGCGTCCAACACACGGTTCAGCGTCGGGTGGATCGTCAACCCATCGGGCACCGTCGTCAGCGTGCGGCCCAGCGCATCGAACAGTTTCTTCTCAACACCCGTCTCGACATTGCGCCGCGCGGTTTCGGGGTCGGCGGGCTTGTGCAGCCCCGCCCAGCGGCCGCCGAACCAGTCGGCTTCGTTCGCCTTGTAACTCGCGCCCGCCTTGAATTCTTCCTCAAGCATCGCGGTGAAGCGCATAACATGCTCGGCGGCCCAGTCCTTGTCGATCGTGCCCTCAGAGACGAGCCTCGCGGCATAAACGTCGCTGACGCCCGGATGCTGCTTGATCGTTTTGTACATCAGCGGCTGGGTGAACGATGGCTCGTCGCCTTCGTTATGGCCGAAGCGGCGATAGCACCACATATCGATGACGATGTCGCGGTGGAATCGCTGGCGGAACTCGATGGCCATCTTGCATGCGAAGGTGACCGCTTCGGGATCGTCGCCGTTGACGTGGAAAATCGGTGCTTGAACGCCCTTGGCGACATCGGAAGGGTAGGGCGATGACCGCGCGAATTGCGGGCTGGTCGTGAAGCCGATCTGGTTGTTGATGATGAAATGGATGCAGCCACCAGTATTGTAGCCGCGCACGCCCGAAAAGCCGAGGCATTCCCAGACGATGCCCTGTCCCGCAAACGCTGCATCGCCGTGGAGGAGGACGGGAAGGACTTGCACATGGTCGTCGAGGTCATCGCGGTCGGTCTGGATCGCGCGCACTTTGCCAAGGACCACGGGGTCCGCCGCTTCGAGGTGCGACGGGTTGGGGACCAGGCTCATGTGCACTTTGATCCCGTCGAATTCGCGGTCAGTGCTGGTGCCGAGGTGATATTTCACGTCGCCCGATCCGCCGACGTCATCCGGGTTCGCACTGCCGCCTGAAAACTCATGGAAGATCACGCGGTAAGGCTTCGCCATCACATTGGCGAGCATGTTGAGCCGCCCGCGGTGCGCCATGCCATAGACGATCTCGCGCACGCCCATTGCGCCGCCATATTTGATGACGGCTTCCAGCGCCGGTATCATCGCTTCGCCGCCGTCGAGGCCGAAACGCTTGGTCCCGACATATTTCTTGCCGAGGAAGCGTTCCCACTGCTCGGCTTCAATCACTTTGGCGAGGATGGCTTTCTTGCCTTCGGGGCTGAACGCGATTGCCGCGTCCTTGCCTTCCATGCGCTCCTGCAAAAAGCGTCGCTCCTCGACGTCGGAAATGTGCATATATTCGAGACCGACGTTGCCGCAGTAATTCGCACGCAAGGTGCCCACGAGTTCGCGGATGCTGCCCCATTCATAGCCCAGTGCGCCGCCGAGATAGATTTTGCGGTCGAGATCGGCTTCGGTAAACCCGTGATATTCGGGCGTCAGGTCGGCGGGCAAATCGGTCTTGGTCAGCCCCAGCGGATCGAGATTGGCGGCAAGATGCCCGCGCACGCGGTAGGTGCGGATGAGCATCATCGCCTTGATCGAATCCGATGCGGCCTTGACGAGATCGGTTTCGGCGACGGGCGCACCGGTTTTGGCGGCGGCCTTCTTGATCTCGACCGCCATCTGCGTCGGGTCGAGCGCGGCAGTCAGATCGTCATTGACCAGCGGCGACCAGTTTGGCCGCGCCCATGACGGTCCGGCTTCATGTTCGGCGGAAAATGTATCGGTCGCGAGTCCCACGCGGTCCTCCTTTTAAGCGTTGAGCAGCGCCTTCAGCGTTACCCCTAGTTCGGACGGCGACGGCGAAACTTTAATCCCTGCCGCTTCCATCGCAGCGATCTTGTCTTCCGCGCCGCCCTTGCCGCCCGACACAATCGCCCCGGCATGACCCATGCGGCGTCCCGGCGGCGCGGTGAGGCCCGCAATAAAGCCGACCATCGGTTTCTTGCGCCCGCGTTTCGCTTCGTCGATCAGGAATTGCGCGCCCTGCTCCTCCGCATCGCCGCCGATTTCGCCGATCATGATGATCGATTGCGTTGCCTCGTCGGCCATGAACAGTTCGAGCACATCGACGAAGTTGGTCCCGTTGACCGGATCGCCGCCGATGCCGACCGCAGTGGTTTGGCCAAGACCTTCGGCGGTCGTCTGGAACACCGCTTCATAAGTCAGCGTGCCGGAGCGCGACACGACGCCGACCGAGCCTTTCGAGAAAATGCTGCCCGGCATGATGCCGATCTTGCATTCGCCGGGCGTGAGAACGCCGGGGCAATTCGGGCCGATAAGCCGCGATTTCGAGCCCGACAGTGCGCGCTTGACCTTGACCATGTCGAGCACCGGAATGCCTTCGGTAATGCACACGATCAGCGGCACTTCGGCGTCGATGGCTTCAAGGATCGAGTCCGCGGCAAACGGCGGCGGGACATAGACGACCGATGCGTCCGCCTTGGTCTTGGCGATCGCCTCGGCTACAGTGTTGAACACCGGCAGCCCGATATGCGTCGATCCGCCCTTGCCCGGCGTGACCCCGCCGACCATCTGCGTGCCATTAGCCAGCGCCTGCTCGGTGTGGAACGTGCCGGTCTCGCCGGTCATGCCCTGCGTAATGACGCGGGTGTTTTTGTTAACGAGGATGCTCATGTGCGTTGCGCTCCTGCGAAAGCAGGAGCCGTCCGCACTTGACTGCTCAATTCCAATGCATCGTGTCGAACAGATCGCGCCATTCCGCATTTTCCTTCTCGATAAGTTCGATCTTCCAAGGTCGTTTCCATTTCTTCATTTGTAATTCGCGGTGACGGGCATCTTGAATGTCGTCGAATGTTTCAAACCAGACCAGCAACTTGCAGTCATGCTCGGTCGCGTATTCCGATCCGACGCCGTTCCGATGCTCCCAAACCCGTTTCGCCAGATTGCTCGTCACACCCAGATATGTCCGTCCTCGCCGATGGTTCGCCATAAGGTAGACATATCCCGGTCTATTCACTTCACCGCGCTCCTGCGAAAGCAGGAGCCTTGGAGATTACGAACGAACCTCATTGCCCTTCACACTCCAACGCTCCGGCTTTCGCCGGAGCACAGCTTTAGTTCAAACTCCCATCAATCGCCTTACACGCCACCAGCAATTCCTTCACGGCGTCGACCGACACCGTCAGCCCTGCCTTGTCGTCCGCGTCCAGTTCGATCTCGACAATCTTTTCAACACCGCCCGCGCCGATCTGGACGGGGACGCCGACATACAAGTCCTTCACCCCATATTGGCCGGTGACATAGGCGGCGCAGGGCAGGATGCGTTTCTGGTCATTGAGGAAGGCTTCGGCCATCGCGATGCCGCTTGCGGCGGGCGCGTAGAAGGCCGAGCCGTTGCCGAGCAGCGCAACGATCTCGCCGCCGCCGCCGCGCGTCCGCTTGACGATCGCGTCGATATTTTCCTGCGACGACAGCCCCATCTTGACCAGATCGGGCACCGGAATGCCGTTGACCGTCGAATAGCGGACGACGGGGACCATCGTGTCGCCATGCCCGCCGAGCACGAAGGTGTTCACGTCGCGGACCGAAACCGCGAATTCGTCGGCAATGAAATGGCTGAACCGCGCACTGTCGAGCACGCCTGCCATGCCGACCACCATATGGTGCGGCAGACCGGAAAATTCGCGCAGGGCCCAGACCATCGCGTCCAATGGATTGGTGATGCAGATCACGAACGCGCCCGGTGCATTGGCCTTGATGCCTTCGCCGACGGCTTTCATGACTTTCAGGTTGATCCCGAGCAGATCGTCACGGCTCATCCCCGCTTTGCGCGGCACCCCGGCGGTGACGATGATGACGTCGGCGCCCGCAATGTCGGCATAGTCGTTGGTGCCGGTGATCTTCGCGTCGAAACCTTCGATCGGGCCGCACTGGCTCAGGTCGAGCGCCTTGCCCTGCGGGACACCCTCAACGACATCGAACAGGACGATGTCGCCCAGTTCCTTCTGCGCCGCGAGGTGGGCGAGCGTGCCGCCGATATTGCCTGCGCCAATCAGCGCGATTTTCTTGCGAGCCATGAGGACGCGATCCTTCCCAATTGCGTAACGGAATTGCGCGCGGCCTTAGGCGCAGAAAGTTACCGCTTCAACAACGATCTTTGCACATGGTTCGCAATAGCAAAAAGTCTTGAGGCTGAATAGGCTTTTAGTGAGAACTTTGAGAACTTCGCCGCAAATTACTTCCCCGCCATTTCTTGCGTCAGGATCATCCAGTGCTTCACATTGTCGTCGAGCGCTTTGACGGGCAGGCGCTCATCCTTACCATGCGCGCGCAGGTCAACCGGCACGCGGACCCAGACGCCACCCACGCCGTAAACCGGAATACCCGCCACGCGGAACGGTCGTGCATCGCTCGCGCCGGTCGACATTTCGGGCGCAACCGGCATGCCAGGATGGATCGTGGTCACGGCCTTGGTCACTGCCGCGACGACATCGGGG
>JANLSJ010000018.1:0-191255 GCA_031362355.1 Sphingomonas sp.
GCGCACCCAGTTTCGACGCATCGAGCCGCGCATGGACCGCGTGACCGACCATTGCAGCGGGTCCAACCGAACATAGCCCGAGGCAATAAACGCTTTCGATCTCAACCCGCCCTTTCGCCAGCGCTTCGGCATCGGCGACCAGCGCCTCGACCCCGCGTGCCTGACATGCTTCTGCGCGGCAGAGCTTGATTACAGGGTGCGGCGCCACCGTCCTCCGGTAATCATGATAGAAACTGACGACGCCATACACCTCGGCGCGGCTCAGGTTCAGCGCCGACGCGATGGACCGGATCGCGTCATCATCGACGAAACCGAAAGCCGCCTGCACATCGTTGAGGATCGGCAGCAACGCGCCTTCCGTTCGCACATGCGCGGCGATGATTTCATTGAGGCGGATGGCCTGGGTCATATGTCCATTCAAAGCAGCGACGATTTTGCCCTCAATTTGTAGGTGTAACATACGAAATGCGCAACCAGCTATCGTCTCTGTCGTTGTTCTACCGCAGCCCAGACCAGCGATGCAAATGCGGGCGTTTGCGCCGCTAGCCCCCACCAGTAATTCAACAAGACGTTGAGCCCCCCTTCGCCTGAATATTAGGCCGACACAGCAACGGGATCGACCAGCGCAAAACCGATCAACGCACGATCCGGACCGTGTTTGACACAACCCCCGTCGGCATGTGCGCTTGGGGCGACACGAATGCATTCTCAATCTATAACAATGTCAAAAGGGGCGGGGTGCCAAGGATGCGCACGACCACTGGCCTGAGCGAGTAAGCGGGACAAGATGCTGACGATTGGTCGCGGTGACGAATGCTGCACGATTTATCCCGAGCTTGGCGGCAGTCTGGGGCGCTGGACGGTTGCGGGGCAAGATATGCTGCGTGCAGCAAGTGCGGCGGTGATTGCCGATGGCGAGATGCTTGGCATGGCGAGTTTTCCACTCGTGCCCTTTTCGAACCGGATCGGTCATGCGCAGTTCGAATGCGATGGGCAGACAATTCACCTCACCAAGAACTTTCCGCCCGAGCCTCACGCTATCCACGGCATCGGATGGCAACAACCATGGTCGGTTCGCGATCAAACCGGCGACGCCGTTACGCTGACTTTGGCGCATGCCGGTGACGCGTGCTGGCCGTGGCCATTTGAGGCCGAACAACGGATCAGCATCGGCGACCATCAACTCATATTGGCATTAAGCGTGCGCAATCGCGCGGCCCAAGCTGTGCCGCTCGCTTTCGGGCACCATCCGTATTTTGATGCAAGCGGCGCGACGCTTGTTTTTGCGGCTGACGTGGTCTGGATGTCGGGCGATGACGGCTTGCCGACAAAGCCGCTCTTCCCCGACGGGCACTATGATTTCAGCACACCTGCCCCGGTTGAGGGTCGCGATGTTGACCATTGCTATGCGGGCGTTTCAGGCCCGGCGCGCATCAAATGGGCAGACCGTCCGCTGACCTTGGAGATCATATCCGTTCCGCAACTGTCGGCGGCGGTTGTCTATGTTCCAAAAGGCGGCGATGCGTTCTGCTTCGAGCCGGTGCCGCATATTAATAACGCGCTGAATCTATCGGCACATGCCCCGGCCATGCCTGTGATTGCACCGGGCGAGGCATTTGTAACGACCATAGCTTTCAAGGCCGCGCCCGAGTGATCCGGTGTCGTGATCGGGGTGTTTGCAGGGCGGTAGGGCCAAGTCCCGACGTTCACCTTTACCCGCGCGCCATGGCCCGCACAAATAAGGGCGACGCCACATGCGCCGCCAGCCAGCCGCTGACACGCGGAAATGGCTGGATATCAAACCAAGCACGGTCGACCGAGGAAAACTGGCGGATGAAGGGCATAAGGGCGATGTCGGTGAAGGAACGGCCTTCGCGACAGAGGTTGCTGGTGGCCGCCAAACGATCCTCAATGTCCTGAAGCATCGTAATGCAGCTGTTACGATGTTGGGTCCGTTCGGTGCTCGCACGCTCGGCATATTTATAGTGGTCGAGGTGCTGTTTAAACTTGGTATCGAAAGCCTCGATCAGCATTGCGTCATCACCCCCAAGCCAGTCTTCGGGATCGTTTTGGCGCAACGCCCAGCGCATGATGTCGAGGCTTTCGTCGATCACTTGCCCGTTGGTCAGAACAAGCACGGGCACGGTCGCTTTGGGCGATGCGGCAATAAGCGCCGCGGGTTTGTCCCGCAAATCGACTTCGTGGAGGACGAACGGTATGCCGCTCACCAACAATGCCATGCGCGCGCGAATGGCATAGGGGCATCGCCGAAAGTTATAGAGCGTCACATATGATGTCATCGCGGATGCAGCCGCGCCAAGGCGATCCCGGCGAGATTTTGCGCGCGCTTTATGTAGCGGATGCGGGGCGGCGGTGCCGCTGCCAGAAGCGCGCGGAAATCATTCAAGTGCAGCAGGTTCGCGCCTTGGGCTTTCACGATGCCGTTGGCTTGATTGATAACCGCAGCACAGTCGCCCAGCAGGACAATGTTCGCCATGCCGAACCTTTGCGCCAAGCGCAGTGCATGGATTAGCGCCAGCCATTCGGCGTCCATGCCGGTACCGTGTCCGATGTCACGCTCGATATGCACTTGGCCGCCGATCACCACCGCGATTTCCATCGGGCCCGGATTAGGGCGGCACCCGCCATCAAAGAATATCTTCCGGCGCGATAACGCGGCGATCGTCACGCCACGCCTGCATCCGAATCGCGACGCACCAGCGTAAAGTCGAGCAGCGCTTCTTGCACCGGCTCGTCTTTACCGCTGCGCCGTGCGCGGATTTGGTTGACGAGCATTTCTACAGCAGTGCGCGACATTTGCGTGATGGGCTGGTGAATCGTCGTGAGTTCGGGCCAGATCGACTGTGCAAAATCGGTATCATCGAAGCCGCAGACTGTCAGATCACGCGGCACGTCGAGATGACGGCGGTGCGCCACCGCGACTGTCGCGGCGGCCATGTCATCATTACTGGCAAAAATCGCGGTTGGCCGGTCGGGCAAATCAAGCAACACTTCAGCAGCGGCGAGGCCCGAGCGATAGGTAAACTGGCCCTGCGCCACAAGTGCGTCGGTCCAGTCCAACCCCGCCGCCGCGATTGCTCCGCGGAAGCCCAAAAGCCGCTGTTCGCTCGCTTTGTGCGTCGGGTTGCCGACAATGAAGCCAATGCGCTTGTGACCAAGCGACAATATGTGTCGCGTCATCGACGCGGCGGCTTCTTGGTCATCAATGCGCACAACCGAAACCCCCGTCGGCTGCCAGTTGGCAACAACGATCAGCAAGGTGCCGGTGGCCGTGATCATATCGAGCAAAGGCTGTGAATCACACAGCGGCGGCGACAGGATGATGCCGTCAACGCCGCTTTCGAGCAGATCACGAACGGCGGCTTCTTCTTCTTTGGTGCCGCTGTCACATTTCTCGATGATGAGCTGGACATGGCTTAGCCGTGCCTGCTCAAGGCTACCGAGCAGGAAGCGGCTGAGATAGGCAGCACTGGGATTGCTGTAGAGCAAACCGATGCGGATCTGGTCCGCCCCTGCCAGCGAACGCGCCGCGAGATTGGGCGAGTAGTTGAGCTTGGCGATCGCTTCGTTGATTGCGTCGCAGGTGCTTTGCCGGACGTTCTTTTCGCCGTTGATGACGCGCGACACGGTCATTGGTGAAAAGCCCGCCTCGGCTGCGACATCAGCGATAGTGGGCGCCGCCAATTGCGTGCGCTGAGTTTTCCATTTTTTTGTGGTCACGTAATCACGGGATTGCGATTCGCATAAAAGGCAAACAACCCGATCACGGCATAACAGATCACCGGCACCACAAGCGCCGCCGCCAAGCCGCCGACATCGGCAACGAACCCAAATAAGGGCGGGACAAACGCGCCGCCGACGATTGCTGTGCACAAGATGCCCGACGCCTGCGGTGCTTCCCTGTCCATACCTTCGGTTGAGAGACTGAATATCGTCGGGAACATGATCGAATTGAAGAGTCCGACCATAATGAGAAGCCAACCCGCCAACGCACCCGATGACAAAGCCGAAACGAGGTTCAAACCAATCGCGACGCCGGCGAAAGTCAGCAACAGCACTCCGGGCTTGACCAGCCGCAGGAGGAAAGCCCCGACAAGACGTCCGACCAGCGCACCGCCCCAGTAAAGCGAAAGCAGTTTGCCCGCGTCCTGTGCTGCAAGACCCATCGTCCGATCATCACCAAGATACGCAATCAGGTTGCTGCCAATTGCTACTTCAGCGCCAACATAACAGAAAATGCAAAGCGCCCCGAAGGCAAGGCGCGGACGGCTGGTCAGCAATGCGAGTGCGCCTTCACTTTTAACCTCTTCGGCCTCTTGCCCGTCAAGCGCCCCGCGATAGAACCAGAATATCAGCGCAATCACCGTCATCGCAATGGCCAAGCCGATGTAGGCATGGCCAATCACAGTCGATTCGGACGTCCGGAACACCGCAAGCTCCGCACCCGACAGCGTCGCCGGATCAACGGTCGAGCTCTCACCCAGCAGCAGGTTTGCGCCGCCATAGATCATCAGGAAAACGCCGATCGAATTGAACAACTGCGCGAAAGTCAGTCGGCTATGCGCTGTTTCTGGCTTGCCAAGGCTGAGCGTCACGGGGTTCATCGCAACCTGAAGCAGAGTGATGCCACCACCAAGGACGAACAAAGCGACCAGAAACCAGACATATTGGCCCGAGTAAGCCGCCGGCAGAAACAGGAGCGAGGCCAAGGCAATTATAACAAAGCCCGTCACGAATCCACGGACATAGCCGATTTTACTGAGTAGCTTTCCCGACGGAATCGAAAAAATCGCATAGCTGGTAAAAAAGGCAAACTGGACAAGATTTGCCTGAAAATGTGTGAGCTGGAAAAGCCCCTTGAACTTCGGGATCAATATGTCGTTGATGTTGGTCACGCCGCCGAGAATGAAAAACACCGCAAAGACCAAGAGCAAGACGACCTTGGTCTTGTCATTGGGCCCGGCACCCGCAGACCCCGCCTGAGTGTTCGTTAAAGGCAATGCCACAAACCTTGCTCCTGATTATTTTTTCCTCGTTACCGGCTGCTAACACTGGCGCGGCAACAAATGCAAATGGCCATTGCAGCATACGTATGCTGCGCGGGTCCAATAACTGTTAGCGCTACCTTTTCATTGCTGTTATCGCCTTTCGGACCAAAAAATGCGATTGGATGACCGAACGAATGTATCTGGGGATTGATGTCGGGACGTCATGCGTCAAGGCTGTGCTGGTCGACGATAAGGATACCGTCGTCGATCAGGCGAGCGCGAACCTCAGTGTTTCGCGATTGCATCCGCTGTGGTCCGAACAGAACGCTGCGGATTGGTGGGCAGCCGCCAACAGCGCGGTGACGGGGTTACGACCCGGCCTGCGTACGGCGGTCAAAGCAATTGGCCTTGCCGGACAGATGCACGGCGCGACGTTGCTCGGCGCGGACATGCGCGCGCTGCGACCGGCGATCCTGTGGAATGATGGTCGCAGCGCGGCGCAATGCAAGGCGCTGGAGAGTTCGGTGCCGGACACCGCACAGATCACCGGCAACCGCGCGATGCCGGGGTTCACCGCGCCCAAGCTGATGTGGGTCCGCGAGCATGAACCCGACCTGTTCGCCGCGACCAAGATGGTCCTTTTGCCCAAGGATTATGTCCGCCTGCGGATGACCGGCGAGACGGCATCGGATATGTCGGACAGCGCGGGCACATTGTGGCTGGATGTCGCCAAGCGCGACTGGTCGGACGTCATGCTGGACGCGACGGGGCTTGATCGCTCACACATGCCGAAGTTGTTCGAGGGAAACGCGATCACCGGGCAACTGCGCGCCGAACTCGCCGAAGCCTGGGGCATGTCGCGCGTGCCGGTCGCGGCGGGCGGCGGCGACAATGCGGCGGGTGCGGTCGGCGTTGGCGTCGTGCGTTCGGGCGATGCCTTCCTGTCGCTTGGCACGTCGGGGGTGCTGTTCCTTGCCAATGACGGATACCGGCCCAATGCGGCCGGCGGCGTCCACACATTCTGCCATGCGCTGCCCGATCGCTGGCACCAGATGTCGGTGATCCTGAGCGCGGCGAGCTGTGTGGATTGGGCGGCGCGATTGTGTGGCGTAAAGGATGCCGCGTCGCTCTTCGCATTGGTCGAAGCGCGCCGCGAGCCAACCGAGACCGAAATCTTCCTTCCTTATCTCTCGGGCGAACGGACTCCGCATAATGACCCCGATGCCAAAGGCGTAATGTTCGGCATGACACACGAAACCGATACGGCGGCGCTGGGCCAGGCGGTACTCGAAGGCGTTGCTTTTGCCTTCCGCGACGGCCTCGATGCATTGCTCGACAGCGGCGCGACGCTCGATACGATCACCGTTATCGGCGGCGGTGCGCGCTCGACCTATTGGGGCAAGATACTGGCCTCAGCGCTCGGGCGACCGCTGATCTACCGCGACGGCGGCGAAGTCGGCCCAGCCTATGGCGCCGCACGCCTCGCCCGCTTGTCGCTCGGCAAAGATGCCATCGAAGACGGCTGTGCAGCCCCGCCGATTACCAACATCATCGAACCCGATGAACGCTTGTCGGACCGATTCACAGCGAAACGCCCCAAATTTCGCCACCTTTATTCTACCTTAAAATCCAGCTTCACGGAGACTGCATGATGGCCGCCACCTATTTCAAAGACATCCCCCCCATCAAATATGAAGGGCCTGAAGCGACCAGCCAGCTCGCCTATCGCTATTATGACAAAAACCGCGTCGTCATGGGCAACACCATGGAAGCGCATCTGCGCATGGCGGTGTGTTACTGGCACACCTTCTGCTGGGACGGGTTCGACGTGTTCGGCAAGGGCTCGTTCAACCGCCCCTGGCACGGCGGGGCGCTCGATCAGGCTGCGGCAGACCATAAACTGGAAGAAGCATTCGACTTCTTCACACGACTCGGTCTGCCCTATTATTGCTTCCACGATGTCGACGTCATGGCGCAGGCCGACACCATCGCCGCGCATGTGAAGAATTTTGCGGTCATCACCGACAAACTCGAAGGCAAGATGGCGGAAACCGGGGTCAAGCTGCTCTGGGGTACGGCAAACCTGTTCAGCCACCCGCGCTACATGGCGGGTGGCGCGACCAATCCCGATCCCGAGGTCGTGCGCTTTGCCGCGACGCAAGTGCGCCACTGCCTCGATGCGACGCACCGGCTGGGCGGTGAGAATTACGTGCTGTGGGGCGGTCGCGAGGGCTATGACACGATCCTCAACACTGACATCAAACAGGAGAAGGAGCAGCTTGGCCGATTCCTGACGATGGTTGTCGAGCACAAGCATAAGATCGGGTTCAAGGGCACGATCCTGATCGAACCCAAGCCGCACGAGCCAACCAAGCATCAATATGATTTCGACGTGGACTCGATTTACGGCTTCCTGCTCCACCACGGGCTGGAAAAGGAAGTGAAGGTCAACATCGAGGCCAACCACGCCACATTGTCGGGCCATAGCTTCGAACATGAAATCGCCAGCGCCGTCGGTCTCGGCATCATGGGGTCGATCGACATGAACCGCGGCGACCCGCAAAATGGCTGGGACACCGACCAGTTCCCCAACGACGTCCGCGAGATCACGACTGCGCTCTATTATATCCTGCAGGGCGGCGGCCTTGGCACCGGCGGCAATAATTTCGATTCAAAGGTGCGGCGTCAGAGCATCGATCCGGCTGACCTGTTCTATGGCCATATCGGCGCGGTCGATGTGCTCGCGCGCGGATTGCTCAATGCGGCGACCTTGATCGAAGGCGGCGAACTTTCGGGCTTTGTCGCGGACCGTTACAAGGGCTGGAAATCAGGTGTCGGCAAAGCGATCCTCGATGGCAGCACCAATCTGGTCGAGATTTCCGATGCTGCTGTGGCCGATGGCATCGCGCCGGAGCCGAAGTCGGGCCGTCAGGAATATCTGGAGAATATCATCACGCGGAATACCTAGCCCTCTGGCCAATACAGCCGCATCGGATTGTCGACGAGGAGTTTCCTCTGGAGTTCCGCGGTCGGCGCAATTCGGGGCAGGACGTCCACGAGCTGCCCGTCGTCGGGAATGCGGTGCTCCATATTGGGATGCGGCCAATCGGTGCCCCAAAGAACACGGTCAGGATAGCGCTCGACAATCGGGCGGACCACCGCAACAAAATCGTCGAACGGCGGGCCGGTTACCGACAATCGCTCGGCGCCCGACACTTTGGGCCAGATATTCGGGTGGCCATCGAGCAGCGCCTTGAACGCCGAAATGTCCGCACCGTCGGGACCCTGCGATATGTCGGGGCGGCCCATATGATCGACGACGATGATCGTCGGGATTGCTTCTAGGAAGGGGATGAGGTCTTCGAGAATATCGGCCTCGAAATAGACGACGACGTGCCAGCCGAGCGGCGCGATGCGGCGGGCGATGTCGAGGAATTTGTCTTTCGGGGCGTTGTCCACAAGGCGCTTGAGGAAGTTGAAACGAACGCCGCGGATGCCGCCGTCGTGGAGCCGCTGGAGTTCGGTATCGCTGATGTCGGGATCAACGACGGCAACGCCGCGCGCAAGACCGTTTGACTTGGCAATGCCGTTGAGAGTCGCTTCGTTCTCAAAGCCGTGGCAGCTTGCTTGAACGATGACATTGCGCGCGAAACCGAGATGGTTGCGCAGAGCAAACAGCATTTCGGGCGTCGCGTCTTCGGGATGATATTTGGCGAGCTTGCTGAACGAAAATTCGGCTTCGGGACCAAAGACATGAACGTGCGCATCGACCGCGCCGGGCGGTGGCGTCCAGTTTGGCTTCGTGGGATTGTCGACCCATGTCTTGCTCTTGCTC
Source organism: Sphingomonas sp. (assembly GCA_031362355.1). Lineage (GTDB taxonomy): Bacteria > Pseudomonadota > Alphaproteobacteria > Sphingomonadales > Sphingomonadaceae > Sphingomonas_O. The sequence goes on from JANLSJ010000018.1 coordinate 8,845, forward strand.
ATCCGAATACCACTCCGTCCATCAATTTGCGCGCCGTGCGCAACAGGGCTGCACTCTTCACGACGCCGGCATCGTCGGTTTCGAGGACGCAGGTCATTTCGCCGGTCGGGTGCTCGACCGATAGTGTTTTGCGGCGGCCGTTGGGGATGTTCGCGACGTCGGCGGCGGGCGAACCGGGGATCAGGCAGGCCGTGGCCACGCTGACCGCGCCAAGGACGCCGACGCTGGCATGGGCGCGCTTGGGAATGAAGCTGCGCACCGTCACCGCGCCACCGTTGCGGGGGGCTGATACCAGCATCATTTTGGGGACTGATTTGTCGGTGACGTCGCCGAGATTCATCATCGGACCTGCAATAAGGCGGATCGCTTCGATCTTGGCTTTCACGGCGTCGGCCGCATCGAGCGTGTCGCGGTCCTCATAACCTGTCGCGCCAACATCCGACGCCTTCAGGACGATGCAGGGCATACCATTGTCGATCAGCGTACAGGCGACGCCCTCGATCAGATCGACGGCATTGCCGGTCGGGAGCAGCGCGCCGCAGGATGATCCTGCCGTATCGCGGAATTCGAGCGGAATCGGGGCGGCGGTGCCGGGGACGCCGTCAATCTTCGCGTCGCCTTCATATGTCACAACACCACTCGGCGTCGCGACGGTGGCCACTGCAATCTGTCCGGTATTCTCCATGAAGATCGTCACGCGCGTTTCATCGCCGGTGGTCGCGACCAGCCCGCGCTCGATGGCGAAGGGGCCGACGCCTGCGAGGATATTGCCACAATTCTGCTGATCGCTGACCAGCGCCTGATCGACGAAGACTTGCAGGAACAGGTAGTCGACATCAACGCCGATGCGCTCCGATTTGCTTACGACGGCGACTTTGCTGGTCAGCGGATCGGCACCGCCCATCCCATCGATCTGGCGCGGATCAGGCGACCCCATGACGCGAAGGAGAAAGGCATCACGGTTGGTGGGCAAGTCCTCCTTCAGGAAATAGCCGCCCTTCGACGTGCCGCCGCGCATCCACATGACGCGGACGCCCTCAAACATATTTGAGACCCATTTCGGCGAGCTTCGCACGCATGTTGTACATGTCGAGGCCGAGTTCACCTGCTGCGAGACGGGTGCGTTTGTCGCCCTCATTGGCTTCGCGCGCCTGTGCTTTGGCAAGGACATCTGCGGCGTTGACGCGAGGGACCACGCAGACCCCATCGTCGTCGGCAATGATCACGTCGCCTGCATTCACGAGCGCACCCGCACAGACAACGGGGACGTTGACCGAACCGAGCGAGGCTTTGATCGTGCCCTGTGCCGAGACCGTCTTTGACCAGACCGGAAAACCCATCTCCGTCAAGTCGCGGACGTCGCGGACACCGGCATCAATGACCAGACCGCGACAGCCGCGTGCCTGCGCCGAGGTCGCGAGAAGGTCGCCGAAATAGCCGTCTTCGCAAGAGCTTGTTGGCGCGAGGACAAGGATGTCACCCGCTTGAAGCTGCTCGATGGCGACGTGGAGCATCCAGTTGTCACCCGGGGGTGCCGAGATGGTGATGGCCGATCCTGCGATGCGGGCGCCGGTATAGATCGGGCGCATGTAAGACGCGAGAAGTCCGGTGCGGCCCTGCGCTTCGTGAACCGTCGCGACTCCGCAATGAGCGAGCGCATCGATAACATCAGGCTTAGCGCGCTCGATCGACTGCACGACGATACCTGACATGGCTGTTCTCCTTGCTCCGAGGACAAGTTTAGAAAGCTCATGCATGGGGACGCAATTCATATCTTGCGTCGACCCATTAGAAAAAGATAATCCTGTAGGATGGAAGTATGGCTGCTCAACCTTCGCCACCTTGCTGCTCTGGCGGCGACAAGACAGTTGGGCAGCCTTTCAGCTGCAGCACATGCTGTCAGTCTGACACAGCCTGCGTTGACCCAGGGGCTGGCCAAGCTCGAGCGGCAATTCGGGCAGAAGCTATTCGAGCGTCAGCCCGACGGCATGGCGGCGACCGAGGCGGCGACAATGCTGGCAATGCGGATCGAGGCAGCGCTGGCGCATATCGGCAGTTCGCGCGTGACGATGGCGCAAGTCCGTGCACTCATCGCGGTCGGTGATGCCGGGAGCTATGCCGGGGCGAGCGCGACGACAGGGCTCGCGCAACCGTCACTGCACCGGGCGATTGGCGATCTGACAGTAGCGTTGCGGCGGGTGCTCGTTGAACGGCGCGGCAAGGGGATTGCGCTGACCGAAGCCGGACGGCGTACGCTGCGCGGTTTCCGGCTGGCGCGTGCCGAACTGATGGCGGGATTGGCTGAAGTCGCAGCGCTGGCGGGGCGCGAAACGGGGCGGATCACGATCGGGGCAATGCCGTTGTCACGCGCGCGACTGCTCCCGGCGGCGATAACTGCGTTTCACCGGCGGCACCCCGATTTTGACATTCGCATCATCGAGGGTTCCTACGCCGAAATGATCGAGCCGTTGCGCGATGGTGATATTGATCTGCTGATCGGTGCGTTGCGTGATGACGCGACCGACGGCGATGTCGTGCAACAGGCGTTGTTCGAGGATCGTCCCGTGGTGCTGGGACGGGTCGGGCATCCAATCTTCCAAAGTGACGTTCGGGCTGAGCCTGTCGAAGCCCTGTCCTTGTTCGAAGACAGTGATCGAAGAAAGGACAACCCTTCGACAGGCTCAGGGCGAACGGTGGGGGTGGAAGCATTGGCGCACTACCCCTGGACCATCGCTGCGCCGGGCACCCCGTTGCGAACGCAATGGGAGCGGATGTTCACCGATGCTGGCGTTGAGCCGCCGCATGTCCCCGTCGAATGCGGGTCCGTGATCACGATCCGCCAAATCCTCCGCGACAGCGACTTCCTGACATTGCTCTCGCCTGATCAGGTGGCGGTCGAGCTTGAGGCGGGCGTGCTTTTCAAGATTTGCGACGCGCCGCCCAATCTGGTCCGCACCATCGGGATCACAACACGGAGCGGGTGGCGACCGACGGGAATGCAAGGGGTGTTTGTCGACACTATCACAGCAATCGCCAGCAGCTGACTTCGCTAAAACTTATAACGCCGCTTACATTTCAATTGGCGCATTCGGCTGTGATTGCGATGATGGCTGGATGAGCATTTCCATCATCGGCTATGGCGAAGCAGCACGGGCGTTTGTTTCGGACGGGTTGGCGGCGGGGGCGGCATTTGATGTTGATCCGGACAAGCGCGACGGGATTGCGACGCACGTTCATCTGGCAACTGTGCTTGATAAAGTAGATTGTATTTTATCGCTTGTCACGGCGGACCAAGCACTGATCGCAGCGGAAAATGCTGCGCAGCATTTATCGTCGGGTGCCCTGTATTTCGATATGAACTCGGTGGCACCGGAGACCAAGTGCGCAGCGGCGGTGGTGATCGAAAATGCGGGCGGGCGTTATGTCGATGTTGCAGTGATGTCGCCGGTTTATCCCAAGCAGATGGGGGTACCCCTGCTGGTCAGCGGACCCCATGCCGAGGATGGCGCGGTGGCCCTGCGTGCGGCTGGATTTGCTTATGTGCGCATTGTTGGCGATGCTGTCGGCAAGGCATCGGCGGTCAAGATGATCCGATCGGTCATGATCAAAGGTGTCGAGGCGCTGACGGCCGAAATGATGCTGGCGGCACGGGCGGCGGATGTCGAGGCCGAAGTGCTGGCGTCGCTGGGCGATGGCTGGGCCGACAAGGCCGACTATAATCTGGAGCGGATGCGAACGCATGGGGTCCGCCGCGCCGCCGAGATGGCAGAGTCAGCGAAAACGCTGATCGCGCTGGGCATCGATCCGGTGATGACGCGCGGGACCATCATTCGCCAACGGGAGATGGCAGCATGATCATCGATTGCCACGGCCATTATACCGTGTTGCCGCCCGCGCATGATACGTGGCGAAAGCGCCAGGTGGCGGCGTTCACGGACGGAACGACGGCACCGCCCTACCCCGCGATTTCGGATGATGACATTCGCGAAACGCTTGAGGGCAACCAGTTGCGCCTGCTCCGCGAGCGCGGTGCGGACATGACGATCTTTTCGCCGCGTGCGTCCGCAATGGCACCGCATGTCGGCGATGAAGGCGTGGCGACGACATGGGCGGCGGTAAACAATGACCTCATCAAGCGCTGTGCCGATCTTTACCCCGAGATTTTCGCGTCCGTCTGCATGTTGCCGCAATCGTCCGCTGCGGACATGGCAGGATCAGTCGCGGAACTGCGGCGTTGTGTCGCCATGGGATTCATCGGATGCAATTTGAATCCCGATCCGGGCGGCGGGCACTTCACGTCACCCCCGCTGACGGACCGCTATTGGTATCCGTTCTACGAAGCGATGGTCGAGCTTGACGTCCCCGCGATGATCCATGTTTCGGGGTCGTGCAATCCGGGGCTGCACGCGACGGGGGCCTATTACATCGCGGCGGATACGATTGCGTTCATGCAGTTGATCGAAGGCGATTTGTTTGCAGACTTCCCGGCGCTGCGGTTTATCATTCCGCATGGCGGCGGGGCTGTGCCCTATCACTGGGGGCGGTATCGCGGGCTGGCGGATATGCTCAAGAAGCCCGAACTGGCGGGTCATGTGATGAACAATGTGTTTTTTGACACCTGCGTTTACCATCAGCCGGGGGTGAACCTGCTCGCCTATGTGATCGACAACAAGAACATCCTGTTTGGCTCAGAAATGGTCGGGGCGGTGCGCGGGATTGATCCGACGACGGGGCATTATTTCGACGATACCAAGCGTTATGTCGATGCATTGCCGATCAGCGATCACGAACGGCACATGATTTTCGAGGGCAATGCGCGGACGGTTTTTCCCCGTCTTGATGCCCAGCTAAAGGCAAGAGGGCTATGAAACAGGACATCCACGAATATCTTGCCGAGCTCGACGATATTCCCGGCACGACCGTGTTCACGGCGAAGCGCGCGCGGGCGGGGTATCACCTCAACCAGTTTGCGATGAGCCTGATGAAACCCGAGAACCGCGAGCGCTGGAAAGCCGACGAGCGGGCGTATCTCGATGGCTGGAAAATGTCCGAGGCGCAAAAGGAAGCCGTGCTGGCGCGCGATTATAATGCGTGTCTGGCGCTGGGCGGCAATGTCTATTTCCTGTCGAAGATTTTCTCAACCGACGGCCTGAGCTTCGCGGAAGCCGTGTCGACGATGACCGACATGAGTTTTCCCGACTATCGCGAGATGATGCTGAACGGTGGGCGGTCGCCCGAGGGCAATCGATCCATCAAGGGGGGATATTAGGATGGCGCGCATTACCGCCGGAGTCGGATCGAGCCACGTCCCTTTGCTCGGCGTTGCGGTTGATCAGGGCAAGACCGGCGACGATTATTTCGGTCCGATCTTTGCGGGTTACGAATGGACGCGGGCGTGGGAGAAATCGGAAAAGCCCGATGTCATCATTCTGGTTTATAACGACCATGCGTCGGCATTTGATGCGAATATCATCCCGACTTTCGCGATCGGATGCGGCGAGCATTACAAGCCGGCCGACGAAGGCTGGGGGCCGCGCCAAGTGCCCGATGTCGAAGGGCATCCCGATCTGGCGTGGCATATCGCGCAAAGCCTGATTCTCGACGATTTCGACATGACGATCATCAATGAAATGGACGTCGATCACGGGCTGACCGTGCCGATGAGCATGATGTTTGGACGGCCTGACAAATGGCCCGCGAAGGTGGTGCCATTCGCGGTCAATGTCGTCACCTATCCGGTGCCGTCGGGCAATCGCTGCTGGGCGATTGGCGAGGCGATAGCGCGCGCGGTGGCGAGTTTCCCCGAAGATTTGAACGTGCAGATCTGGGGCACCGGGGGAATGAGCCACCAGCTTCAGGGGCCGCGCGCGGGGCTGCTCAACCGCGAATGGGACAACAAGTTTCTCGACATGCTGGTGGGCGACAGCGACGCCGCGAGGGCCATTCCGCATCTCGAATATCTGCGCGAAACAGGGAGCGAGGGGATCGAAATGGTGATGTGGCTGATCATGCGCGGGGCGCTCGGCAAGACGACGCGGATGCTGCACCGGCATTATCATATTCCGTGCAGCAACACTGCTATCGGCCATATCGTATTGGAGCCCGTGACATGAGAATCGCACTCGCAGGGGCCGGAGCGTTCGGCGAAAAACATCTCGACGGGTTGAAGCTGATCGACGGCGTGACCGTCACATCGCTTGTCGGGCGAAGGCTGGAGCCGACACAGGCGATTGCCGACAAATATGGCATTGGCCATGCAACGACCGACCTGGCCGAGACGCTGGCGCGCGATGATGTGGATGCGGTCATCCTGTGCACGCCGACGCAGATGCACGCGGCGCAGGCGATTGCGTGCATGAACGCGGGCAAGCATGTTCAGGTCGAGATACCGCTGGCAGACTCGCTGGCGGATGCCGAAGCGGTGCTGGCGAAGTCAGTCGAAACCGGTCTGACCTGCATGGTCGGGCATACGCGGCGGTTCAATCCGTCGCATCAATATGTCCATAACAAGATCGCGGCGGGCGAATTCAATATCCAGCAGATGGACGTGCAGACCTATTTCTTTCGCCGCCAGAATATGAATGCCAAGGGCGAAGCGCGGTCGTGGACCGATCACCTGCTATGGCACCACGCGGCGCATACGGTTGATCTGTTCGCCTATCAGGCGGGGCCGATCGTGAAAGCGAATGCCATCGAGGGGCCTCATCATCCCGAACTTGGCATTGCGATGGACATGTCGATCCAGTTGAAGGCCGAAAGTGGTGCGATCTGCACCTTGTCGCTGAGTTTCAACAATGACGGGCCGCTCGGGACCTTCTTTCGCTATATCGGCGACACTGACACTTATCTGGCGCGTTATGACGATCTGTTCACTGGCAAGGATGAGCAGATCGACGTGTCCAACGTCGCGGTATCGATGAACGGGATCGAGTTGCAGGATCGCGAATTTGTAAGTGCGATCCGCGAAGGCCGCGAACCCAACTCGAGCGTCGCGCAAGTGCTTCCCTGTTACCGGGTGCTGGACGCACTCGAGAGGCAGTTCTGAAAACGCAGGTCGCCATTATCGGCGCGGGGCCGGCCGGACTCCTGCTCGGGCATTCGTTGCGGCAGGCGGGGATCGACTGCGTCATTATCGAGCGGACGTCGCAGGCGCGCGTTGAGGCGCGCATCCGTGCGGGCATTCTCGAGACGACGCTGACCGATTTGCTGGCAAGACTGGGCTTGGACGCGCGCCTGAAAGAGGAAGGATTGCTTCACGACGGCGTCGTTCTGGTCAATGACGGGCGCTCCATTCCGGTCGAGATTTTCGGATCAACCGGCAAGCATGTAACGGCCTATGGCCAGACCGAGATTACGCGTGACCTGATCGACGCCGCAGCTGGCGCAGGTTTGCAAATCATCTGGGAAGCGGCGGACGTTGCGCTGCACGATGTCGACAGCGATGCGCCATTTGTGACTTGGAACGGTGGCCGGATTGATTGTGATGTGGTTGTCGGCTGCGACGGGTTTCACGGACCATCGCGCGCCAGCATTCCCAACGCGAAGACTTTCGAGCGCGCCTATCCTTTTGGCTGGCTCGGTGTCCTCGCCGATGTGCCGCCGTGCCATGAGCATGTCGTTTACGCGAGCCATGAGCGCGGCTTTGCGCTGGCGTCGATGCGGTCGCCGACGCGGAGCCGCTATTATGTTCAGGTCGCCCTCGACGAAAAGGTTGAGGACTGGTCGGACGAGCGCTTCTGGGATGAACTGTGCGTGCGGCTGGGGCCCAAAATCGCAGCAAATGTGACGCGCGGGCCATCCATCGAAAAATCCATCGCGCCCCTGCGCTCCTTTGTGTCCGAGCCGATGCGGCATGGGCGGCTGTTTCTGGCGGGCGACGCCGCGCACATCGTACCACCGACAGGGGCAAAGGGGCTGAATCTCGCGGCATCCGACGTTATCTATCTGTCTGAAGCGCTGATCGGCTGGTTCCAGCGAGGTGAAACAGCGGGCATCGACGGCTATTCGGACCGCGCGCTGCGGCGCATCTGGAAGACCGAACGGTTCAGCTGGTATCTGACCAAGCTGATGCACCACTTCCCCGACGACGGGCCGTTTGAACGGCGTATGCAAATCGCCGAACTCGATTATATTGCGTCATCCGCGGCGGCGAAGGCCAGCATCGCCGAAAATTATGTGGGACTGCCGCTTTGAAGCGAATGATTAACGGACGCGCGGTCAATCCCGTCGGCCTGGGCTGCATGAACATCTGCTGGGCTTATGGCCCGGCTGTCGAAGACGATTATGCGCGCAAGCTGCTCAATGGTGCGCTCGACAAAGGCTATGACCATCTCGACACCGCGCGCATTTATGGCGACGGGCAATCGGAAACACTGATCGGCGAAGCGCTGAAAGGGCGGCGCAACGAGTTTTTCCTCGCGTCGAAAACCGGTATCATCGTCGATGGCAAGGCGCGGCGGATAGACTGTCGCCCCGAAACCATAAAGGCAGCATGCGAGACCAGCCTGACACTGCTCCAGACTGACCATATCGACCTATATTATCTCCACCGACGCGACTTCGACACGCCCATCGAAGAGTCAGTTGGCGCCCTTGCCGATTTGGTGAAAGAAGGCAAAATCGGCAGCTATGGCCTGTCCGAAATGTCGGCGGACACGTTGCGTCGCGCGCATGCCGTCCACCCCTGCGCCGCGATGCAGACCGAATATTCGCCAATGACGCGCAATCCCGAGATTGCCGTTCTCGATGCCTGCAAGGAACTGGGGGTCACGTTTGTCGCCTTTTCGCCGGTTGGGCGGGGTTATCTTACCGGCGGTTTCCGCAGCGGACAGCAATGGCACAAGGATGATTTGCGCCTTCACTGGCCACGGTTTCAGGAACCCAACTTCTCGGCCAATATGGCGTTGATGACGGGCTATGAAGCAGTTGCCGCCGGGGCAGGCGTGACACCGTCACAGCTGGCGATGGGCTGGGTGCTCTCCAAGGGCGACCATATCGTGACGATCCCCGGCAGCCAGAACATCGCGCATGTCGAGGAGAATATCGCGCGCTGGGACTGGGTACCCGACGCCGCGACCCTCGCGAAGGTCGATGTGCTCATTAATCAGGGCACCGTTTCGGGCGCCCGCTATACAACAGGCATGCAGAAAGCCATCGATACCGAGGAGTTTGCATAGATGGACGCGGTCATCGCCTATGCCGCGCGGACGGGTGGACGCCCGCGATATTATGCCAATGACCATAGTCGTGACCGAGTGCCGCTTGATCCGCAGTTAATGAGGTTGGCGGATGGACGGGTTGATCCGCCATCATTGGACCGTGAGGGATTTACACTGGTCGGGCACGCGGCCGATCCGCTTTCATCTGCGTATCGGGAACAAATCGCGGCGCTGGTAAAGGCGCAGTCGGGGGCCGATGTGGTGATTGTCACGGCGCCCGGTGTGCGGCGGTTTAGCGAGCGGTCTCCAAACGCAGCAACGGGTAACAATTCGATGCCTGCGCGGTTTGCGCATGTGGATATCAGCGACACGACAGCAGCACAGTTTTCAATGGCGGCGGCACCCAAAGGCGAAGCGGTTCGCCGCAGCGCGCACTTCAATGTGTGGCGCGTGCTTTCTGCACCGCCGCAAGATGTGCCGCTCGCGGTATGCGATGCGCGGTCGTGGGTGGCCGATGACATGATCCTTGCGGATGCGATCTTTGATGAGCCGGACAAGCCCGAATGGTCGTTTGAAGGTTTGGTCGTCGCTCATAATCCCGCGCACCGCTGGATATGGTTTCCGGACATGACGGCCGGTGAAGCCCTGATTTTCAAGACGCATGACAGCGACCCTGCCGCACCCCACTGGGTTCCCCATGTTGCCTTCGACAACCCCACCTGCCCCGCCGATGCGCCACCGCGGCAGAGCATCGAAATGCGCGCCATCGCTTACTGGTTCTAGGCCTTGCAAACCTATCAATTGTTAGCAACAATGTTCGAACAATTGATGGGACGAGTGGATGAGCGGTTTTCCCCAGACGGCGGATTTTCTGAATTTGAACCAGCCCGTCGGCGCGGAATATTCGTTGACGGACCTTGCCGTCGAAGGTGTGATCCCGCCCGATGTTGAAGGCGCATTCTTCCGCGCAACACCCGATCCCGCCTTTGCGCCGATGTTTGATGATGACTCATTGCTTTCGGGCGACGGCATGATCTCGGCGCTGCGTATTTCTGGAGGTAGGGCGTGCTTTGACATGCGGTTCGTGCAGACTGCCCGGCACAGTGCCGAAGTCGCGGCGGGCAAGGCGCTTTTCGGTCGCTATCGCAATCCCTATACCGACGATGAGAGCGTCAAAGGCGTCGACCGCACCGTCGCGAACACGACGCCGGTCTGGCACGCGGGCAAGCTGCTGATGACCAAAGAGGATGGCCGCGCCTATCGCATCGATCCGCACACGCTCGAGACGATCGGCAGTTATGATTTCGACGGGGCGCTCAAATCCGAAACGATGACTGCGCATGTTCGCATCGATCCTGTGACCGGCGAGATGTTCTTCTTTGGCTATGAATGCGATGGGCTTGCGTCGACCAAGGTCGCGTTTTGCATTGCTGACAAGAACGGCAAGCTGGTGCGCGAACAATGGTTTGATGCCCCCTACCCTGCGATGATGCATGATTTCGTGATTACCGAAAATTACGCGCTTTTCCCCGTATATCCGACCACTGCGGACCTCGACCGGCTGAAAGCGGGTGGCGATCACTGGGCGCATCATCTTGATCTGGACAGCTGGGTCGGTGTGATGCCGCGCTATGGTGACGTATCCGAAATGCGCTGGTTCAAGGGGCCAAAGGGCGTGTTCTGCTATCACATGATGAACGCGCATGAGGACGGCGACGGGCGCATCCAGTTCGACCAGTGCCTCTCAAGCGTCAACAGTTTCCCCTTTATCCAGCGCGTGACGGGCCTGAACATTCCGCCGTGGGAAGCGAAAAGCGGGCTGACGCGCTGGATGATTGATTATGCGGCGAATGATGGTGAGGTCATCGAAAGCGTGATTGGCCCGCCGGGCGATTTTCCGGTGATCCCCGCCGCCGAGATGGGTCGTCCATACGGACGTGGGTGGATGCTGACGATGAACCCCGAGATGCAGGGGCCACCGCTGTTCGGCGGGCCAGTGGGCGTGATGTTCAACATGCTGTTGCGCTGGGATTTGTGCGGAGGGCCGCCGCAAGCATTGGCGATGCCGCCCGCGCATTCGATCAACGAGCCGGTGCATGTGCCGAGCGCGATGGCGGGGCATGACGGCTGGCTGATCGCCATTGTCGATCATCAGACGGGGCCGGATGAATATGTCCATGCGGCGTGGATCATCGAAGCGGGGAATGTCAGTGCGGGGCCGGTAGCCAAGATCACCATTCCTAAACGCCAGCGTCCGCAGGTGCATGGCTGGTGGGTGAGCGCCGCGCAGCTTGCCGCCGCCGCATGAGCCGGATCGTCATCACCGGCGCGTCGGGCCATTATGGGCGGATCGCGACCGATGGGCTGATCGCCCTTGGCCGCGCCGAGGATCTGATCCTGATCACGCGCTCTCCCGACAAGCTGGCGGATCGCACCGCGCAGGGCTGCATGGTCCGTTATGGCGATTTCGACAAGCCCGAGACGCTCGCCGAGGTCGTGGAGGGGGCAGACAAAATGCTGCTGATTTCGGGCACGCGGGTTGGGGCGCGGGTGGTGCAGCATCAGGCGGCAGTGGATGCGGCGGCTCAGGCGGGCGTGCGGCACATCATTTATACGAGCTTCATTGGCATCGACGATCCCGCGAACCCCGCCGAAGTGCGGCATGATCATATCGAAACCGAACGGCTGATCAAGGCAAGCGGCGTCAAGTGGACGATGCTGCGCGATGCGCATTATGCCGACGCGATGATTGTGATGGCGGGGCCGGGCTGCGTTGCGAGCGGGCAGTGGGTCAGCAACGCGGGTTTCGGCAAGGAAGCGATGGTCTGGCGAGACGATTGCGCGGCTTGCGCGGTCGCGGTGCTGAGCGGGGTTGGCCACGAGGGCCAAACCTACAACATCACCGGCCCAGAGCTTCAGGATTTCGGCCAGTGCGCCGCGATGATAGCGGAGATCACCGGCTGCCCCGTCGCCTATGTGCCCGTCAACGACGCCGCGATGTATGCGATGTTCGACAGCATGGGCATCCCGCGCCGCCCAGTCGATGACTTAAGCGTCGGCGGCATCCCGTGGAACAGCGACGATATGGTGACGTTCGGACAAGCGATCCGCGAAGGGTTTCTGGCGGTCTGCACCGGTGATGTCGAGCGGCTGACAGGACGGAAAGCGCGGACCGTGCGGGCTATGATTGAGGCGAATGTTGGGGTGCTGCGGGGGGCGGTGGATTAGCCTCGCTCGATTGACACACAATTACGGTGACGCCGCATTGGTGCGATCAAAAACGTCAGTGTTTTCAAATTCAGCAACGCCCCACTCGCCATTTCTGTTCACCCAAAGTTCGTAGTCGTGAAGGCCATTATAAGCTCCGTCTACGACGTCCGGCCTCTCTCGATACTCGATCGGTTGAACAACCTTTTTACTAGCCGAGGGAAGTGGAACTAAATCTGCGAGAAAGCGCTTGCTTTTGGATTTCCCAAGTAACCGATTTTCGGTTTCGTTTACTCGAACAATTCCCAAGTCCGTAAATACGTAAGGTCCCTCCATAACGAGGTCTCTCTCCCTTTCAGATCGAAACCAATAACCTCCCGATGATCGCTCATTGCCATCGGCGTCAAACCAGTCTTTGGGGTTTTTGTATCGCCAGTGCGGTAGCAGCCACCCCCGCCAGAAGCTCTCTAAACCCGGAACATATACCCAAACGTGTCCATGCAGCATTGCTATGCTACGAACCCAGATTGGAGCACAATACCCACTGCTCCTATATAGACTTGTGCCTTGAATCCTTCGGATATGATTTAGTCGCTTACGATCAAGAACAGGAATCCATAGGACGGGCACGCCAGCGCTCATATAGGCGTTCGTCCGCGTTATAAGCTGTGCTTCATCAATCGAACTGTACTGAACTTCGATTGCAATACGACGATGATCATCGAGCTTTGGAGGGTCCGTTTGCGGTGCCCAAATTACGACATCCGCTCGTCGATCACCGTCAATCGCCAAAATCTCTAGCTCGGGGGCTGCCCTCAAACCTCTGCTTCTAGCTCCATCGAGCACGACTGCTTTTGCTTCTTCGTGCTGCGGCGACTCCCCTTTTCGGAAAATGCAGTCGGAATTAGGAGAATGCCTGAAGTGCTTACGACGCTTGGTCGCATTCACGAAGATCATTTTGCGTCGGCATTTCACGTTAGGGCAAACGTATTCGGCCTTTGGTTCGGCAGAAAAGGCTTCCCTTCGCTCAAGCGAATTTTGAGTGAGGGCCACAAACATGGCAAAGAAGTGCCAAGCTCGCGCCGATGGGTCAACCGCCCTCAAGTCACCGCATAATACCTCACCAGATTCCCGTCCGGCTTCCGCTCGCCGACGCCCACAAACACATGCCGTGTCAGCCAGTCGTGTTTGCCTTTGGGCGTCTCAAACGTGGGTTGCGCGCGGAGGTAGTAATCTTCGTGCGGCACAGGCTCTCCGCCTTCGAAGGCCCAGGCGCGCAGGCGGGCCATCGCGTCGGGGGTGCGGCCCCACAGAAAGCCGCGGTTCTGCATATAGATGATCGTGCCGTCATCGACTTCGAGCAGATAGCGTGCATCGAACACGGCGGTGTCATCGTCGCGGAAATGGGCATAGTCGCCGCCTGAATTGGGGACGGCCTTGCCGCGTATCCGTGGCCCCTCAAATGTGCCTTCATCGACCAGCACGGCGCTGCGGACACCGCCATTGTGGACCTGCGGGATGCTGAACACGCGGGTGAACATCAGGCGGCATTCGAACGCAAATTCGAGGTGGGGGGTGGTCAGGGTGGAATAGGTCACATGGAATCCCGCGTGAAATAGGCCACGCCGCGAAACTCGATACTCCGCCGCTCGATGGCATCCGGCCTCGATGTATCCCGAAACGCGGTGTGCGGCGCGCGCCAGGCTCTCGAATGATCGCTGTCGTGGAATTTGATGAAGATCACTTCGTCCGCCGTCATGTCCGGGAAATACCACCAGCGATGATCGGGCGAGTGGCGGAATATGGTCGCGGCGACCATGTCTTCCTCGCCGGGGATCGGCGCGAACAGCGCGTCGCCGGTGGGGATGGCGTCGACATCGACTTTGGTGTTGTGTGTGCCTTCGTCATCACGAACGCTGCCACCTTCGCACAGCGCGAGCGGCATGTCCTGCGGTGGCGGAGAGAGCGCGCGCCACAGCGAGAAGCAGATGAAGCGATCATAGCCTGCGCCATCGGGCCGCGCCTTGCGATAGAGCATTTCGGCGAGTTTGTTGGCGGTTTTGGTGGTGAAATCGACATGTGCTTCGGCAGCGGGGGGCTGCATCGTCGCGCTGGTGAGGCCAGAGGTGCGGATCTGGCCGCTCATCGGGATGACGAAATCGGCACCCGACATGGCGCGTGTCACGTCGCAGACTTGTCGCGCATATTCGGAGTCATGCGCGTAATTAGCGACCCAATCGGTAATGTCGGTCGGATGCTGGCCCAGTGCAAAGCCGTGCGCATCGAGCGTGAACGGCCCCGCCATCCGCGCATTGCGGATGATCACGTCATAGGGCGCATAGGTGCCGGTGTTATACTCCTTGCCAGGTGCCCAGAAGCGGCGGTTCACTGTGCTGGTCGGGAGCAGATAGGTGATCTGAGCGGCGACTTCGGCGGGCGCGGTGCTCATAGCGGAAAGTCCATGCTGCCGCGCCGTTCGGTGAAGCGCCAGCCGCCGGGGGTGCGGATGAATTTGTCAGCATAGCTGCCGACCTTGGGCGCGTCGTGGCCGGTGAAGAGCAAAATCTGGCTTGTCGCGGTCGCGCTGTCGCCGTCCACATCGACGCAGATGTTCGCGCAGATATGCCGCGTTGTTCGCGCGGGGCGAGATTTGAACGCCGTCAGGATAGCGTCGCGGCCCTCGATGAAATCATCGGGTGCCGTCGGGCGGCTCATCCGGCCTTCGGGGATGTAAAGCGCGGCCACGGCGTACCAATCTGCGGCATCATTGTGGGCAGCATATTCAATGATCAGCTGCTCAATGGCGCGTTCGGATAAAAGAATTTCAATGTCAGTCATTTCAATTCACAGCCTCCACACCAGCCGTTTGCCCTGAGCTTGTCGAAGGGTTGTCCTTTCTTTTGGCGATTATATACCTTGCAAACTAAGGAGCGACTTGCTTCCATTCGCCGTGTTGGATGCCGAACTTGTTCGGACCAATCTTGGCTGTAACGCCAGCGCCAACGTGATCACGTTGAGCGGCCATAATTAGAGCATCCTCTTGCGTTTCGCATCCCGCATAAAAAATGCGAACCCCGAATTGGTCGTTGATAGTGACCACAGCTATTAGCCTAGGACCTTGACTCATAAGTGCCCTCCTTGTGGCTGGATTTCTGCTTCGCCACCTTCTTTAGCGTCGCATCCCACCGCGCTTCGTCGGGATCGCATTCAAGGTCGCGTGCGGCCTGCTTGAACTTGTCCGATTGCGACTGCTTTTCAGACATCCATTTGACTCCCTTCTTAAAATCGCTTCTGTGCGTATAGCAATTTGTAGTTGAGCGAAAGCGGGGGCTAGGTCTGTGGTGGGTTCGGTAAGAATGGACATTGCCCAAGAGCAGTTTGGGCAAGTCTTTTTGGATTTGGAAAATCCGAGGCACGAGCCATTTACACTTGAATCCGAAGTGATCAACTATCTTTGCCGGAAAGAAAACATCCTTCCGTTGGCTAAGGATATTGTTGATAACGGATTGAATGAACTAGAGCTAATTGGCCTAATCCCTGATGAAAATTCAGATGACGATGCCCCTGCATTTTTTGTTGCAGAGGGCAATAGGCGGGTATGCGCGCTAAAGCTGTTGCTTGATCCCGACCGCGCCCCGATTAAGCTAAGGAAGGGATTTCAGCAACTTGCAGAGAAGTGGACGGGGATGGACCCGTTGCATTGTGCGCTGTTCGAAAGCCGTGATGCGATCGATATTTGGCTATCGCGTATTCACGACGGCGAACAGGGCGGGAAAGGGCGCAGCAAATGGGATTCCGACCAATCGCAGCGGCATAGCGGTAGCGCAAAAAACAAGATTGCGATGCACGTTCTTGATTATGCCGAGGAGAGCGGCCTGCTTTCTAAAGACGAACGGAAGGGTAAGCTGACGACGGCAACCCGCTATCTGACCAAAAAGCCTGTGCAAGATGCTTTTGGGCTTGATGTGAGCGATCTCGAAAAAATCCGCACAACGAAGTCCAAAAATGATTTCGATACGCTGCTAGGCAAGTTCGTTGCCGACCTTCAAAACAACCACGCGAACAGTCGGGCGAAGGGCGGCGCGGTATTTGAAGCCTATGGGCGCGAGTTATCGGCTGTGCAGCAAGCTGGCGATGGCGACGCCACCCCAAGGTTGCTTCGCCAAACTAAAAATACGTCGGTGTCAGCCGCAATTACCCGTCGGCGCACTGCCATCAAACCCCACAACACGGTTCCATTCTCGCATGAAATTATGGACGGCCTGAAATCGCTCAAAAATCAGAAGCTAATCAATCGTTATAACTCGATCACGTCGGTGACACTGCAACCTCATGCCCCATTGATTGCGATTGGAGCGTGGGCTTTCCTAGAGTCACTATCAGCCAATGCCGGACGTGACGAGAATAAGAATTTTCTGGAATTTTTCAGCAAGGATAGGCGAGCAAGTTAAGGGTTGCCGACCGGCAAGGACGCCAAGGCAGTGACGGAAGCCTTGAGGCGTCTGGCAGCCTCAGGAGATGTTGCCAAGCATGATGCAAAGGCCGCTCTTTTTGACGGGGAGCAGCTTGTTAATGATCTGGGAACATTGAGTATTTTGATCATGAAGTGCATTGAGGAAATAGCAAAAAAGCCATAACACGAATTTTGTGGCCGGACGGCCGCGAACCCGATACATAGGGTTATGGCTCTTACGAACTCGCCCCTTCGCTATCCAGGCGGAAAATCCTGCCTTTACGATCTTGCGGCTCAAATCCTTCGCCTCAATAAACTAGAGCGCGGTCACTACGCCGAACCCTATGCGGGCGGTGCTGGCCTTGCCTTGACTCTGCTTTTTGAGGGGCATGTCAGCGCGATCCATCTCAATGACTATGACCGCTCAATCTGGGCCTTTTGGGATAGCGTCTTAAACGCCACCAATGATCTTGTGGCGATGATCGAGGCCGCAAGGGTGGACATGGACAATTGGTATCGGCAACGCGAAATCTGCCTCAACGCGGACGACTATGACGATCTCACACTTGGCTTCGCTACCTTCTTTCTTAATCGCACCAATCGTTCCGGCATAGTGAAGGGCGCTGGCGTCATTGGCGGACTAAATCAGGATGGGAACTACAAGATTGATTGCCGGTTCAACCCCGTGGATTTGAGCCGTCGCATCAAGCGGATTGCCAAGTATCGTTCGCGTATCAATCTCTATCGACTGGACGCTTTGGAGTTCATGGATCGAATGGACCAAACGCTGCCCGAGAGGTCTTTCTACTGCATTGACCCGCCCTATTTCAACAAGGGGCGCAGCCTCTACACCAGCTTCTACAACCCTGAAGATCATGCCGCCGTCAGCCAAGCAGTGCTGCACCTCGAACGGCCGTGGATTCTTACCTACGACAACACGCCGGAAATTTCGCACCTTTATAGCGCGCGTCGGCAATATGGTTTTGACGTGAATTATTCGGTCCAAACCAAGCGTGTTGGCACCGAATTGCTTGTGGCTTCCAAAGGGTTGAAAATGCCGGACGACGTGCGTGACCGGCAAATTCACCGCCCGCAATACCGGACAGCTAAAGCCGCTTAGTTAGGTATGCGATAGGTCAGACGCTTGCCGACGATACCATTCAGAGCTTGCACCGAACGATCAGTGTCGTTGCAGCCCAAGGCTTCACGGTTGTTATAGCGGAACTCATATTCTGCCAGATAGCGGTGCAAATGATGTTCACCGCAATGCTGGTAGATACCCTTCATTCCCCGCTTGAAAATGCTGAAATAGCCCTCGACCGTATTGCTGTGAACCTCTGGAATTTCATAATCGACATATTGACCGGCGCTATGGTTGGTCGTGCCATGCGCGGAAAAATGCTTACCAGCATGGCGATACACGCCGCTCTCGTCGGTCATCAAAATCGCTTCCTTAGCGACGTTCGCCTTCACAATCGGCATGATCGATTGGGCCGTAACTTCGTCAACAACCATGGTGCGAGCCTTGCCGGTGTCGCGGTCAACGAGGGCAAGCACCTTCATCTTGTGATGGTAGGCGCGCTTCTTTTCCGAACCCTTGATGCGCCCGATGAAAGTCTCGTCCACCTCAACAATGCCGCCACCGCCACCAAACGCGGTAAGGTCGCCAGATGCCATTGCTTCGCGGATACGATGCGCCAAAAACCACGCCGTCTTATAGGTAATCTCTAAAATGCGATGGAGTTGATGCGCGCTTACTCCCTTCTTGCTGGTCGTCATCATGTAAAGCGCCTGCAATGCCTTGTTGAGCGGGATGCGCATATGCTCAAACACCGTGCCAATCTTGACGGTGAACTGCTTTTTGCAGTCACCACACCGCCACAGGCCAGCACGAATGCGCTTGGCGGGATTGGCCTTGACCTTCGTTAAGCGATCAAGTCCGCCACAGTGTGGGCAGGCTTTCCCGTCAGCCCAGATGATGCTTTCGACATATTCGAAAGCCTTTTCCTCATCATGAAAGTAGGGGCGGGACAGAACAGACATTGTATTGAACTCCTTACGGAAATTCTATGCCACAACCTTATCGTGTTTGCAAGGTATATAATCGCCTTTCTTTTGGAGTGATCGAGAAGAAGGGCAAGGCTTCGACAAGCTCAGCCCAAACGGTAAGTGTTGGACACCTTGGCTCGTCAATCCTTGAACCCCTCACGTGCGCGGCTGTTGTCGCAGATGATCGGCTTGCCCGTGACGGGATGCGGATAAGGGAATTCGACAATGTCCGTCGCGGGCCACAGGCGCGGGGCCGGTTCGATCAGGTAATCGGGGCCAAGCGGGTCTTTGGGGAACAGCTGATCCTTGGTCGGCGCGGGGATGAAGTCGATCGGCGTCTTGCCCCAGCCATCGGTGAAGCTGCCATGCCAGAAGGGGAAATAGCCGAGCCGCGCGATTTTCCAGATGCCGTCTTCGCGGACGTAGCGGTTATCATACAGGCCGCCTTCCCACCAGGCGGGGCGCTGCATGCCTTCGGACGTTTCATGCGAGCCCGCCTGCATCATTGAACGGCCGCGCACGGTGGCGGTGCCCCGGTCGGGTGCAACGTCGATGACCATCTGCAGCTGCGGATGATCGAGCAGCCAGCCATAGCGCGGACCATTATGCCCCTGCGTAAAAGTGCCGCGAAACCGGTCGATATAGAGGCGCTTCAGGCCCGCTTTACCCTTGTAGACGCCACCGAGAAACCAGACTTCGCCTTCGTCCGAAAACAGATCGAGGCATTCCTGATATTGCGATTTGTCGATGAAATAGCCGTAAGTGTATTGGATGCGGCGGATCTGGTGGATGTCCTGCTGGATCGCCAGTTCATGTTCGAGTTTCTCGACGCGGGCGGCGAGAGCGGCGATGTCGGTCATTATGCAACCTCCTTGTTGCGCCAGCTGGTTGCGTAACTCGTGCGGGCGACTTCGGAATAGGGGACGGGCGCGACCACGGCTTTGATCGTCACTTGCTTGTGCGGTTCGACAGTGGGCTTGCTGGTGCCGCCATCGGGCTCGCCCCAGATGAAGTCGACTTCAGTGCCAGGCACCGCATAGGCTTCGTCGAGCATCGCCAGCGTCAGCATCTTGCCTTCGTTCGCGGTGTAGCTGATCCAGGTCGAAAGCCCGACGAGCTTGCCGTCCTTTTCGACGCGGTCGAACGGGTGCATCGAATAAACCGCGCTCGGGAATTCCATATATTTGGGGCGAAGCTCGCCTTTGCCGAATTGGGCAAAGATCGCCGAGGTGACAGAGTCATCATCGAGCGCGAGCGTGACTTTCTTGCGCTGCGGCTGCGTCGCCATTTTTTCGAGCGCGTCGCGGCCGATGAAATCATGGTCGAACTTGACGAACGGGCCATAACCCAAATCCCACGGGTTCTGATAATAGCCCTCGACGCTGTCGGGCACATAGGAGCCGCCCACGCTAGCCTTTGCTTCATAATGGTTCGTGGTCAGCCAGTCGCGATAGGGCTTCAGGAGAACGCCCGTATAAACACCCGGCAGCGGCGACGGAATCCAGCCCGATTCAATCGTGTTCGACGAATAGGTTCGCCCGCCGACGAGCTTCATGCCGTGCGCCTTGCCCGCCTCGAACAGCGCGGCGTGGACAGCATCGCGATCTGCCCACGGGCCGAACAATTCATAACCCGGTTGCCCCGCCATGCCGTGACGCAATGCACGGACTTTTTTCCCGCCAATCTCCATCCAGCACATATTGAAGAATTTGAGTTCGGGCGCGGGCTTTCCCGTGGCATCCTCGATCACTTTGTTCGAATTGGGCCCCTGCACCTGATAGCGGTAATGGCGGCGATTTTCGGGGTCGGGCCGTGCGGCGGTGCGCTCGTCATAGGTGACGGTGACGTCGCTCCGGTCCTTGGCATGGAACATCAGCCAGTTGAGTGTTGGCGCCCGACCGACCAGATTGAACTGGTTCTCGGCAAGGTAGAACAGGATCACGTCGCCGATGACATGGCCGTAATGCGTCACGGGCACGAACTGCTTGGCCTTGTCGACCACGAAGCCCTTGAAGCTGTTGATGCCGAGGCCATTGAGGAAATCAAACGCGCCCGGCCCTTCGACCATCAATTCAGCCATGTGATAGCTCTGATTGAACAGAACGCATGTTTCGGCCCAGCCGCGCTGTTCATCGCGCCAGTTGGAAAACTCGGCGGGAACGCCCGGATAGACATTGGGCCCGACCTGCTGATTGCGCAGGAATTCGACGGTGCTGCCGACGCTGCCCAGCAGCGATTCGAGTGATTGGGACATACAGCCTTCTCCAAAACCGGAGCTTGCGGAAGATTCCGCTTGCACTCTCTGTAAACTATGTTTGTATGTATCGCATACTAAAAGCAAGAGGCAGGAGGCACGGTGGAGAGAATCGAAACAACCCACGTCGGCAGCATGCCGCGCGGCGACATCCTGACCCCGCTCCTGCGCGCGCGCGATGCTGGCGAAGCCTATGATATCGATGAATTTGACCGCTTGGTCTCCGAAGCTGTCGAAGACGCGGTTGGCAGGCAAGTCGAATGCGGCGTGGACACAGTCAGCGACGGCGAGATCGGCAAAATCGGCTATTCGACGTATATGATCGAACGGTTGTCGGGCTTTGGGGGCCATGTTGACCGCAAGCCTGCGGCTGACCTCGCCGAGCATCCGGCGCTGACCAAGAAACTGTCAGCGATGATGGGCAGCCAGGATTTTGTGCGGGCTTCGTGTATTGCGCCGGTCAAGCTCGTCACGCTGGATCCGCTCTGGGAGGACGTGCGCCGGTTCAAGGCGGCACTGGCGCGGCATGGCGATGGCGTGAAGGCCTTCATGAACGCCGCCTCCCCCGGCCTGATCAGTGCATTCCAGCTTAACCGCTATTATCCGACGCAGGATGCCTATCTCGCTGACCTGTCAGCGGCGATGCGGCCCGAATATGAAACGATCGTCGATCAGGGGTTTCTGCTCCAGCTTGATTGCCCTGATCTCGCAATGTCGCGGCACACGGGCTTTCAGGATTTGTCAGAAGACGAATTTCTGAAAGTCGCCGAAGCCAATGTTGAAGCGCTCAATGCCGCAACCGCAAACATACCGCCTGAAAAGATGCGGATGCACATTTGCTGGGGCAATTATGAAGGGCCGCATGATCACGACATCCCGCTGGAGCGCGTGATCAATATCATCCTGAAAGCGCGGCCCGCGACGATCCTGTTTGAAGCGGCCAACCCGCGGCATGAGCATGAATGGAAAGTGTGGGCCGCAGCAAAAATTCCGGATCATAAAATCCTTGCGCCGGGATGCATCGACACCTGTTCAAACTATGTCGAGCACCCCGAGCTAATCGCTCAGCGGATTGAGCGCTTTGCCGCCATTGTCGGCGCAGACCGCGTGATCGCGAGCACCGACTGCGGGTTTGGCACCTTCGCGGGCTACGGAAAAATCGACCCCGACGTGACGTGGAAGAAGCTGAAAGTGCTGCGGGAAGGGGCCGATATCGCAAGCAACAGATTATAAGGCCAACGAAAAAACATGGGAGAAGGTTATGCAATTCGCACATAAAACAGCATTTGTCGGAGTCAGTTTGATTGCGATGATGCACGCCACGGCGCTGGCCCAGCAAACCGCGCAACAGGACGATGCCGGTGTTGCCGACATTGTCGTCACTGCACAGTTCCGCGAACAGAATCTGCAGGACACACCGCTCGCCATTACCGCGATCAACGGCGAACTGCTTGCGGCCCGGGGACAGACGAACGTGTCCGAGGTAGCCGCGCAGGCACCCAATGTCACATTGAAGCCGCAGGGGCAGGAACTCGGCCCGGGTATTATCGCCTTCATTCGCGGGGTCGGTCAGACGGACCCGAACTTTGCACTCGAACCTGGCGTCGGCATGTATATCGACGATGTCTATCTGCCGACGCTGACTGGGTCGCTGCTCGACCTGACTGATCTCGACCGGGTCGAAGTTTTGCGCGGGCCGCAAGGAACGCTGGCAGGGCGCAACTCGCTCGGTGGATCGATCAAGCTGTATTCTAAAAAGCCCGAAGGCAGCGGAAAGGGATCGATCGAAGCGACCTATGGATCGTTCAACCGCATCGACGTGCGCGGACTGTTTGATGTGAAGCTCGCCGAAACGCTCTTCATGCGTGTTGCCGGGGTGACCAAAAACAGCAACGGCTATGTCAAGCGCCTCGACTATGCCCTGACCCATCCCGGTTCGAACGTGCCGACGCTGGCGCGCGGCAGCGACCCGCTGGTCGGTCGCCTTGGCGGCCAGTCGTTTGCGGCGGGCAAGATATCATTACGCTGGCAACCGTCGGACAGCATTGATGTCAATATTTCGGCCGATTATACGCGTGAACGCAACGAGCCCGGTGCAAACGTGCTGCTGTTTGCCAACTCGGCAGCCGCCTTTGCCGGACCAAATCGGCCTTTCCTGCGCGGGACCAATGGTGTCGGAGTTCCCATAAACTGCCAGTTCGTGCCGTCGGGTGCGAACAGTTGCGACACGCTATCGGGCTATGATCGCCGGTTCGTGTCCTATTCGACATTTGCCGACGTGACCGCCGCAGACACGCAACACCCCTACAAGCCACTGGTCCTTGATCCGCACTCGAACCTGGACAATTACGGCGCGTCGAT
The DNA here is from genome assembly GCA_031362355.1 of Sphingomonas sp. Classification (GTDB taxonomy): domain Bacteria; phylum Pseudomonadota; class Alphaproteobacteria; order Sphingomonadales; family Sphingomonadaceae; genus Sphingomonas_O. Next base: position 32,327 of record JANLSJ010000018.1, read on the forward strand.
GACAATCGACGCCGATCTTAGCGACAGCTTCCAGCTCAAGTCGATCACAGCGTGGCGCAAATATGAAGCCGACTGGTCGTATGACAGTGACGGATCGCCGGTCAGCGCACTCCTGCTCAACCAGAACCAGCGCAACCGGCAATGGAGCCAGGAATTGCGCCTGAATGGCAAGCTGGCGAGCGACGCCGTCGATTTCACGCTGGGCGGCTTTTACTTCGACACGCGTGGCACATACACTGGACGGATCGACCTGAACTACGCCGGGATCGACTTCCTGCATGGGCCTGATCCGACGCCGGCAACGAACAAGGCGCTATTCGGGAACTTCACCTGGCATCTCAGCGATGCGGCAAACCTGACCGGTGGCGTGCGCCAGTCGTGGGATGCGAAAGATTATGCCTATATCCGGCGCAATCCGGACGGCTCGGCGATCCAAGGGCCATGCGCCTTTTTTCTCGGCGCACCGACGGCGGGACCAACCGGACTCGGCAATCAGCCCAATTGCCTGCTGTTCGGACTCAATGGTCTGGCAACGAAATTCCGTGACAGTCGCGTAGATTGGCGGGTCGCGCTTGATTACCGGTTCTCGGACGCGTTTCTGGCCTATGGTCAGGTTTCGACGGGCTATCGTGCCGGGGGCGTAAACCCGCGTCCGTTTTTCGCCAGTCAGGCAACATCATTTCAGCCCGAAACAATCACAGCTTATGAAGTTGGTTTCAAATCGGATCTGTTCGACCGCAAGCTGCGCCTAAATGTCTCGGCATTTTACAATGATTATAAGAACATCATTTTGACGAGCACACGCTGTCTCGATCTGCTGACAGCCGGGCCGGGAGGTTCGTCGCAGGCAACGCCGTGCCTGCGCCCCTCCAATGTCGGATCAGCAAAGGTGAAGGGGTTTGAAGTCGAAACCTTCATCCGTCCGGTTCCCGGCGTCACGCTCGACGGGTCGATTTCCTACCTCGATTTCAAATATAAGTCGGTGGACACAGCCTCGACAGGCGTCACGCTTAAGGACGTGACCCCCTATACGCCCGAATGGAAAGCTGCGTTCGGCATCCAGTATGTTGCCTCCGACGTGCTCAAAGGGGATCTGACGTTCCGCTTTGATGGCGCTTATCAGTCGAAAATCTACTCGCAGCCCAACAACATTGATGCCTTGACCGTTTCAAATGCCGTGCTGCCCAGTGCTGCGAACCCGGCCAGTCCATTCTCGAATGCCGGTGGCGGCGGGCCGCTGGCAACCGTGACGATCACCAACCGCATTGACGGCTATTTCCTTGGCAACGCGCGGCTGGCCTGGCGGTCGGATGATCGGGACTGGGGCGTGACACTCGACGTCCAGAATATCTTCAACAAATATTACTTCACAACTTTGCTTCAGGAATCCTTCAGCACGGGCACGGCGTCGGGCGCACCGGGTCGTCCACGGACTTGGGCAGTGACTATAAAACGGAGCTTCTGAGCGCGCTCAATAATTCGACAAAATCGCAAGCGCCGGGGCATCAAGCGCGATCCCCCGCCGCTTCTTCTCCATCTCATCCGCACGCGTTTTCTTTTGCAAGTCGATGAGATAGGCGTGGAGCGCATCGCTTTGTTGGGGGCTTAGACGATCACCCCAGCGCGGCATGCCATTCGGAACAAGTTGACCGCCGAGTACAATCTGGCGGAACGATTGGTGCACCCCGGGTGCCATGCGCCGAAGATCGGGCGTGATCGAGCGATGCTGGTTTGAATGGCAAAGCACGCAATTGCCAAAGAACAGCCCCTGCCCTTCGGCGATGCGCGCCGCTGTGACGCCGGATTGTTGCGCAGGCGGTTCACCCGCTTCTTCGAGTGGAGGAAGGTCAGCGGGCAGTGGCACCGGGCCGCCGCCGAGTTTGAAAACAAGCAAGCGGCCTTCATTGACGCGCTTATACGCCGCCGAATAGCGCGGCACATAAGGGAAGCCGCCGCCGCCCCACGCCGCCATCACCGCGACATATTGCACGCCCTTCACGCGATAGGTCATCGGCGCAGCGAGAATGCTTGTGCCGGTATCGATCACTTTGATCAGTTTGCCAGTTCGCTTGTCAAAAATGCGCAGCGTGCCGTCAATGCTGCCCTGAAACAGCAGGCCGCTTGCCGTGGTCAGCAAGCCGCCGCGATCCTGCCAGCCCTTCATTGGTGCGGCCCATTTTGTCTTGCCGGTTAGCGGGTCGATGGCGCGGACTTCGGACGAATAGGGCATTCGCTGCGCCTCGGCATACGCGGGGAGCGCCTTGACGGTAGCTTGCATCGGTGCCGGTAAGGTCGGCATGGCTGCAACAATGTCAGTCGAAAAGATCAGCGCAGCGTCATTGTTAAGCATCTTCCGCGCAAACGGCTTCTTGCCCGGCGTCATGAAAATCAGATTTCCGACATCGAGCACGGGCGCGTAATAAAGGCCCGATTGGGGATCATAGCTGGCGGGATGCCAGTTGCGCGCGCCGGGCGTTCCCGGAAAGACGATCTTGGGCGCGTCGGCATAATTCGCCGCTGGATCGGGGATGGGCCGCCCTGTTTTCGGATCAATGCCTTTTGTCCAGTTGACGCGGACGATGGGGTTGGCGCGCAGCAGCTTTCCGTCGCGCCGATCAAGCACATAGAGGAAACCATTCTTTGGCGCATGGAGGACCACCGGGCGGTTCTGACCATCAATCGTCATCCGGGTCAGGATCATCGGCTGCGTCGCGGTGAAATCCCAATTGTCGGCAGGCGTTTCCTGATAATGCCATTTGACCCGGCCTGTTTTCGCATCAAGCGCGACAATCGATGACAGGTAGAGCTGGTCGCCCCCCTTCGGCGAGCGCTTGGCGGTATGATACGGCCCACCATTGCCGATGCCGACCAAAACCAGCCCGGTTTCGGCGTCATAATTGATGGCGTCCCACGGCGTCCCGCCGCCGCCGACATCCCAGCGACTGTCGGAATCCCAAGTCTTTACCGCCGCTTCGAGATCGGGGTGATCCTGCGGCCCCAGTTTGGGATCGCGCGGCACCGTGTAGAAACGCCAGACCAGTTTACCGCTGTTCAGATCATAAGCGCTGACATAGCCGCGCACGTCATATTCCGCACCACCATTACCGATCACGACAACGCCACCGGCGACTTCGGGTGCACCCGTCGAATTGATGCCACGCCCCGAACCATCGGTGGTGTCTGCCGTCCAGACGACTTTCCCGGTTGTCGCATCAAGCGCATAAAGCTTGGCATCGAGCGCAGCGACATAGACTTTGCCACCCGTCACCGCGACGCCGCGATTGGCCATGTCGCAGCACACAGTCCGGTTGACCTGCATGTCAACGTCGGGTTCGAAACGCCACAATTCCTGGCCGGTCGCGGCGTCAAACGCATAAGCACGGCCTGCAACGCCGCTGGTGTACATCACCCCATCGATCACGACCGGCGTCGCTTCGAGAACGCGGTTGGTGCCGAGATTGGCGACCCACGCGAGGCCGAGCGTGGCGACATTCTGCGGATTGATGTCGGTCAGCTGCGAGTGATGCGATTTGCCTGCATCGCCGCCGGGCGTGATCCAGTCATCCCCTGCTCCGCTTGCGCCGCTGCAAGCCGCCAATAGCGTAAGTGCGGCGAGGGCGAGAAACCTCACAGCGCGTCCCACGGGCTGGGCATATTATAAGGGACCGTGATGAAGTTCGCTTCAATCTGGCAGATCATAGCATGATCGATCTTGAACAATTCGGCGAGGTAAAAGCTGTGCGGGCGACGGACCGGCGATTGCACGGTGCGGCCATCGGTAAGCTGATATTCCGCCAGCCGCCCCGAATGATCGATAAAGCCGAACGCCAGCACCAACCCGCGATCCTCGTCAATCATCGGAAAACGCCGCCCGCGCAGGCGATCATCATAGCGATAATTGCCCATGCGGAATTGGTCCTCACAGCCCAGTGCGGAGACAGGCACGATCTTCGCGAAGTCAGGGTTATGCGTCGTCTGCACGCCGTTTTCGACGCGGTTGCAATCGGGGTGAAATTTCGTGTGCAGCGTGCCGTCATTCAGTTGCAAGGTATCGAAATAGCCGTTCGAAAGGTGGATCATTTCGTCGCGCGATGACGAGTTTGCGACGCCCGCATTCAGGATAGGCTTGTCCCAGTATCGCGGGTTTTCGAATTTTATGCCGCTGTCCGACTGCCGAACGACAATCGTCTCCGCTTCCGTTACGCGGCCTGCGTCATCCACCGTCAGGCGAACAGTGTAACCCGACTCCTCGATATGTTCGTGGACTGTCCCAAAATAGCCGACATGGCCGGTCAAGGGATCGGCGAACTTCAACGCATAGTCGCCGACACTCTCGATTGTGCCCCACAGTCCGTCATCACGTTCCAGCATGACATTGTTTTCGGATGTCAGCGGCACATCCGCCCAGGGCACAGCTGCCGCATTGCGTTTACCCAGCGCGACCAGATAATGGTCAAGCACCGCATACAGATCATCACGAGTCATAGCGCCTCTGGCATCCCGTCGAGCAGGATGGTTTTGCTTTCCAGATAGGCGAGCATCCCCTCCGGCCCGCCTTCGCGCCCGATCCCTGATTGCTTGAAGCCGCCGAAAGGCAGGCCGAAATCCATCCGCAGCCCGTTCTGGCCGAAACCACCCGTGCGCACGCGGCGGGCAATACGATATGCCGCCTCGACATCATGCGTCAGAACGGAGCCATTGAGACCATAGTGCGACGCATTGGCAAGGCGGATCGCATCCTCCTCGTCCTCGCAGGGAACGAGGCTAAGCACGGGGCCAAAGATTTCTTCCTGCGCGATGCAGCTCTCGTTTGGGACATTCGCGAACAGGGTGGGCTCGATGAAATAGCCCTGATTCAGGTGGCTTGGCCGCCCGCCGCCACAGACGAGGTCGGCGACCATTTTACCTTCCTCGATATAGCCCTCAACGCGCCCAAGCTGGCGCTTCATCGCGAGCGGGCCGAGCTGGGTTGCGGGATCATCCGAAAGGCCGATCACGATCGTCTTCATTTCCGCCGCAATCGCTTCGGCGAGCGCATCATGGCGGTGGCGCGGGACGATGACGCGACTGAGCATCGCGCACACCTGTCCACTTAGCATACTGATCGTGCCCGCGAGCATCGGGGCGGCGGCTTCAATGGGGAAGTCATCGCGCAGGATTGCCGCGGACTTGCCGCCCAGTTCCAATGTGCACCGTGCAATCCGTTCGCCGCAGACACTGGCAATGCGCTTGCCCGCCAGTGTCGATCCGGTGAAGCTGACCTTGTCGACGCCGGGGTTGCAGACGAGGTGATCGCTGGCCTCTCGATGCCCGCAGACGAGATTGACGACACCCGGCGGCAGGCCCGCTGCCTCGGCGGCTTCGGCAATGATATAGGCCTCGAGCGGCGTTTCGGGTGATGGCTTCATGATTACCGTGCACCCGCTGACGAGCGCATAAGCGACCTTGTTGGCCATGATCCCGAACGGCCCGTTCCACGGCGCGATCGCCGCGACGACGCCAACCGGTTCATGCGCAACCAGTGCGGCGGCAGCAGCGCGGCTTTCGCGTTTTTCAACGAATGCAAAACTGTCGGCAAACCCCGCGATCTGATCGAGCGTTTTGATGCCGCCTGCGTGCATCGGCCCCGCAAAGCTGGTGAGGCCGCCCATTTGCGCAGTCCAAGCCGCAGCGAGTTCATCGACCCGGTTGCGCAAATGATCCACCATGCGGCGGAAAGCGGCGATCCGTTCGCCCGGCTTCATCGCGACCCAAGGCCCGTTGTCAAAGGCGTCACGCGCCGCCGCAACGGCCGCATCCATATCGGTCTCGTCGGCTTCGGCGACGCTGCCGATCACTTGCTCGGTGTTGGGCGAGATAAGTTCGATCATCCGCCCCGAATGCGCGGGCACCCATAAGCCACCGATGAACAACTTGTCGGTGTGGCGGATAGTGACGCCATGTGGTGTCATGTCAGGTCTCCCAAATTTATCACTTTGCCCGCCGCCGCTGCACGGCTGACCCCGGCGTTGTTGACAAGGGCATGGACGGGTCCAACGCTGTCCGCCAGTTCAGCCCAGCGCGCGCGATCTGTGACGTCGAGCAAAACGAAACGCGGTATCGGCAAGTGCTGATCGGCGAACCACTTTTCAGCAACAGCACGGTGCCCTTCGTTGCGATAGGTCAGGATCAGGTCGATCTCTGCGCGCGCAAACGCCTGTGCAATGCCAAAGCCAATGCCCGACACCCCGCCGGTGATGAAGGCGGTTTTCCCTACCCATGCCATCCGATCTTTCCTCTCGCCAAGGATGGTAACTTTTGTTAGCAACACATACAATTATAAAATCAAGGAGAAAGCTATGACTGATGTCGAAAGCCGCCTTGCCGCATTGGAAAACCGCGTCGGTGAGCTCGAAGACATAAACGCGATCCGCCGCCTGCACTGGGCCTACGGCTATTACATTGATTTCAACCGTGCTCGCGACGTGGCGGACCTGTTTGCCGAGGATGGCGAGGTCATTTTCCTGTCGGGCATCTACAAAGGCCGCGAAGGAGTGTTCCGCCTTTATGGGACATGGTTCCAGAATTTCTTTCTGGAAGGCGGCGGCGAAGGGCCGGTCGATGGCTTCCTGCTCGATCATTTCCAGATGCAGGACATCATCACGGTCGCGCCCAACCGCCAGACGGCCAAGGGCCGGTTTCGCGGGATGCTGTTCGGCGGAAGCCACGAGACCCGCGCTTTCCAGTCCGAGGGCTTGCCGCAACAATTCATGGAAGCGGGTATCTACGAGAACGACTATGTGCGCGAGGATGGCGTGTGGAAGATCAAGCGCCTCGATTATTTGATGCAGTGGCAGGGTGACTATGAAAAAGGCTGGTCAAAAACGGTCAGCCATTTGCAACCGCTGACCGAATGCTACCCCGCCAATCCCATCGGGCCCGACGAAATCCGCGGGCACGATATTCGGAAGACATGGCCATATCGCCATGACGTGCCGATGCACTTTGCGCATCCAAAGTTTGGGGCGATGCTGGCGCAATAGATCAGGCACGGGGAACATGGCGCTTTGGCGCGACCGGATGCCAATCGATAATCCGAGCATTGAGCTTATCGAGAATCTTGCCAAGTGCTGCCCGTTCGCTCGACTTCAGCGTGCCGAAAATAAATCCGGCGACATCAGCAATCTCGGAACCCATTGCAGCATGACGCTGCCAACCCTGTTCACTCAAGCGATAAGGCTTGCGACGGCGATTGGCAGGATCGTCGGCTTCTTCGGCGAGGCCCAGATCATTCAGCGTCGATAGCGCGCGGCTGACGTTCATCGGCTGCATTCCCATGACTTCGGCCAGATCATGCCCTGCCAATTCGCCCTCCCCGCCCAGTGCCATCAGGATGCGAAGCTCATTCAGGCTCAGGCCCTCGGGATCGGCGACGCCGTCGCGCATCGGGCGGTTGATCACCGACGCGAGCCGAAGCAGCGCAATCAACAATTCGCTCTGCTTATCCTGCATGTCGTCCCGGCTCATGCCGCCCCTCTATGACCCGCCGCCCCTCACGTCAAAATAGCATATGGCATGGCGACCGTGATAGTAACAAATGTTTGGGTCTTGCGATGCGTAAATTTGTATGTCACACTCACGATAATAAGAGCGACTTAGCAGCCCAAAGAGGCACTTCCGGAGGGGATAATTATGCAACGACTTTCGCACCGCAAAATCGCCACACGCAAGATACTTGTGCTCAGCACCGCATGGGCGACGCTGGCTGCGAGTGGCGCAGCCTTCGGACAAGCCGCTGCCCCTGCCGGTGAAGCAACAAACAGCGACATCGTTGTTACGGCGCAGTTCCGCGACCAAAAACTGCAGGATGTGCCGCTGTCGATCACGGCGGTCGATGCAGCAACGATAGAAGCGCGCAGCCAGACGAACCTTCAACAGGTTGCTGATGGCGCGCCGAATGTCAGCATCCGTCCACAGGGGGCTTCGTTTGGTCCCTCGGTGACGGCGTCGATCCGGGGCGTGGGCCAGAACGATTTCAATCCGGCGTTTGAGCCGGGCGTCGGCATCTATATCGATGATGTCTATTATCCGCAGCTGACAGGGGCAATTTTCGACCTTCTCGACGTCGAGCGCGTCGAAATTCTGCGGGGGCCGCAGGGCACGTTGACGGGGCGTAACTCCGCAGGTGGCGCTCTTAAATTTTATTCGAAAAAGCCGAGCGGCGATGGTGGCGGCTTCATCGAGGCAACCTACGGATCGCGTAATCGAATCGGTCTGCGCGCAGCCGCCGATTTCAAGCTGACCGAAACTCTTTCCGGGCGCGTGTCAGGTGTATTCAAGAATCAGAGAGGCTATGTCGACCGGGTCGATTACGGCTGCCGCTTTCCAACGAGCGGCATTCCTTCAACGAACGCGGGCGGTGGCGACTGCGTGCTGGGTAAACTCGGCGGCGTCGGCTATCAGGCGGTGCGGGGCATTTTGCGTTGGGAGCCATCAGATCAGCTCGATGTGACGCTTATTGCCGACTATACCAAGGACGAACGCACCATCGCTGGTGAAGTCCTCCTTGCAACCGGCCCAGTGCCACCGCCGAACACAGCTGTTAATGGCGTGACGTTGACGAACGCCTTCGTCTGCGGTCCCTTCTGTAACTACGCCACGACAGGGCAACCGGCAGCCGTTTGGTTGCCTGCGCTCAACGTGGCCCCTCCGGGTGCGCCGCCATTCTACATCGATGTGACGGGTGCCGCTGGCACGGCGCTGGCTGCAACCTCGGGCACCGACCGCAGCGACTACAACGGCTGGGGCGTTTCGGGGCAGATCAATTATCGGCTGAACGACACTCTCTCACTCACATTAATCACGGGGTATCGCAAGTTCGATACCGAATTCTACACCGACGACGACCTGACGCCGATCAACACCAATTTCGGACGCAACTTCCTGACAAACAAGAGCTTCAGTCAGGAACTTCGGCTCAATACAGCGTTTGGTGAGACGGTCAATGCGACGCTCGGCGGGTATTACTTCAAGCAAGATTCAGTATACGATTCGTTTCAGGACATACGCTACGTTTCGGTTTTTCCGCTCCAATTTCGTCAGCCTGATCCGACTGCAGCAAAAGCCAAAGCGGTCTTTGGTAACGTAAGCTTTAAGGTCACCGACGCGCTGACCATCAATGCGGGGGTACGTTATACTGACGAAAGCAAAGCGCAGACCTATTTCCGTTATAATCTGAACGGAACGGTCAATCGCTTCCTTGACCCCGTTGGATCCGCCTACGGCGTTGGTTACAAAGGGCTGGATACGCGGGCCTTGTTCGGACCGGCCACAGCAACGGTAACTGCGCTATCTGGCAACACGGCACGATACAGCGCCAGCAAACTCGATTATCGCGCTGCCCTCGACTACCGGGTCTCCCCCGAGTTTCTGGCCTACATTTCGGTCTCGACGGGCTTTAAGGGGGGCGGCTCCAACCCCCGCCCGTTCAACGCGGCCCAATTGATCCCGTTCAATCCGGAAAAAGTTACCGCATTTGAATATGGTTTCAAAAGCGACTTTTTTGACAAGCGGGTGCGGCTGAATGCGGCGGTGTTTTACAATGATTATACCGACCTTCAGATTGCCGTTAATGCCTGCCCCGGTGCACCGTGCGCCGCGCGCCTGAATGCGGGTGATGCCATTGTCAAAGGCTTCGAGCTCGAGCTAACCGCCCGCCCGACCGACGGTCTGACAATCGATGGCGCGCTAAGCTACATTACGCAAAAACTGAAGGCGAGCTCGCTCAATCCTGCTGCAACGTTTACCGGTGTCGTGATCCGGACTGGTGTCGTCGGTACGAACCCGGGCGGTGTAGTGCCAAGCGATCCGCCAGGCGTGCCGCAGTGGAAGGCAAACCTCGGCATCCAGTACAAAGCGGACCTCGGCAATTCGGGATCGATCACGCCGCGTATCGACCTCGCTTATCAAGATAAGCAATATACCGGGGCGGGCGTTATCGGCGGTGTACGCACACTCAGCTTCCTGCCAAGCTTCACAACGCTGAACGGCCGCCTGACGTGGAAAAACGCCGAAGAGGATGTGAGCGTTTCGCTTGAAGTGAGCAACATAACCGACAAATACTACCTCTTGAGCCGGTTCAATCTCCTTGGCGCCGGCGCCGGGTTCGATAAGGCGCTGCCTGCAGCGCCGCGCGAATGGGCGCTGTCCGTCAAAAAGAAGTTCTAATTTGAATCGCTAAGGCAGGAGCATCGGCATCCTAATAAAATGTCTGATCGCCACCCATCGTTGACATCAGACCCGTTCGGATTATTAGTAGGTAACACATACAATAATCCGAGCGGAGAGATTGATGGCCAAGCATCGCAGCGACGCGGCAGCAACGCTGGTCAACGGCTATTCAATCGAGATGACCGCCAAGGATATTCCGCACCTCGAAGCGGCAGCGCACATCATCCCGCAGGGCACGAAAATCCCGATCACATTCCTGCCCGGCGAGGATATGGCCACGCGCGTTGCCGCAGCCGTTCGCGTGCGCAACCTTGGCTTTATTCCGATCCCGCATATCTCGGCGCGGCGGATTGCATCACAGGCCGGTTTGGAGGCATTTCTTGGGGCGCTGCAGGAACAGGCGCAGATCGACCATGCATTCGTCGTCGCGGGCGATCCGCCGCAGCCGATGGGCCCCTATGAAGACGCACTGGCGATCATCCGAACGGGGTTGCTGGCGCATTATGGCATCAAACGCGTCGGCATTTCGGGCTATCCCGAGGGGCATAAGGACATCGGCAACGACAAATTGTGGCAGGCGAAGCGCGACAAGCTCGCAGCGCTGCGCGACGAAGGGCATGATTTTGCTGTCGTGACGCAATTCAGCTTCGACGCCGAGCCGGTGTTGCGCTGGCTCGAGGAGGAACGGCGTCAGGGCGTCGATGCGCTCGTTCGCATCGGTATCCCCGGCCCGGCCAGCGTCAAGCGGCTGCTCGCCTTTGCGGCGCGCTGTGGCGTTGGCGCATCGACCAAAGTGATGGCCAAATATGGATTGTCGCTGGGGCGGTTGCTGACAACAGCGGGGCCGGATCAGCTGGTCGAGACCTTGGCGAGCGCGCTTGATCCCGCCGTTCATGGCGAGGTTTCGTTGCACCTTTATCCCTTCGGCGGGTTGAAGACGACCGCCGAATGGGCGCGGGATTTTGTTGCCTAGGCCCGTTCGGTGCGCCAGCCCGCCTGATACGTATCGCGCGCCACGCGTGAATAGGGGACCGCGCTGACGATCGCACGCACTTCGATTTGCTTGTGCGGCTCGACGGTCGACTTCTTCGTACCGCCATTTTCTTCACCCCAGACAACACGGAGTTCGGTACCTACGGGGATTTCATGGTCGATGGTCGCGAGCGAAAGTGCCTGCTTTTCGTTGTAGCTATACCCCGTAAACATCGACACACCGACCGCGCGGCCATCCGCGTCGACAACGCGGTCATAATTTGACGAGGCATAGTTCGCGAGCGGGACATCGAAGAACTTATACTGCTCGCCATCGGGATCAAACAGCGAGGCTGTGATTTTTGCCATGTCTTCGGGGTTCCATGCCAGCGTAACCTTGGTGCGCTGTTCGGCGGGGTTAAGCGCCTCAAGTGCTTCGCGACCGTGGAAATCATGGTCAAATTTGACGAAAGGGCCGTAGCCGAGCTCGTAGGGGTTGAGGTAATAATCCTCGATATTCTCTGAAACGAAACTGCCGCCGATGCTGCCGGTTGCTTCATAGCTGTCAGCGCCAAGCCATTCGCGAAATCCTTTCAGCTTGTCGCCGGTGTAGATCGCGGGGAGCGGCGACGGGATCCAGCCCGATTCCAGCGTGTTCGACGGATAAGCGCGGCTGCCGCAGGGGATCAGCCCAAATTCCTTGCCCGATTCCAAGATCGCCGCGCGAATTTCTTCCTGTTCTTCATACGGCCCCCAGATTTCGAGGCCGGGTGCGCCCGACATGCCATGGCGCAGGGTGCGGATCCTTTTCCCCGCGATCGTCATCGTCGACATGTTGAAGAATTTGAGCTGTTCGAGCGGCCCGCCGTTGAGCTTTTCAATCACCGCCCATGCGTTCGGTCCTTGAATCTGAAAGCGCCAGCACGACCGCGTGACGGGCTTGCCCATCGGACGCATCGGCGAACGGTCGTCAAGCTCGACCGTGACGTCATAGCCGCCGGTCGCCGCATGATAGCGCAGCCAGTTCGACGCGGGCGCGCGTCCAACATAGAGAAACTCTTCTTCGGCCAGCCAGAAGATAATCCCATCGCCGATCACATGACCATATTGCGTCGTCGGCACATATTGCTTCGCCTTGTCGACCGCCCAACCCTTGGTCGAGTTGATCATCGTATCGCTGAGCAATTTCAGCGCGTCTTTTCCGCGGATGTACAGGTTCACCATGTGGTGTGACTGATCAAACAGAACCGCCGAATGCTGCCACGCCCACTGTTCGGCGCGCCAGTTCGAAAATTCGGGGGCAACGACCGGATAGACATAGGCGCCGAGCTGAGAATTGCGCAGCATTTCGACGGTGTTTCCGCCACTTTGAATCAACAGTTCAAGGTTAGTCGTCGCCATCAGTCCATTCCTATCCGACTTTTCGCCGTTGAAGGCAGTTGCCGACTCCTAACAAGCTGGATATTGATATGCAACACATACAAAAAAATGGAGTCGAGATAGTGACTGAATCGCATGTCCTGACGTTATCGTGCGATGACCATTCGGGGCTTGTCGCGGCGGTCGCTGGTCTGCTCAGCATGCATGGGGGCAACATCCTCGATGCGCAGCAATTTGACGATTTGGCGACCAACCGATTTTTCATGCGAGTCGTTTTTGCCATTGATGACGCAACGCCCGTACACCGCGATTTCACAGGACTCGCCGCGCAACATAATATGGTGTGGACGCTGCGACCGACAGCGGAACGACGCAAGGTGTTGATGCTGGTTTCGAAGTTCGATCATTGCCTTGGTGACCTGCTTTATCGCCACCGCATCGGCGAGCTGAACATGGATGTCGTCGGCATCGTGTCCAACCATCCGCAAGCCGCATTGAAGCTGAGCGTAATCGGCGGCATCCCCTATCACCACTTGCCGGTCAGCAACGAGACCAAACCGCAGCAGGAAGCGCAGATCAAACAGGTCGTCGAGGACACCGGCGCCGAGCTGATCGTGCTGGCGCGTTACATGCAGATATTATCGGATGACATGGCGGCCTATCTGTCGGGACGGTGCATCAACATTCACCACAGTTTTCTGCCGGGCTTTAAAGGGGCAAAACCTTATCATCAGGCTTATGAGCGTGGCGTCAAGATGATCGGCGCGACCGCGCATTATGTGACCGGCGATCTTGATGAAGGGCCGATCATTCATCAGGACGTCGAAGCAATCAGTCATGCCGACACGCCCGACGATCTGGTGCGCAAAGGGCGCGACATTGAGCGACGCGTTCTGGCGCGCGCTGTCCACTATCATCTGCAGGATCGCGTGCTGCTCAACGCGACCAAAACAGTCGTATTCCGCGATTGACGTCGAGGTTCGTTAGATTGTAAGCGTTGCATACAAAATAAATGTAAGAGGATGAGTCGGTCGGATGAGCGATGTCACGCTGTATCACTGGGAACCGAATGCCAATTCCGGCAAGCCCATGCTGACGCTTATGGAAAAGGGCGTGGTATTCGACAGCCATTATCTCGACCTGCTGAATTTCGATCAACACAAGCCCGATTATCTCAGCATCAATCCGCTCGGGACAATCCCCGCAATGACTCACGGCCCGCGGGTGCTGACCGAATCGACCGCGATCATGGAATATGTTGATGAGGCGTTTGATGGCCCCGCACTGATGCCCGAAGGCCCCGTTGACCGCTGGCGCGTGCGCTGGTGGATGAAGTTCATGGATCAATGGCTTGCGCCGAGTTTCAGCATGATCGGCTGGAGCGTTTTCGTGGGCCCAGCCGTGCGCAGCAAAGACCCCGAAATGCTGAAAGCCGCGATCGAGCGCATCCCGATGGAGGAGCGGCGCGTGGCCTGGCGCAAGGCTATTTATGGCACCTTCAGCGAGGCCGAAATGGCGGAGTCAACGCGGCGCGTGGCGCGTGGTATTTTGATGCTCGAGGAAGCCTTGTCGCAACGCGAATGGCTGGGCAGCGATGCTTATAGCCTCGCCGACATCAATGGCTTCAACCTCGCCTACGCATTGCCGCTGTCGCAGCCGCATTTGTCGAATGACGAATTGACACCGAACATCATGCGCTGGCTGCGACGAATCTATGCACGGCCCGCCGCCAAGGCGACATGGGCAATGGGCAAAACCGACATGGTCAAACGTGTCGCGATCCTCGAAACGGAGGCGGCGTGATGGCACTGACGCTGTATCATGGTGAACCCAATGGGCCGTCGCTGACGGTTCTTGCCGCCCTTTTCGAGGCCGGTATTGATGCCGAATTGAGCCTTATCAACCTGCTGGCAGGTGACCGTCACAGCGGCACTATACCATCATCCCGCGAAGTCGAAATGAGCATCGAGGGCGAGGGGCCAGTATTGGTCGCCGATGGCGTTGCGATGGCGGATTCGGTGTTTATCGGGTGTGCCATCGATGACATCGCCGGCGGCGGGAAACTGGTGCCGACGGAACCCTATGCCCGTTGGGAAATGATGACATGGGGCCGCTGGGTGATCGAGCGCGTGGCGCCAGCAGCGGCACTCATCGGCACGCGCGCGCATGCTGCACCAAGGCTGGCGGCGATGGCGGATGATTCGTTCATGGACAATATCCACAGCGTTGACCTGCGTGATCGCTGGCGCGCTTGTCGGTCGGGTGAATTTCCGGCGGCGCAACTCGCCGACAGCGAAGCGAAAATCGATGCTGCCGTCGCCAAGATCGAAAAGCAGTTGGAGGGGCGCGACTGGCTAATGGGCGGGTTCACGCTCGCCGATCTGGAGAGCTATGCATGGCTTGCGGGCATGCCGCCGCTTGTTCCCCTCGCCTTCACGCACGCACCACGCACCCGCGCATGGATGGCGCGCGTGGCGGCACGGTCGTCGGTGGCGAAGGCGCTGTCGTTGGCCACGGTTCCTGATCCCCGGACAGCATGGGCACCCGGCCCCGAAATCAATCGATGGGGATGACCGTTGCGCGCCATTGATTATTTTGACCGCGGGCATGACCTGAACCCCGCGCGCCTCGCGCTGATCGATGCGGATACAGCTGAGCAATTCAGCTTCGCCGACGTCAAGGCACAAACCGAAGCGATTGCAGCATCACTCTATGCGCACGGTTTCTGCAATCAGGAGCCAGTGGCGCTTTATGCGCCCAATTCAGCGCCGCTGATGGTCGCCCTCCTCGCGATCTGGCGGGCGAATGGGAAATGGGTGCCCGTCAACATCCGCAACGCCATCGACGCCAATGCGGCCTATTTGAACTATGTCCGCTGCGAGTGGCTGTTCTATCATTCGAGCCTGGCCGATGAAGTGGCCGATCTCCAGTCACGCTGCCCGCATCTCAAGCGGCTGATCTGCCTTGACCGTGACGATGGAGATGCCCCTTCGCTCGAGAATTTTGTTGGCAGCCGAACCGCCGCCGATTTCGTGCCACCGCCCGTCGACGCGTTCGGCAATCTCGATGAACTGGTCGGCATTTTTCCGACCGGGGGGACGACCGGCCCGTCAAAAGGTGCGAATGTCACCAATCTCGGCTGGGGTACGATGATCGAGACCGCGGCGGGCGGCATGGATGGCCGGACGGACGATCCGGTCGCGCTGGTCCCCGCGCCGATCACGCACGCCGCTGGGCCGATCGCGCTCTCGACACTGAGCATCGGCGCGACACAGGTTATATTGCCCGGCTTCGATGCCGACCGCGTGTTGCGCACGATTGCCGAGCGCAAGGTGACGCACATGTATCTGCCGCCGACCGCGCTCTACCAGTGCCTCGCATCACCCGAAATCGGCCAGCACGACTATAGCAGCCTCAAGATTTTTATCCTCGTCGGATCGCCCTGTTCACCCGAAAAGCTGCGGCAAGCGGTCGAGATTTTCGGGCCGTGCATGTGCCAATCCTATGGTCAGGTCGAATGCCCGATGATCGTCACCTGGCTGCCGCCCGAGACCGTCGCGGCAGCCGCACGCGGCGATCACCCCGAGCGGCTGGCCAGCTGCGGCAAACCGACGCGTGCCGTGCAAGTTGGCATCATGGACGATGACGGCAACTTGCTGCCCAATGGCGAGGCCGGCGAGATCGTCGTGCGTGGGGCGCTGGTCAGCCACAGCTATTTCGAAATGCCTGATGCAACGGCAGAAATCCGCAAGTTCGGATGGCATCACACCGGAGACGTGGCCAAGCGCGACGATGACGGGTTTCTCTATATTGTTGACCGCAAAAAGGACATGGTCGTCTCCGGCGGGTTCAATGTGTTCACGACCGAAGTCGAGGCCGCGATCACCGAACTGGCGCAAGTCCGCGAATGCGCAGTGATCGGCATTCCGAATGAAAAGTGGGGTGAACAGGTCCACGCGATTGTCGTCGGCGATAGCATCGACGAAGCCACAATCATTGCGCATGCCAAGGCGCGGCTCGGCGGGGTCAAAGCGCCGAAATCAGTGGCGTTTGTTGACGCAATCCCGCGCACGGCGGCAGGCAAGATGGACAAGAAGGCGCTGCGCAAACCCTATTGGGGCGACAGTGACCGCATGGTAAATTAGGATTGGGTTTGAGCGGTATAACCCGCCGGTGGAGAGCGTGATGGCACGATTGATATTAGGGCTGACGGCGGCACTGGCGCTCGCATCGTGCAGCAGCGGCAGATCAACAACCGGCGGCGTGGACAACACATCACTGGCACAATCGGCAAAAGATGGGGTCAACTGGCTCAGCTATGGCCGCACCAACGACGAGCAGCGCTTTAGTCCGCTGACCCAAGTCAATGCCAGCAATGTCGGCCAGCTCGGCCTCAGCTGGTTTGCCGACCTCGATACGGCGCGAGGGCAGGAAGCAACGCCGCTGGTCATCGACGGGACGATTTATATCACGACGGCATGGTCGAAGGTCAAAGCCTATAACGGCGTGACCGGCAAATTGCGCTGGGAGTATGACCCCAAAGTGCCGGGCGAAGCGGGCACCAACGCCTGTTGCGATGTCGTCAATCGCGGCGTCGCAGCGTGGGGCGACCGGCTTTTTCTCGGCACGCTCGACGGGCGCCTGGTTGCGCTTGATCGCAACAATGGCAAGGAAATCTGGTCCAAAGTCACGGTCGATCAATCGAAACCCTATACGATCACCGGCGCACCACGCGTCATCGACGGCAAGGTCATCATCGGCAACGGTGGCGCGGAGATGGGCGTGCGCGGCTATGTCACGGCCTATGACGCCACAAACGGCACGGAGCTCTGGCGGTTCTACACCGTCCCCGACAAGCCCGGCGCGAACGAAGCAAAGCACCTGAAGGCCGCCGAAGCGACATGGAAAGGCGAGTATTGGAGTCAGGGCGGCGGTGGGACCGTGTGGGACGCGATGGCCTATGACTCCGACCTCGACCTCCTCTACATCGGTGTCGGCAATGGAAGCCCTTGGAACCAGGCCTATCGCTCGCCCGGCGGTGGCGACAATCTCTATATCTCGTCGATTGTGGCAATCCGGCCCAAGACTGGCGAATATGTCTGGCATTATCAAACGACACCAGGCGAAAGCTGGGATTATACCGCGACGCAGCACATCATGCTGGCCGACCTGACGATTGCTGGCAAATCGCGCAAAGTCCTGATGCAAGCGCCAAAGAACGGCTATTTTTATGTTCTTGATCGCGCGACGGGAAAGCTGATTTCGGCGAACAATTATGTGCCGGTCAATTGGGCGACGGGCATCGACATGGCGACCGGGCGGCCGATCGAAGTCGCCGCGGCACGCTATGACAAGACCGGAAAACCGTTTGTGTCGATGCCGGGACCAGCGGGCGGCCATAACTGGCATCCAATGGCGTTCGACCAAAAGACGGGCCTCGTGTTCATCCCCGCCATTGAAGCCGCTTTTCCCTATATTCCCGAAGCCAATTGGAAGAAATCGAACATCGGCTTCAACACGGGTGTCGATTTTGCAGCCGGTGCGATGCCTGCAATCCCCGACGTCCGCAAAGGGGCGGCGGCGGGAACCAAAGGGGCGCTGATTGCCTGGGATCCAGTGACGCAGAAGGAGCGCTGGCGCGTCCAGTATAATGGGCCAAACAATGGCGGCGTGCTGGCGACTGCTGGCGGCCTTGTGTTCCAAGGCAGTGCCGTCGGCGATTTCGCTGCGTTCGATGCCGCCAAGGGCACAAAACTATGGTCCGCACCGGCGCAAAGCGGCATCGTCGCGCCGCCGGTGACCTATAGCATCAAGGGCGAGCAATATGTCGCGGTCCTTGCCGGTTGGGGTGGCTCGTGGGCGCTCTCGCCTGCGGGAATGCTCGCCGAAGTATCGGGGCCGGTGCGCAATATCTCGCGTCTGCTGGTGTTCAAGCTGGGTGGTAAAGCCCAATTGCCGCCGATGCCATCGCTGGCGAAGATGCCGCTTGATCCGCCTGCTGTGCGCGGAACACCGGCGCAAATCGCTGATGGTGGTCGGCATTATGCGCGCTATTGCGGCGTGTGCCACGGGGACTCGGCCTATGGCAGCACCGTCCTCCCCGATCTTCGCCGCAGCGGGGTGATTGCCGATGCGAAGAACTGGCAGATGATCGTCCATGACGGCGCGCTTTCCGCCAACGGCATGATCGGCTGGTCGAAAGTCCTGAATCCTGCCCAGATCGAGTCCATCCGCCACTATATCATCAAACGCGCCAACGAGGACAAGGCTCTCGAACTCGCCGCGGCCAAACCCGTCAAAACCGCCAGCCGATAGACGAAAGAGGACACCGCCATGAACGTCATGACCCCGATCAAGATGCAGCAACGCGACTATTCCGCTGCCGCAAAAAAGTCCCTGTCGCGCAAACCCGCACTGTTTATCAACAATGAGTGGGTGGCATCGAGCCATGATGCGACCATCGCTGTCGAGGATCCCTCGTCGGCGCGTGAGATAAGTCGTATCGTCGATGCCTCGGACAAAGACGTCGACCGCGCTGTCGCTGCCGCGCGCAATGCCTTTGACGATGGCCGCTGGACCGGCCTGGCGCCGATGCAGCGCGAACGGATCATGCACCGCCTCGCCGACCTGCTCGAAGCGCATGCCGACGAATTTGCCGAACTCGAAGCCATCGACAATGGCAAGCCCAAGGGGATGGCAGGCGCGGTCGATATTCCCGGCGCGATCAGCCAGATCCGTTTCATGGCAGGCTGGGCTTCAAAGCTCAACGGCGAAGTCATCCAGCCCTATACGATGCCCGCCGGGAAAGTGTTCGGCTACGCGACCAAAGACCCCGTCGGCGTCTGCGCGCAGATTGTGCCGTGGAATTTCCCGCTGCTAATGGCGTGCCTCAAGATTTCGCCCGCGCTTGCTGCCGGGTGCACCGTCGTGCTGAAACCCGCCGAGCAGACCTCGCTCACGGTGCTGCGCCTTGCCGACCTGATCGCCGAAGCCGGTTTCCCCGCAGGCGTCGTCAATATCATCACCGGCAACGGCCACACCGCGGGCGATCGCATGGTCAAGCACCCCGATGTCGACAAGGTTGCCTTCACCGGATCGACCGAAGTTGGCAAGATCATCAACAAGAACGCTACCGACACGATGAAGCATGTCACGCTCGAGCTGGGCGGAAAATCGCCGGTTGTCATCATGCCCGACGTCAATGTCGCCGAAGTTGCGCCGGGTGCGGCAGGGGCAATCTTCTTCAATTCGGGGCAAGTTTGCGTCGCGGGATCGCGGCTGTTCGCGCATCGCTCGATTTTCGATCAGGTGATCGAAGGGGTTGCGGCAACTGCCCCCTTCTGGGCCCCGCGCCCTTCGCTTGATCCCGAAGCCCATGCCGGACCACTCGTATCAAAAGAACAATTCGACCGGGTGATGGGCTATATCGAGGCGGGCAAGCGCGACGGCGCGAGCGTGGCGATGGGCGGCGATGCCCCGACCGCCGACGGCTATTATGTGAACCCGACCATCCTCGTCGATGTGAACCCGCAAATGAGCGTGGTGCGCGAGGAAATCTTCGGCCCCGTCGTCGTCGCCCAGCGCTTCGATGATCTCGACGAAGTGGCGAAGGCCGCGAACGAAACCTGCTATGGCCTCGGCGCGGGCATCTGGACCAAGGATGTTGCGACGATGCACAAGCTCGCGTCAAAGATCAAAGCCGGGACGGTCTGGGGCAATTGCCACGCGATCATCGACACCGCGCTGCCCTTTGGCGGCTATAAGGAGTCGGGCATCGGCCGCGAACAGGGCAAACAGGGCATCGAAGCCTATCTCGAAACGAAGACGGTGATCATCCAGCTTTAACAGGAAAACCGTTCAGACGAACGGGGGAGTAAGAATGCCCATCGACCCCGCAAAAATCACGGCCATCGACGTGCATGTCCATGCCGAAGTGTCGTGCCACGACCCCGAAGATCCCGTCATGGGCAAATTCTTCGATGCAGCGTCGGCCTATTTCAAAGCCGACCGCAAGCGCCCGACAATCCCCGAAACCATCGAATTCTATCGCGAACGCAACATCGCTTTCTGCCTGTTCACGGTCGATGCCGAAAGCGCCATCGGTGCGAAGCGGATCAGCAATTACGAAATTGCCGATCTCGCCGCCGAGCACTCGGACATTGTCATCCCCTTTGCCTCGATTGATCCGCACAAGGGGAAGCTCGGCGCGCGCGAGGCCCGCGACCTCGTCGAGAACCACGGCGTCAAGGGCTTCAAGTTCCACGGCATCATGCAGAATGCACATCCCGCGGACCGCATGGCCTATCCAATTTACGAGGTCATTGCGGAGTATAAGCTCCCGGCGATTTTCCACACCGGCCATTCGGGCATGGGCACGGGGATGCGCGGCGGCGGCGGGGTGCGGCTGAAATATGGCCAGCCGATGCTGATCGACGATGTCGCTGTCGATTTCCCCGACATGAAAATCATCCTCGCGCATCCGAGCTGGCCGTGGACCGACGAGAGCCTGTCGATGGCGCTGCACAAGGACAATGTGTTCATTGACCTGAGCGGCTGGAGCCCCAAATACTTCCCGCCACAAGTCATTCAGTATGCCAACACGCAGTTGAAGCATAAGATGCTGTTCGGCAGCGATTTCCCGCTGATCAAGCCCGAAAAATGGATCGAAGCGGCGAAGGTCGCGGGCTTCCGCGATGATGTGTTGCCGATGATCATGAAGGACAATGCGGTCAAACTGTTGGGGCTGGGGTGAGCTTTTCGGGCAAACACATCATCATCACCGGCGCCTCAACCGGCATCGGCCGCGCGACGGCAGTGATGCTGGGCCGCGGCGGCGCGACGGTTTCGCTGATTGCGCGCAATGTTGAGAACCTAGAAACAGCCGTTGCCGAAGTCAAAACCGCAGGCGGCAAGGCAACCGCCTTCCCCGCCGATGTCGCGGATCGCGCGGCCCTCGCCACCGCATTCGACGCCGCCATCGCTGCGCATGGCCTACCCGACGGACTGTTCGCCAATGCCGGTTTCGGCGGGACATTCGCGCCGTTTCAGAACTTCGCTGATGACAATTGGGACAGCCTGATCGTGACCAACCTCACGAGCGTGTTCCTGTCGATCCGCCACGTCCTGCCGCACATGCTCGAACAAAAAGCGGGGAGCATCGTTGTCACGGGGAGCTTGGCCAGCGAACGCGGCATGCCGATGAATGCGGGCTATGTCGCCGCCAAACATGGTGTGCTCGGCCTTGCCCGCGCCGCCGCTGCCGAAGCCGCACCGCATGGCGTCCGCGTCAATTGCCTGATCCCCGGCTTCATCGAAACGCCGCTGCTCGCGACTGTGCCCGGTGGCGCAACGCCCGAAACCCTGAAAGCGATGGGTAAGAACGTCCCCCAAGGCCGCGTCGGACGCGCCGACGAAGCCGCCGCCCTCGCCTGTTTTCTGCTCTCCGACGCCGCCAGCCACATTACCGCCCAATCGATTGCCGTCGATGGCGGCATGTTGGGCACGCTCATTCCCCGATAGGACCCGCCCGATGACCCTGAAATATTACCATGCCGAGCCCGCCGCAAATTCGCTCAAATCGATGATCCCCTTGAAGGAAAAGGGACTCGATTTCGAAAGCATCTATGTCAACCTGCACACCTTCGAGCAGCATCAGCCGTGGTTCGTCGCGATCAATCCCGACGGGCAGGTGCCGGTGCTCGACCATGACGGCGCGATCATCACGCAAACGACGGTCATCAACGAATATCTCGACGATGTTTTTCCCGACATTCCGCTCCGTCCCGCCGATCCGGTTGCGCGGGCGCACATGCGGGCGTGGAACAAGTTCGTCGACGAGCATGTCATGAACCATGTCTCGATGCATGGCTGGCACCGGATGGTCGGCGTCATCGCGCGCGGGATCGAGAGCGGCGAGTTCGAAAAGCTGCTCGAACGCATTCCGCTGCATGAACAGCGCGAAAAATGGAAAACCGCACGCTCGGGGTTCAGCGAGGCCGATCTCGCCAATGCCACGCGCAAGATCGAAGTCGCGGTCGCCAAGGTCGAGACAGCGCTAAGTGAGTCCGCGTGGATCGCAGGCGACATCTTCACCACGGCGGACATCAATTTTTACAGCATGTGCGGCATGATGGTCCACCGCATGTTCCCCGAGATGGAGATCGACAAACGCGCCCCCCGCATGGCCGACTGGCGCGCCCGGATGGAGGCCCGGCCGGGGGTGAAAGCGGCGCTCGAAATGCCCGACCACACCGCACCGGGCCTGCGGACGTTTACGGGGCATGTTCGGTAGGATGCGCTCAGTCCCCGAAGAAATTCAACTCCAGCAGTACGCCGTTCGGGTCGAGCGTGAACAGCTGCCGCAACCCGATCGCTTCTACGGTGTTTTCCTGAAGCTCCATGCCCCGGGCCTCTAGCCGCGCGACGACCTCATCATAGCCCGAACAGTTCAGCGCAACATGATGGATTGATCCGGTTGGCCCCGGCGCAACCTCGCGTTGGTAGGTCCGGCGGCAATCGAGGCTGTTGACGTGGAGGATCGCACGACCGGCATCGTCATACATCCATTGCGCGGTTTGCGGCGTGAGCGGCGGCGGGGCGTCGCGGCGGTCGAGGTCGAAAACTTCGGCATAAAAGCGCGACGTGCCGTCGAGATCGGCGGTGATGATATTTATATGGTCGAGCGCGTTGACTTTCATATTGCCTTCCGGGCCGCCTCGCGCGACGCTTTGTAGCCCGCGCGGCGCATCGCCTCGATCTTGATCCGCTCGTCATAGCCGGGATCGTTCGGGTGGTCGCGGTAATCGGCGAGGACCTCGTGAAAGACTTCGGCAAGCTCTTCCTTGTGATCGGGCATCGGGAAAATATAGGTCTGGTTCTCACGCATCCCTTGCAAAATACGCGCGGCGATCACGTCGGGTTCCATGCCGACGTCGTGCAGTCCCGCGAGCCGCTTCACGCCATCCTCATTGACCGGCTTGGCATCGCCCTTCAGCGCATCGGGGCGGATGTCGTCGCTCGCATAAATATAGGATTTAACGAGTCCGGGGCAGACGCACGACACGCCGATCCCGTGCGGCGCGAGACTATATCGGAGGCTCTCGCTCATGCCGCGCACGGCGAACTTCGTTGTGTTGTAAATCCCCGGCGACCCACTCGCCAGCCAACCCGCCATTGATGCCGTGTTGACGACATAGCCGCCCTGCCCATGCGCAATCATGCGCGGAACAAAAGTCATCACCCCGTTGATCGGGCCGTGCAGGTTGACGCCCATCAGCCAGTCCCAGTCGGTATAACTTGACTCCTCGATGGACTGGAACAGGTTCACCCCCGCATTGTTGAACAGCAGCGTTGCGGGACCGAATCTCGCTTCGACCTCATCTGCGGCCTTTGCCATCGCCTCGCGCGACGAGACATCGACCTGAACGCCCATAACCTCGCTGGTGTCGAGTATCGCCAGTGCCTTGTCGATCGACTCCTTGCGGATGTCGGCCATGGCAACTTTGCACCCTTCGGCAAGCAACGCCCGGACGAGGCCGATGCCAACGCCGTTTGCGCCCCCGGTGACGAACGCTGTGCGCCCTGCGAAATCGATCATGGCCTCAATTCCTCTTGCCGTGCAATTTCAGCCGCCCAGACGGATGAGTTGAACAGCATTGCAAACCGCTCTTTATACTCGGGATTTTCGGGTAGATGGGCGGGAACCGACGCGATCATCGCATTCCCTCGGTCCGTCACGCCGCCAAGAAACTCGCTGTGCGTGAGGATATAAAGCTCATCGTTGAGAATGCCTTGTAGGACGCGCTGCCCGACTTCTTCCTTGGTCTGGTAGAGGTGCATGAGATTGCCACCGTCCTGCCTTCGCTTGTCCGCTTCGGCATAACCGGTATCCGCAAGTGCCGCAGGCCGCGTCTTGCCCGCTTCGGCAATGTTTGATTGCACAGCGCCAGGACAAAAAGCCGAACAGATCACCCCGCGTGCTTCGAGTTCGGGCCGCATCGTTTCCATCATTGTAAGGACAGCGGCTTTGGCGGTCGAATAAATAGTCGTGCCGCCGACCGGCACCATACCCGACATCGAAGAAGTGTTGACGATATGTCCCCCCTCTCCGTGGCGAAGGATACGCGGCAGCATTGTCCCGATGCCGTTGATGACACCGCCGAGATTGACACCCATCACCCAATCCCAATCGGCGAAAGTCGCCAGTTCGGTTGGTCCAACAACCGCGACCCCAGCATTGTTGCAGAGGATATGGATTCTCCCGAACCGTGCCTCGGCAGCGTCGGCAGCGGCGGCATAATCGGCCCGGTCCGTCACATCGAGTTTAACCGCCAGCACTTTGTCCGGCGACCCAAGCTCAGCGCTTGCCGCGACCAGATGATCGTCGCGAATATCCGCAATGACGACATTCATGCCCGCGCCGAGCACCGCCTTGGCAATACCAAGGCCGATGCCGCTCGCGCCCCCGGTTACGAATGCGGTTTTTCCGGCAAGATTCTGCATGATTGGTCCTCTCGTCTGCGTGCGTCCATACAAAGCGCTGGACAATCCCGGGCAAACAGGATTGTATATGTTGCATACAAAATGGCACTTGAAAAGTGTGGAGGAGAGAGACCGATATGGCGGACGCGCCCATCCCTGCACCGGCGACCGCCAAGCCCCATGAGGCACGCGTATGGCCATCGAGCAGATCGGCCTATTGGGCGTTGTTTGTCATTGTCCTTGCGACGTTTCTGACCTTCTTCGACGCCGTCACGTTCGGCATGATGGCCGAGCAGATCAAAAAGGATTTTGGCCTCACAGACGCGCAACTCGGCTTCTTGGCGGGCCCGGCGAGCATCATCTGTTACTTCTTCGTGGGCATTCCACTGGCGCGCCTCGCCGATATTTATCCGCGCAAATATGTGTTGGCAGGCGGCGCGGCAATCGTCGGCATCATCATTTCCTTGGGTGGGCTCGCGCAGACTTTTGCACAATTCATTTTGAGCCGCGTCTTTCTGGCAGCAGGCGGATCGGCGCATGCGCCTGCATCCTATTCACTGCTGGCTGATGCCTTTCCACCCAAAAAACTGACGCGCGCCTTTGC
Organism: Sphingomonas sp.; assembly: GCA_031362355.1. Taxonomy (GTDB): domain Bacteria; phylum Pseudomonadota; class Alphaproteobacteria; order Sphingomonadales; family Sphingomonadaceae; genus Sphingomonas_O. The sequence goes on from JANLSJ010000018.1 coordinate 57,972, forward strand.
GTTGCTCCAGTTCGGGTTCATTGGCGGCACCACGATTGGCCCGCTGGTTGGCGGCACGCTCGTCGTCATGTCCGCCGGATGGGGAACCAGCGAATTTCTGGGGCTGCGTATCTTTGGCTGGCAGTGGATATTGATTGCGCTCGGCTTCCCGTCGCTGCTTGTTGCCGCCCTATTCCTTACCATCAAAGAACCGCCACGCGTGCCATTGAATAATGCCACTCAGCCGCCACGCAATGCCGGACTGGGACGCTCGATCTTGACCTTTATGGGCTGGGATGCGGCGAAGGCCATCCATGCCAATGGCCGGGTTTACTATCCGATGTTTGGTGCACTCGCGCTGAGCGCGGTCGAAGTTTTTGGCCTGCAATTCTGGCGCGTGCCGTTCATGATCCGGCAGTTTGGCTGGAACCCGCAAGAGATCGGCGCGGCGCTCAGCCTGACGATCCTCATCGCGTCGCTGGTCGGACTGCCGCTGGGCGGATTCTTCGTCGAATGGCTCGCCAAGCGTTACAAGGATGCCAACGTCCGCGCGGCCTGCATCATCTTTGCGGGGACGACGACCAGCACCATTGTTGCGCTTCTGATGCCGACGGGCTGGGGATCGATGATCGCTTTTGGCTTTGCTGCGATGTTTGGCATTGCCGGCGCGGTGCCGCAAAATGCCGCCATCCAGCGCGTCGCCCCCAATGCGATGCGCGGGCAAGTGACAGCGTTCTATTTGTTCATGTTCACCTTTTTCGGGGCGATGGGCAGCTTCTTTATCGGGCTGGTGTCGCAATATGTCGTTGTCGACCCGCAGAAGATCGGGCTTTCGCTGCTGATCACTGCCAGCACGTTGCTGCCGCTCGCCACATTCCTGATGTACAAGGCGATCCGCCCTTACCGCGACGAGGTTGAACGCCTCGATGCCCTGGAGACTTTTGGATGATGTCCTATCCCGATCTTTACATGATTATCGACGGCGAGCGCGTGATGGCAGGCGATCGACGGACGCACCGCGTTGTCAATCCTGCCACGGGTGACACACTCGGTGAAGTGCCTCTTGCCAATGCCGCAGACCTAGACCGCGCGCTCGACACCGCTGCACGCGGTTTCAAAATCTGGCGCGATTCAACGCCGCAACAGCGCGCGACCGTATTGCAGGGCGCGGCCCGACTGATGACCGAGCGTGCCGACGATCTCGCGCGTATCGCGACGATGGAGGAAGGCAAACCGTTTGGCGAAGCGCGCATCGAAGTGATGATGAACGTCAATTTGTTCAATTTTTATGCGGGTGAAGTTTTCCGCATCTACGGTCGCACCCTCGTTCGGCCAACGGGAATGCGATCCACCGTGATGCACGAACCCGTCGGGCCGGTCGCCTCGTTCAGTCCGTGGAATTTTCCGCTCGGCAACCCGGGACGCAAGCTTGGCGCGCCCATTGCGGCGGGGTGTTCGGTCATACTAAAATCGGCCGAGGAAACCCCTGCCTCGGCGCTGGGCGTGTTGCAGGCGTTGCTCGACGCTGGATTGCCGAACTCAGTGGCGCAGGCGGTGTTCGGCGTGCCCGACGAAGTCTCGCGCCACCTGCTTGCCTCGCCGATCATCCGCAAGCTGAGCTTTACCGGATCGACGGTGGTCGGCAAGCATCTCGCCAAACTCGCCGCAGATGACATGAAACGCACGACCATGGAGCTGGGTGGGCACGGCCCCGTGCTGGTGTTCGACGATGTCGATGTCGATGCTGTGCTCGACGTGATGGTGCCCGGAAAATATCGCAATGCCGGCCAAGTCTGCGTCTCGCCGACGCGGTTTATTGTTCAGGAAAATGTCTTTGACCGGTTCCGCGACGGGTTTGTCGCGCGCGCCAAGACAATCAAAGTTGGCAACGGCCTTGATGCCGAAACAAAAATGGGGCCGATGGCGAACCCGCGCCGCCCCGACGCCATCGAAGCGATGATCGGCGATGCGGTGGCAAAGGGCGGGACGCTGCACACCGGCGGCGAACGCATTGGCAATGCAGGTTTTTTCTATGCGCCGTCAGTCCTGTCGAATGTCCCGGGCGACGCAACGATCATGAACGAGGAGCCGTTCGGGCCTGTCGCAATCATCAACCCGTTCAAGGGCGAAGACGACATGATCGCCGAAGCAAACCGTCTGCCCTACGGACTCGCTGCTTATGCCTGGACCGCCGACAGCAAGCGGCAAAAGCGACTTGCACGCGAGATCGAGACGGGGATGCTCGGGATCAACTCGACAATGATCGGTGGTGCGGATTCGCCCTTTGGCGGGGTCAAATGGTCGGGCCATGGCGCGGAGGACGGGCCGGAAGGGCTTGCCGCGTGTCTCGTCACAAAAGCGGTGCACGAAGGATGACACACGAGCTGAAAACCGGCGGCGATCGCGGCTATCTGCGCATCGCGACCGAGGAAGCCTTTGCGACCCGCGAACAGATCGATGTCTACCTGCGGATGGTGAAGGACGGTACAGCGGACAAGGGGATGGTTTCGCTGTGGGGATTTTACGGCACGAGCCCATCCGAACGCGCCACGCAGATCATCGACCGGTTGCTCGATCTTGGCGAGCAACGCCTCGGCCATATGGATGAAACCGGCATCGACGTTGCGATCCTTGCGTTAACGTCGCCGGGGGTTCAGCCGCTGCTCGATGTGGATGAAGCCAAGAGGATCGCGAGCCGCGCCAACGACACGCTCGTCGAAGCCGTGCTGGCGCACCCGACCCGCTATCACGGCCTCGGCACACTCGCGCCGCAAGACTCGATATGGTGCGCCGCCGAGATCAAACGCTGCGCCGCGATGGGTCTGAAAGGTGTCCAGATCAATTCACATACCCAAGGGCATTATCTCGACGAACCACAATTCGACCCGATCTTCCGCGCGCTCGCCGATGTCGGCCAGCCGCTTTACATCCACCCCGCAACTTTGCCCGACAGTATGATGGGCGGCATGATCGAGGCCGGGCTCGACGGCGCGGTCTTCGGGTTTGGCGTGGAGACTGCTTATCACCTGCTCAGGCTGGTGACGTCGGGTCTGTTTGACCGCTATCCCGACCTGCAAGTAATGGCGGGCCATGGCTGCGAGGCGCTGCCCTATTGGCTCTATCGCACCGATTTCATGCACAAGGCGGGGGTTCGTTCGAACCGCTACGCGAGCATCAAGTCGCTCCAGCACGATCTCTTCCATTACATGCGCCATAATTTCCTCGGCACCTGTAGCGGCCTGCCTTTCAAACCTGCCGTCAAGCTCATGATCGACGTGATGGGCGAGGATCGGGTGATGTATGCGATGGATTACCCTTATGAATATGTCGCAGACGAAGTGCGCATGATGGACAATATGGACATCACGCCGGCGCAGAAAAAGAAGTTTTTCCAGACCAACGCCGAACGCTGGTTCAAGCTTTGAGCGCCCCGATACTGCCAAAAGGGGCTTACTACGCCCTTGCGCTTGTTGGCCTTACGCAGGCGATGAGCCTGCTCGACCGGCAGATACTCGCCATTCTTGCGCCCGCGATCAAGGCTGACCTCAAGATCGGCGATGCCGAAATGGGTTTGCTGTTCGGAACCGTCTTTGCACTGTTCTATGCGCTTTTTTCGCTGCCATTGGGCCGACTTGCGGATGGCTGGACGCGGACGAAGTTGCTTTCGATCTGCCTCGTGTTCTGGTCGGCGGCAACGGGGCTGGCGGGCTCTGCAACGAGCTTTGGCATGCTCGCCCTTTCGCGGCTCGGTGTCGGCATTGGCGAGGCGGCGACGCAACCGACGGGGGTCAGTCTGGTCTTCGATTATTGGCCAAAGCACCGGCGCGGATTCGTGATGGCGGTGATGGCGTCGTCGATTGCGCTGGGCATTGGCGGCTCACTGATCCTCGGCGGCCTTGCGGCGGACTGGTGGGCAACGTCTTATCCCGCGGCGGCATTGCGCGGTTGGCAGTTCGCGTTTCTGGTGGCGGCGGCGCCCGGTTTCCTTTTGGCGATATTGCTGTGGCGACTGGCCGAACCCGTGCGCGGCGCGATTGACGGCATCGAAGCGTCGCCCGATCCGGCCCCGTTTACGGCAAGCGCGCAAGTGCTGGGTTCCGTTACACCGGGGTTCAACTGGTTGAGCTTCGTGCGGTTGAAAGCGGAGGGGTCAATCTGGCGGGCGAATCTGATCTGGCTTGTGGGCATCATTGTCGCGATGGCCGTCGTTGTGACCATCACGTCACGCCTATCCCCCCGCCCCCCGCTCGATTTCGGCGCGTTTCAGATGGGGACCCATCTTTTGCAATGGACAGTCATCGGCTTTGGCATCTTCGTGATGGTCAATTTCATGCAGAATTTGCGCCTGACCGATGGTCAAGCCTACCGTGTCATTACCCGGTCGCCGACGCTGATCATGGTGATGGCAGTCGGATCGCTGCAGGGCATGATCAATTACGGGATGATGGCATTCAACCCCAGTTTCCTCATAAAAAACTACGACCTGAGTATGCGCGACGCGGCGTTGCAGTTTGGCCTGATCGCTGCGAGCATGGGGATCATCGGCCCGCTGATCTGGGGGCCGTTGTCGGACAAACTCAACCTTCGCTTTCCGGGGTCGGGCCGCGCGTGGGTGGCGATGTTTGCGATGGGAGTTTCGCCGCTGATGTCGTTCTGGGCTTATTTCGCGCCCGATGCGGGTGGATTTTATCTGCGCTTCGTGGCGTATAGCTTGGTCCTAACTGGCTGGCTGCCGCCGCTTTATGCGCTCATGTATGACCAAGTGCTGCCGCGGATGCGCGGGATCACGACGAGCGTTTATCTGCTCGCGAGCACGATCATCGGCCTTGGTATTGGCCCTTATCTGGTGGGCATGCTGTCCGACGCGACTGGCGACCTGCGCTTTGCCATGCTCTGCATCAATGCCGCAGCGATCCCGATTGTGTTGCTGTTGCTGGTCGTCGCGAAACGGGCGCAGCGCGATGAAGCAGCTTTGCTGGCACGCGCGGGCTAAGCCGCAAGCCCCATCTCGTCGGCATTGGCCCAATTCCCGTGCAGCCCGAACCGCAAGCGGATCGAAATACGGATCGTCGCAATCGGCCCCTTTTCAATGTCGAGCGCATCGAACAGCAACAGGTCCGACCGGTTTTCTTCAAGCCGGTTGCAGACCTGAACGATCCAGCCATCGCCTTCCGCGGCATCCTTGCTACGCGCGATAAAGCACGGTTCCTGGAGCGAGGAGACGGGCCCGCACCACCAATGCTGTTCCGCACCCGATTGCAAATCTTTAAGGAACAGGCAGTTCATCAGCAGTCCGCCTGCGCTCCCGCCTTTCAGCTCGACAGGGCGGCTCACGTCCATTTCGAGCATCCAGCCATAGCGATAGGGGCGCCCCATGTACCGTTCGTCGATGCGGGGGAATTCGCCCGCCGTTTCGGTCAGCGGCGTGATACTCTCGAAGTCCGCACCATTTGACGCCATGTCGACCGTCCAGCGGGTCAAGTGGCTCATGGCCTCCATCCCGTTGAACGGCGCACCGTGCACGTCAGGAAAAAAGGGAAACATATTGTTCTTCGCTTCGGGCGTGTCGAAATGGATTTTGGTGCCCTCCTGAAACGCGTTCATGACATGGCTGGCGAAACAATTATCGCGTTTGAACCAGCGGATGTCATCCGCCGTTGCGCCATCGCGCCGGGGCAGGACGCCGAGATAAACCGGCAGCGTCGTATCAAAGCCGAAATGCGGCAGCCCATTTTCAAGCCGTTGTTGGCTGCCAATCGACGGTACGATATGAAACAGCGCATAATCCTCGGTGATCGCGAAATCATGCATCATGCAATAATATGGGGCTTTGAACCACAGCTCACGGATCATCTCGCTCTCGGGCGTTATCTCGAAATAGGTGCAATCATCGGTGCATAGCCCCGACGACGCATAGCCGAAGGCAATCATGTTGCCCGTCGCCGGATCAACCTTTGGGTGGGCAGTAAACGTCTGCCCAGTCATCTTGCCGTCGAACTTGGTGTAGCCACTCGTCTCCAGCGTCGCCAAATCCATCAACAGCGCGGGCGAGTCTTCCTTCAGCGCCCACAATTTGCCACCGTAAACGTAAGCATTGGTATTTGCTGTCCCGCGGATTTCGCCTGCGACTTCGGGGGCATCACCAATCGGGTTGCGGTATCCGGCGAACAGCGCCTCGCCCGCGGCGTTCTCCAACTTCCATTTGTCGGTCTTGGCCCAGCGCTGGCGGAAATCACATTGACCACCATGCAGATGAAAACGCGTGATCATGCCATCGCCGTTGAACGCGATGTCATCGCCCAATCGGGGCGGGAATTGCGGATCGGGCTGGACACGATAGAAGGCGCCGTTAAGCGCGGCCGGAATTTCGCCGACCACTTCAAGATTGCAAATATCGGCTTCGATCCGCGAAGGCGTGTTAAAGCCGGTAAATGATGGGGTTTCGGGAAAATGTGCCAAGGCAGCCTCATGCTTGCTTTTGTATGTAATACGAACAATACAGGGTCACAGAAGAGGTTCAATGACAAAGCGTGATTTGGTAACAATTACTCCACCACCATTGCCGGATGGCGACGCCGATATTGGTGAGATCAAGGACATCCTCGGTTTCCACATCCGGCTGGCACATGGCGCTGTTTACCGGCATTTCATGGAATCGTTCGAGCATCTCGACCTGACTCAAAAGCAGGTTTCGGTGCTTTGGCTGGTCGATGATCATCCCGGTATTGCACAGACCGATCTCGCGCAGCGCCTGCGCATGGATCGCGCGACAGTGATGGCGATCGTCAATCGGCTGCAAGACCGCAAATATCTTGTCCGCGGACGGTCGTTAACCGATGGTCGCAAGCAGACGCTCGACCTTTTGCCTGACGGTGTCCTTGCGCTCGCGGATGCCAAAAAAGCCATCCACGCGCATGAAAAATGGCTGAAGCAGCGCTTCACCGACAAGGAAGTCATGCGGTTAATCGAAATGCTGGCACGCATTCATGAGTGACCGTTGCGGGAGGTAATGATGACGAACAGTCCCAAAGCACTTATCGACAACGGGCGCATGAGCGCATGGCAATGGCTGGTCGTTGCAATCACGGTATGCCTGAACGCACTCGACGGGTTCGATGTGCTGTCGATCAGCTTTGCGTCGCCCGGGATCGCGAAAGAATGGGGCGTTGGACAAGCGACGCTCGGCTGGGTGCTGTCGATGGAGCTCATTGGCATGGCCGTCGGCTCGGTGTTTCTGGGTGGACTTGCGGACAAGATCGGGCGCAGGCCGACGATCCTCGGTTGCCTGACCGCGATGACAATCGGGATGTGGTTCGCGGGACATTCGGCAAGTCTGTCCGAACTCCTTGTCTGGCGGTTGCTCACGGGGCTTGGCATCGGGGGGATGCTCGCCGCAATCAATGCAGCGGCCGCTGAGTTTTCGAACCTCAAATGGCGCAGTCTCGCCATGGCGCTGATGGTGATCGGCTATCCGCTCGGCGGATTTTTCGGCGGTAAGGTCGTGCAGTTGCTGATGGTGGATGGCACTTGGCGTGACGTGTTTGAATTTGGCGCGATTGCGACAGCCGTTTTCATTCCACTGGTTTTCATGATCGTGCCCGAATCGGTAGCCTTTGTGGAACGCAAACGGCCGACGGGGGCGCTCGACAAGATCAACCGGACGCTCGGTCGCCTCGGCCATGGCCGGATTGATGTGCTTCCCGAAATTGGACCTGAAACGGCGAAGCAAGCGCTGGGTGACATATTCAAGCCTGCGCTGATTGCGACGACCTTGCTGATCACCTTCGCCTATTTCGCGCACATCACGACTTTTTATTACATCATCAAATGGGTGCCCAAGATCGTTGTCGATATGGGGTTTGAACCGCGCGCGGCAGCCGGCGTTTTGGCCAATGCCAATCTTGGCGGCGCACTGGGCGGGGCGTTTTTCGGCCTGATCGCGATGCGCGTCGGGTTGAAGCCACTGACGATAGCAATGATGGCCATCTCATTCTTTGGCATTGTCTGGTTCGGCAGTGGTCCAGAGGATTTGGCGACACTGACGATGATTGTAGCGATCACAGGGTTTTTTACCAACGGCGCGATCGCCGGGCTGTATCTTTTGTTCGCCAAAGTTTTCCCCACGCACGTTCGTGCGACCGGCACTGGTTTCGCGATTGGCATGGGCCGCGGTGGCGCGGCGCTGGCGCCCATCATGGCCGGCTATTTCCTGCAATCGGGCATGGGGCTTCAGACGGTATCGATCATCATGGGCGCGGGGTCGATCCTGGGCGCGATTACCTTGCTTTTCCTGCGCGAGCGCGCCGCCGATTAGGACGTTAACTGATCACGCAGGATATGCTTTTGGACTTTCCCCGATGCCGTGCGCGGTATTTCGCGAACGATGACCACCGCTTTGGGCACTTTGAAACTGGCCAATCGCGCGCGGCAGTGCGCAACAACCGCTTCGGGACCGACGATCGCACCTGTGATCGGAATGATGACAGCATGCCCGACTTCGCCCCATCGTTCGTCAGGGACACCGATCACGGCGACTTCGGCAACGTCAGCCAATTCAGCGATCACGGCTTCAACTTCGGCAGGATAAACATTCTCGCCACCCGAAATGAACATGTCCTTCTTGCGGTCAACGAGGTAGTAGAACCCGTCCGCATCGCCCCGCGCGGCATCGCCCGTCTTGAACCAGCCGTCGTGAAAGGCTTTCGCGGTCAGTTCGGGCTGGTTCCAATAGCCGCGCGTGATGCTCGGCCCGCGCAGCCACAGCTCGCCGGTTCCACCATCCGCAACGTCGATGCCATCATCGTCAACAATGCGCACATCAAGCATCAGCAACGGCATGCCAATCGAGCCCGCTTTGTCGATCATCAGCGCACGGTCCTCTACCGGCATGGCAAAGTTCGAACAGGTTTCCGACATGCCGAAGCCATCGGACATCGGAATGCCTGCGGATATAAAGCGCTCGATCTGGGCCTTTGGATTCGGTGCGCCGCCGGTCGCATAAACTTCGAGACGCGACAGAGCGGCGGGATCAAAACCGGGCTGGTTCCAAAGCATCTGCGCCATTTGCGGCACCGAGAAATAGTGGGTGATGCCCAGCGTCGCGTCCGCCAGTCGTGCAAGCGTTTCAGCCGGCTCAAAACCCTTTGAGATAAGCACCGTTGCACCTGCCTGAATCGGTGAGCGGGCCGCCGCGAACAGCCCCGCCGTGTGAAACAATGGCATGTCGCAGAGGAACACACTGTCGCACGAAACGCGGTTGCCATTGATATAGTTCGAAGAGCCGAAAAAGGCGTTGGCTTCGCTGACCATCACGCCCTTTGGCCGCCCGCTCGTGCCAGATGTATAGAGCAGCGTTGAAGGTGCATCCCAAGGCTGGCGGGCATGATTTGACACAGGGATGGATGGCTGATCGGCAGTTAGCGCCGCAATTTCATCCAACACAAAACAACGCGGCGCGAGATCAAGCGCAAACTCTGCGTCGTGAAACAGGATGACCGGCGCTGCATCCGCCGCCAGTGCGCGCAGTTCGGCCTCGGCCAGCCGCCAATTGAACGGCACGAAAATCGTACCAGCTCGCACGCACGCAAGCTGAACCACAATCATCCAGTCGGCATTGCGCGCCAGCGTTGCCACCCGCGCACCACTTGCCGGGCCAAGCTCGCCAATCAGCCAATGCGCCACCCGATTGATCGTTTGATCGAGCGCGCGCCACTCCCACTGCCGCCCACTCGCCAAGTCCACCATCGCCAGCAGCCCCCGCCGCGCGCGGGCATGGGTGGCAACGGCATCAACGATAATTGTCACGCATCGGCTTTCGTCTTGTCATATTCGCCGAGGCCGGGCTTGTAGCTTTTCTCGTCGAGAAACTGGCGCATGCCCTCATGACGACCGTCGGATTTGTCGTGGAAGTTCAACGCCTCCTGCGCGCGGATCAGATAATCCTCGGCATTGTCATAGGTCATTTCCATCGTCCGGCGCACCGCGTCTTTTGACGCTTTCAGCGTTTCGAGATTTTTCTTGAGCAGCTTGTTCGCCACCTCGCTCACGCGGGCCTCAAGCTGCGCAAGCGGCATTGATTCATTGACGAGGCCAGCCGCCGCGGCTTCAGGTCCTGTCAGGTTTTCGCCGAGCAACGTGTGATACATTGCCTTGCGCATCGGCATCAGGTTGACGGCGACCTTGGTCGCGCCACCGCCGGGCAAAATGCCCCAGTTGATTTCGGACAAACCGAATTGCGCTTCGTCCGCGCAAAAGGCCAAATCACAGGCGTAAAGCGGGCCATAGCCGCCGCCGAAGCACCAGCCATTGATCATCGCAATTGTCGTCTTCTGATACCAGCGCAGCCGCTCCCACCAGGCATAGGCTTCGCGCTGCGCCTTGCGGACACCGGGCAGCCCATCGGCTTCGGTTTCGCGGAAATATTCCTTCAAATCCATGCCTGCTGACCAGCTATTGCCTTCGCCGGAGAGCACTAGCACGCCAACATCATCGCGGAACTCTAGCTCGTTGAGCACGTGCAGCATCTGGCGATTGAGCTTGGGCGACATGCAGTTGCGCTTTTCGGGGCGATTGAACTTCACCCAGGCGATGCCATCAGTGACTGTGTAGGCGACAGTATCCTGTTCGGTGCGGTCTGACATTTTCGGACTTCCTTCTAATTCACAATATAAAAATCAACGATGACATGATCGGGTTTGCGGATGCCGCGCGCGACAAACAGCGTGCGGCGCATCCATTCATGCGGTCCGTTACGCACATCGAAAACGGGCGAGGTGCGGAAATAATAGAGACCGGGATCGACATCCTTCCCCGCGGCGAGCTTTTCGATCACATCGACCGAGGCCGTACGGACGCCGACATTGGTGACGCCGATCACTGTTCCGTCCGCCGCGCGGATCGAATATCGTGTCATCACTTCGGTGAGACCATTTGGCCCGATGGTCTGCCAATCGCCGCCGCCGTTCAGCACGGTCCCCGTCAAGCGCGGGCCATAAATCTCGCCACCTGTCACCGCGATAAAGCGCTTGCGCTTGCCGTCGATTTCGCCCTGCTCTACCGGCGGCGCAAGTGTGGCGCGCATCGAAAAGGCATAGGACAGCGTCGGTGCGGGTGCCGCCGGTTTGGCGACCACCGATGGTGCCAGCATCAGCATTGCCGCTGTAACGATCGCGCGCCCGATCATATCGGGAAATGCCCCGGTTGCGTTTCGATCGTGATCCAGCGCAGCTCGGTAAAGCTGTCGATGCCCGCCTTGCCACCGAAGCGGCCATAGCCCGATGCGCCGACCCCGCCGAACGGCATTTGCGATTCGTCGTGCACGGTCGGGCCATTAATATGGCACATGCCCGATTTGATCTGCCGCGCCACGCGAAGGCCGCGCGCAGTGTCGCGCGTGAAGACCGCCGCCGACAATCCGTATTCACTGTCGTTCGACAGCCGGATCGCATCGGCCTCGTCCTTCGCGCGGATTATTGCGACAATGGGGCCGAAGCTTTCGTCGCGATACAACGACATGGCATCGGTGACGCCATCAACAACCGTTGCGGGCATCAATATGCTGTCTGCTTTACCGCCCGAGAGCAGCGTCGCGCCCTTGCTCACCGCATCGTCGATCAGCGCATTTACATGCGTCACGGTTTTCTGATCGACGACAGCGCCGAGCGGTGTCGTCCCTTCGCGTGGATCGCCCGTCGCCATGCTTTTGGCCTTCGCCGCAAATTTCCCGGCAAAAGCATCAGCCACGCCATCGACCACAATGATCCGTTCGGTCGACATGCAAATCTGCCCCTGGTTCATGAATGCGCCGAACGCAGCCGCCTTCACGGCTTCATCAAGATCGGCGTCGTCGAGGACGATCAGCGGTGCTTTACCGCCCAGCTCAAGCAGCACCGGTTTCAGATGTTCCGCCGCACGCTTGGCAATGATGCGGCCGACCGCAGTCGATCCGGTAAAGTTGATGCGCTTGACGGCCGGATGAGCGATCAGCGCGCCGACGACATCGCCTGCGTCGGCGGGCGCATTGGTCACGATATTGACGACGCCCTCGGGGAAGCCCGCTTCGGCAAAAGCCTCAATGATGAGTTCGTGCGTGCGCGGGCAGGATTCTGAGGCTTTCAGGATCACGCTGTTGCCACAAGCGAGCGGCACCGCAATCGCGCGCACGCCCAAGATGATCGGCGCATTCCATGGCGCGATGCCGAGAATGACGCCGACCGGTTCGCGCAATGTCATCGCGAGGCATCCGGGCTTGTCCGACGGGATTACTTCGCCACCGATCTGCGTCGTAAGCGCTGCCGCTTCACGCACCACGCTCGCTGCAAGGCCAAGGTTGAACAGTGCCCATCCCTTTGTCGCGCCGATTTCGCTCATCATCGCCGCCACAAACGCGTTGGCTTTGGCGTCAAGCGCAGCGGCCGCTTTCATGAGTAACGCCCGGCGCGCATTCGGGCCGGTGGCGGCCCAAGCGGGAAACGCCGCCGCAGCCTTGCTGGCAACAGCACCCGCTTCGGTAACAGTCATCGCCGACGCATGACTCGCCACGCCGCCCGTCATTGGGTTGATCCGTTCGAATGTTGTTGCCGTCATCGCATCCTCCGTCTTGCATCAGGCGCAATTGCGCCTACACAGTCGATAGCGATCATAACTGTTATAGGCAATATCTAATTGGTCAATGAATTCCTCAATCGGAGTGGCCTGGCCGATCAGGTCGGCTTTGTCGTCCGCCAAGCGAGCGTCGCGATCTGGAGCGATCTGGTTACGACGCTGGCCACGGTCGACCTCAAGCCGCAAACCTATGCGGCACTGCTGATTATCGACACGTCGCCGGGCTGCAAACAGCAGGATATTGCCGATGCGCTTGGCATTGCGCGGCCAAATCTGGTGGCGCTGATCGACGGATTGGTTGAACGCGGACTGGCTGCGCGCGGGATCAATGCCGACGACCGGCGATCCTATGCGTTAGCGCTCACCAATAAGGGCCGTGCGCTCCTCGACAAAGGCCGCGCTGCGCACCGGCTTCACGAGGCTCGAATTGGCGAAGCGTTGAGTCCTGTCGAGGCAACCTCACTGTTGGTGTCGGTGCGCAAACTGATCAAGGCCGGATGAGATATTTCTCGCCAGTCCGCTTCGCATTATAGGCCGTCAAAATATCGATCTTGAGTGCATCAGTCAGCGAAATTTCGTGGCTGTAGTGGCTTTTGAACGTCGTGGTCAGTTCGTCAATCACACGTTTGCGCATCCGGGCGTTAACTTCGGGTCCGGCTTTCATCAGGAAGGGCGTGAGCAGAAAGCCCGACAACGCCCATGTCAGCCCGAAGCTGCGGTTAAGCGTGGTCGGCCCCATGTCGAGCCCGCCGTAGATATAAACCTGCTTGAACACGTCCGTGCCATAACGGCTGTAGGTCGTGGCGCGCTTTGCGGCCGCCGCTTCCATGCAGCCGAGTATTTGTCCGGCGAGTTTGCCGCCACCGATGGCATCGAAGCCGATCGTCGCGCCGGTTTCGACCAGTGCCGCCGTCAGCTCGCTCATGAAACTCTCCGACGTCGAATTGACGATATGCGTCGCGCCAATGCCCTTGAGCAGCGCGACCTGCGCTTCGCTGCGCACGATGTTGACCAGCGGAATACCATCCTTGGCGCAAATCTTGACGAGCATCTGACCGAGATTGGACGCTGCAGCGGTGTGAACGATGGCGCTGTGCCCTTCGTTCTTCATCACTTCGGTAAAGGCGAGCGACGTGAACGGATTCACGAAGCAGGATGCGCCGTCCTTTGCGTCAGTGCCTTCAGGCAGGACCATGCACATCCCCGCAGCGAGGCAGCGATACTCGGCGTAGATTTCACCACCGATCAGGGCGACCGTCTTGCCCATCAACGACTGCGCTTCGGGCGATGCGCCTGCCTGCACGACAACACCGCAGCCTTCATTGCCGAGGGGTAACGCTTCGCCGACGCGCCCAGCCATCGCGCGCATCCCGGCCGGGGGCACATCGGCTGTAATAACCGGAAGGCCATCACGTTCCGAGGCGCGCGCGGTGGTCATGTCAGCGCCGCCTACAAGCAGCCCAAGGTCCGACGGGTTGATCGGTGTTGCGAGGACTTTTACCAGCACTTCGTGATCGCGCGGGACCGGCATCGGTTTGCGAACAAGCGAGATTTCGAGCTCGCCACTGTCTTTAACGAGTGTCAGCATCGTCAGGTTGGTCGCGGGGATGTTTGTCATGGGGCTCTCCGGTTGCAGGGAAGTTTCCCTTTGAAACCGACCTAGCCGAACGCACCCGCTGCGCGCAACGCCGCAATCTGGGTTGCGTCATATCCCAGTTCGGCAAGTATGGCGTCGCCATCACTGCCCACTGCCGGGGCCGAAACAGGCGTTTTGGTCACTGTCGTCGAATAACGTGGCGCGGGCGCAGGCTGGATTGCACCACCAACCTCAACGAACGTCTCGCGTGCAAGATTATGGGGATGCTGTGTCGCTTCCGTCATCGACAGGATCGGCGCGAAGCACACGTCAGTCATCGCCATGACGGCATCCCATTCATTGCGCGCCTTGGTCTTGAAAATTGCCGCTAACTTAACCTTGAGTGCGCCCCAGCCTGCCCGATCATGCTGAGCATCGAACGCCGGATCGTCCGCAACACCCGCGTGCTGGCGGAGCAGCGCATAAAACTGCGGCTCGATCGACCCGATGGAAATCCATTTGCCGTCGGCGCATTCATATGTGTCATAGAAATGTGCGCCGCCATCAAGCATATTGGTGCCTGCCCGGTCTTCGTTCGCTCCCGCCGCGAGCAAATGCCAACTCATGCCCGCCAGCAGCGCAGAGCCATCAGTCATCGCGCAGTCGATCACCTGTCCCGCCCCGCCCGTTTTCACCGCGAACAGCGCACTCACCATACCGAACGCGAGCATCATCCCGCCACCACCAAAATCACCGAGATAGTTGACCGGCGGTACGGGGCGCTCGCCCGCGCGGCCGATGGTGTGAAGCACTCCCGATAACGCGATATAGTTGATGTCATGCCCTGCTGCATGCGCATAGGGACCGAACTGCCCCCAGCCGGTCATCCGCCCGTATACGAGCTTCGAGTTATCTGCGAGCAGCACATCGGGGCCAAGACCGAGCCGTTCCATGACGCCGGGACGATACCCCTCGATCAGGCCGTCAGCGCTCCGGCACAGATCGCGCGCGACCGCCAACCCCTCCGTCGTTTTGGTGTTCAGGACAATCGACTTGCGATTCCGCGACAGGGCGTCGCGCGGATCAAGCATGCCACCGGGACGCTCGATGCGGATCACTTCCGCACCGTGGTCGGCAAGCATCATCGCACAAAATGGCCCCGGACCGATCCCGGCAAATTCAATTATTTTGATGCCAGCGAGCGGCCCTGCCATATGATTTCCCTAAACGAGGAGTCAGCTACCGAGCTTGTCCACTTTCGACTGAAGCTCGGCCAGTTGTGCTTTCAGGCTGGCAATCTCGTCATCCTTTTTGGACGCGCCGGTTTTCGGCACGAACGCTGTCGTCGCCGCTTCGAACATCGCCATGTTGCGCTTGGCAATTTCCGCGAACGGTCCGCGTTCGAACGCGCCCTTCATCGTTTCATGAAACTGCGCCTGATTACGGCGAAACGCATCCATCGACGCTTCGAGATATTGTGGCACCATGGATTGCATTGAGTCACCATACATCGAGATGATCTGGCGCAGGAAACCCGACGGCAACATGCTCTCGCCGCGGCTTTCTTCATCCATGATGATCTGGGTCAACACGCTATGGGTGATGTCCTCGTCCGTCTTGGCATCGAGAACCTTGAATTCGCGGCCCTCGCGGGTCAGTTGAGCAAGATGCTCGAGCGTGATGTAGCTTGACGTTTCGGTGTTGTAGAGCCGTCGATTGGCGTATTTTTTGATGACGACCGGCGTGGGTTCGCCGCCATCTGAAGGTGCAGTCGATTTGGCCATGATATGATCTCTACGCGATGATTTATTCCGCTTAGCACTGATCGATGGTGCATCGCAACACGGCCATGCTGCGCAGCAAAAGATGAACCACTGCGTCTTGAGTGGAAAACGCCCAAAAATTGGCTTAAGAGCGCAGCATAATCCGAGGAGTTCGATCATGACCGACATCGTCATCACCGCTGCCCGCCGCACCCCCGTCGGCAGTTTTCTGGGCAGTTTTGTTAGCGTTCCGGCGCATGAATTGGGTCGAACAGCAATCGTAGCGGCGCTCGAATCGGCAGGTGTTTCACCCGGCGAAGTATCGGACGTTATCCTTGGGCAAGTATTGACAGCAGCACAGGGTCAGAATCCCGCGCGCCAGGCGGCGATGGCCGCTGGTATTCCCAAGGAAGTTCCTGCGTTTGGAATCAACCAGGTCTGCGGCTCGGGCCTGCGCGCCGTCGCATTGGGCGCGCAAGCGATCATGGCCGGGGACGCGTCCATTGTGGTGGCGGGCGGTCAGGAAAATATGTCGATGTCATGCCACGCCCAAGCATTGCGCGGCGGCACCAAAATGGGGGCCGTCGAATTGATCGATACGATGATCAAGGATGGCCTGACCGACGTGTTCAATGGCTATCATATGGGCATCACGGCCGAAAATCTCGCCGAACAGCACCAGATCACCCGCGAAATGCAGGACGCGTTCGCGGCCCGCTCGCAAAATCTTGCTTCCGCCGCGCGCGCTGAGGGACGCTTCAAAGACGAGATCGCAGCGGTCACCGTCAAGGGCCGCAAGAGCGACACCGTCGTCGATACCGACGAATTCATCCGCGACGGCGTTACTGCGGAAAGCCTCGCCGGTCTTCATCCCGCGTTCAAGAAGGACGGCACGGTAACCGCCGCAAACGCCAGCGGCCTTAACGACGGTGCCGCCGCGCTTGTCCTCATGTCCGCCGCCGAAGCCGCGCGTCGCGGCTCGCCGATCCTCGCGCGCATCGCGGGTTTCGGCACGGCAGGTGTTGACCCCTCGATCATGGGGATCGGCCCCGTCCCCGCCACGCGCCGCGCGCTCGAACGCGCGGGCTGGAGTATCGCCGACCTCGATCTGATCGAAGCCAACGAAGCCTTTGCTGCACAGGCGCTCGCCGTCGGCAAAGAACTCGGCTGGGACCCTGATAAGGTTAACGTCAATGGCGGCGCGATCGCCATTGGCCACCCCATCGGCGCAAGCGGCGCGCGCGTATTGACGACGCTGATCCACGAAATGGGTCGCCGCGGCGCGCATAAAGGGCTTGCAACGCTGTGCATCGGCGGCGGCATGGGCGTCGCGATGGCAGTGGAGCGCGCATGACAACGGTGTTGCAAACGAGTTACAGTTCCGATTTTTCTTAATCCCCGATGAACGACTTGTCTCGTTCTCGCTTGAAGTAATATTTCAACTACCCTTGATTGGAAGAATCACGCGGCAGTTTCGCGTTTTGTGTTTGCAGGGGTATTTTCGTGAAATCTTTCCGCTTCTTGAGCGCGACAGCGCTTGCTGGTGTTGCTGTAATTGTACCACATGCTGCTCATGCGCAGACGACTTCCGCGTCGGCAAAGCCCGCTGCAACATCGTCACCCGAAGCGGACGAAGGCACAATCGTTGTTACAGGGTCGCGTATTCCACGTCCGGAATTTGAAGGTGTGCTGCCCGGTGTGCAGGTCACAAGCGAGCAAATTCGCAGCCGCGGTTTCACTAATGCGCTTGAAGTATTGAACGATATTCCATTGGTCGGGCCCGGCTCGAACCCTTTGACCGGCAACAATGGCGGACAGACAGCAAGCCTCGGCGTTGCTTTTGTAGATTTGCTTGACCTTGGGACGCCGCGCACGCTGACACTCGTCAACGGACGTCGTTATGTGTCCGGCAACGCGGCCTCACTTTTTGTCGAAGGCAACGCGACGGGCAGCCAAGTTGATGTCAGTACGATTCCAGCCGCGCTCATTGATCGCATTGACGTCGTTACGGTCGGCGGTGCAGCGGCCTATGGTGCAGATGCCATTGCGGGCGTTGTGAATTACATCCTGAAGGATAATTTCGAGGGAACGCGATTCACGGCGCTGGCCGGTTTGACCGGCCGCGGCGATGCGCCTCAACAGACGATTACGTTGCTAACTGGTGTCAACCTGCTTGACGACCGGCTGAACCTCACGGTTTCAGGTGAATACAACCGGACAGCTGGTCTTCAGGCCAATGCACGCGACTTTCGCCTACGCCGCGCCAGCACCGTCGGCAACTTCGCAAACGGCGCGTCAAGAAATGGTGCTTTTGTGCCTGCAGTTATCGACGTCACCGCACTCAACAACGGTGCATTTTTACGCAACTCGGACGACGGTGTTCCAGCAACGGCCTATGGCGAAGGCTTCGTCAACCAGACGCTTTCGTTCAACGGCACCATCCTGAATACGCTGGCAACACCAAACCCATCCTATGCGCCAATTACGCAGGGCGCGGGCGCAACGCTGCGCACCAGCAACTTTATCTCGTTCGATAACGGCCTTGGCGGGGTTGGCCTGACCGTTGCCTCGCCGCAGGGCACCGTCGCGACGCAAAACCTCAGCTTCTTCAATACAGCAGTTCAATTGGTAAACGGCTTGCCAGGCGCAACGCTCATTTCGGGCAATGGCCTGAACGGGCGCACGACACCGATCACTGGGTTGCCGATCACAACATTTGCACCGACTGCACTGCCTGCGGGTGTGACGGCGACGCAGGTCTTTACCCAGTTTGGGATTACCGCTCCTGCACAAGGCGCTGGCGTGACTGCCGCTACTTATGCCACGCAACTGGCAACACTCGCTGTTAATGTTCTGCAAAAAAACCGTCCGACGGCGCGCGAGTTCTTTACGTCAAATCCGAACGTAAATGTGAATGCCTTCATTGGCACGTTCATTCCCGGCGTTCCCCGTGTTGCGAACACAGACACAACACTGGTGACCGTCGCGGGGGCTCAGGTTCCCTTGAACCAAGTGCTTCCATTTGTCGCAGTTCCGCTCGAATTTACGCCAGATGGGAATGTCCGCCCTTACACCGCGGCAACTTTGACGCCGACGACTCTCGGCACTATTTCGCAAGCGCCGGGATCGAATGGCGGGTTTTCCCGGTCAATCGAAAACATTGTACTGCGCACGCAACAAGATCGCTACATTGCGAATTTCAATGGCCGGTTCGACATTACGCCGGAGATCACCATCTTTACCGAAAATGTTTATTCGTCGGTGAAGTCGGTTGCGCTGCGGAACTCTCCCAGCCAGAACTTCATTTCACAGGGTGGTGAAAACAACGCGCTCGTACTGAACGTGAATAACCCGTTTCTGGATGCCGCCGATTTAACAGCGCTTAACGCAGTCGGTATCAATGCTGCAACGCGCGGAGGCAGCTTTGCTCTGACACGCCAGAACCAGGATATTTTTGGCGATAACCCCGTCGTCAATCGCGCGGAAACACTGCGTCTTCTTGCCGGAATTCGGTCAGAATCGGTGATTTTTGGTCGTGATTTCAAAGCAGAATTGTCCGTCAACTATGGTCGCGTGAAAGCAAATACCCAAACAACACAAATCAACGATATTGAATATCAGCTTGCGCTGGACGTTGCGCGGGACATCAACGGTACGATCCGTTGCAGGTCGCAGCTTTTCCCGACACAATATCTGGGCAAAACACCAATCGCGACCGTTGCCAACCTAACGCGCGTGCCGGGTGTGGGCGGTATCCCTACCGAGACTGTCTTCACGCCAACAATCACTCAGACCATGATTGACCGTTGTGCGCCGCTGAACCCGTTCGGCTATAATCAAATGTCCGAAGCATCGAAGGCATATGTGCGGCAGGATGTGTTGTTCACTAACGTATCGAAGCAGTTGTTTGCGCAAGCATCATTGACGGGATCACTCATTGATCTGCCAGCGGGGCCACTGGGCGTCTCGGGCGCTGCCGAATACCGCAAAGAACAATTGGATTTCACGTCGAGCGAACTTAATCGTCTCGGGCGTGGCCGGGCGGCACCATCGGCTCAAACTTCGGGACAAATCACTGTCTGGGAAGCTGGCGGCGAAGCCCGCATTCCGATCTTTGGCAAGGATTTCCTGTCGTTTTTTGGTGAGCTCGAGCTCAATCCAGCCATTCGTGTTTCGCGTCAGGACGGCAGTGCAGGAAGTTATCGCAACTTGGCAGGCAACATCGTGTCGCCAAAATCGACCGGTCGACCTGAAACAATTTGGTCGATCGGTGGGACATGGCGCCCGACGCGCGACATTTCTTTCCGAGGCAATATCACGCAATCGGTTCGACAGCCGTCGATTGTCGAGTTGTTCCTTGGTGGACAGCCCGCATTTGCGACACCGACTGATCCCTGCGGCCCAACCCAGATCAATTCCGGTTCTAGCGCCGCCAATCGCCTAGCAAACTGCCGAACAGCAGTGATTGCATCAGGCTTGGCATCAAGCGCCGCGACGGCAGATGCGTTTCTGTCGACTTACATTCCCAATCCGAATGCGTTGCCCGGCAGTTTTGCTGGTGCACCGGGCCTGTCGCCGGAGCGCGGCAAGAGTGCGACAGCCGGTGTCGTTTTGACACCACGGCGGATCCCGAAATTGTCGCTGTCCGCAGACTATGTGCGCTTGAACTTGTCGAACATCATCCAGCCGACCTCACTCGCTCAAGCACTTCAATTTTGTTACGACAGCGGAACTTTCCCGGACTCTTCGGCGCAAACGGGTGCAAATACCTGCAGCTTTTTTACACGCGGCGGCGATTTCCAAGTTGCTCCGGGTTTCGGATCGGGCTTCATCAACTTGGCAGCAACTCAAATTCGCGCGCTGAACTTTGCCGGTCGTTTTGAGTTCGACCTGCCAAGCGATCTCGGCACGATGAAATTGAATGGCAGTGCCTATCACTTGATTCGCTTTTCCGAAAGCGCGGCGGGTAACTTCAGCGATGTTCTAGAATCGGCTGGCAGTTACTTCCGGCCAAAGTGGGAAGTGCAAGGAAAAGCACGGTATGAGAAGGGCGGTTTCTACACGCAACTGACATGGAACTGGCAGTCGAAGACATCATTATTTACTGCGGGCCTTCCATCGACAGTCGAGAATTTTCCGAATGTTGTTTATCCGGCTTTCAGCACTTTTGAATACACGATTGGTGCTGACATTAACGAGAATTTTCGTGTCCAGCTGGTCGTCAACAATCTGACCGACAAGAACTTTGCGGGAGACACTGGTCTGTATAACGGGGTGTATGTCGACCAGATCGGGCGTCGTTTCCAGTTTGCAACGACAATTAAATTCTAAAGCTTCGCTTGAACCGTCGGGGTCGTTGGCAATAAACT
Organism: Sphingomonas sp.; assembly: GCA_031362355.1. Taxonomy (GTDB): domain Bacteria; phylum Pseudomonadota; class Alphaproteobacteria; order Sphingomonadales; family Sphingomonadaceae; genus Sphingomonas_O. The sequence continues at coordinate 79,262 of JANLSJ010000018.1, forward strand.
GACGACTCCCCTTTTTTACCCCCAAATCCGTTCAAACCGTCGCCCCAACCCCGTCAGCAATTCGTATTGCGATAGCCCACTGGCGGCGCTTGCGGTCGGCAAGTCATAATCGATCCCAACCCAGTCACCCTCGCCAAGTGACGGTGCTGAACCGACATCAATAGCGATCAAATCCATCGACACGCGGCCGAGCAGCGGAAAGCGCCCCTGCCCTGTTGTCCCGTTCGCGGCAAACGCGCGCAGATAGCCGTCGGCATAACCGATGTTGAGGATGGCGACGTCGGTATCGCGACCAGCCACAAAGGTTGCGCCGTAACCGATGGTATCACCCGCGCAGACGCGGCGGCGCTGAACGATCTGGGCTTCTGGATAAGCGACTTGCACGATGTGACCCACGGCTTCGACGCGCGGAATGCCGCCATAGAGCGCAAGGCCTGGTCGCGCGAGGTCGAAAGCATAGTCGGTGCCAAGGCAAACTCCCGCCGAGTTGGCGAGGCTGCGGCGCTTTGCATTGGCAGTCGATCCGGCAAATGCCGCCCGCTGCGCCGCATTCATCGCGCTGCCTTCATCCGCACAGGCAAGGTGACTCATCAGTGTGTCGATGTTCAGGCCCGCCAGGTCATCGGTTGGCGCAAGGCCAAGCCGGTTCATCCCCGTATCGATCATGACGTCGCAGGGTCGCCCTGTTTCGCGCCACCGCGCGACCTGTGCCGGGGTATTCAACACGGGCCGCGCCGCCGATACCAGCGCTACCGCCATATCCTCGTCACGAACACCGTGGAGCACCGACAAAGCACACCCTTCGGGAAGATCGCCCAAGGCAACCGCTTCATCCCATGTCGCCACAAAGAAATCGCGGCACCCTGCCCGTGCCAAACGCTGGACAACTCCACGCGCGCCAAGGCCATAACCATCGGCCTTGACCGCTGCGCCACAAGCGGCCGCGCCCGATTGCGCCTTCAGCCAGCGCCAATTCGCAACCAGCGCATCGCCATCAAGCCGGAGACGAAGCGCTGCGCTCAAACGTCCTCGTCCAACGCCCTGCCTGCCGTTTCGGGCAACCAGATTGCGCTTACGACAAACGCCATTGCGACGACGCAAACGGTGTACCACAACCCCGCATAAGCATCGCCCGTCCGCACAACGATATATTGCGAAATAAACGGCAGAAACCCGCCGAAATAGCCCGTGCCAATGTGATAGGGGATCGACATCGATGTATAGCGGATGCGCGCGGGAAACATCTCGACAAGGATTGCCGCAACCTGTCCGTACGTCATCGCTGACAGGCCAATCAGCAGCGCAATGGCGAGGATGATTTTCCACGGCTGCTTCTCGTTCGGATCCGCCTTATCGGGATAACCCGCCGCAACAAGCGCCGCCGTATACGCCTTGTCATCGAACCCGGCGATCCGGTTCTGCCCAACCTGAAGCGCGACCTGCCCGTCGGCATAGGGCGCAACCTTGGTGTAGCTGATCCCCCGTTTCGCGATATACGCCAGCGCCTTGCCGCAATCGGTGGTCTGCTTCGGCGCAAAGACACTGAAATCGCACGGCGGCAATTCGAGTTTTACCGGTGACGCTGCCGTGGCACGGGACAGTGCCGGGTTCGCCGCATCGGCCATCATGTGGAATAATGGGAAGGTGAACAGCATCGACAGCGCATAGCCGACAAGCAGGAGCTTCTTGCGCCCGATCCGGTCGCTCAGCGCCCCAAACAGCACGTAAAATGGTGCTGCCAGCACGGCACCGACCGCCATGTACAGCAAAGCCTCTTCCTCGGGCACGCGCGCCGTTCCCTGAAGGAAATAGAGCGTATAAAATTGCGACGTGTAATATATGACTGTCAGTCCGGCCCCGACTCCGAACAATGCGGTCAGGATGCGGCCCTTGTTCCCGGGATGCCGCCATGAATCGAGCAGCGGATTGTTCGATGTCGTGCCCGCCGCTTTCATCGCTTTGAAGACCGGGCTTTCAGACAATTTCATGCGAATATAAAGCGAGATTGCCAGCATGAGCAGCGATGCGAGAAATGGTATGCGCCAACCCCACGCTTCGAAATCTGCGGTGCTCATCGAATGCCGACATGCGAGCACCACGACCACGCAGAGCAGAAACCCACCCGCAACCGATACCTGAATCCAGCTGGTATATTGCCCGCGCTTGTTCTGGGGCGCATGTTCGGCGACATAAATTGCCGCACCACCATATTCGCCACCGAGGGCCAAGCCCTGAAGCAGCCGCATGCCAACAAGCAGCGCAGGAGCCCAAAGGCCCGCCGTCGCATAGGTCGGCAGAAACCCGATCGCCGCTGTCGCGCCGCCCATCAGCGTGATGGTGACCAGGAATGTATATTTTCGGCCAATTTTATCGCCGAAATAGCCGAAGAGGATCGCCCCCAACGGTCGCACCCCGAACCCTGCACCAAACGCCGCCAGCGATGCCAAGGTGGCCGCCGTCGCGTTGTCCGACGGGAAAAACAGCTTGCCGAGCAGCGCAGCCAAAATTCCATAAAGGAAAAAATCATACCATTCGAAAACCGTGCCCAGCGACGACGCGACAATGACCAGCCGGTCGCGTTTGGGATCAAGTGATACGGTCGGTGCAGTCATGGCATTCCCCTTGCGCTTGTCATAGGGGCGGAGCGCGCACGGGGGCAAGTCGCGTTTCCCTTGGCTTGATGGACAGCAGGCGTTAGGAAGCTGTCGGAGCGCGGGCGTGGCGGAATCGGTAGACGCAACGGACTTAAAATCCGTTGGGCTTATGCCCGTGTGGGTTCGATTCCCACCGCCCGCACCAGCTGCCTTTCAGCACGATCCGGTCAGCCACCGCACGGTGGCGAAGATCGTGCCTGAGCGAAGCATGGCGGACCGAACAGATCTCGCTTCGTGATAGCGAAGTGACAACCACGCGGTTGTCATGTTGGCCTGTGAATCCCCGTACGGGAATTGGCAATCGCATTTTGGAACGCCTGCGGCCAATCCCGCACAGGCGCTTTTGCTGTCGCCTCTTTCAGAGTGCGATCTTTTGGTTTTCGCGATCATCCGCTGGTCGCGGATGTTGCAATAGCCGCATTGTCGGTTTGTGGGCGGCGCGGTGCGCCGGCGTTTCTGTGGCCGATCCCCGAAGAGGGGGATGGGCGGCGCGCTTCGCGCGCCCGCGTTGAGGCACGGGCCGGAAGCGAGACGCGTGTTTCGCTATATGACGAGGTCATAGCGCGCATCATCGCCAAACTGGTGGCGGAGAAGGCGTGGGCTGGCGAGGCGGGAGACGACGCGCGTTCGGTGCTGTTCCTCAAAAGGTTCGTCGTGTTCAATGTCCCACAGTGCGACGGGCTGCCCGACGCTTACAGCGCAGATGTCCCGCCTGCGCCCGCGAGGAACTGTGCGCCGAACTGGCATCGGCCTATCTGTGTGCGTCGCTCGGTATCGTGCCGTCTGTCCGTCACGCCGATTATCTGGGGTCTTGGCTTGCCGTGCTGCGCGAGGACAGCCGCGCCATCTTCAAAGCTGCCAGTGAGGCCAGCAAGGCAGCCGATTATCTGCTGGCGTTTGCCCCCGCGCTCGAACTGGCGCGCGCGGCATGAATGTCGCCACATCACCAGCAATCGCGCCACCGACGTTCGAGGCAGAGGTGACGGCTATCGGCATCCAAACCTTGGTCGCGGGCGTCTTGCCGATCACGACCGCGCAACGGCTGGCGCTACGCGCCGACGCGCCGTTGCTGCCGAAGAAGCCGCAGCGCGCGATCGACCACGGCCTGTTCGACACCGCCGCGCGCAACCAGATCGAGATGTTTTGATGAGGTTCGCTGGCCTTCAACTCCCGAAGGACGGCAACCCCGCACGATGCGCTGTGCCTCGCGCGGTTCGAGATCAAGATATAGGCTAATTGGCGCTGCGGTATCGACGGCTAAATCTGCCATTGCTCCCCCATTTCGCACACAGAACCTAAACGGTCGTGGCCAAGAGTCAGTTACCTATGCGAAGGGGATAAACGCCCAACACTGTGATTCAGCATAGTTCAAAACCTGACCAAGCCGCCGCTGGCGTCATGTTATCGGATGTTCTTGCGCCAACGGACAGTCCCAACCTCCGCTTGCCGTTTGATACGCTGCAAGACCCATTGCAATCCTCCGTCAGTTTTTCGGGCGTTGTGGAATTGTATCATCTCGCGCATTGGTGCCATTGCGAAGGGTAGCGGCGCAACGGCGAGTGGCAAGATCGGGAGCATGACGTTTGCGAGCCGTTCGTGCATGATCGCCAACCGCCCTGTCCCGGGCAGCATCCAAGGCACCATAGTGAACGAGGACGCGACCAGTTCGATCCTCCGGCGGTCTCCGCCCGATCTCAGCCTTTCCTCGGCAAAACTCGGCCGACCGGCAATTTCAACAGCGACATGCCCGCAGGAATAATATGCATCTTCGGTCAATGCCCGGCTGAACACCGGATTATTTGCCCATCCAACGACAACATGCCGTTCTTCGAAAAGCAAGTGTTTGGGATGGATCGGTGACAGGAATTGCTCGGGCGTGAGCATGAAATCTATCATGCCGCGTTCGAGCATTGGTAGGCTGTCGACACTAACAGCAGTAATTTCCAATCGTACCGACGGTGCGTCGGCCTCAAGTTCCGCCAACAATGGCGCGATCAATACGGTCGAAATATAATCGGACGCAGCTATGCGAAATAGTCTTTGCGAGGTTAGTGGATCGAATACTGTCGAGCTGGAAACCAGAGACTGCATCGAAACCAATGCCTGCGCGACGATCGGCGCCAGCGATTGCGCATGCGATGTCGGAACCATGGTCTTGCCGTGAGCAACCAATATATCGTCATTAAAAGCGATACGCAGACGCCGCAAGGCTGCGCTCATTGCAGGCTGGGACAGGTGCAAACGCGCCGCCGCGCGGGTGACATTGCATTCTTCCAACAGCGCATGAAGCGCCACCAAAAGGTTGAGATCAAAATTGTCTAATCGCATCAGGTATTCATATCATGAATGTATATTCATAAATACAGTTCATTTTCATTATGCCAAATGCTATGACACTTTATTGTCACGCGGGAAAACCGCGATCCAGATGAGGGCGCAGAAAACTTCCGAGACATCAAGTGCAGCGTCTGAAGCCGAGCAAGTACCCGGTGGAATCATCGTCACGGCACAGCGGGCGACGCGTTGAGTTTTAAATTTTAGGGCTGGCAAACAGGCAGGCAGGCTGATGTTGTCTTGGAGGAAACGATGATGAATTTGGGTCGTCGCAGATTTCTGGCAACAGGGGCTGCGGCGGGTATGTTGACGGCCAACGCCGTCGCTGCTCGTGCCGCTCGTACCACTCGCTCGTTCCCCAAAGGCTTTTTATGGGGGACTGCAACCGCCGGCCATCAAGTCGAGGGCAACAATAGCAACAGCGACACATGGGCGTTGGAACATATAACGCCCTCGGCATTCCGTGAACCATCGGGCGATGCTTGCGACAGCTTTCACCGCTGGCCGCTCGATCTTGATATTGTTCGCAACCTAGGGCTCAACACCTATCGGTTTTCACTGGAATGGGCGCGCATCGAGCCCGTCCCCGGCCAGTTTTCGGTGGCGATGCTCGATCATTACAAGGCGATGATCGATGGCTGTCTCGCCCGTGGGATGAAACCGGTTGTTACTTTCAATCATTTTACCTGCCCGCGCTGGTTTGCAATGATGGGTGGCTGGACAAATCCAGATGCCGCAAAGCTGTTCGCCCGTTATTGCGAGCGAGCGGCAAAGCATCTTGGCGATGGCATACAAAGTGCCATCACATTGAATGAACCCAATCTGATGCGGATGTTGCGTTTCAAACTTCCACCGATTGTGTTTGCGAACAACGACGCCGTCATGGCTGCTGCAGCGAAAGCCTATAATAGCACCGCATTTGTCAGCCAGTTCATCGAGAACGAAGCGCAGACCGACGCGATGTTGCCAATCATGATTAATGCGCACCGGATGGGTAAGGCTGCGATCAAATCAGTGCGGTCAAATCTGCCCGTGGGGGTCAGCCTTGCAATCGAAGACGATCAGGCGATTGGCCCAAATAGTCGGCGCGATGCAAAGCGACTTGATTGCTATGCTCCCTGGCTGGAGGTGGCGCGCGATGACGATTTCGTTGGCGTGCAAAATTACGAACGCGCGCGGATCAATTCCGAAGGCCAAATGCCGGTTGCCGATGACGCGCCCAAATCGACATTGGGTGCTGAAATCTACCCGGCATCGCTATCAGGTGCCGTTCGTTATGCTTGGGACGTGGCGCGCGTTCCGGTGCTAGTCAGCGAACATGGCATTGGAACGGCTGATGATACGCATCGGGCAGCCTTTATCCCAGCAGCGCTTACGCATCTGCGCGACGTGATGGATGATGGTGTTCCGGTTATTGGCTATATCCATTGGTCGCTGCTCGATAATTTCGAATGGGTGTTTGGATATGGCCCCAAATTCGGTTTGTGCGGTGTCGACCGCAAGACGTTCCGGCGCACACCAAAACCAAGTGCAACGGTTTTCGCCAAAATCGCCAAGCGGAACGGACTTTAATGTCTAATGTGATGCAGCAGGCAACCAGCCTAGCGAAAGCCCAAAGATGAAGAATCTGAATATCCTGATTATAGGCGGCGGCATCGGTGGTTTGACATCAGCAATCGCCTTGCGGCAACAAGGCCATTCAGTTGATGTCATCGAACGCGATCCGACTTGGTCTGTTTACGGGGTCGGGATCATTCAACAGGGCAATGTCATCCGCGCGATGAAGCAGCTTAGGTTGATCGACGATTATATCGAGGCGGGTTTAGGCTTCGACCATGTCGAGATATTCATCCCGACCGGCGTTTCTGTTGCGAAAATTCCGACGCCCAAGTTGGTCCCTGAGTATCCATCAAACGTCGGCATCGGCCGTCGCGCGCTCCATAAGGTTCTGGGCGATCGGGCTATCGGGTCGGGGGCAACGGTGCGTCTTGGCCTGACGGCTAAGCGGTTGGACGATGACGCGGACGGCGTCACCGCCTTTTTCAGCGACGGCACAGAGGGTCGCTACGACCTCGTGATCGGTGCGGATGGACTCTATTCACAAACGCGCCAGATGCTGTTCCCGGATGCACCCGAGCCCGAATTCACCGGGCAATCAGTTTGGCGCTATAATTTTCCGCGTACCGAAGACGTTACCGGGCTGTCAGTTTACGAAGGAAAGACCGGGCTTGGTCTTGTGCCGCTCTCCGACACCCTGATGTATATGTACATTACCACGCCGGAACCGGGTAATCCCTATTACGAACGCGGCACACTTGCGGCGTCGATGCGGGCAAAGCTTAGTGAGTTGCCCGCACCCAAGATCCGCGCGCTTGCCGAACAGATTACCGACAATGACGAGGTGGTGTATAAACCGCTTGAATGCCTGTTGCTTACCGGCGACTGGCATAAGGGCCGTGTGGTTTTGTTGGGCGACGCCGTCCACGCCACAACGCCGCATCTGGGCCAAGGCGCGGGGATGGCGATCGAGGACTCGATCGTGCTTGCCGAAGAACTGGCAGCTGCCGACACCATCGAAGGGGCGTTCATCCGTTTCCGAGAACGCCGGTACGAGCGCTGCCGATATATTGTCGAAGCGTCAAAGGCGATTTGCTTTGGACAATTGGGCAAGGGGCCGTTGATCGAAAACGCCACTGCGACCCGCGAAATGTTTGAACAGATTGCGCAACCCATATGAGCGCCACACATTTCAATTCAGGAGATACCAAATGGCGAAAGTAAGCGAAATCCGGTACGTCGGATACGCTGTGACTGACATTGCGGCCGAAGGTGCATTCTATCGGAACACCTGGGGTTTACGCGAAGCGGGCGAGCAAGACGGTATGTTGCACTTTGCCGCCGAGGGTCATGACGAGTTGTACGTCGTGCGCCTGCGTGCGTCGGATCAGAACTGCATCGACATTATCGCGCTGGCTGCCGACAGCCGCGCCGATGTTGACATATTGCATGATAAAATCGTCGCGTCCGGTTGCCGCATCGTTTTTGCGCCAAAGGAACTTGAAACGCTCGGCGGAGGCTATGGCTTCCGCTTTTTCAGCCACGACGGCCTGCCGTTTGAAATCTCCTCTAATGTCGCGTGTGGCCCCATGCGCGAGATGCAGCGCTGGGAGGGTATCCCGCAAAAGATCAGCCACATCGTACTCCATTCGCCGGACCACAAAGCAGCGGTGCAGTTCTTTGTCGATGTGCTCGGGTTTAAGGTGAGCGACTGGCTCGGTGACTTTATGTGCTTCCTGCGCTGCAACGAATGGCATCATCGGTTGGCGTTTCTGCCTGGGCCGCCATGCCTCAACCATGTCGCCTATGACGTGCTGGGCGTCGATGATATGATGCGCGGCATCCACCGATTGAAACAGCAGGGTACAGACATTCGCTGGGGCCCCGGACGGCATACGGCTGGCAATAATACGTTCAGCTATTTCACCACACCCGCTGGCTTTGCCGTCGAATATACGTCGGAGCTTGAACAGGTCGATGACGCGACTTGGGAAGCGCAAGTGCATGTTCCGGGACCCGGTGTCATGGACCAATGGCAGATTGGCGTTGGTGGACCACAAACCATGCCGCACCCCGCGCCCGACGCGGGGCTATTCAAACCAGCGGGAGTTTAGCGTATGGCGCTATTCGAACCATTCCCCAATTATATCTGGAACCTGTCGGTTGCGATTGCGATGGAATCGGGCGCGCAGATTGGCGAAATCGTCGATATCATCGCGGCAGCCAAGGATGCAGCAGGAAGCAGCGCTGATAATGGCACGCAAGCATTCATGCAGGCGTGGATGGCCAAGGCGGATACGCTGATCGAACTTGCTGCCGTAGATGAAGCTGCGGAACGCAATTTTTCGGCGGGAACAAAGCTTGAACGTGCAGCGCTGTATTTGCTGAATGGTGAGCGAATGCAGGCGCAGGGAACGGCGGGACGGATCGAAACTTACCAGCGCGCGCGGAACTGCTTTGACCGCGCTACGATGCTGGGCAATCTCAACTGCGAGCGGGTCGAAATTCCGCTACCCAATGGCACTATGCCGGCGCTCTGGACGCGCGCACCGGGAGATGGGCCGAAACCGACAGTGGTTTATTGCAACGGCCTCGATAGCAACAAGGAACTGCTGTACTGGTCGCGATTGCCCCATGCCTTGGCGCGGAGGGGGGTTTCGACCTTGTGCGTCGATCAGCCGGGAACGGGCGAGACGTTGCGCCTGCAAAACCAGCCTGCCACGCCGTATAGCGAGCACTGGGCCTCTAAAGCGGTCGACTGGCTTGAAACCAAAAAAGACGTGGATGCAAAACGCATTGGCATGACCGGCATTTCACTCGGCGGGCATTATGCGCCGCGCGCTGTGGCGTATGAACCGCGCTTTGCCTCGGGCGCGTGTTGGGGTGCGAACCATAATTGGGCCGAGGTGCAGCAAAAACGTTTGCGGCGCGAAGGCGAGAACCCTGTGCCGCATTACTGGGCGCATGTGATGTGGGTGTTCGGCGCGACTGACATGCAGGATTTTCACGCGAAGACGAAAGACATGGACCTCAACGGCCATATGGCCCGCATCAAGGTTCCGTTTCTGGTCACGCACGGCGCGAACGACCGGCAGATCGGTGTTGAATATGCGCATCAGGCCTATGAACAATTGACCAACAGCCCGCGCCGCGAACTGAAAATTTTTACCGACCGCGAAGGCGGTGTCGAGCATGTTGGCGCTGATAATATGGCGTTCGGTCGCGATTATATTGCTGACTGGTTTGCCGAAACGCTCGGCGGGCGGACATCATGATCGATATCGCCACCGCCCGCATACCGACGGCAAGTGCAAGCAAATATCTGCAACAGGCTTGCAAGCATTGGGAACACAATCTGCCGGTTCTCTTCGATAACATGCCCGACCAAATCACTTTTGCCAAAGATAAGCGCGGGGTGGATTGGCCGACTAATATTGAGGTCACGTTGGCTCTCGAAGGTGAAAATTTGGTATGCATGGTCAACGCCAGTGCCGATGGTTAGCGCGACGGCCTGAAAAGCGCGCTGGAAAGGCACATCGACCGCTTTGCAGGCCGTGAAAAGCCGCTGAAATATGATTGGATCGATGGATGAGTGCAATTCGCACCACCCCTTCGATCCTACACAAAGGACAATAAATTGGCCCGTCAATTCGTCGACCTTTCGATTTTCCTCGAAAATGATGTCATCACCGATCCGCCATTCATGCGTCCAAAGATTACCTATCAAACGCACGGTGAAACACTGACCGAACTCGGCCATTTCTTCCCGGGTGTGACGGCTGAGCAGACGCCAGACGGCGCGGGCTTTGCCGCTGCCGAGATCGTCACATTAACCACGCATAACGGCACGCATCTGGATGCGCCTTGGCATTTTCATCCGACCCAAGATGCACTGGACGGGAATGGCGGCAAGCCAGCCATGACAATCGACGAAGTGCCGCTGGACTGGTGCTTCCGCCCCGGCGTAAAACTCGATTTTACCGCGATGCCCGATGGCCATGTCGTCACCGCCGCAGAGGTCGAGGCCGAGCTGGACCGCATCGGCTACACACTCCAGCCGCTGGACATCGTGTTGGTCAACACCGCAGCAGGGAAAGCCGTCGGCAATCCGAACTTTGTCAATATCGGCTGCGGCATGGGTTATGAAGCGACGATGTATCTTACCACGCGCGGCGTGCGCGTGACAGGCACCGACGCGTGGAGTTGGGATGCGCCGTTCACTTACACCGCCGAAAAAGTGAAAGAGACCGGCGATACGTCATTGATCTGGGAAGGGCACAAGGCAGGCCGCGACATCGGCTATTGCCACCTCGAAAAGCTGCACAATCTTGAAGTGTTGCCGCCATTTGGTTTCACCGTTTCTTGTTTCCCGCACAAAATTCGGGGCGCATCGGCGGGTTGGACGCGTGCGGTTGCGATTTTTGAGGCATAGATCATGAAACTCGCAACTCTGAAAAATGGTTCGCCCGATGATAGGCTGATTATCGTCAGCAGCGATGGCACGCGTTACGCCGAAACACAGGTTGCAGCGACCATGCTCAGCGCAATCGAGGATTGGCAAAATGTGGCGTCTGCCCTTGGCGCCGAAGCTTAGGCGGTCGAAGGCAGTGGCGCCACACGCGACCAATCATCGCTCGCCGCACCGCAACCGCGCGCATGGCGGATGCGTTCTAGGCACGAAAAGGGAGCTAAATTGTGCTTCCGTGCGGTAAAAATCAGTGCCAATTTTCAGCGATGATTTTCGCACTTAGGTCTGCATCTTTTTGGCTGAAGCCTTTCGTAGTAAAAATTCCTGGCTGTCTAGAATGGCTGCCGGTGCGAATTGAGAGGATATTCTAATGATTAACTCGGTACGGATATTGGCTTTGCGCGCAGCATTGATATCGGCCACAATTTTGGGTGTTTCACCTGCGTGTGCCGATGAAGCTAAAGTGATTCATGACGCAGAATCGCTCTCGCTTGAAGCGCAGTTTAGCGACCCGCCGCAGTCCGCCCGCCCGCGCGTATGGTGGCACTGGATGAACGGTAATATTTCCGAAGACGGCATCGCCAACGATCTGGCTTGGATGCAGCGGATTGGCATCGGCGGGCTGCAGAATTTCGATGCCAATCTGCAAACCCCGCAGATTGTGGAAAAACGGCTGGTTTATATGACGCCGGAGTGGAAAAAGGCGTTTAACTTCACAGCAAAGGAGGCAGAAAAGCGCGGGCTAGAGTTGGCCATCGCGGCTTCGCCCGGCTGGTCGGAAACCGGCGGGCCGTGGGTGCCTGAAGCCGATGCTTTGAAGAAGCTGGTTTGGAGCGAAACATCGTTGACGGGGGGAAGCGGTTTAACGGTAGACTAGCGGCACCGCCCTCTAATACCGGCCCGTTTCTCACTGCGAAGCGCGCCTTGGGGATTGGGGAAGCGATGAGTGGCCAGGCCAATCCTCTTACATGGCAGCATTACGGCGACGTCGCGGTGCTGGCGTTTCCGGTAGCGGCGACGGGATCTGTTCCAACCCCTAAAGCAACCAATCTGGCTGGTGCGCCGGTTGACCTGTCTGTGTTTCAGGACGGCGATCTGGAAACCGCCATCGAGTTCAAACGTGAAGGCGCCGATCCGGTCGTAGCGCTGGATTATGGATCGCCGCAGATGATGCGATCCGCGTCGATATTCCTGCCCGGTGCGTCGGCAATGTTCTTGGGTTCGATCACCAGCGCGCATTTGGAAGCTAGCGATGATGGCAAGAGCTGGCGCAAAATTGCCGATTTTGTGGTCCATGCGGTACCAACAACGGTTAGCTTTGATGCTGTGACCGCACGCCATTTTCGCGCCGTGTTTGGTCCGGGCAAATTTGGTATTGCCGGGATGAGTGCGCCCGAAGAAGGGCTCGATTTGAGTTCGCTGGCAGCGCTGGGAGACGCGATGCAGCGCCCGATCCGCCTTGGCGATTTCCGTCTGTCGGCCGAAGCGCGCGTCGACCGATACGAATCCAAAGCAGCATTTGAGCTCGAACCTGATTTTTACGCGCTCAGCAAAGGCATCGGCGAAAGCGCGGGCATCGATCCGGCGAAAGTCATCGACATCACTGATAAGATGAAGCTCGATGGCACGCTCGACTGGACACCTCCCAAGGGCAGCAACTGGCGTGTGCTCCGGCTCGGCCATTCGCTGCTGGGCACCACCAACCATCCAGCCCTACCCGAAGCTACAGGTCTTGAGGTCGACAAGTTCGACGGCCCCGCCGTGCGCCGCTACATGGATACCTATCTCGGCATGTACCGCGATACGACGGGTGCGGACATGATTGGCAAGAAGGGCGTTCGCGCGATCCTGACTGACTCGATTGAAGTCGGTGCGGCTAACTGGACGCCGAAGATGGTCGAGCAATTCAAGAAGCTGCGCGGTTATGATCCGATGCCGTTCATGCCTGCTTTGACCGGCACGATCATCGGCTCACGTGAACAGTCGGACAAGTTTCTCTACGACTATCGCCGCACGCTCGCCGACCTGATGGCAAGCGAGCATTATGGCACCGTTGCCGATGTAGCGCACAAGCAGGGGCTGATTGTTTACGGCGAGGCGCTGGAAAATGGGCGTCCGTCGATCAGCGACGATATGGCGATGCGCCGCCATGCCGATGTCCCGATGTCGGCGATGTGGACTCATTCCAGAGCCTAAGGACCGCGTCCAAGCCATATCGTCGATGTGCGCGGCGCGGCTTCGGTTGCGCATGTCTATGGGCAAAATCTGGTGGCGGCGGAATCGATGACCTCGGCGATGGCCCCGTGGGCGCATTCGCCCAAATATCTGAAGCGGATTATCGATCTGGAATTCGTCAATGGCGTCAACCGACCGGTGGTCCACACGTCGGTGCACCAGCCAAAGGACGACAAATTCCCGGGGCTAACGCTGTTTATTTTCGGTCAGTATTTCAACCGGCACGATGCTTGGGCGGAAATGGCAAAGCCGTGGGTCGACTATCTTTCGCGCAACGCGTTCATGTTGCAACAGGGACGTAATGCTGCGGATGTGGCCTATTTCTATGGCGAAGAAGCACCGTTGACGGCATTGATGGACACCGGCCAGTTAAAGGATGTGCCGCGCGCCTACGCGCATGACTTCATCAACAATGACGCGCTGTTTGATGCACTGTCAAACGATGGCAATGAACTGGTTGCAAAGGGCGGCGCCCGGTACAAGGCAATGTATCTGGGTGGCTCATCGCACAAGATGACGCTGAACACCCTGAAGCGTATCGCCTCACTCGCCGAAGGCGGGGCCACAATAATCGGGATGAAACCGGAAGGCAGCCCCAGCCTGACGCATGACGCTGCCGAGTACGCCGCTTTGGCCGCCAGGCTTTGGTCGGGGTCCGACGCCACGCCGTTCGGCAAAGGCAAGGTTATCGCCAGCAAAGATTTGGAGAGTGCTCTCGCCGGCTCCGGCATTGGCCCGCAATTCCATTATTCGGGAGCAGCCGCCGACAGCGCAATCCCGTTTGTGCAGCGCAAACTGGCTGACGGCGACAGCTTCTTCCTCGTGAACCAGAAAGACCGCACCGAAACCATCGAAGCGCGCTTCCGCGTGACTGGCAAAGCCCCCGAAATCTGGCGCGCCGAGACGGGCAAATCGGAGGCTGTCAGCTACCGGATCGAAAATAGCGAGACCATCATCCCGCTGACGCTGGCGGCGGACGAGTCGCTCCATGTCGTGTTCCGCAAAGCTGCGGTTACCGATGCGTTGTCGATCAAGAAGCCCGGGCCGAGCGCTGTTGCCGCCCTCGATGGTGCATGGGGTGTCGCCTTCCAAAAGGATCGCGGCGCACCGGCAACGGCAACTTTGCCAACGCTGGCTCCGCTTAACGAAAATGCCAATCCGGGCATCAAATATTTCTCGGGAATTGCGACTTACTCGAAGCAATTCGTCACACCAAAAAGCTGGAAAGCCGGGCGGTCATTGTGGATTGATCTGGGTCAGGTTAGCGAAATGGCGGAAGTACTTGTGAATGGCAAAAGCGCAGGCTCTGTTTGGCACGCCCCGTATAATCTCGACATTGGCGCACTGGCCAAATCGGGCAAGAACAGGCTGGAAGTGCGCGTTGCCAATCTGTGGATCAACCGCCTGATTGGCGATGCGCAGCCAGGTGCCAAACCGATCACGTGGACACCGGCGGCGACTTATGGTGCCCGTGCAAAATTGCGGCCATCGGGCATTATCGGGCCGGTAAAACTGAAGTATTAGCGTAGGAGCACTGATTTAACTCGAAAAGAATGGCTGGGACGAATGAAATGGAAGCAAATTTCGTCAAAGACATTCAGCTTCTGCTCGGATCAAGCTTAGCATCCAACGCAAGCCTGCGTCGTTATGGCGCAGTTTATGCCACTGCATCATTTCCCGGATCACTGGGCCGTTGATCGGTAATGGGTGCATTTGAATAGGGTGGGTCGCAGACAGGAGTTCGGCGTGGCGTTTGTGCATCGTGGCAATCCTATTGGTTCCGAAAACTGCCCTAGGTAATGCCGCAAAGCTCGGGACGCGAATGGCGACCTGACGGTCGGCGCCCGATGCATCGAAATGCAGCTCTGTTACTGTGGGCATCTGTTCTTGTCCGAATACGGCTACGACGTGCCTTGCCTGCAGGAACTGCTCCGCAGTTATCCCGCTGGCGTACATGCCAGCGGTCCAGCAGATGACTGCAACTTCGTCGGTGAAAAGCACCTCACTTGGGTGATCGGGGAGTAAATAATCCTCGACTGTAATCATGACGTCGATGTCACCGTCAAGGAATTGTCGCGACCTTTGCGGTCCAGGCGGACTTAAGTCGAAGGCCGCATTTGGAGACACCCGTTCTGCCTTGGCGAGCACCTTGGACAACAGAACATCAAACGCGTAGTCCGATGCTACGATCCGGAAACGCCGTCTTGACTGGGATGGATCATATTCATCGGCGTGAATGATCCGGAACCTGACGAGGTTCAACATGTCCTTTATCGCAGGAGCCAACTCCTCAGCTTTCGCGGTTGGCAACATCTTGCGACCAACGAGAACCAGCAGATCATCTTCAAAATAGTCCCGAAGGCGAGCCAGTGCGGCGCTGACCGACGGTTGGCTGAGGTGCAGCCGTCTGGCTGTTTCGGTAACGCTTTGCGTTTCCAGCAGCATGTCGAGCGCGACGAGAAGGTTCAGATCGAGTCGTTCAAACCGCATAAAGGCCGTCCCACATTCCATAGCTTTTATCTATGCCTGCAATTCAATCAATTCATTTTTCAAAACTAATTCAATCTGCGAACCACAGTGTGAATCTTGGAACGGGCTTGCCGTGAAGCGAGCTCGACAATGGGGAGGCGAAGACATGCACAAGGCATTACTGACATCGACGGCGATTTTGGCAGTACTCACAGCAACTGGCGCGAAGGCTCAGGAAGCACAGGCAGACGCGACTGGACCCAATGCTGGTGCAGGCGAGATCATCGTCACAGCCCAGAGGCGAAGTGAAAGTCTGCAAAAAGTTCCGGTAAGCGTCACCGCGGTGACCAGCGAAATGCTTGAATCGCGGCAGATCAACGAACTCACCCAGATTGCGCGCGCGGCACCTTCGCTGCAAGTCGGTAGTGACAATACATTTGCCGTCCGCGGGGTCGGCACGCTTGCCTTTGCCGGAACGATCGACTCCAGCGTCGCGCTGGCACTCGACGAGGTCAATCTTGGACGTCCGTTCCTCGGCGGATCGCTTTTCAACGATGTTGAGCGGGTCGAGGTTCTCAATGGACCCCAGGGGTTGCTGTTCGGCAAAAACGCGTCTGCCGGCCTTCTCAACATCGTCACTGCCAAGCCCAAGCTTGGCCAGTTTTCCAGCAAGACCGATCTTGAAATGATCCTGCGGGATAGGCCGCAGTCGTCCGGGGATGCGAAGGGCGTCATCGTCAAGGAAACCCTCAATATCCCGGTGTCAGCCAATTCCGCCCTGCGCATCAACGCCCTCTACTCGTATCAAGAGCCAGCGATGACTTATGTCGGACGGCCCAAGTCCGGCGCGCGTTTTGACCTCAACAACGGCACTTTTTCGATCAAGGGCAAATACCTGCTGGAAGCCAGCGACGCGCTTTCGATCTACGTCATCGCGGACTATAACAAATTAACCGGCGTCGCTGGCGTATTCGACCGCCCTTATACCAATGTTGCGGCCAACAGCGTCAACGCGCCGGCCCTAGCCGCCGACGGCATTACCCCCGGCCTCAACAACTTTAAGTTTGGTGGTGAAACTGGCTATTACCGTGACATCGAGACAGGGGGCGCACAGACCCGCATCGCCTACACGCTCGAATCTGGCGTCGAAATCAGTAATCTCTTGGCTTGGCGCTATTACAAAATCGATCAGCAGTACGACATCGATAATCTGACTGCAGATGGCGCTAGCATCAACGAGACGCACGGCACCTACAACCAGTACTCGAATGAATTCCGCGTTGCTCTTCCCTCTGGCAATCGACTGAGCGGTCAAGCGGGCATCTATCTGTTCAAATCGAAACTCGACCAGTCAAATATCATCCGCGGCGCCAATTATGTGCCGTCGTTTGTGAGTGTTGGCTTCCCGTTTTGCGTCGGCGCGACGGCGGTACCCGGTGCATTCCCGCCGACTTGCTCAGTCAGCAATGTTTCCTTCCTCGGTCGTGACAACGCGTATGTGCTCGATACGGAGAGCTACGCTGGGTTCGGACAGCTGACCTACAATGTCACCGACCAGCTGAAGGTGTTTGCCGGCGGTCGCGTGACCCGTGACAACATCGAGATCAATCTTGTGCAAGGCCAGTTCAACTATTTTCTCAATCTTGGCGGGCCGCGCGGAACGCTTAACCGGACCTATTCAAATACCGATTTCAGCTGGAAAATCGGGGCCCAGTATCAGGTTACGCCCGATGTAATGTTCTACGGATTTTACGGCCGCGGTTACAAGGGGCCGGGCTTCAACGATGTGTCGCCGGTGCTCACCGCGTCCTTGATCGTGAAAGAGGAGTCTTCGAAAGCGCTGGAGGCCGGCATCCGGTCGAGCTTCTTTGATCGGCGACTGACGCTGAATGTGTCGGCTTTCCAGACCAAGTTCGACAATTTCCAGGTACAATCCTTCGACCCCATCATCCAGACATTCCAGATCCTGAATGCGGCCAAAGTGACGACCAAGGGTATTGAGGCAAGCGTATCAGCCAGATTGTTCGACGGGTTCACAATAAACGGCAGCGCGTCGCTGTTGTCGGCCACGTTCGGCAGCTTCCCGGGCGCGCAATGCTATCCGACTCAGGCGACGAGCGGCTGTACGGCAACGGTCTCGACATTCGACGCGTCGGGTTTGCGACTTCCCAATTCACCTAGATTCACATCTACAATGCAGGCGAAGTACGAATTTCCAACCTCCGGCAGCGTGAAGCCGTTCATTGAGGGGAACTGGTATCATCGCAGCTCGGTGAAGTCCTCGCCGGCCGACACGCCGGGCGGGACAATTCCAATGGTCGATATCTTCGGTGCCAGCATCGGTGCTCAAATCAGTGAAGCAGTTCGCGTCTCGCTGTTCTGCCGCAACTGCACCAACGTCCATATGCCAACCTCGATCGGGACAGACCCCGCCGATGCGTCGGCACGCAACAACTTTGGCCAGCCGGTGCCAAAGCTAACTCTGACGCGATCATATGCGCTTGATGCATTCCGGACCTTTGGTGCCTCGCTCAGCTTCAAGTTCTGAAATTCCCCTAGATACTGAGCGCGTCGGCAAACCATTCTGTTTCGGAGATATTAGAATATGAAGCTGAAAGGCCTCCATCACGTCCGATTTCAGGTACGCGACCTCGACAAGTTGGAAGCATTCGCGCACGATTTCGGCTTGGTAACAGCAGAGCGGACTGGCGAACGTCTTGTCTTGCGCACCAGTGGAGGCGACGAATGCGCTTATGTTGCTGTGAAGGGCGACACGGATAGCCTCATTGGCCTTGCTTTTGAGGTTGACGATCGCGCCTCACTTGACGAAGCCGTCGCCAATCTTCGCGCAAGCTCGATTTCGCGGTTGGACTTGCCCGGTGGGGGAGACTGCGTTTCGCTCACCGATCCCGACGGAAACTCGGTGCTGCTGGTTCATGGGTCCATCCGTCGCCCGGCGGATGAACCCTATCCCGAACTCATCATCAATACGCCGTTCGCCAAGCAGCGCTTTGGCAGAAATCAGTTGCCGCGCGAACGCGGTCCGGCGCGGCTATGGCGGCTGGGTCACATCGGTCTGTTTGTAAAGAGTTTTGCGGCTTCGACCGCCTGGTATGCCGACAATCTCGGGCTGATCGGTAGCGACGTCTATCACATTCCGGGAATGCCACAGGCCCAGATCGTTGGCTTTTACCGGCTCGATCGAGGTAACGAATATGTCGATCACCACATACTTGCATTCATGCAGGACGAGCGCGGCGGATGCCACCACATATCCTATGAAGCGCAGGATTTCGAAGCGCAGCAGCGCACGCATCGTTTCCTCGGTTCGAAGGAGTACGAGTCGATATGGGGCGTCGGTCGACATCCCCATGGTAGCCACGTGTTTGACGTTTGGCGCTCACCCGATCACGCGCGGTTCGAAACGTTTTCAGACACCGACCTTTTCCGAGCTTCAGATGGGACCAACGTCCACGACATCTCGACGGTGGTGATGGACGAGTGGTCGGATGACGAACCGACCCGTTACTTCGCCTGACGGGATGAATCATGACTGATTTTCATCCCGCCACAGGCCTTGCCGAGGGTTCCTTCGGCATCGGCACCTATGCCGCAAGCAAAGGTGCGCCGTTTTCCGGTCTGGTCCTGCCCGACGGCACCGTTCTCGATCTTTCGGGCCAATGGTATGATACCCACGCAATTTTTGACGACTGGGATCGGTCGTTCGACAAACTTGTCGATCTGGCGGCGAAGCGCGAGGGAACCCAACATAAATTTGCTGCGCTGCAAGCATTGCCCTCTGTTTCCCATCCCAACATGCTGTTTGCAGGCTCAAATTATCGCCAGCATGTCGCGGAGATGATGACGCACAACAAGTTCAACCAAAACAACCGCAAGCCTCGCGAGAGCGATAAAGACTTCTTTCAGCGCAACCTTGTCGAAGTCGACCGGCGCGCGCGCGAAGGGATGCCATTCTTCTGGACGGGGCTTCACTCGGCGCTGTGCGGTGCAAATGATGATGTTCCGTTGCCGCTGATCGGTGAACATCCTGACTGGGAAATGGAGCTCGGAGTCATTGTCGGCAAGACTGGCAGATATGTACAGCCCGAGGCCGCCAACGACCTGATCGCCGGCTATGTCGCCATCAACGACATCGGTACCGTCGACGAATTCCGCCGCACCGATGTGCGCTTCATGTTTGATTGGGTGAGCAAGAACCAGCCTAACTTCAAGGTGCTGGGTCCGTTCATTGTCCCGAAACAGTTCGTGAAGTTCGAGGACGTCCGCATCAAGCTCAGCGTTAGCGGGAAGGTGATGCAGGACTGGCCGGTAACTGATATGATCTTCACGCCCGAACAGATCCTGTCCTATGCTTCCGAACGTATTCGCCTGGTCCCGGGTGACCTGCTCTCGACCGGGTCACCGCCGGGCAACGGCGCCTTCCATGGCAATCGCTGGCTGCGTCCGGGCGATGAGATGGTGGGCGAACTGACCGGTCTCGGTCGCCAGCGCAACCGCATTGTGGCCGAAGAAACCGGCGGGCGGCACTGGAACTGGGGCCCGTTCCCCGTAAACGATCCGACCTGAAGGCGCGGCGATGTCATCTGCGCACTCCAATCATCACGAACCGATCATCGTGCGGCAACGGGGGCGACACTTGGTCGTCGACATCCACGCGCACCTCAACGTTGCGGCGGCCGACGATGCAGTGCGCGCGGCAATCCCGGGGCTACCTAGGGGTTTACCGTTCTCATGCGCCGCGTCCGACGCCGTCAACGGGCAGATGTTCGCAGCTATCGGATCGCGGCTCAACGGTGTCGCTGAGCGGCTCGAAGACATGGATCGGCTGGGCGTGGATGTGCAGGCGCTCAGTCCCAATCCCGGCCAATATTATTATTTCACGCCACCAGAGCTTGGCCGCGATCTGGCGCGAACGATCAACGACGGCATTGCCGAGGCCGTGGCTCAGGCACCAGACCGGTTGGTCGGGATCGGCACCGTGCCCTTGCAGGACCCGGGGATGGCAGTCGCAGAGATGCGCCGCGCGGTGCGCGATTGTAACATCAGGGGAATTGAGATCGGCACGAATGTAGGGGGTCGTGATCTTGCCGACGCGGCGTTCCGACCCTTTTTTGCCGCAGCAGAGGAACTGGGCATCCTCGTGTTCCTCCATCCGCTTGGCTTTACCCCAGGCGACCGGCTGTCCGACCATTATCTGAACAACCTTATCGGTAACCCGCTTGAGTCAACTATTGCCGTAAGCCATCTTATTTTTGGTGGCGTATTGGATGCCCATCCGGGCCTCAAGATTTGCGTCGCGCACGGCGGCGGATACCTGCCTGCCTATAGCGGACGTATGGACCACGCCTTCAGGGCGCGAATGGATTGCCGCCAACACATCACGCGGGCACCATCGTCGTATTTGAAACAGCTTTGGTTCGATTCCCTGGTGTTCGAGCGCGCCCAGCTCGATTTTCTGGTCGAAACCTATGGTGCAGACTGCATTTGCATGGGCAGCGATTATCCCTTCGACATGGCCGAGCCTGATCCCGTCGGCTTTCTTAGCGGACTTGCCGAGGAGGATCGCACGAGGGTCATCGGTGGAAATGCTGCCCAACTGCTAGGTATCACAGGCCGGACAAATATTACTCAGTAAAGGACTAAGGCCATGTATCCTTTCAATACGCCCAGTTCGATCGTCCGGAACCGCTGGTATATTGCGGCCTTCGGAACCGAGATCAGCCGCGATCCCATTGAGCGGACATTGCTGGGTTTGCCGGTTGCGCTCTACCGCAAGGAGGACGGAACTCCGGTCGCGATGTACGGCCTGTGTCCACATCGCTATTTCCCGCTCGCCAAGGGCAAGGTCCGCGGCGACGCGCTGGTTTGCGGCTATCACGGCTTTACCTTTGCCGCCGACGGCAAGTGCATTGAAATCCCGTCGCAGGGCACTGGTACGGGATTCTGCCAGCCGACCTACCCGATCGTTGAGAAAGGGCCGCTTTGCTGGATTTGGAGGGGCGATCCCGATAAGGCCGATGAAGCGCTCATTCCGCCCTATGACGATTTCGGTCTTGGTGTTGAAGGCTGGCGATACAGCTCGCCCAATTACTTCCATCTCAAGGGCCGACCGCAGCTCCTGATCGACAATCTGATGGATCTGACCCACTTGCCTTACGTTCACCATCACATTGGTGGCGGCGACGCGATGAAGAAGACTTTGATCGACGAAGAGGAACGCGCCGTTAGTTATCGCACCTCAAGGACTTACAAGGTGCCGTTCACCCCCTTCCACGAACATGTCTTCGGTGACGAAGCGCGATTCGGGGGTATTTCGGAAGCCATCTCGCTGACCGACTATTATGGACCGGAATTCATCAAGACGAGCCTACCGATCACAACCTCGATCAACGGCAACACCGATGTTCCGGCGGCGCTCGGCTCGCTCCTCATCCTGCACGGCATCACACCCGAGACCGAAACGAGCACTCACTATTTCGGCTTTTCGACGCGAAATTTCCGCCTCGATAGCGCCGAGCTCGATGAATTCCAGTATCAATCGGACTGTAAAATTCGCGGCCAGGATAAGGAAGCAATCGAGGCGGTTGAGGCCCGGGTTGAGGCCGCCTCGCACATTCAGCGCGAATTGCTTGTCCGGTCGGACGGCCCAGCGGTGAAAGCGCGGCGTTTGATTCAGGCAATGCTTGAAGCAGAGCAGTCTGCGGGTGAGCCGCGATGAACGACATCCCCCAGCTCGATTTTGATCCTTACTCCCCTTCGGCGCTGGCAGATCCCTTTCAACATCATCAGACGCTGCGCGATGCCGGCTCTGTGTTCTACTTGAAGCAATATGATTGCTATGGCTTGGCCCGTCACGAACCGGTGATGGCTGCACTGAAAGATTGGCAGACATATGTCTCAGGCCGCGGCGTAGGGCTCAGCGATTTTGCTCGGGAAACGCCGTGGCGTCCGCCGTCACTGCTGCTTGAGGTCGACCCGCCGTTACATGATCGCACACGCGGTCTCATGAACAAAATAGCTGCGCTGCCCGCTCTCAAGGCGCGCCAGCAGGACTGGGATAGCAAGGCAGACGCCATTGTCGCCGAGTTGGTAGGGCGAGGCCCGATTGATATTGTGCCAGCTCTTGCCGAGGCATTTCCATTGGCGATATTCCCGGACCTGATCGGAATACGCGATGATGGCCGGGAGAACCTGATCCCCTATGCCATGTCGGTATTCAACGCTTTCGGTCCTCGGAATGCATTGCTTGAGCAGGCGATGGCGGATGCCGCGACAGCAAGCGCCTGGGTAGCAGAAGCGTGCAAGCGAGAATTTCTGAAGCCGACCGGATGGGCCGCAGATGTGTATGCCGCCGCCGATCGAGGTGATTGCACTGCGGATGAGGCTGAACGCCTCGTGAGATCCTTTCTTTCTGCCGGGGTTGATACAACCGTGAATGGCATTGCCGCTGCGATCGATGCCTTTGCAGAACACCCCGACGAATGGCGCAGGCTCCGCGCCGATCCAACTTTGGTGCGAAAGGCAATCGAAGAAGTCTTGCGTCACGCCGGTGTCGCGCAAACATTTTTCCGAACAACCAGTCGCGATGTGGAAATGGATGGCTCCACAATTCCGGAAGGAAGCAAGGTGCTCCTGTTCCTCGCGGCCGCAAACCGGGATCCGCGACGTTGGGAAAACCCGGACCGCTTCGACATAACCCGCATCGCGAGCGGGCATGTTGGTTTTGGTTTCGGTATCCATCAATGCCTCGGGCAGATGGTCGCCCGTTTCGAAATGGAGGCGGTTCTGGCGGCCTTGATCCGGCATGCCGCAGAAATCCGGCCTGCTGGCACGGTCACGCGGCGGCCCAACAACACGCTTTTCGCTCTTGGTTCGCTTTCCGTCGAACTGGTCGCAGCCTGACAGGGGTCGAGTTAAACGGGCAGTTCCGGAGGCCGGGTTGGACGATGTTGCCAAAAGACGTGCCGCGCTGATGGGACTGGGCGTGGTGATGATCGCCGTACCCTATTTGGCACGGCATCTGGCCCGACGATTTTCGGCGGAGGAATGAGCGAGCCAGATCGAGAACGGCAGCAACTCGCCTATTTAGCATAATGCAAGGATACCCTGAGCCCAACGATGCCCCCCAGCTGAGCTGCAGATGCCACATAAACTCACCCACTCACGCAGCTTGCCGTCAGTCGATCGGGGCGAGAAGCAAAGCCTTTTCGGGGCTGAGTGTCCGCTATCTCACTGTCGCCCTCCTTAGCCGTCCTTCCAAGTTCGGCCCCATGCCGATTATTCGCGTTCAGCCACGCGCCCTCGCGCACGAATTGCGACGATCGTCGCCGTGCGTGAAAATGCAGAAAATTGCGCGGTGCTGGCGAGGGTGGCAAGTTGTGGTTAAGGTCAGCGCTGGCCGACTAATCCTCGGCGCGGTGGGTTGCAGGTTGTGGCAATCCGCGCCGGGAGTTGTATCAGGCCGTTCTTGCGGTCAAACTCGGACAGGATGCCGCGTTTGTCGAGGCTTCGATATATAGCAAGCGCCGCCCCCCAACTCTCGCAAGCGCGAGCATACGCACCCCCGGTGTAAAAATTGCCGCCGCTTGTATCGATAGCGGTCGCCATGCTGCGTAGAGCCCCCGGTGCGTCTCCTGCGAGTTCCACAAGACGGCGGTGAGCGGCGATGACATCGTCGCTGATTGCGTAACTCTGCGTGAAGCGCCCCGCATCTGCGAGCACTTGCGCTTGCACTTCGGCAGTAACGCTGAACAGGCTCAGCGCGCCCTTGTCGTCTGGGTCGCGTGCTTGCATCGAGCGCGTCAATGCAACGGCGCGATTGATGGAATCGGCAGCGGAGCCGTCGCGTTTCATTTCACGGAGCAACACAGCGCGATACCAGAGCGAGGCGGCGACCTTGCGCAAAATCGCGGGGTCATCGGGGGCGGCTCTAAGTAGCGATTCGTTCATATCGACCGCACGGTCGACGGCATTGATCGCCGCTGCGTCGTCCTTCATTTTGTGCATCGATTCGCCCAGCAACCGCATGTTTGCCGAGCGCGCCTTCATGACTCCCGCTGAATCGCGCAGTTTGGGCGGTAGGCTGGCGATGAAATCTTCCGCCCGCTGGTGGACGAGGCGTGCCTTGGCGAAATTGTCGTCCCAGGCATAGCTGTCAGCCTCGCCCTGAACAGCAGTTGCGTAAAGACGCGCGCAATCCTCATCCGTTCGCGCGAAGGGCAGGATGACTCGTTGCGCCTCAACTGCTTCCGCCCGCGCGCGCCTGATCTCGTTATTGCTGTAAAGATCGTTTCCCGACTGTTGAACGAGTAGCTCGGCAAAAGCACGTGCAACGGGTTTACTGGCGCGTTGATCGACCGGTATCGTCGCGAGCATATTTTTGGCGTTGGCGACGAGGACATTTCCGTCGGCGAGCTTGCCCAACTGGCTTGCTTGCCCGCCGCCGACCACTTGCGACAGGCGTATATAGCCCATCGCGACTTCGGTACGGACGTCGATTGGCGCGTTCGTGTCGGCCGCCAGCGCGTTGAGATAGGTGAGGCCGGTGCGCGCCAACAGTTCGCGCGCCTTGGTTCCGCCCGGCGTCTTGCTGACTTCGTTATACACGTCGAACAGCATCGTTTTGGCAATGCTGCGCGTTTCGGAAAAGCGCTTCTCGGCATTGGCGCGGGCAACTTCGGCGCTGCGATTTGCAATGAGCGTGGTGACGAGCGCACCGATCAGCAGAATCACCGCAAGCGCACTGGCCGCTACCCCAATCCGGTGCCGCCCCACAAATTTCCCCATCGCATAACGCTTCCCGCCCCTGCGCGCCGTAACGACGTTGCCGTCGCGCGATGCCTTTACGTCATCGGCAAGTGCATCGACCGACGGGTAGCGGTCGGCAGGATCGGTAGCGCTGGCTTGAGCGATGATCGCCGTAAGGTCCGCGTCTCCATCATCCTTGAGCATGCGCTCGAGCAAGACGCCAAGCGAATAGACATCCGACAGGGTTGTCGCCGCTTCGCCGGCAATGCGTTCAGGCGCTGCGTATCCGGGGGTCAGGCTCAATCCCGCCAGCGACTTTTTTGCCGACGCCGGGGCTTCGGTGTCCGCAACCGGCGGGCGGGCGATGCCAAAGTCGATCAGCTTTGCCGTGCCGTCTTTCGCCACGAGGATGTTCGACGGCGTGATGTCACGATGCACGATCAAATTCTGGTGCGCGAAACCGACGGCCGAGCAAATGTCGAGAAACAGCTGGGTCCGCTCCGCTTTTGAAGCACCCGCCGTCTCCATCCATGTCCCCAGCGGCATGCCGTCGACATATTCCATGACGATATACGGATCGCCTTTGTCCGTCGCCCCGCCGTCAAACAGCCGCGCGATGCCGGGATGGGATAAGCTGGCCAGCGTCTGTCGTTCGCGCTGGAACCGTTCGACGAGCGCATCGGACAAGGCACCGGGACGGACAACCTTGATCGCCGCAACATGGTCAAAGTCGCCTGTCATCCGCTCGCCGCGATAGACGGCACCCATGCCGCCCTGCCCGATCAGGCCGGTGATCCGGTAGGCACCGATGCGTTCCGGTAGCCGTTCATCAACAATCATGTCGCCCGCGCCGCCGGTGCGCATGTTGGCGAGCTTGTCGCCTGCAAGCATCGCGATCAGCCGCGTTCTCAACGGGCTGTCGATGTCGCTATGCGCCTCGACCCATGCCATCCGTTCATTAGGTGGCAGGTCGAGCAGCACCTGAAACAGGTCGAGGACGCGGCGTTCAAGCTGGGGATCAGAACCCGTCAATGGGATTTGCCAGCGCGTCGGTGAGCCAGGCACGCGCGGTTTGCCAGCGGCGCTTGACTGTGGCCTCAGAAACGCTCGTCACCTCGGCGATGTCGGCCAGCGTCATGCCGCCAAAATAACGCATCTCGACAAGTTCGGCCAATTCCATGTCAATTGCTCCCAAGCGTATAAGCGCGGAATCGAGCGAATTCAGGTCAAACTTCTGTTCGCCCTCGACGCGGGTGTTCAGTTCGACCTTGTGGTGCCCGCGTTTGTCGGTTGATTTGGCGCGGGCATAATCGACGAGTATCTGCCGCATCAGCGTCGAGGCAAGCGCAATGAAATGGGCGCGGTTGGCGAATTCGATGCGGTCGAGCCCGATCAAGCGGATTATGGCGTCGTTGATGAGATCGCCCGTCGACAGAGAGGAATTTGGTTCGCTGCGCAACCGCGCTGCGGCAATCTGTGAAAGTTCTGGGTGCAGCCGCGCGACCAGCGCATCACGCGCCACACGGTCGCCCTCATGCCATGCCGCCAGCAGGCTGTCGCTTGATCGTTCCGAATCCATGGAAGTCCCCGGGTCGCAATCCGAAGCTATGGATATGCCTTTGACCGTGCAAGGTTTTTCATCTGTCCCAAGACGGGATTCATAAAGTTAAGAATTCGTTGACCCGTTTCCCCCCGATCCAGCGCTTGAGTATCTGAGAGCCGGAAAAACCCCGGCCCGGCGGGCGCGAACGATATTCACTCAAATTGGGGATTTTCAACATGCGTAATACCACCAAGCTTTTGATCGGCGCTGCCTGTGTTTTTGCAGCGATGCCCGCCAATGCCGCGACATTTGTTTTCTCGAGCGGCAATTATATTCCCGGCGTGACGTCGCCGACGCCATTGCTATCGCCTGACATTCTGAACATCACAACGGGCTCGAACAAATTCTTCAACGCAGTTACGTTTACCAACCAGTCAGGAACGGTAAACTGGCAAGCTGGCGCGATTTTCCTGTCGAACGGCGCAGCGGTGAACAATCAGTCGTTGTGGAATGCGACGGGCGATGACTCGCTCAACAATAATGGCGGCGCGCTTTCGACCTTCACCAACAGCGGAACCTTCCGCAAAAGTGCCGGGACTGGGGCCACAACGATCGGCAGCATTGCGTTCGTCAACAGCGGGGTCATCAATGCGCAAACCGGGTCGATTGATTTCAACGGCGGGAATGCAGCTTTCAATGCAGGGAGCAGCTTCACGGGCGCGGGTGCCGTCAATATCAATAGCAATGCCGCATTTAACGGCGCGATCAACTCTGCCAATCTCAATTTCAACGCAGGGATTTTCACCGGCACCAGCGCATCGCTGACCGGCACGGCGGATTGGACAGCAGGCAATTTTTCGGGCGGCTGGACATTGACAACTGGCTCGACGCTGACGGCACTGACCGGGAGCAATAAGTTCATCGACGCCGCGACCATCACAAACAACGGCACGATCAACTGGCAGGACGGTGCGCTTTTCCTGCAAAATGGGTCACAGCTGACCAACAATGGCCTGCTCGATTATTCGGCATCGTCGAGCATCAATAACAATGGCGGCGCACTGTCTACCGTGATCAACACCGCGACCGGCACCGTGCATGTCGGAAGCGGAGCAGCGGTTTCGGTTGGAAACACCTTCGTCAACAACGGTGGCACGCTCGCCGCAGACGGAGTGCTCAATTTCACGGGCGGCAACGCGACTTTTAATACGGGCACGAGCTTCACCGGCGCGGGCGATGTCAACATTGCCAGCAACGCTGCATTCAATGGCGCGATCAGTTCGACCAACCTCAATTTTACAGGCGGTATATTCACCGGCACCGGCGCATCGCTGACCGGCACGGCGGATTGGACAGCAGGCAATTTCTCGGGCGGCTGGGCATTGACAACTGGCTCGACGCTGACGGCACTGACCGGGAGCAATAAGTTCATCGACGCCGCGACCATCACAAACAACGGCACGATCAATTGGCAGAACGGTGCGCTGTTCCTTCAAAACGGATCACAGCTCACCAACAACGGCCTGATCGATTATTCGGGATCGTCGAGCATCAACAATAATGGCGGTGCGGTTTCTACCGTGACCAACAATGCCGCCGGCACGGTGCGTGTCGGGGCGGGATCGACGCTCACCGTCAGCAACACTTTCGTCAACAATGGTGGCACGCTTGCCGCCAACGGCACGCTGGTCTTCAACGGCGGCAACGCGACGTTCAACACCGGAACCAGCTTTACCGGAGCGGGCGATGTCAACATCGACAACAGTGCGGCATTCAACGGCGCCATCAGTTCGGCCAACGTCAACTTCAACGGTGGCACGTTCACAGGCACCAGCGCAGCACTGAGCGGGACGGCGGACTGGATCGCAGGCACCTTTTCGGGTGATTGGATGGTCACCGCTGGGTCAACAATGACCGCCTTGACCGGAAACAACAAGTTTCTGAATGCCGTCACTTTCGTGAACGCGGGCACCGTCGACTGGCTGGCGGGTGCGCTCTTCCTGCAAAACGGCACGCAGCTGATTAACAATGGCTTGATCGACGCGAAAGGCAACGATAGCATCAATAATAATGGCGGCGTTGCGTCGGCCTTCGTCAATAACGGCCTCATCGAAAAAACCTTGGGCTTGGGCACGACAACGCTCGCAAGCGGGATCGGTTTCGACAATAACGGCACGATCAACGTGCTCAGCGGCACGATCGGGCTGCCAGCCGCTTTTACGAACGACGGCACGCTGGGCGGCACGGGCACATTTTCGAGCGCCAACCTGACCAACGGCGGGATCATTGCGCCGGGTGCACCGGGTTCGACCGGAACACTCGCACTGACCGGCAATTACGCCCAGACAGCCTTTGGCACGCTGGCTACGCAACTGGCGTCGACCGGATCGTTCGATCTGTTCAACATCAGCGGCACGGCGGCACTCAACGGCACGCTGGCGCTTGGCTGCATCCTCAGCTGTGCGATCAACACCGGCGATTCGTTCGTGATCCTCAATTCGGTGGGCAATTTGTCGGGGACGTTTGCCAACGTGACGACAAATGGCTTCCTGAGCGGTTTCGCCTACAACGTCATCTATGACTATGCCGCTGACCTCGTGCGGCTTGAGGTCACCAACGCTGGAACCGTCGTAGCGGCCGTTCCAGAACCCTCGACATGGGCGATGATGCTGTTCGGCTTCGGCTTGATTGGCAGCACGTTGCGGCGGCGCTCTGCGACCGGCGTCTCTGCAACCGTTTAATGTCGGCTTAGCACCGCTCTCAGCTTTCAGCTGAGAGCGGTGCGACGGCGCAAGCGGCTGTCCGGTCTTGGATACCGGAGTGATTGCGGCCTGCGGGGCTGAGATGAATAGAACGCAGCTTCCCACCGCCCGCACCAGCCACCTTTCAGCGCACCCCTCCGCACGGGAATTGGCGAGCCCCACGACCAGAGCGAACTCCAGCTCCCAATCCAGCGCTCGACATCGGCCTCTAAAGAACATACAACGAACATATGGCCCAGCTTGATGTCCGTCAAAAACTTGAAATCCTCGCTGATGCAGCGAAATACGACGCCTCGTGCGCATCCTCGGGGACGAGCAAGCGCAATTCGAAGGACGGCAAAGGCTTGGGATCGACGGAGGGAATGGGCATCTGCCACGCTTATGCACCCGACGGTCGGTGCATTAGCTTACTCAAAATCCTGCTGACCAACAGCTGCATTTTCGATTGCCACTATTGCATCAACCGCAAGTCTTCGAACGTCCGCCGCGCGCGGTTCACGGCCAAGGAAGTCGTCGACCTGACGATTTCATTCTACAAACGAAATTATATCGAAGGGCTTTTCCTGTCGTCCGGGATCATCGGCAGTTCGAACTATACCATGGAACAATTGGTAGAGGTTGCGCGATCGTTGCGCGAAGATCATGATTTCCGCGGCTATATCCACCTAAAGACGATCCCCGACGCGGACCCGGAACTTGTTGCAGCTGCGGGGCGTCATGCCGACCGCGTCTCGATCAATGTCGAGCTTCCCACCACGCCGGGGCTGAAACGCCTGGCACCCGAAAAATCGGCCGAGCGGATTGCGGGCGCGATGGCTGATATGAAGGCATCGATTGTCGATGCGCGCGATGCGTCGAAGCATTACAAATCGGCACCACGCTATGCGCCCGCGGGACAGTCAACGCAGATGATTGTGGGCGCGGATGCGGCAACCGACAGTGACATCGTGCTGCGCGCGAGCGGACTTTATGACATGTTTGGGATGCGCCGCGTTTACTATTCGGCATTCAGCCCAATCCCAGATGCCAGTGCAATTTTGCCCCTGAAACGCCCACCGCTGATGCGTGAACACCGGCTCTATCAATCCGATTGGCTCATGCGCTTTTATGGTTTTGCGCCGGCCGAGGTGGTGAGTGCAACCGATGCCGGGATGCTCCCGCTCGACATCGACCCAAAGCTTGCTTGGGCGCTGAAATTCCGGGCGAGTTTTCCCGTCGATATTAACCGCGCGCCGAAGGAAATGCTGCTCCGTGTGCCCGGGCTTGGCGTTCGTGCGGTCAGCCGGATTTTAGCATCACGGCGCTGGCGGCGGTTGCACTTGGCAGACGTCGCACGCCTGACGGTTTCAATAGCAAAAATGCGTCCCTTCATCATCACCGACGACTGGCGACCCGTGGCGCTGAGCGATAGGGACGATTTGCGGGCGATCATTGCGCCAAACGTGGAACAGTTGGAGCTGTTTGCGGCTTGAAAGCGTGATGCGGACCGTCACCTTGCCCCAGCCCGATGATTTCGACGCGTGGCGCGACGCCGCCCGCGCGCTGATTTTGCTCAAAACCCCGCCCGGTCAGGTGATCTGGCAGACCGGCCCCGCCGGTGACCTCTTCGCGACCACCGATCCGCTACCCGCAACGACCGGCACAATCCCCGTACCACGCGCGTTTATCGACATTGCGAAAAG
Organism: Sphingomonas sp.; assembly: GCA_031362355.1. Taxonomy (GTDB): domain Bacteria; phylum Pseudomonadota; class Alphaproteobacteria; order Sphingomonadales; family Sphingomonadaceae; genus Sphingomonas_O. Next base: position 110,734 of record JANLSJ010000018.1, read on the forward strand.
CGCGATTTGCCACAGCGCACCAGATCGCTTTGCGTTGCTCTACACCCTGCTGTGGCGGCTTCAGAAACAGCGCGGCCTGATTATCGATCATGCCGACCCCTTGGTCCGCCGCGTCGATGATCTCGCCAAGTCTGTCCGCCGCGACATTCACAAGATGCGCGCATTTGTGCGTTTTCGGGAACTCGACGACCGTTATGTGGCATGGTTCGAGCCCGATCACCACATTGTCCGCGCAAACGCCAGTTTCTTCGTGCGTCGTTTCGCATCAATGCGCTGGTCGATCCTCACGCCAGCACTTTCCATCCATTGGGACGGCCAAATGCTGACCGAGGGACTGGGTGCTAAAAAGAGCGACGCCCCTGAGGGTGACCCCGTCGAGGACGTGTGGAAAACTTACTACGCCAGCACATTCAACCCGGCGCGGGTCAAGATTGGCGCGATGACCAAGGAAATGCCCAAGAAATACTGGAAGAACATGCCAGAAACCGCACTGATCCCCGCCCTCATCGCCAATGCGCAGGCGCGCGAAGTTGCCATGATCGACCGGCGGACGAATGGCGGCGATGAACCTGCCGCGTGGGAAGCGTTACGCGATGAAGCGCTTGGTTGCACCCGCTGCCCCTTATGGAAACCGGCGACGCAAATGGTGTTCGGAGAGGGACCGATCAATGCGCGCCTCATGTTTGTTGGCGAACAGCCAGGCGATCAGGAGGATTTAGCAGGCCGCCCGTTCGTCGGCCCCGCTGGCCAGATGTTCAGCAAAGCGCTTTCTGAAGCGGGCATTGATCGGACGCGCGTTTATGTGACCAACGCCGTCAAACATTTCAAATATGAGCAGCGTGGCAAACAACGCCTGCATTCAAAACCCAAGACTGGCGAAATCGACGCCTGCCGCTGGTGGATCGATCAGGAACTGGCAATCGTCCGCCCCGTCATAACGGTCGCGCTCGGCGTCACTGCTGCGAGGAGCTTGTTGGGTAAAGCAATAACCATCGGGGAAGCTCGCGGCCGGGCATTTACACTGCCCGGCGGGGGTGAAGCGTGGGTGACCATCCACCCGAGCTTCCTGCTTCGCATCCGCGACGCCACTTTGGCGCGCACAGAGTACGCCAAGTTCGTTGACGATCTTATGGCCGCAAGCAAACGCGCTGAACAGGTTTAACGCATGACGACCGTTCCGGAGAACGACGGTGGCGACCAACAGCACTTTGCTTTTAATGATGCGGCAACGACCTTCTACCCTTCAAAAATTCACATTCGCGGTCAGATAATAATAAGAGCCGTTGAATCCGAACTGGTTGGCGTTGCGGGTGTAGGGCGTTTGGCCGTTCGAGTAGGATGCGGCCTCGCCCGTCGCACCGTCGCGGCGGTTGTTCCATTTGTCGGGATAGGTGTTGAACAAATTGTTGGCCCCCAGCGTGAGCGAAAGCGCATCAGAGAAGGCATAGGTCGCGTTCAAGTCGAAGATCGTCTTGGCACCAAAGCTTTGGACGCAGCGATTGGCGGCGTTGCAGGTGACATTCTTGTCGGTCGCGCTCAGACCAGTGCTGAACGCCTTAACGCTCCCGAAGTAGCTTGCCCGCGCACCCAATGTCAGTCCACCAGTTTCAAAGTTTGTCGAGAACAGAATCTTTGTGCGCGGCTGCGCGACTTCGATCAGCTCGATGGCGGTCAACCCGAGCAGTGCGGTTGCTTGGTTGGCAACCGATGCCCCCGCGACCAATTGTGTCGGTGTCGCGCGCTGGCGCAGCACTTTGGTTTCGGCATGCGTGCCCGCCAGCGTGAGTTTCAGCGCGCCGGGGCCAACGTCGACCTTATAGGTCGCGACGACATCGACACCGCGTGTGCGCGTATCGATCTGATTGGTGAAGAAGCGAATTTCGCGGACCCCGGGGAACAGTGTAGCGACCGCCGGGAAGCTAGCGGAAAGAATGCCGTCAGTAATCGCGATGCGGTCCTTGATGCCAATCTGGAAGGCATCGACGGTGAAGGTGAATGCGCCGAGTGCGCCGGTAATCCCGGCACTGAAGTTATCCGAAATCTCGGCTTTCGGATCAGAAATACCGAGCGTTTTGAGGCGCGGGTCGCTGCTTGCGATCTGCTGCGTTTGCAGGATCTGGTTATTCTGCACAGTCGATGTGTTCACGCGGTTGCCGATCTGTGCGAGCGACGGTGCGCGGAAGCCGCGGTTATACGAACCGCGCACGGCAATCGCATCGCTTAGCTTGTAACGTGCCGCGAGTTTGCCCGAGAGATTGCCCCCAAAGTCGCTGTAATTCTCGTACCGCAGCGCGGTTGTGATCAGGAACGCCTCCGAAATATCGGCTTCGATGTCGATAAACGCTGCAATGTTCCGACGGCTGAGATTATTCTCGTCCGCCGGCGCATAGCCGGGGCGACCATTGGAGCCTGCGGTGCGACCCGACAGGGCTAGAGGACCAACAACATAAGAAGCAAGATCGCCGCGATTGACCCGGAAATTGTCGCGCCGCCACTGAACGCCCATGGCGACATTGAGCGACTCAATACCCCCGATTGCGCCGAGGTCTTTCGAGCCCGACAAATCGACAACCTGCTGCGTGAATTGGGTGCGCCCGACATAGAAGCTTGTCGGGCTGGCACTGCCCAGCGATGCGTTGACTGTGTTCAGCGCGTTTTGATCAAGATAATTGCGCCCGAAGCCATAGCCGAGATCGATGTCCCATCCGCCGAGTTCGGCTTTCAATCCGCTGTTCGCCGAAAAATCGATCGAGCGGCCCGGCAGGATTGGTACATAGCCATCGGGGAAGATCGACAGCACGGCATTGGCACGGGTCGCGGGCGCCCGGAAGAAGCCGAACGCCTGAATATCTTTGCGCGAATAGCCCCCAAAGACATAGACCTTGAGCACGTCGGACAAGGGCGCTTCGGAATTCAGGAACGCCTGATATGTGCGGTTGCGGTTTGCGCCATAGTTGCCGACCACAAATGACCCTTGCGGATAGACGCCGCGATCGGCGCGCGGGTTGGCCGTTGCGTAGGGGAAATCGGGCGTCGGTCCCGTGACCGCATAGTTGGCGGGCGTCGCGGGATAGAGCACGCCGTCATACGGATCGGAGCGGTTGGTGCCATCGGTGCCGAAATATTCCAGCGTGTAGTTCAGGAAACCACCATCGCCGATCTTAAGACCATGGTTGATCGACGCTTTGATCGTGAAGCCATCACCTTCCTTGTTAAGGCCGGTGGTCAGGCCGATTGACCCGCCTTCATCCGAGTCCTTGAGCGCAAGGTTGACGATCCCGGCAATCGCGTCCGAACCATATTGCGCAGCAGCCCCGTCACGCAGCACTTCAATCCGGCCGACAGCCGCTGTCGGGATGCTGTTCAAATCCGAAACGACCGTGCCAAGGCCGGGCGAGACGTTGAGATTGAGTGCCGAAAACTGATGGCGGCGATGGCCGTTAATCAGGAGCAGCACCTGATCGGGCGCAAGGCCGCGCAATGAGGCAGGATCGGCAAAATTGGTCGCGCCGTTGACCCCGTACTTAGCCGAATTGAACGACGGCGAGGTGAATTGCACCTGCTGGCCAAGATCAGTCTGGCCCGTGGCTTTGAGTTCTTCGGTGCTGACGACATCAACGGGGACGGGACGATCCACATCGGTCCGCGCTTTGCCGCGCGAGCCGATCACCGTGATTTCGGGTTGCTCTTCGGCGACCTGCGCCGCGGTATCAGTGCTCTGGGGAAAGGCGGGTGCGGTCAAGCTGAGCGCCACGGCAGTCGACGCCATCCAAAATTTGCGGTTCGTGATCATTTTCTCTCTCCCGTATTTCGTTTTTTGATTGCGTGATTCAGTCGGCGTCGGCTTCAACCGGCACAGGAATTGGTGTGTTCGAGGTCGGTCCCTTGGCGAGCGCGGCATTCAATTGATCGACATCGAGCGCTTTTTCCCACCGCGCAACAACGATGGTTGCCACGGCATTGCCCATGAAATTGGTCAACGCGCGGCATTCGCTCATGAACCGGTCAATGCCGAGGATCAGGGAGAGGCCTGCAAGGGGGATCGACGGCACGATCGACAGGGTGGCCGCGAGCGTAATGAACCCAGCGCCAGTGACACCCGCTGCGCCTTTCGAACTGATCATGGCCACGAGCAGCAGCGCGATCTGATCACCGAGCGACAAATCGATGCCCGTCGCTTGTGCGATGAACAGCGCGGCCAGTGTCATGTAAATATTAGTGCCGTCGAGGTTGAACGAGTAGCCGGTCGGCACAACCAACCCGACAACCGATTTCGCGCAGCCCGCTCGTTCCATCTTGTCGATCAGCGATGGCAACGCCGCTTCGGATGATGATGTGCCAAGCACCAGCAGCAGCTCAGCCTTTAGATAACGGATCAGCGCAAGAATCGAAAAGCCGTTCAGCCGGGCTATGCCGCCCAGGACCAGCAGCACAAACAGCAGGGAGGTCGCATAAAAGGTGGCGACGAGCGACCCAAGCGAGACCAGCGTGCCGATGCCATATTTTCCAATCGTAAAAGCCATCGCGCCAAACGCACCAATGGGCGCGGCGCGCATCACCAGCGCGACCATTTTAAATACGACCGCACTGATGCTTTCGAGCGCGCGCAACACGGGTGCGGCGGGCTCCCCGACCAACGCCATCGAAATGCCGAAGAGGACAGCGACCAGAAGGACCTGAAGGATAGAACCCGCGGTGAGCGCCGAGACCATTGTCGTCGGAATGATGTCGAGGAAGAAGCCGACGATACTCGCGTCATGGGCCTTGTCGGCATAGGTTTTGACAGCTGTCGCATCAAGCGTCGCGGGATCGATATTGAGACCCGAACCGGGCTGCACGACATTGGCAACAACAAGACCGATGATCAGCGCCAGCGTGGACACGGCAAGGAAATAGGCAAAGGCTTTACCCGCAACACGTCCGACGGCACCGACTTGCCCCATTCCGGCAATGCCGGTTGCAATCGTCAGGAAGATCACTGGGGCAATGATCATCTTGACCAGTTTGATGAAGCCGTCACCGAGTGGTTGCAGGGCAACGCCAGCTTCAGGTGCCGCAAACCCGACGGCAACGCCCAGCGTAATTGCAGCGATCACCTGCACATAGAGATGTGCATAAAGCGGGGTTTTGCGGGCCAGTGGTGGCGCAGATGTAATGATATGCTTCTCCCCTCGTCGGCGCATTTATTCAGCGCTCATCCTTGTGACTTGCGCCTTCGCAGCCAGTTTTGTAATCGGATTTCTAGGCTGGTTATCTATATGGTTTACATAGCAAACATAGCTACTCGCAATTATATCTGTGCGATATTCCGCGCATAAATACTTACTTTGTGCGGAAAACCGCCTAGGCATGGCGAATCATGATTGGAGAATACCAAAGGAAAAGGACCGACCGCGGCAGAGCATTTGTCGCACTCGTCGCGCTTCTTGTGTTCGGCGCAACCATTCTGTCGTCGGATCACCTTGCCGCTCGTCGTGCCGTCGATGCAGAAAGGACGCGCCTTACAAACGTGGCTCGTCTCACGGCGTCGAGCTATCAGCGGCAGGTCGATAAATTCAGATTGGTGGCGACCACGCTTTCGACCGACTCCGATGTGACCCTGCTGCTCGATCGGCGGACGCCAAAGGCGACTGCGCAGTTGAACGAACGGCTCGCAAATCTCTCGACAGCGCTCGATGCGTCGGTGATCTATCTCCTCGACGGTCAGGGCACCACGATTGCGTCGAGCAATTGGCGACAAGCGGACAGTTTTCTCAACGAGAATTACCAGTTTCGCGCTTACTTCAAGGAAGCATTGTCGCGGGGCGAGTGGGAGCAATATGCACTGGGCACGCGCAGCCGCATTCCAGGACTGTTCGTCGCACGCCGCGTTACGACGGGGGCCAAATCAAGCGGCGTGATCGTTGTCAAAATCCGTTTCGATGGTCTTGAACGCGAATGGGCATCGTCAGCGGGCTCTGCCTTTGTCACAAGCCAGCAAGGCGTCATTCTGGTCAGCAGTGTCCCGGCGTGGCGGTTTCAGACGATCCGGAAACTCGACGAAGCCGAACAGAATAAGCTGCGCGCGCAGGTCGAATTCGGATATGCGCCGTTACGGCAGAATGATTTGTTCGCGGACAAGGCGGTCATAACCGACGCGAGCGCGTTTGACCCCGAAACCAAAATGATTGCAGCGCGGGAACGATTGCCCAACGGCTGGTCGGTTTACGTGCTCGCCCCGATCGATCAGGCGGTCGGTTCGGCACGCACATTGGGTCGATTGCTGGTGGTGTTAGGGGCTGGCCTGTTGGCAGCTCTGGTGGTTTTTTCGGCCTTTCGCCGCCGTGCGATTATCATGAACGAGCAGCGCGAAAATGCAGTGCGGATTGCTGATCTGAAAGACCGGCTTGTGCAGGCCAACAAGCTTTCCAGCCTTGGCCAGATGGCAGCGGGCATCGGCCACGAGATCAATCAACCGCTGACCGCGATCAGTATCCGCGCGCAAAATGCCGGAAAATTGATCGAAACCGGACGCACTGCCGAGGCCGCCACTGCGATCGGCGAAATCAGCGCGCTGACGGCGCGTATGGGAGCGATCACAGGCGAGCTCCGGCGCTTTGCGCGTCGCGGCGACGGTCGGATCGGAAAAGTTTCGCTGCGCGCTGTGCTTGATGGAACGCGATTGCTCTTGGGGGATCGCATCCGGACAACAGGAACAACGCTGACCGTCGACGCTGCCGACATTGATGTCATCGGTGATCAAGGAAGGCTGGAGCAAGTCTTTGTAAATCTCATCCAAAACGCGATGGACGCGATGGGGAATGGCGGGTGGATCGATATTACTGCTGCCGCTTTGGACATGATAGTGACGATAACGATCCGAGACGACGGTCCCGGCATTGGCGCCGACGTGCGGGAGCGGTTGTTTCACCCCTTTACGACGTCAAAGGCTGATGGCCTTGGGCTGGGCTTGGTAATCTGCCGCGATATTATTGCCGATTTTGGCGGCGAGCTGCTGTTGGCACCGTCAACTTCGGGTGCAGTGTTTGCCCTAAAGTTAAAGACCGCGACATGACGGCGGGCAAGGTCACGACCATCGCCATCGTCGATGACGAACCAGATATTCGCTCGGGCTTGCGCCAGCTGCTCGAACTTGAGACCCTGAACGCCCTTGAATTCGCCAATGCCGAAAGCGCGCTGGCGCAGATTGACGCCACGTTTCCGGGCATTGTCATTTCGGACCTCCGCATGCCTGGTCTTGACGGCAGCGGTCTGTTTGATCGCTTGTTCCGATGTGACCCCGAACTGCCGGTGATCATGATGTCGGGCCATGGCGACATCGCTACAGCCGTCGATCTGGTGCGGCGCGGGGCTTATGATTTTCTGTCCAAACCATTTGACGGTAATGCGCTCATCGCGTCGGTGCGACGCGCGCTCGAGAAGCGGGCACTTGTTCTTGAAAACCGTCGGCTGCGCGATCAGCCGACCGGTTATACCTACGGCGCTATTCTGGGTGAATCGCCGGAGATCGAACTGCTGCGCCAAACGCTAACGCAGTTGGCGCAGACAGACATCGATGTGATGATCACCGGCGAGAGCGGTGTGGGCAAAACCCTGATCGCGACGACGCTCCACAACCGCAGCCCGCGTGCACGCAAAACGATGGTCACGGTGAATTGCGACGTGCTGCCGGGCGAGCAAGCTGAAAGCATGTTGTTCGGTCATGTTAGTGGCGGCTTGTCGGGGGCACAATTCCCGCGCACCGGCCAGCTTTCGCTTGCTGATGGCAGCACGCTATTCCTTGATCATGTCGATGGCCTGCCACGAATGTTGCAGGCGCGCATACGGCAGGCGCTCGAACAACGGATGATCCTGCCGGTTGGAGGAAATCAACCGCGCACGAGCAGCTTTCGGACGATTTCAGCCACTGCGGTGGATCTTGATGCCATGATCGAGCGCGGCGAATTTGATCGTTCGCTCTATTTTCGACTGGGAGCCTATCGGCTTGCCGTGCCGCCCTTGCGCGAACGTCGGGGCGATGTCGTTGTCCTTTTCCGGGCGTTTCTAGCGGAAGCAGCCGCCGAACTGAATTGTGATCCGCCTATGCTGTCGCCATCGGTGTGGCGTCGATTGCAGGATCACCCTTGGCCGGGGAATGTCCGCGAACTGCGTAGCTTTGCAGCCAATATCGCGCTGGGCCTCGGTGACCGCGCAGCGCTATTACCGGCACATGACAACCGTTCTGGACTGAAGAATGCCATTGCCGCCTTTGAGGCTGAAACAATCCGCGCTGCGCTTGATCGCCACGGCGGCGACATAATCGCGACGACGCAGGCGCTGCGGCTGCCACGCAAAACGCTTTACGACAAGCTGGCGCGGCACTCTATTGAGCCCAACGACTATCGCCTGAGCCGGGCGCGTCGGACCTGAGGGACAAAATACAGACAGCAAGATCCAATCCGCCGTATACGCTTTCGGCGGCGATAGCGGAAAGCACTGGCAAAATTGTGTTAGACTTGGCAGTCATTGGTGATGACCAGTGTTTATGCGAAGTCCTCCAAGGACGCTGTCCTTGTCATCGCGTCTCCATCAGCCGATCCCACGTCCTATGACGTTGCCCAAAGAGCGGGCGTGTCTCAATCAGCCGTGTCGCGTTGTTTTCGTCCGGGATCGAGTATTGCGCCCAAAACACGGGCGCGTGTCCTCGCGGCGGCGCGCGATCTTGGTTATTATCCCAACGCGATGGCGTCGGGGTTGATTACCAAACGGTCGAATCTGGTTGCGGTGCTGATCTCGAACCTGACCAACCTTTATTACCCCGAGGTGCTGGCGGAAATCACGCGGCGGCTGTCAGACCGTGGCATCCGCGTGTTGCTTTTCGCGCTGCAAGCCGAAAGCGACGTCGATGCAATGCTCGATCAGGTGTGGCGTTACCGGGTCGACGGGGCCATCGTTGCGGCACGGCTGTCGCCCCAGCAGTTGCGCGATTTTGCGAAACACCGCGTCCCCGTTGTCCTGTATAATCGCTTCGGCGAAGGCGAACCGGTGCCCAGCGTCTGCTGCGATTCGGTCGGTGGCGAACGTCAGTTGGTCGAACGGCTCGTTGCAGCCGGACACGGCGTGTTCGGTATTATTGCTGGCCCCGATGACAGCTATGTTAGCCAAGAACGTGTGCGCGGCGCGCAACAGCGCCTTCACGAGCTCGGGCGCGAAGCGCTGCTGGTCAAAGGATCTTTTGACTATGAGAGCGGGGACGCAGGGCTGCGCACGCTGATGACAATGACCGACCGTAAGCTTGATGCTTTGATCTGCGCCAATGATCTGATGGCAATCGGCGCGATTGACTGCGCACGCACGCAATTCGGTATTCTGGTGCCGCATGACTTGTCGATTGTCGGTTTTGACGGCGTCGCCCCTGCGCTTTGGGCCAGCTACCGCGTCTCGACCGTCCGCCAGCCGGTTCGCAGGATGACCGAGGCCGCCGTATCCATGTTGATGGAACGGATCGATGATCCCGAACTGCCCCCCGAAGTGCGGACATTCGCGGGGGCATTCATCGAAGGTGCGTCGGCACGGCTGTAAGTTCGGCTAGAACTTAACGCTGCCGCGCACCCCGAACAGCCGTGGCGGTGCATAGCTCGCCTGAAGATTACCACCCCCGCCATAGACGAAACGCGTTGCTGTCGCTTTGTTGGTCACGTTGGTGACGAACCACTGAACCGTGAAGCGTTCGGCATATTCCCATGTCAGGCGCAGATCGAGCTTCGTAAAGCCTTTCTGTTGGTCAAGAATTGAATTGATCGCCTGTCCAAAGAACGAGCCCGAAAAATTGAGCTGGGCATAAGGCGAAAGTTTCCCGGCATCGCCAAGGTCAATATCATATTGCACCGATACTGAGCCCGAGTTTTCGGGCGAATGCGCGATCCGGTTGCCCTTCAAGTCGCAGCCAAACGCAGCGGCGGGCTGTCCCGTGCCGCCGGTGCCGGGGATGAGGCCGCAATTATAACCGACCGCAAACAAGCGTCGCTGCCCCGCGGGCGCAATCGTCACGCCGTTGACGACCGTTGGCGCAATCGCTGTCGCATCAGGAATCAAGATCGATGTGCCGAACGGTGCGGCGACCTGATCGTACTGAGTGTATTTCGCGTTCAGATACGCATAGCTGGCATTGAATGTCAGGGCGTCGACAGGCTGCCAGACTGCTTCCGCCTCCAACCCATAGGAGCGCGCCTTACCGCTGTTCTCAATGATCGACAGCGTCGTATTTCCGGTCGGAATCTGCCGCTGTTCCTGAAGATTATTATATCGGTTGTAGAAAGCTGACAAGTTTAGCTGGATGGTGTTGTCGGCAAAGCGGTTTTTTGAGCCAATTTCAAACGCAGTGACTGTCTGCGGTGCGAAGGTCTCGCGACCCAGTGCCGCCGCCGCCTGGCTGCCGTTAAAGCCCCCCGAATTAAACCCAGTCGAGGCCGATGCGTAAAGCAGATTATCGTCCGTGACCTGATAATCGAGCCCGACGCGCCAAGTCACTTTTTCGAAATTCGCCGTATTGAATGTCGCGCCAACAAAACGGGTCGTGTCCGATGCGAGGCAGCGGAACCCCGGTTTGGGTAGCGGTATTGTCGTATAGGTGCAGTTGGTCGGTGCGCCTTTGACGCCGAACGAGCTTTCGGGGATCGGCCCCGTTGCCAAGGTTATAGCTGTGCCGTCGGGCGCGCCGCCGACCAATGGCAAAATCGCATTGGCATTGGCGAACTGGAATTCTTTGCTGTCGCGCGTCCAGCGGATTCCCCCGGTCAGCTTCAATTGCTCCGTCAAGGCGTAGCTTGCTTGCCCGTAAAAGGCGAGCGAGCGCGTTTCGGCGCGAAGCTGCGAATAAAAGCCCCCTGCCTTCGGCCGCGTGATGTTCGGCGTCACGTTACGGATGATTTGCGGAAACTGCTCATTAATGAACGTGCCGTTGAGCTTGTCCTTAAAATAATAGGCGCCCAGCACATACTCGAAGGGCCCCTTGCTGTTCGAAAGCAGCTGCACTTCCTGACTGTAAGTCTTGGCCGACGTGAACTGATAGTCAGCGCCAATCTGGTTGCCCGAGAAATCAGTGTCCTGCGTCCGTGTCGTCTTGAAGTCAGCGTAACCGGTGATCGATTTGAATGTCACTGGCCCTAAATCATAGGCAAAGTTCGCAGTGCCGCTGTAGTTCTTCAGGCTGAGGCTGCCCGCATAATCATTGTCGATCCGGTAAGGGTTGCCAGCTGCAAACAACGGCACGCCATTGTCGATGGTCAGCGGCGCATCGATCACGCCGTCACGATTGCCGCCACGCGTATTGAGGATGACCGGCGTCGCGTTGAACAGCTGGGCATTGGTCGGCAGATAAAAATAGCTACCAACGAGTTTATAACCGAAGGCTGAGCCCCCCGCCCCGCCGCGTGACGAATAATCAAATTTGAATGTTGCGGTCATGCGGTCATCAGGTTCGAACATGATCGCCGCACGCAGATACGTGTTGTCATCGTCAAACAGATTGCCACCCGTCGGGTTGACGTTTTTCACCCAGCCATTCGACTTTTCATAACCACCCGCGAGGCGAATAGCGACGGTATCACTCAACGGCGCGTTGACGAAGCCGGTCAGCCGAACCTGATCATTCGAGCCGATCGTTACATCCGCGCCGCCCTTGAATTCTTTCGTCGATGGCTGTGCTGTCACGATCGAGATGTTGCCGCCAAAAGTGTTGCGGCCATACAAAGTGCCCTGCGGTCCGCGCTGGACCTCGACACGCTCGAGATCGACAAAGCCGAGCGTCGCTTGCGACGAGCGTGACTGGTAAATGCCGTCGATGAAGAAACCGATTGTCGTATCGGCGTTGACGTCAACACTTTCGGTGCGGACGCCGCGGATGGCGGGGCGCGCATCAACGCCCGAACGACCAAAAGTAAATCCGGGGACCAGCCCTTCAAGGCGCGACACGTCAGTCAGCCCCCTCTCCGCGATCTGTTCCGCCCCGAACGCAGAAACCGAGATCGGCACATTCTGGAGATTTTCCTCGCGCCGCTGTGCCGTAACGACGATTTCGTCGATGCCGCTATCGGCTTCGGCTGCCGGATCGACAGCTTGGGCGAACACAGCGCCTGGCATGATCGCAATGGCCAGCGCAACAAGCGATACTTTTGCGCAATGGCGCGATGTGAAACGATCAGCGGTCATCTGGTCAGCCCCCTTTTTATAATGGCTTCGAACGATGTTGTTACGCTTCGATTACGCTCCCCAAATCCGTTTTGCAATCGCAGTCAAAATAATCGGCAAACTGTGGCCAATTTGCCGATACATCTGCGATAGAGCACGTCGTTTTCGCTTATTTTTCGGGCTTCGTGCGACTGGCTTGCAATTGCATGCGTCAGCATTCATTCTCGGATAACCAAAGGGGAACGACGCGTTGGCGATTGAGACTGCGCAAGCACCATGGATCAAGGCAGCCGACCTTTCGGCGGGACGCCGCTATGGCGCACTCGGGTTCTTGCTTGTCGCCTATTTCTGTTATGCGTGGTCGTGGAATACCGTTGACATTCTGCGGCCCTACATCAAGGAAAGCCTCAACCTTTCGCTGACACAGTCGGGATCGCTTTACACGCTGCAATCGGTCGGTGCGATTGTCGGCGCCGTCGTCATGGGCCAAGTCGCCGACAAAATCGGGCGGCGCAACGCGCTCAGCATTTCCATGATCGGCTATGGGACGGGCATTCTGGCTGCGCTGCTCGTGGCCGATTATACGCAGTTGATTTTGCAACGCGCCTATCTCGGCTTTTTCATGGGATCGATGTTCCCGATTGCGGTCGGCATTTATTCGGGGCTTTTCGCGCGCGACGTGCGCGGGTTGGTTGCGGGATTTGTGCTCGGCACCTATAATGTTGCGGTCGCCGCCCTCGGCTTCCTGTCAGCTGCGGCTTTCCGCGCGGGATATGACTGGACCGTGCTGTTGTGGATTGGCGTTGTGCCGGTTGCGCTGTCCTTGTTTGCGCCATTGTTTATCCCCGATGACCGCACGCTCATCCCGATGGATGGCATCGCCGATGGTCAAACGACCGCAAAGGCAAAGCTCCCGATTACCGAACTGTTCGCGCCGGGCGTCGCGCGCCAGACCATCCTGCTGGCGACGATGACCGGCCTCAATTTCTTTGCCTATCAGGCGTTCACCGGCTGGGCGACAACCTATCTCAAGACTGTGCGGATGATCCCTGATACCGTCATTGGCGATGTGCTTGGGTGGCAGTTTGTCGGCGCGGCATTAGGCGGGCTGATCTGGGGCTGGATCAGTGACCGCCTCGGGCGGCGCGCGGCGGCATGGGGGTTCGTCATCGCCGCAGCCATCATCCCGGTTTATCTGTTCGTTGATTTCGGGAACGATGCCCTTTTCAACCATCCTTGGTACGTGCCGATTCCGGATACCCCCCTTGAACTTATCGGCTTTGCCTATGGCGTGATGCTGTCGTGCAGCGCGATCTGGGGGCCGTGGCTGTCCGAACTTTATCCGCCGCATCTCCGCTCGACGGCGGCGTCGATTTTCAACTGGGGTCGCGTCATCAGCATGACCGCCCCGCTTATTACCGCACCACTGGCCGAAGCTTATGGGCTGGCCCCCGTGATGAGCCTCGCTTCGGTCAGCTTTCTGGCCGCCGCAGCGATCTGGTTCAGTCTGCCCGAAACGCTGGTAAAGAAGGCCGCATGATGCGCTGGGATGATCTGCCCGACGTCCGCTCGCCAATGGGGCGGACGCTCGACGACCTGCTCGCAGAAGGCCCGCGAAGGCAGGACTTGCCCGGCTATGACGCGGTCTATCGCGATTTCGTCGATTACATCATCCGCTGCACGCACTGTATCTGGGAGCAGAAGAATGTCGGCCTGTGCCGCAGCCATTACAGCGCCGATTGCGCGATCCATACGCTGGCCGGGCCGGTGACTGGCGTAGAAGCGGTCGTTCAGAACACAATAACGACACTGGGCGCGACGCCAGACCGTTTGCTGATCGGTGAGGACGTGATCTGGTCCGATGATGGCGACGACAATCTCTATAGCTCGCACCGCATCGTCAGCCGCTCGACCCACATGGGTGATGATCCGTTGCTCGGCTCCGCGACGATGGTGTCGAATGGCGTGATGACCATCGCCGATTGCCTGTGCCACGAAAACCGCATCGTCGAAGAATGGCTGGTCCGCGACAATTTGCGCGGCGTTTTGCAAGTGGGCGGCGACCCGTGGGCCATTGCGCGGGCGCAGGCGGCGGCGGATCAGGAAGGAGATCAGTCGCGTCATATATGGCGCAAAGACGCGATTGAGCGGACACGAACCAAAGATGATGTGGCTGTCCCGGACAGTCATCCGGCGACCGTTCCGGCAGCAATGCTGGCAGCAGCATTCCGCAACGACCTGTACGGCGATGCGGCATCGGCGCTGTCGCCCGCTGCCGAAATCCGCTGGCCGACCAACCGCCACGGCTATGGGCGCGGTTTCTGGATCGGGTGCCTCACGCAGATCCGAGCGAGCCTGCATGATGTTGCCTATCGGCTTGAACACATCGCCGCCCGACCGTTGCCGGGGGGAGACGTCGCCGTTGCCCTGCGCTGGTCGCTGGCAGGAACGCATCGCGGCAACGACGTCTGGGGAGCAGCGTCAGGCCGGGACATCCTGATCATGGCTGTATCGCATTACCGGCTGCGCGGCGGGCTCATTATCGAGGACACTACCGTCTTCGACGAACTGGCGGTGCTCCGCCAGATCAGCGGCGGACTGGGCGCATGAGTGCGCTCGACACACTGACCCAATTGCGCAGCGGCACGCGGCCCACGTCGGGTCTTTTGCATCACTGTCGCCTGCATGCCTTTGGCAGCGAAGTTTATGGCGAAGAGGCGATTGTCGAGCGCTTTCGCGCCCTGCCCTATGTCCCGGCCGACCCGGTAACAGTGGCAGTGCCCGGCCATTTCGCGATGTTTGCGGGCGCCGGCGCGATTATCGCCGATTTATCGGGCGACAATATTGCGCGGATGTGGCGTGTTGGCCCCGGACCCGCGATCCTGCCCGAACCCGGTGTTTCGGTCGTATTCGATCCCGATTTGGCGCAGGCGCGCGGCAATGTGTTTTTCGCAGCGTCCGACCATCCGGCGCTGGCGGTCGATGCGGCAGATCGAGCATTGGAAGCAGGCCGAGCCATAACCCGCGATGACAACAAAAGTTACCGCACCCGCGCCTTTGCTGTGCGGGCTTTCGGTACGGCAATTGAAGGCGTGGCGTTGTTTGCGGTTTATCGACTGACCGGGGCACCTGTGCGAACGTCGGGCTTTGCGATGGCAGCGGTGCGCTGGACGCCCGACGATCTGCAGATCGTTCGCGACCTTGCGGGCGAGCAAGTCATAGCGGAGCGCCGATGGACACCGAGCGTTGGCGATTGACTGCGGATGCAAAAATCTTTCAGGGAGTCGTGATGACTGACCGCATATTGACCACGCATGTCGGCTCTCTGCCGCGATCAAAGGACGTCACCGATCTTGTCTTTGCCGTCGAACGCGGCGACGCGGTTGATGCGGCGCAGTTCAACGCCGTCATTGGGGCAGCCGTCGATGACGCTGTGGCAAAGCAAGTCGCAGCGGGCATTGATCTGGTCAGCGACGGCGAGATGTCGAAGATTTCCTATGCGACCTACATCAAGGATCGCATCACGGGCTTTGACGGTGATAGTCCGCGCACCCCGCCTGCCGACCTCGAGGATTTTCCGGGCTTTCTCGAGCGGCAGAACAAGGGCGGCGGCACACCCACCTACCGCCGCCCCAAATGCGTCGGCCCCGTCGCGCCAAAAACACTGGCGCCGCTCGACGATGATCTGAAGCATATCGCGGCGGCGCTGGCCAAGCACAGACCTGCGGGTGGCTTCATGAATGCCGCCTCGCCCGGCGTTATCGCGCTCTTCCAGCCCAACGAGCATTACGCCGCGCAGGATGCCTATCTCGAAGCTCTCGGCGAAGCGATGCGGCCCGAATATGAAGCCATTGTTGCGGCGGGACTGATCCTTCAGCTCGACAGCCCCGACCTCGGCCTCGGGCGGCACATGATGTACAAGGGGCGCAGCGACGCCGATTATCTCACACTGATCTGTATGCACGTCGACGTGCTGAACCATGCCCTGCGCAATGTGCCCACTGATCGCGTGCGGATGCATGTGTGCTGGGGCAATTATGAAGGGCCACATACGCATGATGTCGAGATGGGCGTGATCCTGCCGACGCTGATGAAAGCGAAACCGGCGGGGCTGTTGTTCGAAACGTCGAACCCGCGGCATCAGCATGACTGGAATTATTTTTCCGAAATGCTCGACATCATCCCCGATGACAAAGTCCTGATTCCGGGCGTTATCGACAGCACGACGAATTTCGTCGAGCACCCGCGCGTGGTGTGCGAACGGATCGAACGCTTTGCCGGGATTGTCGGGCGCGAGCGCGTGATCGCGGGCACCGACTGCGGCTTCTCGACCTTCGCCGGGTTTGGCGCGGTCGATCCCGATATCGTCTACGCAAAGCTCGGTGCGCTGGCCGAAGGGGCGGCGCTGGCGAGTGCGCGGTTGTGGTGACCTTCCGCGACCGGCTTCACGCGGGTGACCTGCTGGCAGGAACATGGGTGAAGACGCCACACCCGCACGTCGTCGAAGTACTGGCCTTGTCGCCGCTCGACGTGCTGGTGCTCGACGCTGAACATGCGCCGTTTGACCGCGGTACGCTCGACCTTTGCATTATGGCGGCGCGGGCTGGCGGCAAGCCCGTCCTCGTCCGGCCCGCTTCGGCCGCGCACGAGCATATCCTGAACGCGCTCGATTGCGGCGCGGATGGTGTCATCGTCCCGCATGTCCGGTCAGCTGACGAAGCGCGCGAAATCGTCCGCGCCTGTCACTACGTCCCCGGCGGGCGTGGTTTTGCGGGCAGCACTCGCGCGGCAGGCTATACAACATTGGGCATGACGAAGCACCGCGCCACCGCCAAAAACGTGGTCGTGATCGCGCAAATCGAAGATGTCGAAGCCGTTGACGCTATCGACGCGATCGCTGCCGTCGAGGGAATCGACGCGCTTTTCATCGGTCGCGCTGACTTGACGATCTCTTACGCCGCCCAGACCCCTGACGACACGGTTGTTGTCGCCGCTGTCGAGCGCATTTGCGCAGCCGGTGCGAAAGCGGGGCGCACCGTCGGCATGTTTCTGGGGCGTTTGGGCGATGTGCCCCTGTGGCGCGAAAAGGGCGCGTCGCTCTTTATTCTGCAATCGGATCATGATTTTTTGCTTCAAGGCGCAGCCGCTCTCGCCCGCGACATCAAGCGCTAGGCACAGACGCGGTAAGCGACACCTGATCCCGACAACCGACGCTCGACACCCACCGGCATGGTCATCGTGTCGCCGGCGCCAAGAGTGAGTTCACTGTCGGCCCATGCGACAGTCAGCATTCCTGCATGAACAAACAGGACTTCGGGCGCAGCGGGCGTGGCAACACGCCCGTCAGAAGCCTCATCGACAACCAGTCGTTCGAGCGTGAACGCATGCGGCCAGTTCAATGGGGCGTGTTCGCCGATGATCATGACCGACCTGTCGCCCGGCTTCGCGCGCCAGACCAGCCGCTCGGCGTCGCGGAGAGTCGTCCGCCGCAGGGCAGCGACTTGTTCAGCACTTGTCCGCAGCATCGGGCGCATGCCATCGGGAATTGCCTGCCCCGCGGTCGTATCGATCAACCGACCGTTTTCGAGTAAGACAAGCCCGTAATCTGCTGCCATGTCAAACACTTGCGGCGCCCACAGGACGTGGCCGGGATCATCACCGCCGAGCACCGCGAACAGGTAGCCGGTATCGTTCCCGACATTGGTGAATCCGCGAAACATCTGCGTCGGCAGGGAGATGACATCGCCCGGATGCAATATAATCTGTGCGTCGTCGCCATGCTCGCCAAGGTCAAACCGCCACGTCCCCGTGTGGACGACGAACACCTCGGCGGTGTTATGGCTGTGCTGCGAATTGACGCACCCGGGCGGTTGGCGCGCGCCGCCAATGTTGAAGCCATGCGGCTCAGCAATATGGACATATTGATCGGGATTTTCGGACACACCCGGCCCGATGATCGTAAAGTTCTCCTTCGCTTCCGAACCCGGCGAGCGTGTGTCGATGAAGGCATTAAAGCAGGGCCGCAGGTCGGCATAACGCACGACGCGGGCCGCCATGGCCTCGGCAGTCCAGCGCTTCTGCGTTGTCAGTCCGGTCATCATTGATCCCTTGCCTCGACGCGGGGTTGCAGGGTTTTGCATTCGCAGTCAATATGGCCTCATGACCGCCAGCATCCCCGCAAACCTCGATCCCCGGGGCATTTTTGCCGACAATGCGCTCGCCATGCTTACTGACGACCATATCCTTGATGCGTGCCGTCCGATTGAACACGGCGTTGGCGCAGAATTTGTCGCGGCCCGGTTGCTCGCCCCACTCGCGGCAGCGATTCCGGATTATGCGGTGCGCACCGACATCGCGATGCGCGGCAGCTTCAAAGCGGGCGACTGGACAGCGTCGAGCGGCCATCTCTGCGGGCGGTTCATGGCGCCGCTGTTCGGGATCGCGGCAACCGGGCGTATCGTCTATCTCCGCTTTGGCTGTTTCCAGCAGTGGACCGGCGGTCGGATCATCGAAACGATCCTGATCCTCGATCTGCCATCGCTGATGATCCAAGCTGGTGATTGGCCCCTTGCTGCGCCGCTAGGCCCGGACCTGATGGCCCCGCCTCCGCTGGGTCGCGAGGGGCTTTGGCCCGGCGGCGACGGCGCAGCGAGCCTTGCCATTGTCGAAAATATGATCGGCGGGCTGATGAAATTCGACGGTTCGCTCAAAACGATGAACATGCGCGATTATTTTGCGGAGGATTTTTGGTGGTTCGGCCCCGCCCCCATCGGCAGTTTTCGTGGCTTTCCCGATTATGAGCGCGGGCATGCGACGCCGTTCCTGACCGCCTTTCCCGATCGTATCGGCGGCAATCACCGGGCGCGCTTTGGCGACGGCGCATTCGTTGCTTCGACGGGCTGGCCAAGTATCACCGCGACGCACAAGGGCGCGGGTTGGCTCGGTATCCCTGCGACCCACCGCGCGATTACCATGCGCGTCATGGATTTCTGGCATTCAAAGAATGGCCTGCTGATCGAGAACTGGGTGATGATAGACATCCCCGACCTACTCAACCAACTGGGCATCGACGTCTTCGCTGCCCTGAATAACGGGAGCTGAAGATGGCCGAGTGGCTGAAACGCGGTGCGACATCGGCGACAAAAGCGGACAGCGACCGCAAGGTGCGCGATACAGTGGAAGGCATTCTTGCCGACATCGAGGCGCGCGGTGACGCCGCGGTTCGCGATCTGTCGATCAAGTTCGACGGGTGGGACCGCGATAGCTACCGCCTGACCAGCGCAGAAATTCAAGGCTGCATCGACCAGCTGACCGGGCAGGATCTGAAAGACATCGAGTTTGCACAGACGCAGGTGCGCAATTTCGCGCAAATCCAGCGCGCGAGTATGACCGACGTTGAGGTGGAAACGCTCCCCGGCGTGGTGTTGGGTCACAAGCATCTGCCGCTCAATGCAGCGGGTTGTTACGTCCCCGGCGGCAAATATCCGTTGCTGGCGTCTGCCCATATGTCGGTGATCACCGCAAAGGTTGCGGGCGTACCGCGCGTCGTGACATGTGCGCCGCCGTTCAACGGCAAGCCCGCCCCGGCAATTGTCGCCGCGCAAGCGATGGCCGGTGCGGACGAAATCTGGTGTCTCGGGGGCATTCAAGCGGTCGGCGCGATGGCGATTGGCACGCAGAGCATGGCCCCGGTCGATATATTGGTCGGCCCCGGCAATGCATTTGTGGCTGAAGCAAAACGCCAGTTGTTTGGCCGCGTCGGGATTGATCTGTTCGCAGGGCCAACCGAGACACTGGTGATCTGCGACGACATTGGTTGCGACGGTGAACTCGCGGCGACTGATTTGCTGGGGCAAGCAGAGCACGGTCCGGACTCACCGGCAATCCTCCTCACGACAAGCCGCCAGCTCGCCGAAGAGGCGATGCGCGAAGTCGAGCGGCTCCTGACCATTTTGCCAACGGCTGACATCGCCCGGCGCGCCTGGGAAAGTTTTGGCGAAGTGATTGTGGCCGAAGACGACGCCGAAATGGTCCGCATTGCCGACGAGATCGCGAGCGAGCATGTTCAGGTGATGACACACGACCCCGACTATTTCCTGAAACATATGACCAATTATGGTGCGCTGTTCCTCGGCAATCGCACCAATGTGTCCTATGGCGACAAAGTGATCGGGACCAACCACACCCTGCCCACCAAGAAAGCGGCCCGCTATACTGGGGGCCTGTGGGTCGGCAAGTTCCTGAAAACCTGCACCTATCAACGCGTGCTGACCGATGAGGCCAGCGTCATGATCGGTGAATATTGTTCGCGGCTTTGCGCGCTCGAAGGCTTTGCCGGCCACGGCGAGCAAGCCAATATCCGCGTGCGGCGCTATGGCGGGCGTACCATCCCATATGCCGGAAAGGCCGAGGTCGCTTGAGCCTGCCCAAGACCCCGAGCTTCCGCCTCGACGGGCGTCGCGCCATCGTAACCGGCGCAGGGCGCGGGATCGGGCTGGCAGCAGCAGCGGCGCTCACTGAAGCCGGGGCAGACGTGACGCTCGTTGCGCGCACAGCGTCAGAAATCGACGCCGCAGCGGTGCAAATGGGTGGCACGTCGGCTGTCCTTGATGTGTCCGACATTGCGGCAGTCAAATCGTTCTTTGCCGCCCGCCCCGCTTACCACATCCTCGTCAACAATGCCGGGACCAACCGGCCCAAGCCGATGTGGGAGGTGCGTGAACAAGACTATGATGCCGTCTATGATCTCAACGTCAAAAGCGCGTTTTTCGTCGCGCAGGCCTGCGTCCAGAAAATGATTGCTGAAAAAGTCACCGGATCGCTGATCCATATCGGCAGTCAGATGGGCCATGTCGGCGGGCCGAACAGCAGTCTTTATTGCGGATCGAAATGGGCATTGGAAGGCATGAACAAAGCCTTCGCGCTCGACCTTGCCGCCCATGGCATCCGCAGCAACACCATAGCCCCGACGTTCATCGAGACGCCGCTGACCAAGCCCTATTTCGAAGACCCCGCGTTCAAGGCGTCGGTCCTGTCAAAAATAAAGCTGGGCCGTATTGGCCAAGTCGAAGACCTGATGGGCGCTATCGTCTTCCTGGCCTCCGACGCATCGGCGCTCATGACCGGAACCAGCATGATCATCGATGGCGGCTGGACGGCGGAATAGTAACTCAATGACGGCGGTGTCGGCTTGAGGGTCGATGGGGAATTCAGCTCTTCAAAATATCGGCGACTGCACGCGTCAAAACAGGGTCGCTTCCGCCCACAATGTCCTGCGCCGTCCGCACAACGGGCACGTCGGGAGTCAGCCCTGCATTAGGCTGAACCCCTGCCGGGAAATAGCCAACAAGCGGCAAATCGAATTCGAAACCACTGGCGGGGAGCCGCACAAAAAAGAAGCAACCACCGTTGATCCCGCGCCGGTTACCGCCAGTCGTCCAGCCATAAAGTTTGGCGAGGCCAAATCGTTGCGCACGCTGGGCAAACTGAAACGTCGCCGAGCTGTTGACCGGGCTGGTCAGGATGGCGACGGGGAGCGTCAGGCCCGGGCCTTTTGCGGGGATTGTCAGAATCTCGTTTGCGCCCGGTCGCGCAAAGAACCCACCGGACAAGGCTTTCCCGCCGACGCCCAATGTCCGGAAACTATCGTCCCACGTATCGAGATAGCGGTCGATGCTGGCGGGCGTGCGCTGGAAGCGCAGCTTTTGTTGCGCGCCCTCATCACGCAAATCCTTCGACGCGAGGCGCGCGAGAATGGGGTCGCCGCAATCCTCGCCGCCTTCGTTCCTGCGAATATCGACAATCAGTCCCTTTGCGCCGCCGAGGCTGTCGAGCCGCGCGCCGAGCCACGACTTCCAATCCCAATTGCTGTTATATGTCCCCCAATCGTTCATCGTCAGGACCGCAATTCCGTTCGACTGCATGTCCCAAGTCCACAGCGGGCCATCGCCCTTGACCGGCGGTTGCGGCATCGTCGCGCGACGCTGCCCGAACGAAATGGTCGGAAGCTCGACGCGCGTGCGCTTTCCGTCGGGGCCGATGGCTTCGACTTGGTGGACGCCGTCGCGCGGCGGGAACAGCAGCCCCTGAAATACGTCGAAGGTCTCGATGCGATCAACGCCCTGCACTTCGAGCAGCGAGATGCGCTTGGCATCATTATGACCGTCGGCGCGGACATAGGGCATCAGGGCAGCGCGCATCGCCGACGGGGCTTGCCCGTTGAGCTTTGCAATGCGCGTTCCCCGTGGCAGCGCACCGGTGCCGCTATGGTCCGCCGTGACAACCATCGCGTCACCGATCCACACAAAGTGGAACGGCACGCGCGTCGACCGCTCGAACAGCGCATCCGCCACGACCTTCTTCTGGTTGAAGAAATTGGCATAGCTATGTCCGCAGCGGATCGTCGCGAGGAAGCGCGAAAGCACGAGATAGCGCGCGTCCAGCGTCGCCGCGGCCGCAAAATCAATCGCCAGTTCGTCGATCCGCCCGTCAATCTGGCGCGGGCAGTTGTAACGATATAATCCCGGATGAAGCGCCAGTGCCTCACGCAGGATGGCAATGTCGCCCGACAGGTCTGCTGGTGTCGGCGAGGCGGCAAAGCCCAGCGACGGGGCTACGGCAGCGCCGCCAGCAAGAGCCAAAAATCTGCGCCGGTCCATCATGCCATTAAGCACGACGAACCGGCGATACTCAACCGATCAATAGCTGTAATACATGTCAAACTCGACCGGGCTGGGCGTCATTTCCCACCGCGCGACATCGTGCATTTTCAGCTCGATATAGCTGTCGATCTGATCCTTCGAGAACACATCACCCTTGAGCAGATAGGCGTGATCGGCTTCGAGGCTTTCAAGCGCCTCACGAAGCGATCCGCAAACCGTCGGCACTTCGGCCAGTTCGGCAGGTGGCAGGTCATACAGATTCTTGTCCATCGCTTCGCCGGGATGAATCTTGTTCTGGATGCCGTCGAGACCGGCCATGAACAGCGCGGCGTAGCACAGATAGGGATTGGCCATCGCATCGGGGAAGCGGACTTCGACGCGCTTGGCTTTCGCCCCCGCCCCATAAGGAATGCGGCAAGACGCCGAGCGATTGCGCGCGGAATAGGCGAGCAGCACGGGCGCTTCATAACCGGGGACGAGCCGCTTGTAGCTGTTCGTCGTCGGGTTGCTGAACGCGTTGATCGATTTGGCATGCTTGATGATGCCGCCGATGAAATAAAGGCACATATCGGAAAGACCCGCATAGCCATTGCCCGCAAACAGCGGCTTGCCTTTTTCCCAGATCGACAGATGCGTGTGCATGCCGCTTCCGTTATCTTCCTTGATCGGCTTGGGCATGAAGGTCACGGTCTTGCCATAGGCGGCGGCGACTTGGTGGCAGACATATTTGTAGATCTGCATCCGGTCCGCCGTCTCGGTCAGTGTGCCGAAGGTCAGGCCAAGCTCATGCTGGGCAGCGGCGACTTCATGGTGATGCTTGTCACAGGGCAAGCCCATTTCGAGCATCGTCGAGACCATCTCGCCACGAATATCCATCGCGCTGTCGACGGGGGCCACGGGGAAATAGCCGCCCTTGGCGCGCGGGCGATGGCCCATATTGCCGCCTTCATACTTCGTGCCGGTGTTCGTCGGCAGTTCGATGTCGTCGATATGATAGTAGCTCGACGCATAATTGGTGTCCCAGCGGACATCGTCAAACATGAAAAACTCGGCTTCGGGGCCGATGTAAATGGTGTCGCCGATACCAGTGGTCTTGAGATAGGCTTCGGCGCGCTTAGCGGTCGATCGCGGGTCCCGCGAATAAAGCTGGCCGGTATCGGGTTCAACAATGTCACAGAACAAAATCATCATCGGCGTCGCGCTGAACGGATCAATGTAGCACGCATCGAGATCGGGCTTCAGGATCATGTCGCTTTCGTTGATCGCTTTCCAGCCTTCGATCGACGACCCGTCGAACATCAAACCGTCGGTCAATTCGTCTTCGCCGATCACGCCCGAACACATGGTCAGATGCTGCCACTTGCCCTTGGGATCGGTGAAGCGGACGTCGACCCATTCGATTTCCTCGTCCTTGATGCGCTTCAAAATGTCCTTGGGTGACGTCGCCATGTGAATGCCCTTTTGGTTGATAGTTAGAGTGCGTCTGAATCAGTTTCGCCGGTGCGGATGCGCAGCGCGCTTTCGACCGGAATCACGAAAATCTTGCCGTCGCCGATACGTCCGGTCTGTGCCGCCGCTGCGATGGCCTCGACCACGCGTGGGGCCATGTCATCATCAACGACGATCTCAAGCTTCACCTTCGGCAGGAAATCAACGACATATTCGGCCCCGCGATACAGCTCGGTATGCCCTTTCTGCCGCCCGAAGCCCTTGGCCTCGGTGACGGTGATGCCCGATACGCCGACATCGTGAAGCGCTTCCTTCACTTCGTCGAGCTTGAACGGTTTGATGATAGCTTCGATTTTTTTCATGGATGACCCCTGCCGTGATGTTTCAATAAACGTGCCAAACGCTGCGATGCAACAATCCTGTGCGGACGCAGGCAATTGCGCAAGAGAGTTGCACTGGCTTTAGGCAGAGTCGAGGGTGTTGCCGCTTTTTTGGGCAGTCTAAACCGTCAATAAGGCGGTCGGTCCAGCCCCGCAGGGCTCTTCGTAAAAATCTCGCAGCCCGACTCGGTGATCCCCACCGAATGTTCGAACTGTGCTGACAGCATCTTGTCGCGCGTCACCGCAGTCCAGCCATCGTCGAGCATTTTTACATCGGGGCGGCCGATGTTAATCATCGGCTCGATCGTGAAAAACATGCCGGGCTTGAGTTCCGGCCCCGTGCCCGGACGTCCGGCGTGCACCACTTCGGGCGCATCGTGGAACAGTCGCCCCAGCCCGTGCCCGCAGAAATCGCGGACCACGCCATAACGGTGCTTCTCGGCGAACGACTGGATCGCGTGCGCGACATCGCCCATCGTGTTACCCGGCCGCGCCTGTTCAATCCCCAGCATCATGCACTCGTAAGTCACGTCGACCAGTCGCCGGGCTTTAATGGGCACATCACCGACCAGAAACATCCGGCTGGTGTCGCCATGCCAGCCGTCGAGGATCGTCGTCACATCAATGTTGACGATGTCACCATCGCGCAGCTTCTTGTCGCCGGGAATCCCGTGGCACACAACATGATTGATCGACGTGCAGCAGCTATGCGTGAAACCACGATAGCCGAGCGTTGCGGGAATCGCCCCCTCGCGAATCATATGCGCGCGGACAATGTCGTCAATCTCGCCGGTGGTGACACCCGGCACAACATGCGGGATTAGCGCATCAAGCACCTCAGCCGCCAGTTTGCCCGCCGCGCGCATCCCGTCAAACCCTGCCGGGCCGTGGAGCTTGATCGTGCCATCGCGTGAAGCGCGGCCGTCGGCGGAGGCGGATACATAAGTGGTCATATCAACAAATATAAACGCACCGGGCGCACTTTGCGAGTGCCGTTCTTCCCGCTACGGGCAATGCATGACATCAGACCGCATTTATACCGCCGCGCTGGCCGTGATCGGCGATGAAATCCTTTCGGGCCGCACGCAGGACAAGAACATCGCGCAGATCGCGCTTTGGCTGAACCTTCAGGGCATCCGGCTCGCCGAAGTGCGCGTCGTGCCCGATGTCGAGGATGCGATCATCGAGGCGGTCAACCAACTCCGCGCGCGCAATGATTATCTGTTCACGACCGGCGGCATCGGGCCGACGCATGACGATATAACGGTCGATGCGGTGGCAAAGGCGCTGGGCGTCGCGGTCGTCCATCATCCCAAAGCTGTCGAAGTCCTGCAAAGCTATTATGAGACCCGCGGCGGCGCGACCGAAGCACGGCTCCGCATGGCGCGCGTGCCCGAAGGTGCGACACTGATTGAAAACCGCATGTCGGGCGCGCCGGGCATCCGCCACGGCAATGTCTTCATCATGGCCGGCGTGCCACACATCACATCGATGATGCTCGAAGCGCTGTCGGGGACGCTCGAGGGCGGCAAACCGTTGCTTAGTGAAACCGTTGGCTGCTGGGTCGCCGAAAGCGAAGTGTCTGACTTGCTGCGTGAAACCGAAAAGGCCCATGTGGGGTGCCAGATCGGCAGCTACCCCTTCTTCCGCGATGGCAAGGTCGGCGCGAATTTTGTGGTGCGTTCGACTGAACGGGCTGGGCTCGATGCGTGCGTTGCCGCGCTGGCCGCAGGACTTCAGGCGACAGGCCGCGAAACCGTTACAGGCGGTATCTAGACCGTCACTCTTGGCAATCGCCGGAGCAATACCAATGCGACCACACCAAATCCGGCCGCAACAGCAAATGGCGCCCCCGGAAAATAAACGGGCGCATTGGCGCTCGTAAAATATGCCATCGGCGTTGTCAGCACGAGCGGCGCGATGATCGACCCGAGCCCAAGCGCCATTGCCGATATGCCCTGCACTTCCCCCTGTGTCTCGGGCGTTGCACGGCGCGACAGCATCGCCATCAGGCTCGGCTGCACCAGCCCCTGCAACGCAATAAAGATCATTGCCGCAAAGGCCATCCAGCTTTCGGTCATGAATGCGTAACTCAGATACCCCGCCATCGCCGCGAACAGGCCGATGGTCGCCGCGTCGCGCTCGCCAAATTTCTTAACCGCCGGACCCGTGATAAAGGTTTGGCTCAACGCGATGGTCATGCCGACGACAGCGAGGCTGATGCCAATCAATTTGGTCGACCAGCCGAATTGGGCAATCGCATAGAAGCTCCACGTCATTGGATAAACAAGGCTCGAAACCTGCCACAGGGTCAGGACAATCGCGACGCTCGCCATGCCCGGCAGATTGCGGACCACTTTCAACGCACCCAACGGATTGGCCCGCGCAAAGCTGAACGACCGCCGGTTTTCGGACTTCAGCGTTTCGGGAAAAACGATCAGGCCATAGAGAAAGTTGAGCCCTGCCATCGCTGCGGCAACAATGAACGGCGCGCGGTCGCCATATTCGCCGAGCAGACCGCCAATCGCGGGACCGAGGACAAAGCCCACACCAAACGCGGCACTGACAAGGCCGAACGTCTTTGCGCGTTCATCCGGCGGGGTAATGTCTGAAATCGCTGCCATCGCGGTTGAATAGCTGCCCCCAAACGCACCCGAGAGCACGCGCCCGATGAACACCAGTGGCAACGTGTTCGCCGCCGCGAGCAACAGATAATCCAGCGCGAGACCCGCCAATGAAATCAGCAGGATCGGTCGTCGCCCGAAACGGTCACTGAGATTGCCAAGGATCGGCGCGGAGATGAACGAGGCCAACGCCATCGCGAGCCCCATCCACGCCCCAATCGCAATCGCGTCGGAAAGATCGATCTTCCCAACCCGCATAAGCAGCTGCGGCAAGACCGGCATGATCAGCCCGAAACCGATAGCATCAATGAAAATTGTAACGAGAATGAAGATGGCAGACCCGTGTTTTGCCGCCATTCAATATCCCCTTGGTCGTGAACCAGCCTAAGGCACTCACCCGGCCAACGCAACGCGCCAGCGGGTGAAGGGAATTCTAGTCGGACAGTATCTTTGCGCCAAAGCGCCAACCGAGCACCCAGCGCACTTCGGCGCGCACATGGCCGCGACCGGGCAGGTCAACCTCGACAATCGAACCGATGCGCACTTTCTCTTCGCATTCGGCCATGAAGCCGCCTTCGGAAATGTTCGCCAGTTTGCCCGTCAGTTCGCGACCGCAATCGTCGTTCACGACGACATCGACGTCGCATTCCCAGCGCTCGGGCCGAGAACCGAAGTTTTCAGTTTTGTAGGCAGGAACACCCAACGCAACGATCCTTTTCAAATGCCGCGTTAAAAGTGGATAGCCAAGCCACCGCTGAACACCCAGGGGTCAAGCCGGGTCTTGCCGACAACATCCATGCCCTGAAATTTTCCGTAGGATGTCGGTCGCAGGAATGCCTTTTTAACGTCCATGAACAGGCCGAGCTTGTTGCTAACCATCACATCGGTTCCGACTTCGATTGCAGGCGCAAGATCGTCACCCACCTTCAAGTCTTGAAATGCGCCATCTTTGGTATCGAACACGATCATATAGCTCGCGCCGATCCCGACATAGGGACGTACGCGCCCTTCGCGGGTAAAGTGATACTGAAGCGTCAGCGCAGTCGGACCATAAGTGATTTCGCCAAGCCTGCCCGTAAAGCCGCCATTGCCATCGGGGAGAACGCCAATCGAACCGCCGCCATAGATGTTGATCTTGGGCGGCAGGCCAAGCGTCGCATTCACTGCGATGTGATTGGTGAAGAACCGGCTGATCTGAACTGACGGCGTTGCATGTTCGAATGTCGATAGCTTGGCACCCGCAAACGGCGCACCGCCGACGTTCAAATCGACGCTGTCGGCCAGCGACAAGCTCGAAAAGCCCGCGCGGACGGTCCACTTAGTGGTGTCTGGCGCGATCGGTGCCGATGCGTCCGACCCCCGGCCAAAGCGCGCAATCCCGCCAACCTGTATGGTGAGCGGGTCGAGAACGGCTTTTGCATTGATCTGGTTGCCCGCGAGCAGGCCCGATGCGTTGGTATGATAAAAAGCCTTGCGGACGTCGACGAAGACGCCAAGCTTGTCCGACACCGCGAAATTCACCCCGCCCTGAACATAGGGGCCGTGCGCATTGGGAATGTTCAGGCCGTTGGCCAGGCCATCGCGTTCCTGCGTTGTGATCTGAACCTGAATGCCGCCGCCGACATAGGGCGAAACCGGCCCCTTGAAAGGGTGGAAAGAAGCCCCGGCCGTCAGCAGGATGAACTCGTCATCGCCGAGGTTGGGCAGGCCTGCGAGCGACCCGGCCGGGATATTGTTCGTGGTCAAAGGTGTCGATGCCGAAATCTCCAGCGCAACCATGTCCATGATGAACTTGCCGCCACTGAAGGTCCCATGAAACGCCTGGCGCGTTTCATAATCCGCTGCCGGATCGAGAACGCCATTGGTCCGGACCTCGCCCTTGTCGACCAGCTTGGTGCGCGATGCCGCGACCTTGATGAAGCTGTCCCCAGCCTCTTGCGCCAACGCAGGCACGGCTGCGATGCTCGCCAAAACGCCACCAACGGTAATGATCGCAGATCGAATAATCATTAGACACCTTTCACTATGCGTCTCTCGTAGCGGGTCATCGTTAAGACCGCGTAAACGACGCTAAGCGGCTATAGAGCGTGGCTTTTTATCCACTGGGGCGGCGATGTCGCGGCTGGGCAGGCCCAGCGATTCGACTGCAGCCGAAGTTTTGCGCTCCATGCTCGGCAACGGAAAATCGCGGTCGAGCGTTGCGAGAGTCGTGCGCCCTTCGAGCAAGGCGAGTTCTTCCTCGGCACCATCAACTGCTGCTGTCGAAAGGCGGTGAACCGCATCGAGGATGTCATGCTGGCTGTGGTTGGCCATCACTTGAAGGCGGAAGCGCGCCTGACCCTTTGGTACGGCGGGAAACTCGACGAGGTTGGCAAGCATGCCCATTGCAGGCAGGCGGCGGCTAACCAGACGCGCGAGCGCTTCGGTGCCCATTTTTACGCAGACAATGGCCGACGGATCGCCATAAACTTCCAGCCCACAGCCCTGCAGAAGATTCCGCAGAAGCGTGATATTGGTCATCATCTTCTTGCGGAGCTGCGCACCTTCTTCGGATTTGACGATCTCGAACGCATGCGTGACGATAGCCGCATTGGCCGGCGACATGGCGTTCGAAAACGTGTTCGGCGAACTGTAATAGCGCAGATATTCTTTCACGCTGCGATTGCGTGAGGCTACGAAGCCACCGTTCGACGCGAAGGTCTTCGAAAAGCTTCCCATCACGACATCGACTTTGCCGAGCATCCCCTGCACTTCGATCAGCCCGCGCCCCGTCGGGCCGAGGTTGCCCAAATCATGCGCGACATCGACGACGAGCGTTGCGCCGAATTCGTGGCAAAGATTCTGGATCGCTTCGATGTCGGGCGTATCCGAATCCATCGAGAACAGGCTTTCAGTGACGACAAGAATGCCATTCTCGGTATCGCCCGCCCGGATCTTCTCAAGTTTTTCGCGCACCGCGTCGACGCGGTTGTGGCGGAACAGATGGATGTTTCGCGTCGCGGCCTGCGCGCCTTCCTGAAGGCAGGCGTGGCTGAGCGCATCCATAACAATGTGGTCGCTCGGGCGAACAAGCCCCTTGATTACGCCGAACCCTGCGGCCCAGCCGGTGGGGAACAACGCGACGTGGTCGGTTTCAAGAAACTCGGCAATTGTCTGCTCGAGTTTGATCGACAAAGATGTGTTCCCGACAAGTGCAGGC
Source organism: Sphingomonas sp. (assembly GCA_031362355.1). Taxonomy (GTDB): domain Bacteria; phylum Pseudomonadota; class Alphaproteobacteria; order Sphingomonadales; family Sphingomonadaceae; genus Sphingomonas_O. Next base: position 141,215 of record JANLSJ010000018.1, read on the forward strand.
GACCCAGCGCTGTGCACGCCGAACGAGCGCATGACGTCGCAGGCAGTATCCACAATGGCCGGATGCGACGCGAGGCTCAGATAATCCTGGCTGGCGAAATTGACGCCCTCGAACAATGCGCCTTCATCCGTCCGCGCGCTGCAACGGCTGCGCGCGCCATTTTCGGTCGAGCGGCCCAGTGGCCATACGCCAATAGCGCGGCGCGCCTGCTGCCAATCGTAAAAGGCCTCGACCCGATCAAGAATATTGCTGCCCGGCAAATACCGGAAATCGCGCATGCTGCCCCCAAGCGCGTCAACGCCGCCTGTCTCTTCGACCATGATAGATGCCCCGTTAACTTTACTATTGTCCTGAGGCCTGCATATCGCCCGAGTGTAACAATGTGGTCAGCGAAGATAGTTAACCGAGCTTATGTTTCTCGATTTTTTCGAGCAGATGCGGGAGCGAAACGGGTTTCGTCTCGAAATCGACACAGCCCACTTGAATGCTCTTCAGGCGATCGCTCTCCAGTGCGTGCGCCGTCAAGGCAATCACCGGAATTTTCGCGGTGCGCTGGTCGGCGCGTAAAGCGGTTGTCGCTTCCCAGCCATCCATGTCGCCCAGCGCGACATCCATCAGGATGATGTCGGGCTGTTCGGTCCGCGCCATCGTGATTCCTTCGGGGCCATCGACCGCGCAGAGCACATGATAGTCATTACGCTCCAGCCGTCGGCGGAGCATGTCGCGGTTCATTTCATTGTCTTCGACAATCAAGATCGTAGTCATAACTCTGCCTTTAGAATCATATCATTGGCAAGGCGTTAAGCCGCCTCACTAAATTCGACTTCACGCGCCGCCAAGTCCGGCACGATCAGCAGATTGGCCGCACGACCGTCGAGTTGGTGCCCTGGCTTGATAATCCCATCAATGAGCTTTGCGAATTTGTGCGCCAGCGCGATTTCGATTCCCGTGCCGCCATATTTAGTTGGCGATGTGTCATCGTGGTGATCGAATGTTTCGTGAATGCTGGCATCGGGGATCAAGGTTGCTTCTTTTTTGTCCTCGGTCAGCGCCATCGTGACACCGCCCAGTCCGTTTGGCTCGACCGTCAAAGTCAGTTGGTGCGCCCCAACCGTCCGCGCGGCGATGCCGGTCGCGAGATGACGCAACGCACCACCAAGAGCATCCCAATCCGTATTGAAAACAAAATCTGCGCCATGACCCGGTGCAACGATCAACGAATAGCCACGACCAGCCAGCGCCGTATCAAGCTTGGGTTTCCAACGCGCGAGATTTTCGCCGACCGTGCCAAAACTGCCGTTGACCGGCATCTTGCCCGCTTCGATGCGCGAATAATCGAGGATGTCGTCAATCAACCGCAGCAGATCAGACCCCGCCTTGTTGACATGGCCAAGATCGGCAACTGATTCCTTGTCGTTTTCGTCAAGTGCTTCTTCGAGGAGCAGCTGGCTATAACCGATGATCGCATTCAAGGGCGTGCGCAGTTCGTGGCTCATGCTTGCAACGAAATCAGCTTTCGCCGCGCTCGCTTGATTGGCAGCAGCGGTCAAGTTGCGGACGTTGTCCGATGTCGAAACGAGACCGTTCAACTCACGCGAAAACTCGCGCTGTTCATAGAACATTTTCGCAAAGTAAAGTGACATCATCGCAAAATAGAACGCTACGGCAGCCATCGAGATCATGCCAATGACTTGCAAGTTCGCCAATTCGACGTGGGGGAAGTCATAGTCATTGATGACCATTGCGAGAAAAATGCCAAGGCTGCCGAAAATCTGGGCGAGTAGCACGTTTCGGACCCATCCTGTCGGCGGCAGGTAAAGGAACGCCAGCAGCGGAAACAGCAGGATCCACGGCACGAACGGCGACCCCATCGCGCCAAACGAATAGCATGCCCATAACACGCAAAAAATCAGGTTCTGTACCGAAATCAATGCGAGGGTCTGATATCGCCCGGTCCAACGCAGGACGAACGGATATATCCAGAAAGCGAGAATCGAAAAGAAGAAGACCGCAGCGCGATAGTCACGCGAGATACCCATTATGACGAGATAAAGTGGCAATGAACTGCCGATGACGGGTCCGAAAACATGGCTGAGCATGAACATCCGGGCGCGGCGATGCGCCTCAGGATTGACCTGAATATCGGCAGGAATGAAATAGTCGAGCAAGTCGCTCAGGCTGAACTTTTTCATCAGCCCCAATTTCATTGTCATTACGTCCGATCCCCCATCGCGAATGCGGCAATGATCCCAAGCACGGTCACCGCCACGCTCCACCTATGCCTGAAAGCTCTTAATGGGGTGTAAAGGCTATCATCCTTTGCGGATTGTTAAACCTTTTCACCTAGCGGGAGTTTGGGCGACACGGGGGACCCAAATGCAACGCGCACTCTACTACATCATCGACTGGTTCATCCCACCCGCGATCCGCGAAACCGAATCCGACCGGCTGATGGCGCGCACTTTCGTGCTGCTTCACCTCCTTGGACCGCTCATGGGCCATTCGGTGACATACTTCCTGTGGATGGAAACTGGCGGTCACAATTGGCAGTTTTGGGTCACCGAGATCATGGTGGCGAGCTTTTTCGCAATACCCTTCATGCTGCGCCAGTGGGGAAGCATGCTCATCGCCGCGATCACCAGCGTGCAGATGTTGGTTGCATTGAGCTTGTTTGGCTCGTTTTTCTTCGGGGGGATCAGTTCGCCGTTTCTTCCGTGGTTCCTGATCGCAATGGTGCTCGGTTTTTTCTACCTCTCGGATTCGGTCAAGCATGTTTTGATCGGCGTGGCTTTCCAGCTTGTTTGCTTTTTCAGCATTCGGTTCTGGTTTGGTGAATTCCCGATGATCCTGCCGATCGAAAGCCTCAAATACGCGAGTTTGCTGTCGATTGTCGCCGCGCTCGCCTACATGACGTTGCTCACACTCTACTACGAAACGGTCATGCGCATCAGCGTCCAGGTTGAGCAGGAAGCCATTGAACAGCGCAGCAAGCTGGTTGCCCTGCGCGAGGCGATGGAAGCGGCCGAGCTGGCCAGCAAGCGCAAGTCGATCTTCCTCGCCAAGATGAGCCACGAGCTGCGCACGCCGCTGAATGCCGTCATCGGCTATACCGAAATGCTTCGTGAAAATTTCGAAGAGCGGACCAATGCCGGACGCAAGATGGAAGACCTTGATCGCATTCACACCGCGGGTCGCCACCTCCTCGCGCTTGTCGATGACGTGATCGATCTGAACTCCATCGAAGCAAACCGTATCGAGCTCGTCACCCAGCCAGTCGAAGTTGCGTCGCTGATCAGCGAAGTCATGGCGACCGCGTCACCACTTATCGGCAAGCGCGACAACCGGATCGTTGTGAACATGCCCGAAGATTTGGGTACAATCGAACTCGACGCGCTGAAACTCCGTCAATCAATTCTCAACCTGCTGAGCAATGCCGCAAAGTTCACGACCAAGGGCATGATCATGCTGACGGTGCTGCGCAAGCAAACCGATCACGGCGACTACATGCTGCTTGAAGTGACTGACAACGGCATCGGCATCAGCCCGGAAGGATTGAGCCGACTGTTCACCGATTTCAGTCAGGCCGAAGCCGACACGTCGAGCAAATTTGGTGGCACCGGCCTTGGCCTCGCGCTGACCAAGCGGTTCTGCGAAATGATGGGCGGCACGATCGACGTCAGGTCGGAACGCGGCGTCGGCACCAGCTTTACGATAGAAATTCCGATCTATGCGGGGACCGCGCGCACCCTGCCCGCCTCTGAAAAATTGGGAGTTGCGGCATGATTCACAGCGAATTCGACTTGAAAGCAGTCGAAACCCCTGCGCTGACCATAACCGCGCGCCGGACCATTGCGCGCCTCGCCTTTCTGGCGATCAGCGCCACTTTGATCGTCACCGTTGCGGGGGCGTTCGCGATATGGGCGGCGACGGCGGGCGTTGGTGCCAACCGGATCGCAATTTTCGTGGGTGCATCCATCGCCGCGGGTATGTTGTTTGCGATCGTATCAGCGACGTTTCTGGGACGTTTGTTTGCAGTCCCCGCATCGCGCGCTGCTGACCTGTTGATGTCCTATCTTATCATGGCCGGCGAAGACCCGACGACAGATATCAGCCTCCACAACGAACGCTGGATGTCGGTCTCCGCGATCATGAAAGACTTCGACAAACTCGAATCGCGGGTGGCAAATGTCGTCGCGCGATCTCAGGGGATCATTGCCGAGCTCGAGCGCGCGCGCGAACATGCCAATCTTCAGAATCTGGCCAAGTCGCAGTTCCTCGCAAACATGAGCCACGAGCTGCGCACGCCGCTGAACGCGATTCTCGGTTATGCGATGCTGCTCACCGAAGACGCCATCGAAGCTGACAACAAACCCGTCATCGCCGATCTCGATCGCATCCAGCAGGCCGGTCGTCACCTGCTCTCGCTGATCAATGAAATTCTCGACCTTTCGAAAATCGAAGCTGGCAAGGCCACGCTCGACCGAACGGTCGTCGACGTCAACGGGCTGGTGCGCTCGTCGGCAATCGCTTTTGATGACGAGGCAAAACGAAACGGCAATCAGTTCACCGTCACCGTCGCGCGCGAAGTTGGCATCATGATTGGAGACGAAGGCAAAATCCGTCAGTGCCTCAACAATTTGCTGAACAACGCTTTCAAGTTCACCACCAACGGTGAGATTTCACTCGACGTCAACTTGATCGAAACGGGCGACAAGGCCGAGGTCGTATTCCAGGTCTCCGACACCGGCATCGGAATCAGTGCTGTCCAGCAAGACAATCTGTTCGAACCGTTCCGCCAAGGGGATAGCACTGCCTCACGAAAATTCGGCGGCACTGGCCTCGGCCTTGCGATCACACGGCGCCTTGCGCGGCTGATGTTGGGCGATGTGACGGTGGAAAGCACCGAAGGCAAAGGCTCGGTGTTTACCTTGAAACTGCCACTGAATTCGAGTGCGGGTTCACAATTCGACGAGGCGCGTGCGCCGGGCGTGGCCCAATCTATCGAAAGCGCGATGCAATCGGTCGAGGGTTACGAGCGCACGGCGCTGATCATCGATGATAGTGATAGCGCCATCGATCTGATGCGCCGCTGGTTGGCGCGCCTCAACTATGGCGTGATTTCGGCAACCGACGGCGAGTCAGGCTTGGCGCTCGCCCGAGCACAAAAGCCCGACCTGATCCTGCTCGATGTGCTGATGCCCGGCCGTTCTGGCTATGACATTCTCGAAGAATTGCGTGCCGATGAGGCGCTGGGGGCAACGCCGGTTATTCTGGTGACCGTCGATGATGATCGCGCGCGCGGCCTTGACGCTGGTGCCACCGATTATATCCGCAAGCCCGTCGCCGAATCGCAACTTCGCGCCATGCTTGAAGTCTATGCGACCAAAGCAACCGGCGAAATTTTGATCATCGAAGACGATGACGATGCTGCCGAGCTTGTCGACCGCTGCGCGCGGCAGGTCGGCTTTACGACACGCCGTGCAACTGACGGCGCGCAGGGGCTCGAAATGGCGGAGGATCACCCGCCGATTGCCATCGTGCTCGATCTCGCGATGCCCAATTTCAACGGGTTTCAGGTGATCGACGCGCTACTCGCGAACGAAATATTGCGGTCGATACCGGTCATCGTCCTGTCGGCGTGCGAAATTTCGCTCGAGGAGCATCGCCGCATTCTTGATGCGGGCTATCTCTTCTGTGCCAAGGGATCATCATCACCGCGCGAAATTGCCCAGCACCTCAAGGAGATGGTGCGATGAGCCCGCTCGATTCCGGTGTCGGCATCAATGCGCAGAAGCGCGTCCTGATCGTCGACGACATCGAGGATAACCGCATCCTGCTCGAGCGCGGGCTGAAATCATGCGGCTACGCCACCGAAAGTTGCGACAGCGGCCGCGCGGCGCTGTCGATCATTTCGCAAAAAGCGCCTGACATCATCCTGCTCGACTGGATGATGCCCGATCTGTCGGGCATGGACACCCTCATCGCTATCCGAGAAATCTATGATAGTGCACGCCTGCCCGTTATCATGTGCACGGCGATGGACGAGGAAATGTCGGTCGTCGCCGCAATAAACGCGGGCGCGAATGACTATATGGTTAAGCCGATCAGCCTGCCGATTTTGCGTGCCCGGATGAAAGTTCACCTCGAACAACGCGCGCTGGTCGACACGCTCGATACACAAAAAAGCCTAGCCGAACAGCGGTTGAGTGATCGCACCCGCGCCATGTTTGACCGGATTCCCAAGGGGCCATCGTCTTCGCCCTACACCGGGCGCGACGGGCGTTTTGGACGCGACTGATGCGGGACAAATCATTGTCAGAAACCGATGTGCCGTCTGTAAAGCTGCGGTGGGTGCAAATCTCGATGGCAATCGTCGGGGTTATCGCCCTCGCTGCGCCGGCTTATCTCGTGGCGACAGTGCTGGGTTTTATCCCTGAGAAGGCACTTCTTGGCACAGCAATTGGCATGCTCGCGGTAAGTGCCATTCTCATTGCCGGGTGGCGCCACCGCAGCTTGATCAACGCGCATGACGAACTGATCCGCATCCGCGCTGAACAGCATGAAATCATGCTACGCGATCCGCTGACGCAATTGCACAATCGCAGTGCCTTCCACGCCGCGCTCGACGACCTGTCGGTCAAAGGCGGCATCACGACTTTGCTGTTCTTCGATCTCGACCGGTTCAAGGACGTCAACGACAATCTTGGGCACAAGGCGGGCGATTTATTGCTCATCGAAGTGGCGCGGCGCACCGAAGCGGTGCTTGGCGAAGCCACCGTCATCGCGCGCCTTGGCGGCGATGAATTTGCCGCGATCTTGCCTGCGGGCACAAAGCGACAACCCGAAGACCATGGCCTTGCCGTTGTTGAGGCGATCAGTCACCCGTTCGTCATCGACGGCAAACCCGTCGAAGTCGGCGCGTCGGTCGGCATCGCGGTCGGTGACCCCGCAATTGATGGTGCGCACGAATTGCTGCGCCGTGCAGACACGGCGATGTACGAAGCCAAGGGCGGCGTGCGCGGTGCCTGCCGTGTGTTCGACGATGTCCTCGACGGGCGCCAGACGCTTGAAAGCTCGATCCGCGTCGAACTCGGTCGTTCGATCATCGAGAATGAACTCGCGCTCCATTATCAGCCGATTGTCGATGCGCGCACCGGTGCGCTCAGCAGCACCGAAGCGCTGCTCCGCTGGCGCTCAAGCCAGATGGGCGATGTCTCGCCTGCGACGCTGATCCCGATTGCCGAAGACAGCGGCCAGATTATGGAACTGACCGAATGGACAATCCAGAGCGCGTTTGAAGCCATTTTGGCGCTTGAGGATTTGCCCGTGGCGGTCAACATCTCGCCGATCTATTTCAAGCATCCCGATTTCGTACAGCGCATTTTTGACAAGATGCTGGCGGCGCACATCCGCCCCGAATTGCTGACCATCGAGCTGACCGAAGGCGTGCTGATCTCGAATTTCGATCAGGCGCGCCAATCAATCGCGCAGCTTCGCGAAGTCGGCGTCAAGGTTTTCCTCGACGATTTCGGCACCGGCTATTCGTCGCTCAGCTATTTGCAGCATTTCGAACTCGACGGCTTGAAGCTCGACAAATCATTCCTCCGCAATGCCGATAAAAAGCGCCAGGCAACACAGATTATCCGCGCAGTGATCGAATTCGGCCACAGCCTCGATATGCGTGTCGTCGTCGAAGGCGTCGAAAGCGACTGGCAAGCCCGCCTGCTCCAGCTGCTCGGCTGCGACCTCCTTCAAGGCTTTGAAATCGGGGTGCCGATGCCGCTTGAGGCCTTGCACATCTATCGCCGGGATTTGGCGGCGGCGCAGCTTGCCCAATCGGCAGAGCCCGTCGTGCTTCATCCCGTCGCGAATACCGGCTAAAAGGACGATTTGGAGCGGGTGAAGGGAATCGAACCCTCGTCGTAAGCATGGGAAGCTTCTGCTCTGCCATTGAGCTACACCCGCGTAACGGTGCGCTTGCCATTCAGATGCGCGGCGGTCAACGGCCGTGAAAAGCTGCCTTGCGCTTTTGCAGGAAAGACATCGCCCCTTCGACAGCGTCGGCGCTGCTCCCTGCAATCCGCTGTCCTTCGGCTTCTGACAGCAACGCACTAGTATAATCCGCATCCAGCGCCGCTACGATGTTGCGCCGCATGATGCCCAGCGCCAGCGTCGGCCCCGCCGCCAGCCGCTTTGCCAACGCCATTGCCTCTTCAAGCAACACAGCATCCTCGACGTATTTGTGGATCAGGCCCCAACTTTCGGCCTTCTCTGCGCCGATCTTTTCACCGAGCAGCATCATTTCGGTCGCGCGCGCTTTGCCGATCAGACGCGGCAGCATCCACGACGCGCCGCCATCAGGGACAAGGCCGATATTAACGAAGGCTTGCAGGAAATAAGCGCTCTTGCCCGCCACCGCGAAATCACCCGCGAGCGCAATCGAACAACCGATGCCCGCCGCGGGTCCGTTCACTGCGGTCACCACCGGCACCGTTAAGCGCGCGAGCTTCACCATCAACGGATTATAATGCTGCGTCAGCGCGGCATAAGGCGCACTGCCTCCTGCAATCGAGGCGTCGCCGCGCCCCTGAAGGTCGGCCCCCGAACAGAACGCCCGTCCCGCGCCGGTAATCAGCACGGCACGCGCGCCGTCAAGCTGGTCGAGTGCGGCATTGATTTCGTCGGCCATAAGCGGCGGCATCGCGTTCAGGCGCTCAGGCCGGTTGAGCGTGATGATGAAGACGTCGCCGTCGCGCGCAGTCAGGATGGTTTCGTGGGTCATGCGCACTTGCTAGCGCTTTACGTTAACGTAAGTCTAGTGCGCTTCTTTCGGGCTTTCCATAATCTCGGTCAGCATCCCGCCCATATCCTTGGGGTGGACGAAGAAAATCAGCGTCCCGTGCGCGCCAATGCGCGGTTCGCCGAGGACTTTCTTGCCCATCTCGATAAATTCACCGCGGGCGACGTGAATGTCGGGCACTTCGAAACAGACATGATGCTGCCCACCGAGCGGATTCTTGGCGAGGAACCCGTGGATCGGCGAGTCCGCGCCCAGCGGTTCGATCAACTCGATCTGGGTGTTCGGCGTATCGACAAAACACACGCGAACGCCCTGCGCGGGGAGGTCGAAGGGATCGTGGATTATGGTTGCGCCCATAACGTCGCGCCAATGCGCGATGCTGGCGTCGATCGACGGCGTCGCGACGCCGATATGGTTGAGGCGGCCGAGGTTCATTGAACAGGGCAAGCGATATGCTGTTCAACCGCGCGGCGGACGAGTTCGCTCAAAGATATTCCTTCTGCAGCCGCACGAGCTTTCAGCCACATCTTATCTTCCACCGGAACCATGAAGCTCTTGCGTTCAGTATAGACTCTCATTGCACGCTTCCTTTCTAAACTCCTCTCCGGAACGGGGAGGTGGCGCGCCCATTCTTCATGGGCGTGACGAAGGGGCCGCTCGACGCGCACCTCAATATCTCAACCTTTACACCCAGCCTCACCCGACCCCTCCGTCAGCCCAAGCGGGCTGCCACCTCCCCGTTCCAGGGAGGAATTGTTGAGGTACAGCCTCGTTTCATTACTCTTTGTTTATGCCAAATAATAATGCGCTGACAGCCGTTGAGAACTCTTCGTCTGATCTATTCTGTAGTGTCAAAATCGGGTGTCGAAGCGCTTGGAACACGTTCCATTTCATGTCAGCACGCATAGCCATCAACAGCTCTGCCAATTGCTTTTTCGATTCGGCATTCAGCTCTGGTTTTGCGCTAAAGACTTTTGCCATAGCTTGAATGACTGCATACGAACCGAATAACGCAATTTGGCTATTCAGCCCAAGAATTTTTTGCCGCGCGTTCTTGCCTGAATCACTGTCTTTGAAATCTGGTGTTTGAAGCATCACCGCTTCAAGAATTTCACCATAAAGCTGACGTTTGTTGTCACGCAAAAACTTCGATTTCTCAAACGCGCGCGATGCCCAAGCTTGAATCAACCCACCAACTAACGCAGCCAAAAGGGCTACAAAGGCTAAAAGCAAATTTTCGTTCATTCGCCAAACCTACAACGGAATATTATCATGCTTCTTCCACGGATTCTCCAGCACTTTCCCGCGCAGTTTCCGTAACCCCAGCGCGACCCGCCGCCGCGTCGAATGTGGCATGATGACCTCGTCGATAAACCCCTTCGATGCCGCGACGAACGGGTTGGCGAAGCGCGCTTCATATTCCGCCGTGCGCTCGGCGATCTCCTCTGCCGTCCGCCCGCGGAAGATGATCTCCACCGCCCCCTTCGCGCCCATCACCGCGATTTCGGCGGTCGGCCAAGCATAGTTCAAGTCCCCGCGCAGATGTTTCGAAGCCATCACGTCATAGGCCCCGCCATAGGCCTTGCGCGTAATGACCGTAATTTTCGGCACCGTCGCTTCGGCATAAGCAAACAGCAGTTTCGCGCCATGTTTGATGATGCCGCTATGCTCCTGCCCCACGCCCGGCAGGAAGCCCGGCACGTCGACGAACGTCAGAATCGGAATGTCGAACGCATCGCAGAAGCGCACGAACCGTGCGGCTTTCTTCGACGAATTGATGTCGAGGCAACCGGCGAGCACCATCGGCTGGTTCGCGACCACGCCGATTGTCCGCCCCTCGATCCGCCCGAAACCGATCAGGATATTGCCTGCATGCGCCGGTTGGATTTCGAAAAAATCGCTTTCGTCCATCGTCTTGCGGATGACTTCATGCATGTCATAGGGCTGGTTGGCGTTGGCGGGGATCAGCGTGTCGAGGCTCGGCTCGAGCCGGTCCCAATCGTCTGCCGTCGGGCGCTCGGGCACACCCACACGGTTGGACTCGGGCAAGAAATCGATCAGGTCGCGCGCCGCCAGCAAGGCCTCGATGTCATTTTCAAACGCATTGTCGGCCACCCCCGATTTGGTCGTGTGCGTGCTCGCCCCGCCCAGCGCTTCCTGCGTCACCACTTCGTTGGTCACCGTCTTCACGACCTCGGGACCAGTGACGAACATGTAGCTCGAATCCTTCACCATGAAGATGAAGTCGGTCATGGCGGGCGAATACACCGCGCCGCCCGCGCACGGCCCCATGATCAGGCTGAGCTGCGGCACCACGCCCGATGCCAGCACGTTGCGCTGGAACACTTCGGCATAGCCGCCGAGCGACGCCACCCCTTCCTGAATCCGTGCGCCGCCGCTGTCGTTGAGGCCGATCACAGGCGCACCGACTTTCATCGCGGAGTCCATCACCTTGCAGATCTTCTGCGCATGTGCCTCCGACAATGACCCGCCGAACACGGTAAAATCCTGCGAGAATACGAACACCAGCCGCCCGTTGATCGTCCCCGATCCCGTAACGACGCCGTCGCCCGGGATCTTGGTTTCCTCCATCCCGAAATCGACGCAGTTATGCTCAACATACATATCGAGTTCTTCGAACGATCCCTCATCAAGCAGCACCTGCAAACGCTCGCGCGCCGTCAGCTTGCCCTTGGCATGTTGCGCATCAATCCGCGCCTGTCCGCCGCCCAGCCGCGCCGCCGCCCGCCGCCGTTCGAGTTCTGCCAATGTGCTGCTCACCCCGCCACCCGGTGCAGCGCACATAATTTATTGCCATCGGGATCGCGCAGATAGGCAAGATAATAACCGCTACCGGGCCGCTCGCCGGGCGCGTCTTCGATGGCTGTGCCACCGTTTTCGACACCCGCCTGATGCCACGCATCGGCTTGTTCGGCAGTCATTGCAAAGCCCACGGTGCAGCCATTGCCATGCGTTGCGGGCGTGCCGTCGATGGGGAGCGTGACAAGAAAAATACCGCCATTGTGCATATAAACCAGCCGCCCTTTCGGATCCTTGCTCCCCGCGCGTCCGCCGATCGCCTTGAACGTCGCGTCGTAAAATGCCTTGGACTTGTCGAGGTCGTTGCTGCCGACCATCATGTGACTGAACATATTATTTCTCCTCAAAAAACAACAACGCTGCGGATACTTTCCCCCGCGTGCATCAAATCGAACCCCTTGTTGATTTCGTCCAACGTCAGCGTGTGGGTGATCATCGGGTCGATCTCGATCTTGCCGTTCATATACCAGTCGACGATTTTCGGCACATCCGTCCGCCCCTTCGCGCCGCCGAACGCCGTCCCGCGCCAGTTGCGTCCCGTGACCAGCTGGAACGGCCGCGTGCTGATTTCCTTGCCGGCTTCGGCGACACCGATGATGATGCTCGTGCCCCAACCGCGGTGGCATGCTTCGAGCGCCTGGCGCATCACATCGGAGTTACCCGTGCAATCAAACGTATAGTCTGCACCGCCATCGGTCAGCGCGACAAGATGCGCGACAAGATCGCCGTCCACGGTCTTGGGATTGACGAAATGCGTCATGCCGAATTTCTTGCCCCATGCCTCGCGGTCAGGATTGATGTCGACGCCGACGATCATGTTCGCGCCCGCCATCCGCGCGCCTTGCAGGACATTCAGGCCAATGCCGCCCAGCCCGAACACGATGACATTGTCGCCCGGTGCGACCTTCGCTGTATTAACCACCGCGCCAACGCCCGTCGTCACCCCGCAACCGATGTAGCAGCTCGTCTTGAACGGCGCGTCGGTGCGGATTTTCGCCACCGCGATTTCGGGCAGCACCGTGAAATTCGAAAATGTCGAACAACCCATATAATGAAAAATCGGCTTGCCCTGATAGCTGAACCGACTCGTGCCGTCGGGCATCAGCCCCTTGCCCTGCGTTGCGCGGATCGCGGTGCACAGATTGGTCTTGCCGCTAAGGCAGCTTTTACACTGGCGGCATTCGGGCGTGTAGAGCGGAATGACATGATCGCCGACCGCAACGCTCGTCACGCCCGCGCCGATTTCGCGCACGATCCCTGCCCCTTCATGGCCGAGCACGCTCGGAAAAATGCCTTCCGAATCCAGCCCGTCGAGCGTGTAGGCGTCGGTATGGCAAATCCCCGTTGCCATGATCTCGACAAGGACTTCGCCCGCCCTCGGCCCCTCCAGATCAAGCTCGACAATCTCGAGCGGCTTTTTGGCTTCAAAGGCAACGGCGGCGCGGGTTTTCATCGGTGGCGGGCTCCCTTGGACTAATCATCCCCCTGCCGTCGCAAACGGCGCAGCGCAAGCCACACCGCAACAACCACCACTGGCGCGATCAACCCCGTCGCGAGCGCAGCGTCGATGCGCGGATTGCTATGCTCCAGCGCTTTGAGCGGATAGCTGAGCAGTGACACCGCGTAATAGGAGATTGCCGCGACCGACAATCCTTCAACTGCCCGTTGCAAACGAATTTGTGTCAGCGCACGATTGTCCATCGATTTGAGCAATGCAGCGCTGGTTGCTTCAGCTTCGATCTCGATCCGCGTGCGCAACATTTGCCCGGTACGCGCGATCCGGGCGATCACCGCGCGCTCGCGCTCCGCCACCGCGTCGCATGTCCGCATTGCAGGTGCGAGCCGCCGGTCCATGAATTCGCCTATCGTTTGCATCCCCGGGATATGTTCTTCGCGCAGCGTCGCGATCCGGTCGCGCACAATTTCATAATAAGCCGCTGCGGCGCGAAACCGGTAACTGGTCTGCGTGTTCAGCGCTTCCGCCTCTCCCGATATCGCGATGAGCCGACCCAGCAGGGCACGGTCTGCGTCAACGCCCGCTTCCTCGGCCAGCCGCGCGGCCAGTGTGCCGGTCTCTGTCTCGAACGCCGTAACCTGCCCGCCCGCTTTTCCGGCCAGGGGAAACGCCAGCAACGCCATCAACCGGTATGTCTCGATCTCGAGCAGCATCAGTGCCAGCCGTCCCGCCAAAACGCGGTCAATGGACTTCACCATCACCAGAAAGCGCGTCGTCCCACTGTCATCGGGCTTGAAATCGGTATAGATTGTCGCTGCACCATCAAGAACGACCGAACCGATCATGCTCGTGCCATGGGGAGATGCCGGCGTCGGCCCGGCCTTTTCATCGCGTTTCAGATCTGCCGTTGTGCGCACAAGAATTTCACCGGGCAGGTTTTCAATCCACCCCTTTGGCGGACCGTCGACCGGCTCGCGGCCAAAGATCGTCCAGCTCGAAAACTCCGTGTGCCGTTCCCAGCGCAAGGTCCAGCGCCCTGCATCGAACGACCACCAGCGCGATCCCTCGGGCGGCTCGGGCAACAGCGATGAACGGCACAGATCCGCAAGATGCGCGCGGTCCGCAGCACCCCCATCCTGATCGCCCAGCGTTGCAATCCGCGTGGCAAAAACGGGAATGTCGAGCGGCGTTGAGGGCCGCGCATGCGCTTCGGCCAGCAACCGGTCGCGGTCGGGGTGATAGGTCAGCGTCATCGGTTGCGGTTTACCCCTGCCAAGTGCGTCCCCGCTATCATGAAAATCGAAATTGACGAAGCCGATTGCGGTTGTTTTTCTTTGGTGTATCTAGGCGCCAGCACCCGATTTGGTGTCGATGAAATTTATGGAGAATCGAATGGTATCGATCCGGACGTCCTTGGGATTGACCGCTGCAATTTTGGCCATGGCAACGGTGTCGGCTTGCTCGCAAAAACCCGCTGAAGAACCAGCAGCGACGGCACCTGCCGAAACCGCCGCGACTGAACCCGCCGCCACAAATGCTGCGGCCCCTGCTGCAGATGCAAAAGTGGCTGTCGACAATGTCGACACGCTTTCGGGTGTGAAGTTTGCATCGTTCACCGGTGACGCCGCCGCTGGCGAAAAAGCCTTTGCTGTCTGCAAAACCTGCCACGCTGTTGAAGCCGGCAAGAACATGGTCGGACCGTCACTGCACGCCATTCAGGGCCGCAAGTCGGGCAGCATTGCCGGTTACAGCTATTCGACCGCGAACAAGAACAGCGGGATTACATGGACCAACGAAAAGCTATTCCAGTATCTCGAAGCGCCGCAGCGCATCATTCCGGGCACTAAGATGACCTACACCGGTCTGAAAGATCCGCAGAAGCGCGCCGACGTGATCGCGTATCTCGACAAGCAGATCTAAACCCTAAATCAGCTTACGGTGTCGCAAGTCCGCCAGATGGAGCGGCAGCGACACCGTCAGCCAGATGGCAACCCATTGCCATCCTGCGCCGGTGAGCGCCGCCCTTAGTGCGAGCATCATGACCGCCCCGGGCAATATCGTTAGCATGACAGTGAGCGCGCGACGCTTCATTGCGATTAGGATGCCCGCCTCGACCGCCATAAACTCGAGGACCAGATCGACGGCATGACCGCTGGTGAAAAACGCGGCGAAGTTCAAGCCCGCGACAAGCCCAGCAAATGCCCCATATCCTTGAAGAAAATCTTCACATGCGCCGCCGGTTTCGCCCGCACCAGCTGCTTGTTCATATAAGCATCCCACGTCAGTTGCTGGACATCGGGATCGGCGCACATCTTCACGAAGCGTTCGCGCCGCTTGTCCGACGAATACCAGAAATACTGCATCATCCCAAGGATCCAGAACACGCGGCCATGATTGCGCATGAAGGCTTTGCGCGCTTGGCGCAGCGCCGCCGGTTTGCCGCTCGTCAGAAAATCATCGACCGCAACCGCCGCAATCCGCCCGCACTCGAGCGCATAATAAATTCCCTCGCCCGAAGACGGGGCAACCACGCCCGCTGCGTCGCCACAAACCACCAGATCGCGGCCATTGTCCCAACGCTTGAGCGGCTTCATCGGGATCGGCGCGCCTTCAACGCGGATCGTCTCGGCATCCGCCAATCCAATCGACTCGCGCAACGCCTTGGTCGCCGGACGCAGGGCAAATCCCTTTTGCGCACTGCCCAACCCCACGCTCGCCGTCTCGCCGTGCGGAAAAACCCACGCGTAGAAATCGGGCGAAAACTGGCCCTGATAATAGACATCACAGCGCTCGCGGTCGAACCCCGTCGCAGGCGTCTTGATCACTTCATGATAGGCAAACACGCACGGCACATTGTCCGCGCCTTTCAGGTTTCCGCGCGCCACGCCCGACCGCGCACCGTCAGCCCCAATCACCGCCTTGGCGCGCACCCGCATCAAATCGCCCGACCGCCCGTCGCGATAAACAATGATCGCCGTGCCATCGGCATCACGTTCGAGCGCTTCATAAGTCCCCGTCCGCCGTTCCGCCCCCGCCAGCGCCGCCCGAGCGCGCAGCCATTCGTCGAAATGCTCGCGGTCGACCATGCCGACATAACCATCATTGCCGACCGGCATATCGACGGTCTTGTTCGACGGCGCGATCATCCGCGCGCATTTGGCCTTCGCGACAATCTGACTATCAGGAATATCGAAATCGCGGATCGCACGCGGCGGGACCGCACCGCCACAAGGCTTGATGCGCCCTGCCCTGTCGAGCAGCAGGACCGAGCGCCCTGCCCGCGCCAATGTTGTCGCGGCTGTCGCGCCCGACGGACCACCGCCCACCACCACTGCATCATATTGAACAATCCGTGTCATACCGCACCTGCCATCACATGTTTGGACGCCCCATAGCGCCCGGCAACCGCCCGCAACGCAACCAGCGCCGCGAGCAAAAACATCCCCGCTTCAATTCCGAAAATCAGCGCGAAGGCCGGGCCATCGGCCCCCATTGCCGCCCGCCCCGCGTCAACGCCCACCGCACCAATCAACCCGCCAAGCCCGAACGCAATCGCTTGGCTCGCACCCCACACGCCCATGCGAACGCCCTCCCGAGCCTCGCCACCGGCCCCCGCTAGCATCATCATCGCGCCGATGGCCGACACGGCAAACACGCCGTTGCAAAAGCCAAGCAGCGCGACATTCGCGGCAATCGGCCAGTTCGGCGCGGCCCCCGCTGCAAAAGCCAGTCCGACCAGCGATAAGGCCGAGCCGATGCAACCCGCCACAGTCCAGCTGCGCAATCCGCCCGCATCTTTCGCAAACGCCCGCCCACCAACGCCGACAAGGATCATGCCTGCCAGCACGCCCATATGCTGCACGCCCGAAAGCGACGTCGATTCACCCGGCGTCATTGCAAACATCAGGCCTGCAAAAGGCTCGAGGATCATGTCCTGCATCGAATAGGCCAGCATCGACACGAAGACGAACAGTGTGAAAATGCGGGCTTCACGGTCAGCAAGCATTTCGGCGACCGCATCCCAAAAACCGTTCGGGCTGAGTGCTGAGCCTGTCGAAGTGTCGAAGCCCTGCCCTTCTTGTGGGCGATTGTTCGAAGACAAGGACAACCCTTCGACAAGCTCAGGGCGAACGGTTTTGGTTTCCACCCCCCAAACCGAAATCACCGCGACCACAAACGCCGCCGCAGCCACCCCGCATACGACCATCACCAGTCGCTCAACCGAAAAGGGTTTGAGCATCTGCCCCGCCACGCCTGCCGTTACGACAATGCCGACGATCATCATGATCCACGTAATCGCCGCCGCTGCGGCGCGCTGATCGGGCCGTGTCTGCGTCGCCAGCGCCGCGAGCAACGACGTTCCCGCCGCACCGACGCCCGCCCCGATCAGTGTGAATGCCAGCACTGCGACGAGCATCGATTGGTTGACCGTTGCATAGACCGCCAGCATAGCCCCACTCGCCAACACAGCCATCCCGCCGATAATCCACGGCGTCCGCCGCCGTCCCTTGTCCGATCCGTGTCCCCAAACGGGGCGCGACAGCTGCACCGCATAATGCCACGCGACCAATCCGGCAGGGACTGCCGCGGCCATGGCATATTCAACCACCATCACGCGGTTAAGCAATGACGTGCACAGCATCACCATCGCGCCAATCGCGGCCTGCACCCCGCCGAGGCGGACAATCGCGAACCAGCTCATATCGTTCCGCCCAGCCCGAGCGCGGCGGCGAGCATCCCGAGCACGTAAAGCGTCGTTCCACTGGCGTTATACCACGGTGCTTTCCCGCGCGGGTCGCTCAGAAGGCGCGTCATCAGGCCAAGCTGCCCGACCAGCAGGGCGGCCACGACCCACGCCGAAATCACATGCCCCCATTGCGCGAGCAATCCAACGACAACCATCTGCGGCACAGCCATCACAACACAAGCGAGCCGCGCCGCATTGTCCACCCCCAGCACGACCGGCAACGACCGGACGCCCGTCGCCACATCGCCCTCGACAGCCTTGAAATCATTCAGCGTCATGATGCCATGCGCGCCAAGGCTGTAGAGGCCGAGAATGATAAGAATTTCTGTGGAAGGCAACGCGCCCCGCATCACGCTCGCACCCGTAAACCACGTCAGCCCTTCATAGGTCAGCGCAACCAGCGCCGGTCCCCACCAGCCATCGGCCTTCAGCCGCAACGGCGGCGCGCTGTAAATCCATGCGCAAACCAGCCCGAGCGCCGTCCCCGCCAGCACCCACGGCCCCGTCGCCCACGCGACGATCAGCGACAGCAACGTGCCGAGTATCGCAATCCGCAGCCCCCAGTTGCCCGATATTCGCCCCGACGGGATCGGCCGGTCGGGCTCATTGATCGCATCGACATGGCGGTCGAACCAGTCGTTCACGGCCTGTGATGTCCCGCACACCAGCGGCCCGGTCAGCAGCACGCCAGCGATCAGAAACGGCCAGCGATCCGCCACCGCGACGCCCGACGACACGACGCCACACATGAACGCCCACATCGGCGGAAACCATGTGATCGGCTTGAGCAGCGCCAACACGTCTCGGAGTTTTGGGCGCGGGGCCGGAAATGCCGGTTTTGGCAGCGAAGTGGCGGACCCATCCATGAGTCGAAAGCTACGCTTGACACTTTATAGTGTCAACGGATTTGGACAGTATTTGATGCGTTGTTGTTTAACCAATTCGAGAGGCAGACTGGCGCAAATGGTGACCAAGGAGATCGAGTGTGGTCGCAATCATAAACAATGGCATGAACCGGCGTGCTGTCATAACCATGCTGGCAGCAGGCACTGCGCTGGCCCTTTCGGGTTGTGGTCTGATCTATCCGTCTGCCAGTTTGCGCTACCGGCTGACAGTCGAGGTTGAAACGCCTGAGGGGCTGAAAACCGGATCGAGCGTGATTGAAACCACCATCAATGATGGCCCGGGTATGGGCGATGCAAGCGGTATCAGCTTTGAACTCAAGGGCGAAGCGGTTGCGGTCGATCTTCCCGGCAGGCGGACGTTGTTTGCGCTGCTGAGTGGGGTCGAACAGGCAAGCCCCGCCGACTATCATGCCTATTTATTTACAAGTTTGCTACGTGCGGGGGTGCCAACCACGCCGCCGATGCCGCGCCGCTATGGTCAGCAGGAATGGGCTACAGTGTTTCGCGATGCTCGACGTCTCAAGCCAATGATGGTCGCGCCACCAAAACTCGACCGATACCCCGACCGGGTTAAAAAGGAAGAGATGTCGCCATATCCCCTTCTCGTCACGTTCACCGACATCCGCGATCCCAAAACCGTCGCGCGCGTCGATCCCGATGACATGGTCAAAAGCTTCGGCGAAGGCGTCACGCTGCGGCGCATTACGCTCCAGATCACCAATGAGCCCGTCACCACGGGAATTGAGAAACGGTTGGGGTGGCTCGGGAAGTTCCCAGAGCCTCGACTCGATTCAGATTACAAAGGCTCATTTAACCCAGATGAAGTTGGACCCGCCCAGGCTTTAAGCCATGGCGACTTTCGAAAAGGAACTGAATCATGAACCGCGAATTGATGCTCTCCATTCTAGCGATGGACTCCTACAATCGCGGTTACAGTCAAGGCATTCTGCTAAATCCCGGCGATTCTACAACTGGCCAGAATGAAGCTGGTCGACAGCTTGGCAATGCGATCATCGGTGATTTTGCATTACCGACCGGCTCAGTTGCCGCTAGTTTCTACGCGCTTGCCTATGACTGGGCTGGCGAGACGGTGATTTCGTATCGGGGGACGGCTGAGTCCGTAGGCAGCGGCTCGGACAAATGGAATGGGTGAGCGAGGGCGCTGCCGCCCTTATTCCTCCTCGGCCCCCAAATTGCCCAGCCCATGCCGGTGCAATTTCGAATAGAGGCTCTGGCGGCTGACGCCCAAAATTTCGGCCGCCGACGCACGGTTGTCCGCCGTGTAGGCAAGCGCGGCTTCGATGCAGAGGCGCTCGATGAGGTCGGTCGATTCGCGGACAATTTCCTTGAGCGACATGCGGCCAACCAAGTCGGTCAGTTGCTCGACCGAACGCGGCAGATCGCGTTCGACCGGGGGCAAGTCGCGTGACCGGCGGGCGATGGCGCGGATGCTAAAGCCATAGCATTGTCCGTCGTCCCCCGGCGCGGACACCGCCGAAACTTCAACTTCTTCCTGCGTGCCATCGGCGGCGCGGACAATCGTCGCGACATTGCGCGCCGATCCATGCTCGCGGATTTGCGCGATGATCAGATCGAGGTCGATACCCGCGCGCCCGATATAAGCACCGATCGGCGTGCCCCGCACCCGCTCAACGGAAGCCATTTGCACCAGATCGATAAACGCCGGATTGACGGCAACGACATTGAGGTCGGCATCGGTCAGCGCGAACGCATCGGGCATCCGCGCGAGCATGTCGAGCATCTGCGCATCGCCCGCATGGTCGCGCATCGCGCCCGATCCGCTATCGACGCGCACGAGATAATAGCTTGCCTGATCCTGCCGGAAAATGCTGGCTGACAGGATCACGCTGCCACGCCCACCGGGCAATTGCAGCGACATCGGTGGCTGGTCGGCGGCACTGACGGCACCGAGATAGGTCATCAGGCTGTCATGCGCGTGCGGATCGGCGATCACGCTCAGCGGACGATTGACAAGGCTCCCTTCGGGCGCGCCGAGCAGCCGTGTTGCTGCGGGATTGGCCTCGCGGATACGGCGGCTTTCAGCATCGACAACCAGTATCGCTTCGGTCGCGCGCTCAAACAGCATCCGGTAGCGTGACTCGGCCTGTCGCAACCGCAGATAATCGCGTTCGAGTGACTGCTGAACCTGCATCAGGCGTTGTTGCAACACAGCATTGGCGCGCAGATCGCGACCAACCGCGATCACCCGGCCTTCATTGCCCGACGCCAAGGTCCAGTAACGCACCGGCACGTCACCGCTGCTCGTTGGATGGTTGACTTGCCGCCAGCGCGGGACGGCCCCCGAAGCAACGGCACCGAGCATATCGACCACTTTGCCGCGGCTCTCGACGGTCACGATGTCGCCCCAGTTCCGGCCGATCCAGTCTTCAGAACCCTCGATGGCCGGTTCATGGCTGGCAATTGAAAAGTCGATCACGGTGCCGTCGGGTTCGAGGATCAGCACCAGATCGCCCGCTGCTTCGGCCAGACGCGCCGCCGACGTCGCATCAAGCGACCCCAGCGTCACACTTGGCGTGCGGAGCGGGACAGTCAGGGCGGAAGCGATATTCACCGGGCGGTCGCCCTTTCAAGCCATCAAGCGCAGAATTCGCTGCGCGCGAGAAGTCCTTCAACGAGGGTATCGGCCACCACGAGCGCTTGCAGGGCATCCGGCGCGGTGGCGTCGGCCCCTATTTCAATCGCTAGCTGCGGTGCAACATTAAATATCGATCCGCCCACCATGATACCGACAAACGGATTGCGCGAAACGCTGCGCACCGCGTTGATCAGCGATGGCGCATCGTCGGCGCAAACCGTGCCGCTGACCGTTAACCCGACGAGATCGTAAGAGTTCCTCGCAACCATCGCGAGCAATGTCGAGGTGCTCGTATCGGTCATCAAATCGGTTGCCCAGCCTGCGCGGCGGAAGACGTCCTCGACGATAACCGTGCCAAAACTATGGTCGTCGCCCGGCATGACCGCAAAGAGCGCGGTACGGACATGGTCTTCTCCTGCCGACCCGCGGACGGGAACACGCGACGACAATTCGCGCACGACTTCCTGCAACCGCCACAGCGCCATCGTGACGGTCACGAAATCGGCGGTGTCCTCGTCCCACATTTCGCCGAGATGGCGCGCGGCGGGGGCCAGAAGCTCGACGAAAATCGTATCGATGGTGACGCCGCGTTGCACGAAGATATCGACATGGTCGAGCAAGGCGCTCGCATCCAGACTGATGGCAAGCGGGGCAAATGCCTTGGCTTCATGATAACTGATCGCCGGATCGCCGGGGGGCGCAGCAATGATATGCTCGTCGCCATCGCGCCCATGCGCCACCATCAAACGGGGAATAATCTCGCTTTCGACGAGCGCCACAAATCCAGCAGGCTTCGGCGGGACAACATCGGCGACCGGCTTTCGGCCGACGATGCTGCGCAGCATGGGCCCCGGTGAGCCCGCCTTCGCTATCGACCGCACGATCCCGTACACGCTCGCCATACCGGGTTCTCCCGACCCTGAGCCGGAGTGCGAATATGCCGCACCCTCCGAGCTGGTCCCTAAAACCGCTCCCGACGACTCGCACGATATGGCGCTTGCCGCTCAGTTGCAATCGGAACGTAACACAAAAATAATCGCTGTGTAAAATATTTTGGACGTCAAAATGATTTGACACATGAGGGATGGCGGCGCAGTCTCTTTGGAAGGAGGCGGTTGCACAAACATGGAGTCGAACAGACCCTTATACACCCCTGAGGAACGCGCCCGTCGCGACTCGTCGGTGTGGACGCTGGTCCAAGGCATTCTTGCTCCCGTTCAGTTCGTCATTTTCCTCGTCAGCCTGTTTCTCGTGCTGCGCTTCCTGAGCACGGGCGAAGGCGCTGAGGCCGCAACAATCTCCATCGTTGTGAAGACGCTGGCACTTTACACCATCATGATCACCGGCGCGATCTGGGAAAAAGTCGTGTTCGGCAAATATCTGTTTGCCGCCGCCTTCTGGTGGGAAGATTTCTTCTCGATGTTCGTGATCGCGCTGCACACAGTGTATCTCGCCGCGTTGTGGTTCGGGCTGGGCAGCGAGACCGACCGTATGCTGATCGCGCTGGCGGCGTATGCAACCTATGTCATCAATGCCGGGCAGTTCCTTTGGAAACTCCGCGTGGCCCGGCTTCAATCCACGCCAAACATGGTGGCCGCATGAGCGGCGTCATGCCCGCTGCGACGGCTGATTGCGCCCCTGTCCTGCGTGAACGGGGCCAGCGCGAAGTGTTCTGCGGCCTCACCGGCATCATCTGGCTGCACCGCAAGGTTCAGGACGCTTTCTTCCTTGTCGTCGGCAGCCGCACCTGCGCGCACCTCCTCCAGTCGGCGGCAGGCGTGATGATCTTTGCCGAGCCGCGTTTCGGCACGGCTATTATCGAGGAACGCGACCTCGCCGGCATGGCCGATTGCAACGAAGAGCTTGACCGCGTCGTCGACAAACTCCTCGCCCGCCGTCCCGACATCAAGCTGCTGTTTCTTGTCGGCTCCTGCCCTTCCGAAGTCATCAAGCTCGATCTCAGCCGCGCCTCGCAGCGGCTGAACGCCAAGCACAACGGCGTCCGCGTCTTGAATTATTCGGGCAGCGGGATCGAGACGACCTTCACCGAAGGCGAAGATGCCTGCCTCGCGTCGTTGGTGCCCGAATTGCCCATCGACCATTCGGGCGAACAGAGCCTGATGATCGTTGGTGCGCTGCCCGATGTCGTCGAGGACCAGTTCCTGCGCCTCTTTGATGAGCTCGGCATCGGCCCGGTGCACTGCCTTCCCGCCCGCCGCGCTGCGGATTTGCCGCCAGTGGGTGCGAATACGCGCTTCCTCCTCGCCCAGCCTTTCCTTGGTGAAACGGCGCGTGCCCTCGAAGATCGTGGCGCCGTCCGTCTCGACGCGCTGTTCCCCTTCGGCGCGGAAGGCACGACCAACTGGCTGCACGCGGCCGCCAAGGCATTCGGCATCGACGAAATGC
Source organism: Sphingomonas sp. (assembly GCA_031362355.1). GTDB lineage: Bacteria > Pseudomonadota > Alphaproteobacteria > Sphingomonadales > Sphingomonadaceae > Sphingomonas_O. The sequence goes on from JANLSJ010000018.1 coordinate 164,966, forward strand.
ACTTTCGCCAGGTCATCGCTCCGGGCCGCGCGCGCGCCAAGCAGGCGATCGCGCACTCCGCCGACAAGCTGAACGGCAAGAGCATTTTCTTCCTGCCCGACTCACAGCTTGAAATTCCGCTCGCCCGCTTCCTCGCAACCGAGCTTGGCATGGTCCCCATCGAAGTCGGCACGCCCTATCTGCACCGCAAACATCTGACGCAGGAGCTTGCACTTCTTCCCATCGAAACGACGATCAGCGAAGGGCAGGACGTCGACCGCCAGCTCGACCGCGTCCGTGCCGCCAAGCCCGATCTTACCGTCTGCGGCCTCGGTCTCGCCAACCCGCTTGAAGCCGAGGGGCTGACGACCAAATGGGCCATCGAACTCGTGTTCTCGCCGATCCACGGTTTCGAACAGGCGGGCGACCTCGCCGAACTTTTTGCGCGCCCGATGCGGCGGCGCGACGTGCTGAAGGTCTAGCGGGATGCAACTGACCGTCTGGACCTATGAAGGCCCGCCCCACGTCGGGGCAATGCGGATCGCAACCGCGATGATCGGCGTGCATTATGTTCTCCACGCGCCGCAGGGCGATACCTATGCCGACCTTCTGTTCACGATGATCGAACGGCGCAACAAACGCCCGCCCGTCACTTACACGACATTTCAGGCGCGCGACCTCGGCAAGGATACCGCCGAGCTGTTCCAGAAAGCCGCGCGCGACGCCTATGAGCGCTATCAGCCACAAGCGATGCTCGTCGGCGCGTCCTGCACCGCCGAATTGATTCAGGATGATCCCGGTGGCCTGATCGATGCGATGCGCTTGCCGATCCCCATCGTTGCGCTCGAACTGCCAAGCTACCAGCGCAAAGAAAACTGGAGCGCAGCGGAAACATTCTACCAGCTCGTCCGCACGCTCGCCGACAAGAACATCGTCCGCAACCGCAGCATCCGCCCGCGCGCGAATTTGCTCGGGCCGACGGCGCTCGGTTTTCGCCACCGCGACGACATCGTCGAAGTCGTCAAACTGCTCGACAGCCTCGGCGTTGATGTCAACGTCATTGCGCCTTTGGATGCCAGCCCCGCCGACCTCGCCCGCCTTGGCGATGCCGACATCAACGTGCTGATGTATCCCGAAATCGCCGACACTGCCGCGCGCTGGCTCGAAAAGACCTTCGGGCAAACGACGATCCGCACCGTCCCCATCGGCCACGGCGCAACGCGCGATTTCCTGACCGAAGTTGCCGTCGCCACGGGCATTGATGCAAGCGCCGCGCTTGCCGCCGATCCCTCGCGCCTCCCCTGGTACAGCCGCTCGGTCGACTCGACGTACCTGACCGCCAAGCGCGTTTTCATTTTCGGTGATGCGACCCACGCGATTGCTGCCGCCCGCGTCGCTCGCGACGAACTGGGTTTCAATGTTGTCGGCCTCGGTTGCTACAACCGCGAATTTGCGCGCGACATGCGCGATGCGGCCAAACTCTATGACCTCGAGCCACTGATCACTGACGATTATCTCGAAGTCGAAGCCGCCATCGAAGCACTGTCGCCCGAACTCGTGCTGGGCAGCCAGATGGAACGACACATCGCCAAGCGCTTCCGCATCCCCTGCGCCGTGATTTCGGCCCCCGTCCATGTTCAGGATTTCCCCGCGCGCCACTCGCCGCAAATGGGTTGGGAAGGCGCAAACGTCCTGTTCGACAGCTGGGTGCACCCGCTGACGATGGGCCTCGAAGAACATCTGCTGACGATGTTCCGCGATGATTTCGAATTTTCTGACGGTGCCGGGTCATCGCATCTCGCGGCGCATTCGCCCGCACTGGCACACGAAGAACCTGTGCCGGCAATTGGCCAAGGTTGGACGAGCGAAGCCGAGAAGGAACTGGGCAAGATTCCGTTCTTCGTCCGTGGCAAGGCGCGCCGCAACGCCGAAGCGTTTGCCGCCGAACGCGGCCTCGCCACGATCACGCGCGACACGCTCTATGATGCAAAGGCGCATTATGCACGGTAACTTCAGCCCCCGCGTCCGTGTCGTCATCGTCACGCTCGACAACCATTTGTCGGGATCGGTCGAACGCGCCGCCGCGCAATTTGCGCGCGAAGGCAGCGGCATTGAAATCGCTTTTCACGCGGCCGCCGACTGGGACCGCAATCCCGCCAGCCTCGAGCGCGCCCGCCAGGACATTGCGACAGGCGACATCATTGTGGCGACGATGCTGTTCCTCGAAGATCACATCAATGCCGTCATGCCCGCACTAACGGCGCGCCGCGATGATTGCGATGCGATGATTGGCCTGATGTCCGCCAGCGATGTCGTGAAGCTCACGCGCCTCGGCGATTACCGCATGGACAAGCCCGCGAGCGGCCCGATGGCGCTGCTCAAAAAATTGCGCGGGTCGGCCAAGCCCGGCCAGTCGGGTGGTGCCGGGCAAATGAAAATGCTGCGCCGCCTGCCCAAAATCCTCCGCTTCATTCCGGGTGCGGCGCAGGACGTGCGCGCTTATTTCCTCACGCTGCAATATTGGCTGGCGGGCAGCGACGACAATGTCGTCAGCATGGTCCGCGCGCTGGTTGATCGCTATGCCGACGGCGAGCGGCGCGATTTGCGCGGCACGATGAAGGCCGTCGCGCCCATCGAATATCCCGAACTCGGCGTCTATCACCCCGCGCTGCCCGAACGGATGACCGGCAATGCCGCGCGGCTTTCGCGTCTGCCGAAACAGGGCACCGTCGGCTTGCTGATGCTGCGCTCGTACATACTGGGCCGCGACAGCGCGCATTATGACGGTGTGATCGCTGCCCTCGAAGCGCGCGACCTCAATGTCATCCCCGCGTTTGCCAGCGGCTTGGACTCGCGCCCCGCCATCGAAGCTTTCTTCATGAAAGACGGCGTCGCGACGGTCGATGCCGTTGTCTCGCTGACCGGTTTCTCGCTGGTCGGTGGTCCGGCTTATAACGATGCTAAAGCCGCCGAGGACATGCTCGCCGCGCTCGACGTGCCTTATATCGCGGCGCAGCCGCTCGAGTTTCAGACGCTCGAACAATGGGGCGCGGGGCGCAGCGGCCTTCTCCCGCTCGAAGCAACGATGATGGTCGCGATCCCCGAACTCGACGGCGCGATCTTGCCCAGCGTGTTCGGTGGCCGCTCGGACGGCTCGGGCGACGCCTGCACTGGTTGCGCGCGCAACTGCACGTTCCCCACCGGTGGCCTTGTCCGCGAAATGCAGGCCTGCCCCGAGCGTGCCGATGCGCTGGCCGCCAAAGTCGCCAAGCTGGTGGCGCTCCGTCGCTCCGACCGCGCTGCCCGCAAAGTCGCAATGGTCCTGTTCAACTTCCCGCCCAATGCCGGTGCGACGGGAACGGCGGCCTATCTGTCGGTGTTCGACTCGGTCTTCGCCACGCTGACCCGCCTGAGCGCGGAAGGCTACACCGTCGATCTGCCCGCCAGCGTCGATGCGCTCCGTGACACCCTGCTCAAAGGAAACGCCGAGCGCTTCGGCGCCGACGCCAATGTCCACGCGCGCATTCCCGCCGACGATCATGTCCGCCGCGAGCCGCATCTGCGCGAAATCGAAGCGCAATGGGGCCCTGCCCCCGGCAAAGCGCAAGCCGACGGCAGCAGCATCCATGTGCTCGGCGCGCAGTTCGGCAATGTCTTCATCGGGGTCCAGCCGGGCTTCGGTTATGAAGGCGATCCGATGCGGATGCTTTTCGAGGGGACATTCACCCCCACACACGCGTTCAGCGCCTTCTATCGTTACCTGCGGGAGGATTTCGCTGCCGATGCGGTCCTGCATTTCGGCACGCACGGTGCGCTTGAATTCATGCCCGGCAAGCAGACCGGCCTTGGTGCCAAATGCTGGCCCGAACGGCTGATCGGCGACGTGCCCAATTTCTATCTTTATGCGGCTAACAACCCGTCCGAAGGGCTGATCGCCAAGCGCCGCTCCGGTGCCACACTCATTAGCTACCTGACGCCGCCGCTGACACAGTCGGGGCTGTATGCGGGCCTCAATGATCTCAAAGTTCTGCTTGATCGCTATCGCAGTTCGCCCGACACCGACGAACGCGCCAGTCTGACCCCGATGATCGAGGAAGCCGCAGCGGCGCTCGACCTCAAGTCGAATGGCGACATCGATGGACTCGCCACACAGCTTTACGAACTCGAAGAAACGCTGATCCCCGAAGGATTACACGCGATCAACGAGGACGAGCTTGGCGGTGTTATCCACTCGCTTGATGCCCGGTTCATCCGCCCTGCACCCGGCGGCGACCTGATCCGCAATCCCGACATTCTGCCGACGGGCCGCAATATCCACGGGTTCGACCCCTTCCGCATCCCGAGCCGTTTTGCGGTCAGCGAAGGCACAACACAGGCCGCCGCGCTCATCGCCCGCCATGTCGCGGACACCGGCAGCGCCCCGACGACGCTCGCGATGGTCCTGTGGGGCACCGACAATCTGAAAAGCGAAGGCACCCAGATCGCGCAGGCCCTCGCACTCATCGGTGCACGGCCCCGCTTCGACAGCTATGGACGCCTCGCTGGTGCCGAACTGATCCCCCTCAACGAATTGGGCCGCGCGCGCATCGACGTCATCGTCACACTCTCGGGTATTTTCCGCGACCTCCTCCCGCTGCAAACGCGGATGATTGCCGAAGCGGCCTTCCTTGCCGCCAGTGCCGAAGACGAGCCGCTCGCTATGAACCATGTCCGCGCCAACAGCCTGAAGCATCAGGCCTGCCACAACTGCGACCTCGAAACCGCCGCGCTCCGCGTCTATTCAAATGCTGAAGGAGCATACGGCGCCAACGTCAACCTGATGATCGACAATGGCGCGTGGACCGATCCCGACGAACTCGCCAATGCCTTCGAAAGCCAGAAAGGCTATGCCTACGGTCGCACCGGGATCGCCAAACGCAACAAGCCGCTGTTCGAAAGCGCCCTCGCCACCGTCGAACTCGCCTACCAGAATCTTGACTCAGTCGAACTCGGCGTCACCACGGTCGATCATTATGTCGACGGCCTCGGCGGGATCAGCCGCTCGGTCGCCCGTGCGCGCGGTGCTGCTGTCCCCGCCTATATCGTCGATGCGACGCAAGGCACCAGCAGCAAAGTCCGCACGATCGGCGAGCAAGTCGATCTCGAAACGCGGACGCGGATGCTCAATCCAGTCTGGTATGAAGGCATGCTGCGGTCGGGTTTCGAAGGCGTCCGCAACATCGAAGCGTCGGTCACCAATACGATGGGCTGGTCCGCCACCACCGAAGGCGTGTCGCCCTGGATCTACCAGAAGATCAGCGAAACCTATGTGCTCGACGACACGATGCGTGAGCGTTTGTCCGCGCTGAACCCCAAATCAACCGCCCGGATGGCCAACCGCTTGCTCGAAGCCAGCGACCGCAATTTCTGGGCCCCCGACGCCGCCACACTCGCTGCGCTCCATGCAGCCTCTGATGCAATTGAAGACCGGCTTGAAGGAATTGCGGCGTGATTATTTTCTCCGCATCCCCGAGCGGAGCGAGGGGCCCTGTCGAGCGTAGCGAGACCCTCGTTGCGACAGAAACCTCGCTCACGCTCGGTAGTGCCCCTCGCTCCGCTCGGGGATGCGGCGTTTCCCATATTTCACAGGACACTGAATAATGGCATTGATGGACCCACCCCTCCGCTCGAGGCTCGACGGCGACGGCAGCGTGCAAGTGAAGCTCGATGAGGGCGACAAGATCGGCAATGCAAAAGTCATTGCAGTCTATGGCAAAGGCGGGATCGGCAAATCGACGACCAGCTCGAACCTGTCCGCCGCGCTCTCGCTGCTCGGCAAGAAAGTGCTGCAAATCGGTTGTGATCCCAAGCATGACTCGACATTCACACTGACCAAGAAGCTGATGCCGACGGTCATCGACGTGCTCGAAACCGTCGAGTTTCACGCCGAAGAACTCCGCCCCGAAGACTATATGTTCGAAGGGTTCAACGGCGTCATGTGCGTCGAAGCGGGCGGGCCGCCGGCCGGCACTGGCTGCGGCGGCTACGTCGTCGGGCAGACCGTGAAATTGCTGAAACAGCATCATCTTCTCGAAGAAACCGATGTCGTCATTTTCGACGTGCTCGGCGATGTCGTCTGCGGTGGCTTTGCTGCCCCGCTGCAACATGCCGAACGCGCGGTCGTCGTCGCAGCCAACGACTTCGACAGCATCTTCGCGATGAACCGCATTGTCGCCGCCATCAAAGCCAAGTCGAAAAATTATGACGTGCGCATGGCGGGCGTCATCGCCAACCGCAGTGCGGCGACCGACGAGATCGACCGTTTCAACGCCGCGACAGGCCTCAAGACGCTCGCACATTTCCCCGATCTCGACGCGATCCGCCGCTCGCGCCTCAAAAAATGCACGATCTTCGAAATGGAAGACACACCCGAAGTCGAAGCGGTGCGAAAGGAATATATGCGCCTTGCTGCGGTGTTGTGGGCGGGCACCGATCCGCTTGACGCAATGCCGATGAAAGACCGCGACATTTTCGAATTTCTGGGTTTCGAATGATGCGAGCAACGGCCACTTACGACAGCTACCGCGACGGCCTCGAAACCTACTTCGACCGCACCGCGCGCGATGCGTGGGAGCGGCTTACGTCGGATGCGCAAGTCAGCGGCATCCGCGCCACCGTCCGCGCGGGTCGTGACAAGATGCGGGGCACCATCCTCGACATGCTGCCTGCCGATATGACTGGATTGCGCTTGCTCGATGCGGGCTGCGGCACCGGATCGCTTGCCGTTGAAGCCGCGATGCGCGGGGCGGAAGTCGTGGCGATCGACGTCGCGGCGGGCCTTGTCGACATCGCCCGCAAGCGTGCACCCGTGGGCCTCAAGATCGACTGGCGCAGCGGCGACATGCTGTCCGCCGACCTCGGCATGTTCGACCATGTCGTCGCGATGGATTCGCTGATCCACTACCGCGCCTTCGACATTGTCGATGTCGTCACCGAACTCGCTAGCCGCACCTGCGGGTCTATCCTGTTCACCTTCGCGCCAAAAACCCCGCTGCTCACCGCGATGCACACCGCCGGGCTGCTCTTTCCGCGTTCGGACCGTGCGCCGGCGATCATCCCGGTGACCGAAAAGCTGCTCAGCAAGCTGCTCACCGACGCAATTCCGAACAAAAAAGTCGGTCGCTCGACCCGCATCTCAGGCGGATTTTACACAAGCCAGGTGATCGAAGTCGCGTGAAGAACCCGATGCGCCCTGACATGTGGAACCGCATCGGCACGAGCTTCCTGCCGTTTGCCGATGCCGCGAGCGTGGAATTGCCGCTGGGCCGCATCCTGCGCTTGTCGCTGTTTCAGGTTTCGGTCGGCATGTGCGCTGTGCTGCTGACGGGCACCCTCAACCGCGTGATGATTGTCGAACTGAAAATGTCGGCGACGCTGGTCGCGCTGATGGTGTCGATCCCGCTGCTGTTCGCCCCGTTGCGCGCGCTGATCGGCCACAAGTCGGATACCCACCGCTCGGTCCTCGGCTGGAAGCGCGTGCCCTATATCTGGTTCGGGACGCTGATGCAGTTCGGTGGGCTGGCGATCCTGCCTTTTGCGCTGCTCATCATGTCGGGCGGCGGTGCCAGCGGCCCGCTGATCGGTCAGGTTTTTGCCGCACTCGGGTTCCTCCTCGTCGGTGCGGGCATGCATACGACGCAAACCGCTGGCCTTGCATTGGCGACCGACCTTGCCACGCCCGAAAAAGCCCCGCGCGTGGTTGCGCTGCTTTATGTCATGCTGCTTGTTGGCATGATGATCAGCGCGCTGGTTATCGGTCGGCTGTTGGTCGATTTTTCGCCCACCCGCCTCGTCCAGATCGTACAAGGCGTCGCTGCGCTCACCGCCATTCTTAACATCATCGCACTGTGGAAACAGGAAGCGCGCGACCCGCGCCGCACCGCAATGACCGCGCAGCATCCCGAATTCGCAACGGTATGGGCCGCGTTCGTTGGCGTTCCCTCCACCCGCCGCCTGCTGGTCGCCATTGGCCTCGGCGCGGCTGCCTTTGCAATGCAGGATGTTCTGCTTGAGCCCTATGGCGGCCAAGTTCTTGGCCTGTCAGTCGGCGCAACGACATCGCTGACGGCGCTCTGGGCGCTCGGCACGCTGACCGGCTTTGCGCTCGCCGCGAAATCACTCACAAACGGCTCCGATCCGCACCGCCTTGCGGGCAATGGCGGCGTCGCGGGGATTGCGGCCTTCCTCATGATCATCTTTGCAGCCCCCAGCCAGTCGGTCGGGCTGTTGTGCGTTGGCGCAACCACAATGGGCTTCGGCGGCGGTCTGTTCTCGGTTGGCACGCTCACAGCCGCAATGGCATTGTCCAAAGACGGTCGCTCTGGCCTCGCGCTCGGCGCCTGGGGCGCCGTCTCCGCCACCTGCGCGGGCTCCGCAATCCTGCTCGGCGGCTTGCTCCGCGATGTGATGGCGACGTCGTCAGGATATACCACGGTCTTCCTCACCGAGATCGTTCTGTTGCTTGCCATGCTGATTGCCATCGGCCCGCTTGTCCGGCGCGTCGGTGGTGCATTTGAAACCCATCCAACCGGAAAGTTCGGCCTGACCGAATTTCCAACCTGAATATTTGGCCGAAGGGAAATAGCCATGAGCGTGATGTTGTTCGGAAATGTGGATTGGGCGCTGCTCGCGCTATGGGCATTCTTCCTGTTTTTCATCGCGCTAGTGTTTTACCTCCACCGCGAATCCTATCGCGAAGGCTACCCGCTCGAGGATGAAATCAGTGGCAAATATGATGGCCGCAGCCCGCTGCTGTTCATCAAGAAAAAGACCTTCAAGCTGCCGTTCGGTCGCGGGTCGGTCACCGTCCCCGATGCGTCGAACCGCGAGCCGGTTGAAATTGCCGCGCGCCGGACGGATCGTTCGCCCGGTGCCCCTTATGTCCCGACAGGCAATCCGCTGGTTGATGGCGTTGGGCCTGCCGCTTATGCCAACCGCGCCAAGCTGCCCGATCTCGATTTTGAAGGCCATCCGCGTATTGTTCCGATCGGTGCCTCGGGCCTGTGGATCGAAGGACGCGACGCCGATCCGCGTGGCATGACTGTCACCGGTGTCGACGACAAGGTTGCGGGTACCGTGAAAGACATCTGGGTCGACAAGGCCGACCGTCTGATCCGCTATCTCGCGGTTGATACCGGCGCGCGCACTGTGCTCGCGCCCATGTTCATGGCAAAGATCAACCGTCGCACCAACACTGTGAAAGTCGATGCCGTCCGCGCTGATCAGTTCGCCGATGCCCCTGCCATCGACAGCGCCGACACGATCACCATGTATGAAGAAGAGCGCGTGCAGGGCTATTTCGGTGGTGGCTACCTCTATGCCACCCGCGCACGGCAGGAACCGATCATATGATCGCCGAACATGATGACGAGCCGGTTCGCGGCCTGCCCGGGTTTTTGCCGAAGGACGAGGAAATCCTCTGGCAGGGCACGCCTGACTGGAAGCGGCTCGCGGTGAACGCGCTCCACGTCCGCAAGGTCGCGATTTATTTCGCACTGCTGGCGGTCTTCGGCGCGGTGTCGGCATCATGGACGGGGGTGCTCGCCACTCTGGGCGTCGGCATTGCGGGCATTGCCATTCTCGCGCTGATCGCCTGGGGCACCGCGCGCTCGACCGTTTACACGCTGACCAACCGCCGCGTCGTGATGCGCATCGGCATAGCGCTGCCCAAGTGCATCAACCTGCCGTTGTCACTCATCAAGTCAGCTGATCTTTCGCTTAACGCTGATGGCACGGGCGATATTCCACTGACGCTGAACGGCGAACAGCGCCTTGGTTATCTCCAGCTCTGGCCGCATGCCCGCGCGTGGAAATTGCGCGAGCCGCAACCAATGCTCCGCGCCGTCCCCGAAGCGCAGAAAATCGCGACTTTACTGGCCCGCGCCTGTGGTGCCCGCCTCGAAGTCGTGCCACAACAAGGCTTTGAACAGGCGATTGCAGCATGAAACCCCATATTCACCATGCCGAGCCTTTTCCCAAGGCAATGCTGGTGCTGGCGGGCGCGCTGGTCGGTGGCGCCTTGCTGATGACAGCGACAATCCGCCTGACGGGCACGCCGCCACAATCATCGCCGACGCTTGAACGTGCTGCTGCGAAAGTGGCCGCCGTCAAATCACGCGACCTGAGCTTTGCCGATCAGGCGGACGGTTCGCTCCATATTGTCGATATATCGACCGGCAAATTGGCCGGCGAAGTCGCGCGCGGAAGCGAACGCGGCTTCATCCGCGGCCTCATGCGCGGGCTGATGCGCAACCGGCAACAGCGCGGCGTGGGTGTTGCCCCACCGTTCCGCCTGACGAAGTGGGCCAATGGCCAGATTTCGATTACCGACAGCACATCGGGCTATGTCACAGACCTGAGCGCATTCGGCGATACCAACCGCGCTGCGGTGGAAGCACTTCTAAAATGAAACGCTCGTTTGACACGCCTTGCACGATCGAAGTCGAACATGGCTTTGATCATCTGCATGCGCATGTCGAACTCGATGGTGATGTGCCGATCTATCCGGGCGACAAGGTCCGCGTGCATGGCGCCGCGATCCGCCTGCCCTATGGTGAGCGCCTCGTCGAACACCGCATGGCCACCGTGACGCGGGCCACGGCTCTCGAACGCGCATGGACCAAGTTCCGCGCGCGCTTTGAAATTACCGAGCTTTACGAAATCAGTTTTTCGAATGCCAAAACCCTGTGAGAACCGCGCTATGACCGAAATGACGCACAACTTCACGAAAGAAGACGCGCACGCCATTGCGACGCAGGACACGGTGCTGTCCCCCCGTTTCTACACCACCGATTTCGATGCGATGGACAAGATCGACGTCAGCCTCGTCCGCGGCGAATGGGATGCGCTGATCGCCGAAATGGCAAGCGACCCCAACAAAGAACATTTCAAAAAATCAGAGAGTTTCGACGGCATTATTTCGGCAATGGAACCGAACCTGCGCAAGGAATTCGTCGATTTCCTCGTGTCCTCACTAACGTCCGAGTTTTCGGGCTGCATCCTCTATGCCGAAATCGCCAAGCGCACGAAAAACCCCGATGCGAAGGCGCTGTTCAAGCTGATGGCGCGCGACGAAAGCCGCCATGCCGGTTTCATCAACGACAGCTTGAAAGATGCCAATATCGGCATTGATCTGGGCTTTCTGACCAAGACCAAGAAATACACATTCTTCCGCCCCAAGTTCATTTTCTACGCAACCTATCTGTCCGAAAAAATCGGATATGCGCGCTACATTACGATCTTCCGCCACCTCCAGCGCAACCCGGAACGGATGATCCACCCGATTTTCAACTGGTTCGAACAATGGTGCAATGACGAGTTCCGCCATGGCGAGGCGTTCGCGCTCCTGATGCGCGCCGATCCGAAACTGCTGACCGGCCTCAATAAACTGTGGATCCGCTTCTTCCTCGTCGCGGTTTATGCGACGATGTTCGTCCGCGATCACGCCCGCCCGCATTTCCATGCCGCGCTCGGCATCGATCCGACCGATTATGACTATGAGGTCTTCCGCGTCACATCGCAGATCACGCGGCAGGTTTTCCCGATTGTCCTCGACAGCGACAGCCCGAAATTCCGCATGCTAATGATGAAAATCCTGCGCGCCAATCAGGCACTGCCGACCGCAGGGTTCTTTGGTCGCACCAAAGCCTATGCGACCATCGGAACTAGCATGTTGCGGCTGTATTTTCTGCGGACCGAAGCGAACGCACTCCCCGTCTCCACACGGATGGTGCCCGCCTGGTGAGCATGTCTGCCCACGCCTTGCCGCTGCTTTATGTGGTGATGTTGTGGTTCATGTCCACGGCGCTGGTCGTCGCGCTTGATCACCGGATGCGGGCGCAGAAAGTGCTGACTTATGCGGGGGCCGCAGCCTGCGCCGCCGTCGCCGTGATTGGCCTCCTCGCGCCCAGCACCGATGCGTTTGCTGCCTATGCCTCGTTCACGGCTGCACTGGTCATCTGGGGCTGGCATGAATTGAGTTTCCTTACGGGTGCCGTCACGGGTCCACGCCGCGAGCCGCTGCCCGAAAACGCAACCGGATGGACGCGGTTCCGCTTGTCGAGCGCCACCGTGATCCACCACGAACTCGCGATTTTCGTGACACTGATCCTGCTGTTCATCGTCAGCCGTGGCCTGCCGAACCAGACCGGCGTCGCGGCGTTCGCGATCTTGTTCGCGATGCGGCTGTCGACCAAGTTCAACATTTTCCTTGGCGTGCCCAATTTCAGCAGCGACATCCTGCCGCCGCAGCTGGCCTATCTCAAAAGCTATTTCCGCACCCGCCGGTTCAACGCGCTCATGCCGTTCTCGCTGCTCGCTGGGACGGTGCTGACCTATTGGCTGGGCAGCAACGCCCTTGCCACACCCGGCGATGCCGCCATCGGCTACACCCTGCTCGCGGCCATCGCTGCGCTCGGCGTGGTCGAACATTTATTTCTGGTTTTGCCGATTGGCGACACTGCACTGTGGCGCTGGGCGATCCCCAATGCCAAACGGATATAAGACGGAGGGGTTTATGGATTACGAGGCACTTTTCACCGAGCAACTGGATGCTTTGCGTGAAGCCGGAAACTACCGGGTGTTTGCCGAACTCGAACGCAAGCGCGGCGCTTTCCCCAGCGCCAAGCGTTACGCCGACGATGGCAGCACACAGGATGTGACGGTCTGGTGCTCGAACGACTATCTCGGCATGGGCCAGCATCCCAAGGTTTTGGACGCGATGCACGACACGCTCGACCGCTGCGGCGCGGGCGCGGGCGGCACGCGCAATATTTCGGGGACGAGCCACGAGCATGTCCTGCTCGAAGCCGAACTCGCTGATCTTCACAATAAAGAGGCCGCGCTGATTTTCACCAGCGGTTACGTCTCGAATTGGGCCGCGCTTGGCACCTTGGCCGCGCGGCTCCCCAATTGCGTTGTCCTCTCCGACGCACTGAACCACGCCTCGATGATCGAAGGCATCCGCCACAGCCGCGCACAATGCCTGAAGTTCAAGCATAACGACCCCGAAGATTTGGACCGTCTGCTGGCCACCATTGAACCCGGTCGCCCCAAGCTCGTCGCCTTCGAAAGCGTCTATTCGATGGACGGCGACATTGCCCCCATCGCTGAAATCCTTGACGTTTGCGAAAAACATGGCGCGATGTCCTACATCGACGAAGTCCATGCGGTCGGCCTTTATGGCCCGCGCGGCGGCGGCATTGCCGAACGCGAAGGGCTGATGGACCGGATCACGGTTATCGAAGGGACGCTGGGTAAAGCGTTCGGCGTCATGGGCGGCTACATCGCTGGCACAAAAGCGATGTGCGATTTCGTCCGCAGCTTTGCCAGCGGGTTCATTTTCTCGACTGCGCTGCCGCCCGCGATTGCCGCCGGTGCTGCGGCCTCGATCCGCCATCTGAAAGAATCACAGATCGAGCGTGTCCGCCACCAGAACCGCGTCGCCATTGTCCGCGCGCGGCTCGATGCACTGGGCATTCCGCACATCGACAACCCGAGCCACATCATCCCGGTGATGGTCGGCGATCCGCATCATTGCAAAATGATCAGCGACTGGCTGATGGCCAACCACGGCATTTATGTGCAGCCGATCAATTACCCGACCGTGCCCAAGGGCACCGAACGCTTGCGCATCACACCGTCGCCCGTGCATACCGACGGCGACATCGACAAGCTCGTCGAAGCGATCAGCGAGATTTGGTCACAATGCGCTTTGGCGCGGCGGGCAGAGGCAGCTTAGCGCCGACATGCGCCGTCCCCCTTGCTTCCGCGAGGCGGGTCTGGCGGTGACGTTCGGCATAGCCCGCGCGTTGCGTTTCGTCGCGGGCTTCGGCGCATTTGGGGCAACTGACGCCTTCGACATAATCTCGTGATAACTTGTCGCCCGCGCTGACTGGCATCCGGCAGGCATGGCACAGGTCATAGGATCCCGCCGCCAATCCGTGCCCGATGGCGACCCGTTGATCGAACACAAAACATTCACCGCCCCAGCGGCTTTCCTCCGGCGGCACTTCTTCGAGATATTTCAGGATGCCGCCTTTCAGGTGATAGACGTCATCCAGCCCCTCGGCTTTCAGAAACGCTGTCGCCTTTTCGCACCGAATCCCACCGGTGCAGAACATCGCCACACGTTTGCCCTCAAGTTCGCCGCGATGTGCGCGCACCCAATCGGGAAATTCGCTGAAACTCGCCGTCTTCGGGTCGACCGCCCCGTCAAACGTCCCGATCTCGACTTCATAATCGTTGCGCGTGTCGACCACGATTACATCAGGCGCATCGATCAGCGCGTTCCAGTCCGTCGCTTCGACATAATGTCCCGCGCCGGTCAGCGGATCGATATCGGGCTGTCCCATCGTCACGATCTCGCGTTTCAGCCGGACTTTCATCCGGTAGAACGGCATCACGTCCGCGCCCGAATATTTAACCTCAAGCCCAGCACAGCCCGGCAATGTTCGGATATGGCCAATCACACGCGCAACTGCGTCCTGCGCGCCCGCAATCGTCCCGTTGATCCCCTCACGCGCAATTAGCAGCGTGCCCTTGATCCCCGCTGCGTCGCACACGCGACGAAGACTGGCCTGAACAGCGCCGGGATCATCAAAGCGCGTAAACTGATACAGCGCAGCAACGCAAAATAAAGGCGGAGCAATCATGCCCCGCCTTTGTCATTCCCATCGCGATGACGCAATTGGCTCAGCGCGCGACGCAGCGACGGCGCGATCCAGCCCGTTCGATTTCGCGACCGGCGAGCGCACCCAATGCAGCACCGCCAACCGTGCCCAAAACCCGATCACCGCTGGTGTCGATCGTTCGCCCGATCAGCGCGCCGCCAACGCCGCCGACGATCAGGCCCGTCGTGCCATTGGTGCGGCGACAATACATGCGGCCGTCCTTTCCGCGCCATTCCTTATACACGCGCTTGGCTTCAGCAGGCGGCGCATAAGTGAGTGCGGGCGCGACCAATGCCACCGCAGCGAGACTAAAAATCAAATGACGCATGTTCAACTTCCTTGTGAATTTGTAACGGAATAACGCCGCACCTTGCGCCTTGTTGCATGAACTGAAAACAACATGCTGTTCATCCAATCGCCGCCAACGCCTGCGCAAAGTCCGCAATCAAATCATCAGCATTTTCCACACCCACCGAAATGCGCACGAGATTGTCGCTGATGCCCAGCGCGTCCTTGCGTTCCTGCGGGACGGACAGATGCGTCATCGCCGCAGGCGCACTGGCAAGCGTCTCGGTCCCGCCGAGGCTGACCGCGAGTTTCGCAATCTTCAGCGCATCAAGGAATGCGAACGACTCACGTTCGCCACCCTTGAGATACAGTGAGAAGGTTGATCCTGCGCCCTCACAATGCCGGTCGTAAATGTCGCGTTGCCGCGTGCCGGGTTCGAGGAAACCGAGATAACCAACGCTTTCGACCTGCGGTTGTTCGCGCAGGAACGCGCATACTTTCGCCGCATTCTCGCCCGCGCGACTCATCCGCAATTCGAGCGTTTCCAGAGACCGCAACAACATCCACGCCGAATGCGGATCGGTGATCGTGCCGATGGTGTTGCGCATCATGCGGATGGGGTTGATCATGGCCTTCGACCCGACTGCGCCGCCCGCAACAAGGTCGCTATGTCCGCCGGCATATTTCGTCAGCGAATAGAGCACGAGGTCCGCGCCCTGTTTCAACGGCTTTGCCCACAATGGCCCCAAAAACGTATTGTCGATAACAATCGGCGGCAGGTCATCCGCCGCGAACGCCGCGTTACGCGACGCGGACACCGCCTCGACATCGACCAGCGCATTGGTCGGGTTCGCGGGACTTTCGAGATAGACGAGCGCGACATGGCCCATCGTTTTGGCCTTCGCCATCGCCGCATCAATCTCTTCGCGCGTCGCGCCAGCCGGAAAATCGAGCCAGTGCACGCCAAAGCGGCCAAGAATACGCCCGATCAGCGTTTCGGTCGCGGCATAAAGCGGTGCGGAGTGGACGATGACATCGCCGGGCTTGACCAGCGCGAGCATCACGGTCGCAATCGCCGACATGCCGCTCGAGAACACCAGCGCATCCTCGGCATCTTCCCAGACGCCGAGCCGGTCTTCGAGAATCTCCTGATTGGGGCCGTTGAAGCGCGAATAAACCAGCCCTTCTGCCCCGCCCGGTCGCTTGCCAGTGACGCCTTCAAAGAAGCGCTTCCCCGCCGCCGCGTTTTCAAACACGAAGGTTGAGGTCAGAAAAATCGGCGGCTTCAGCGATCCTTCGGACAACGCCGGATCAAAGCCGTGCCCCATCATCAAAGTCTCGGGCGCAAGGCGGCGATTGCCGATGGTCAGGATGTCGGGCTTCGGGCGGCGGCGCGATGAAAGAGCGCTCAGTTCGGCTTCATCAGTCATGTTCTCAACAAACTCCGTTCGGGCTGATCACTCATAACACCGTTCGCCCTGAGCTTGTCGAAGGGTTGTCCTTCTTCGCTGCGGCAGAGAAGTGCAGTGCTTCGACAGGCTCAGCACAAACGGTGGATTACAACGCAATCAGCGATATTTGTCGTCCATAGTCCGGTTCAGCGCCGTGTGTCGCGCGCCGAAAGCTAAAAAAGCGTTCCGCTTGCGAATAAGTGTCCATCCCCAGCGCCGCCACGCGCGAAATCCCGGCCGCGGCGAGCCGGTGTGCGACATAGGCTTCGAGATCGAACTGGTGATGTCCGCTGCGCTTCCCGTCGGCAAAGAACCGTTCGTTGGCCGGATCAACGTCGGCAAATCGCGCCAGAAACCCCGCATCCACTTCATAAGAGGCGCGCGCGATGCACGGCCCGATAGCAGCCGCAATGCGTTCGCGCTTTGCGCCCAGTTTCTCCATTGCCTCGATTGTTGCATCCGTCACGCCGCCGATGGCCCCCTTCCATCCCGCATGCGCCGCGCCGATCACACCCGCTTGCGTATCGGCGAACAGGACAGGGGCGCAATCGGCAGTGAGGATGCCGAGCACGAGTCCCGGTTTATCAGTGACCATCGCATCGGCATGCGGGCGCGCGTCATCGGCAGATACTGTGGTAACCGTGACAACATCCGCCGAGTGCACCTGATAGACCGTCACCAATGCCGCCCCCGGGGCGACCGCTTCTGCGGCACGAAACCGGTTCTCCGCAATCGCCGCTGGATCATCCCCTGATCCCAACCCGACATTCAACCCCGCAACCGACCCTGTCGAAACCCCGCCACGTCGTCCGAGGAAGCCGTGGCGCGTGCCATTCAACAGAGGTGTGGTGACGATGTCGATCATGATAGACCCACAGGGACCGGCCAGTCGCCCCCGGTCAACCCCATAACGCGGAACAAGGTGCCCATCGCATCGGCACTCATCAGCCGATGGTGCGCCGCTGTGACGTCATCCCCGCGCTCGGGCGATTGCTTGGCCAAAGCGGCCGCCCGCGCGGCAATCCCCAGCGTGCCGAGGAAATCACGCTGCGGCACTGGGCCGTGCACCGTCGCTCCCGCAAGCACTGCTGCCGCGCCCAGCGTCGCGAAATCGACATGCGCGCTCAGGTCAACCGTGCCTGGTGCATCGAACGGATTGGCGTATTTGTGTGCACGGACGGCCTGCAACGTCTCCCCCAGCGCGGGACCATCATAGCCATAATCAATGATCAGCGCCGCGCCGCCCTGCGCCGCCAGTCGTTTTGCCAGCGCGCGGACCACGGCCACGCTTGCAGGCGAGGTCTCGACGATGCTCCCCACAGGTGCTTCACGCAGGCCTTCGGGAATGATTGCGTCGGGCACGGGTTTGCCTGTGACGGGCAGGAACAGCGTATCCTGACACGCGACCAGCCGCTGCCGCCAATCGGTCGGCGTCCGCACCAATTGCTCGATGGACAGCGCATCAAAAAACTCATTAGCAACAACAAGTAATGGCACATTATTCGAAATCGATCTGAGATCATCATGCCACGTCGCATCGGGTACCGCTACCGACTGCGCTATGCGTAATGATGGTGATGTTTCGACGAAGTGCACCGGCGGCGTCAGCCTCGCTTTCGCCATTGCCCTCAGCGCATCAGACGCCAGCGTTCCCCTGCCCGGCCCCAGCTCGACATAGTGACAGTCGGGCCGCCCCGCACGAACCCACACATCGGCGAGCGCAACGCCGATCATCTCGCCAAACATCTGGCTGATTTCGGGGGCCGTAATGAAGTCGCCGCCGATCGCAGCCTGATGCGCGTAATAGTCGGCATTCGCCGCCGCCATGAACTGCGACACCGGCATCGGCCCCGCCAGCGTGATCGCACGGGCAAGGCGGTCAGCGAGCACTCCGTCCGCAGCTTCAGGCGACGCTGGCACTGCCTGCAATCGGCTCGACACGGATGCGGCGCTTCTTGGCCGTCAGGACCAAATAGATCCCGACAATCAGCATCGGCAACGACAGTGTCTGGCCCATCGTGAGTCCCCAAGGCAGATTCTCAAGCCCCGCATCAGGCTGGCGGACAAGCTCGATGAGAGTCCGCCCAATGCCATAGATGATCAGGCCAGTCCCAACCAATTTGCCCGGCTGATACCGCGCATCGGTTTTCCAGAACATGATCCAAAGGACGATGAACATGAAAATGCCTTCGATCCCCGCTTCATAAAGCTGGCTCGGATGGCGTGGCTCGGGGCCGGCACCGGGGAAGATGATCCCCCACGGCAAATCCGTCGGACGGCCCCAGAGTTCGCCGTTCACGAAATTCGCCAGCCGCCCGAACAGCAGACCGAAAGGCGTCGCCACTGCGACATAATCGCAGACACGCGATAGGTTCAGCCCGTTCTTCTTCGTGAAATACCAAAGGCCCAAGATCACCCCAAGGAACCCGCCATGCAGCGACATGCCGCCTTCCCACAGCTTCAGAATTTCGAACGGGGTCGCGAAAATTTCGGGCTTGTAGAACAGGCAATAGCCCAGCCGCCCGCCAACGATGATGCCGATTGTCGCAAAGAATATGAAGTCATCGGCATGGCGCTTGGCCATCGGCGCACCAGGTTGTGCGATCAGCCGGAGCAGATACCACCACGCGACGAGAATCCCAGCGATATAGGCAAGGCTATACCAACGGAGCTTGAAAAAGCCGAGATCGAGCGCGATCGGCGACAGGTTCAGGTCGGTCCAATTGATGGCTGCCGTAGCGTCCGCGACCATTTGTAACATCAAGGCTTTTCCCCAGCGAGTTCGCGCTCCATAACGGCGTCAAAGCAGAAGACCAAGCGGAGAGAGATAGATGCCATCAGCGCTCGATTTACGGATCGACCAATCCATCGCCAATTTGTCAGTCGAGGGCGGACCGATGCCGCTGGGCAGCTACACGCTGCCATGCGGCGTTGATGTTCCGGTGGTCGCTGCCGCACCACCGACGCTCAACGCTTATTTCGACTATTTCTGTGCGCAGCATGGCGATTCCGATTTCATCGTCGATGGCGAGGAACGGCTCAGCTTCACACAGGTCTATGCCGCCGCCACGAATGTCGCGCATGCGCTCGTCTCGGTCCACGGCGTCAAGAAGGGTGACCGCGTCGGTATTGCGATGCGCAATGCGCCATCGTGGGTCGTTCTGTATATGGGCACGCTGATAGCCGGCGGCGTTGCGACGCTGCTCAATGGCTGGTGGCAGGGTGGTGAGCTTTGCGCGGGCATCGCCGATGTTGGTTGCACGCTGGCCTTTGCCGATCCGCCGCGCGCCAAACGTCTTGAAGACTGTGGCAGTCATCCAGGCTGCGCGGTTGTCGTGATCGATGTCGCACTGCCGCTCGATCAGGCGCTCGAACCGGTCCTCGAAAATAGGACAAAAGCGACATTGCCCGAGGTGACGGGCGATGATCTGGCGACGATATTGTTCACGTCCGGGTCGACCGGCCAGTCGAAAGGTGCCTATTCAACACACCGCGCCGTCGTTCAGGGCACGTTCTGTTACATCATGCAGGCCCTGATGCAGCTGCAAATCGGCACCGAGGACGGCACGATCAAGGAACCACGCCCGCAGCATGCCGTCCTGATGACCGTCCCGCTGTTCCACGTCACCGGCGAAGTGCCGATGCTGCTGCTCAGCTTTGCCATCGGGCGCAAGATGGTGCTGATGCCCAAATGGGATGCGCTGCGCGCCATGCAGTTGATCGATGCCGAAAAGGTCACCAATTTCACCGGCGTTCCGTTGATGAGCTGGGAAATTATGAATCATCCCGACCGCAGCAATTATGACCTGTCGACGGTCCAGACATTTGCCGCCGGGGGTGCGCCACGTCCGCCCGAGCATGTTCGCCGCTTGAATGACGAGATGCCCGCACCGCCCGCGCTCGGCTATGGTCTCACTGAAACCAATGCCGTCGGCTGCGGGTCGTTTTCGACAAACTACCTCGAAAAGCCCAATTCGACGGGGCGAGCCTATAAGCCTTTGGTCGATCTCGCGATCCTTGATGATGACGGCAAGCCGGTGCCCCAGGGCGAACGCGGGGAAGTCTGCATCCGTAGCGTCGCCAACTTCAGCGGCTACTGGGGGCGCGACGACGCGACCCGCGACGCCATGACAACGGACGGCTTTTTCCGCAGCGGTGACATCGGACTCTTCGATGCCGACGGCTATTTGTTCATTGTCGACCGCAAGAAGGACATCATCATTCGCGGTGGCGAGAATATCAGCTGTCAGGAAGTCGAAGCCGCGATCTATGCGCATCCTGCTGTCGCCGAGGCCTGCGTGTTCGGCCTGCCCGACGAGCGGCTCGGCGAAATCGTCGGGGCCGTTGTCCATTATCATCCTGGCGACCATGTCAGCGACGAAGCACTGCTGTTCTTCTTGTCCGAGCATCTGGCTCCATTCAAGATGCCGGTGCGCATCTGGGTCGAGAGCGAACCTCTGCCGCGCCTGGGGACCGAAAAGATCGACAAAGTGGGATTGCGCAACCGTTTCCAGGCAGAACATGCGGCGGAGGCGAAGGCGGTGGTTTGATGGAACTGCGACCAACCGTGCATTTTTGTCGTTGAATTGAGCTGATCGCGCTGCTACCCGCGCATCTCCACCATCAGGAGAAGTCTATGACTATCGCTGAAACGCTCCGCCGCGAGCGCTCGCCGGGGGGCAAGCTGGGGATTGCAATGCTGATTGCGGCATTGCTGACGATCCCGCTTTTTTCGATCTATCTGCTGAACTGGGATCGGCAGAACCAGTCAAACACGGCCAGTGCGTCAATTGTCGAAGGCTGGGGTGGGCCACAAGTGATTGCCGGGCCGGTACTGGTTGTCCCCTATCAGGTGCAATCGACCGAAACGGTCGAGGAAGGCGGCAAGCAAGTCACCAAGACATCGAGCGTCTGGAAAGAGTTGGTGCTTTCGCCCGAAACGTCAACGCTCGACACCAAGATCGCGCCCGAACGGCGCAAGCGGTCGATCTATGAAGCCGTGGTTTATGAAACCACGCTGACCGGCCAAGCGAAGTTTGTGATGCCGACTGATCTTGAACGGATTGGCGTGCCAGTGGCATCGCTGGTTTTTGCCCGCGCCGAAATCCGCTTTGGTTTGTCCGATGCGCGCGGACTGTTCGGGACCCCACCGGCTGTGCGGATCGCGGGGAAAGCGTTGAAACTGGAGCCCGGCCACGGCCTTGGTGCAACGGGCGGATCGGGTTTCTTTGCTTGGCACGATGCCAGCGCGTTGCCAGCCGGGCCAATGATTGCCGATTTCGATTACCGGTTCAGGGGCAGTGATTCACTGACGCTGGCCCCGCGCGCCGGGGATACGACATGGAAAGTCACATCGCCGTGGCCGTCCCCGAGCTTTCAGGGCGGATTTCTGCCGACCACGCGCAAAGTTGGTGCCGACGGGTTTACCGCAACCTATCGCGTCGGCAATCTTGCGCTGGGGCAGTCTCTGGTGAATGCCAATGACAATTCAGTGCCGGCGGCGTCGGACCGTAAGGGCATGTCGAGCTATGTCGAAACAGCGGGTGGTACGTCGCAGGGCGCGGCAAGCATCAGCTTGGTCCAGCCCGTCGACGTTTATTCGCAAGTCGAACGCGCAACCAAATATGGGTTTCTGTTCATCGGCTTTACCTTCCTCGCGCTGCTGATGTTCGATGTCATCGCCGGGGTCCGCGTGGCGGGTGTCGAATATCTGCTGGTCGGGGTCGGGCTCGTGCTGTTCTTTGCGCTGTTGCTTGCCTTTGCCGAAGTGATCGGGTTCACCTTCGCGTATGTTGTCGCGTCGGGTGGGATCATTGGATTGATCACGGCTTACTCCGCCGCCGTGCTGAAAAGCTGGAAGCGCGCTGGCTATATCGGCGGGTTGCTGACCGCGCTGTATGCCATGTTGTATATCCTGCTCAGCCTTGAGGCTTACTCGCTGCTGATCGGGTCGCTGATGCTCTTCGCGGCGCTGGCCGGGGTTATGTATGTGACCCGCAAGCTCGATTGGGGGGCACCAAGAGAGCAAGCAGCGACCGCTTAAAGAACGAAACCTCGTCATTCCCGTGTAGACGGGCGTGACGAGGTTCATTTGCACTTGAACTTAACGCGCTCCGTTGCAAATGGAGATCAACACCCACAGGACGACGCATCGATGGCCGAACTTACCCTGCCCGCAAACAGCAAGATCAAGGCGAAGGGCCGCGTCAACAAAGCGGCGGCGGGGGCGACGCGGGTCAAGAATTTCAAAGTCTATCGCTACGATCCTGACAGCGGCGAGAACCCGCGGTACGACAATTTCGAAGTCGATCTTGATACGTGTGGGCCGATGGTCCTCGACGCGCTGATCAAGATGAAGGGCGAGCAGGATTCGTCACTCACGTTCCGCCGATCATGCCGCGAGGGGATTTGCGGGTCCTGTTCGATGAACATCGACGGCAAGAATGGTCTGGCCTGCACGACCGCGATCGAGGACATCAAGGGCGAAGTGCGGATTACCCCCCTGCCCCACATGGACGTGATCAAGGATCTGGGACCCGACTTCACGCATTTCTATGCGCAATATGCCAGCATCCAGCCGTGGCTGAAAACTGTCACGCCAACGCCGTCGGGCACCGAGCGGCTGCAAAGCCCCGAGGACCGCGCGAAACTCGACGGGCTCTATGAGTGCATCCTGTGCGCCTGCTGCTCGACAAGCTGCCCGAGTTACTGGTGGAACAGCGACAAGTTTCTTGGCCCCGCGATCCTTTTGCAAGCCTATCGCTGGCTGGCCGACAGCCGCGACGAAATGACCGGCGAGCGGCTCGACGAGTTGGAAGACCCCTTCCGCCTCTATCGCTGCCACACGATCATGAATTGCGCGAATGCCTGCCCCAAGGGGTTGAACCCGGCGCGGGCGATTGCCGAAGTGAAAAAGCTGGTCGTCGAACGGGCGGTCTGATCCTTGGCTGAACCCCCTGCGTTCATTCAGGCTGACGACCCCGATCATCCCGGCTGGCAGAGTTGGCGGCTGTCCGATCCGACGCGGTTCAACGCGATCATGGGCAAAATGCTGGTCCGCCGCGATGGTGAACTGGCGCGGGTTCGCATGTTTCCCGAGCATCGCCACACGAACCTGGCGGACAATGTCCACGGCGGCGTGACGCTGGCGTTCATCGACATCGCCCTGTTTGCCGGATCGCGGATGTTTGGATTGATCGAAGCAGGAACGGCAGTCACGCTCGATCTGTCCGTGCAGTTTATCGGGGCGGGGAAGCCGACGGCGCCGCTCGACGCCGAGGTCGAACTGCTCCGCGAAACGCGGCGGTTGCTGTTCCTGCGCGGGCTGGTCGTGCAGGGTGAGGAGAAGGTCGCGGCGTTTTCGGGCACGATCCGGAAGGCGACAAATGCGCATTAAATCCTCCCCGGAACGGGGAGGTGGCAGCCCACTTGGGCTGACGGAGGGGCCGCTCGTATTGCGCAACTCCGCATTTGTGACGTGCGGCCCCTCCACCACTCTTCGGTGGTCCCCCTCCCCGTTCCGGGGAGGATTTAAGTGAACGTCCTCGACCGCTTCCGCGCCCTCGTCGCCGCCGGTGAACTCCGCGACGACGCCGCTCAAGCTGACGCCGCTGCCCGTCTCGCCCGCCTGCAAGCCGAACTTGAGGCCGTGCCGCCGCGCGGGTCGATCCTGTGGCGGCTGGGCAAAGCAAAGCCACCCCCACCCAAGGGCGTCTATCTGTGGGGCGGGGTCGGGCGTGGCAAGTCGATGCTGATGGACCTGTTTTTCGACTGCCTGAAGATCAACCGCAAGCGCCGCGTCCATTTCCACGAATTCATGATCGAAGTGCATGACCGCCTGCGCCACGAACGGATGAATGAAGCAGGCGACCCGATTGCGCCGACAGTTGCCGCGATTGCCGAAGAAGCGCGCTGTTTGTGCTTTGACGAAATGGTCGTGAACAATTCGGCCGATGCGATGATCCTGTCGCGGCTGTTGACCGGGTTGCTCGATGCAGGGGTAACGGTGGTGACAACATCGAACCGCGCACCGTCGGACTTGTATAAAGACGGGCTGAACCGCGAGCATTTCCTGCCATTTATCGCGACGGTCGAGCGGCGGCTTGATGTCATCGCGTTGAACGGCCCAACCGATTACCGGATGGAACGGCTGGCGGGTGTGAAGACGTGGCATGTGCCCAATGGTGCCGAAAGCACGGCGGCGGTGCGCGAGGCGTTTTTCAAGCTCACCGACTATCCGCCCGAAGATGCGATCAACGTGCCCACGGCCGAGATCGACCTTGGCGGCAGTCGCATGCTGCATGTCCCCAAAAGCCTGAAAGGCGTTGCGGTCTTTTCATTCAAGCGGCTGTGCGCGGAGGCGCGCGGGGCATCGGACTATCTCGCGATTGCGCGGCGATACCATAGCATTTTCATTGTCGGCATTCCGAAACTCGGCCCCGAAAACCGCAACGAGGCCGCTCGCTTCGTGACTCTCATCGACGCACTCTACGAGCACAAGGTCAAGCTGATCGCCACAGCCGATGCCGAACCCGCCGATCTCTATGCGGCAGGGGACGGCAAATTCGAATTTGAACGCACCGTGTCGCGCCTCATGGAAATGCAATCGCAAGAGTATCTTGCAGAAGGCCACGGATAGGCTAGCGTGCCGTGCAAAGGGGAATCCGAATGCGCCATATCCTGATCGCAACTGCTCTCATCACCTCACCGGCCGTTGCCGCGCCACCCGTCATGTCACCCGCCGACAGCGCGGCAACCAAAGCGATGTTTGAAACCGTCATCAACATCCCGACCGTGCTGGGTCGTGGCAAAGTCCCCGAAATGGCAACCTATCTGGCCGGCGAGTACAAGAAAGCAGGCTTTGCCGATAGCGATGTGATGGTCATGCCCTATGACACGACGGGTGACAAAACGGCGGTGCTGATGGTCCGCTGGCGCGCAGACGGCAAAACGGCGAAGCGCCCGATCATGCTGATGGGCCATATGGACGTGGTCGAAGCCAAGCGTGAGGATTCGACGACTGACCCCTTCGTCCTCACCGAGCGTGACGGTTATTATTATGGCCGCGGGACGATCGATATGAAAGCCGGGATCGTCGGCATTTCGCGCGCGCTGATCCAGTTGAAAGCCCAGGGGTTCAAGCCCAAGCGCGACATCGTCGTGTTCTTCACGGGCGACGAGGAAACCAACGGGATCGGTGCCGAAAAGGGCGCAACCGATTGGCGCGCGATGATGGGCAATCCCGAGTTCGGTTTGAATGCGGACGGGGGCGGCATCGGCTTCCTGCCTGACGGAAAATCACTGGGGGCACGCATCCAGACGGCCGAAAAGACCTTTGCAGGATACACCTTCAGCGTCACAAATCGCGGCGGCCATTCGTCGAAACCGCGCAAGGACAATGCGATTTACGAGCTGGCCAGCGCGTTGAAGCGGCTTGAGGCTTACCGTTTCGCGCCAATGCTGAACGAAACATCGCGCGCGGCCTTTGCGGCGGCGGCAAAGGTCGATCCGCGCCCGAACATTCAGGCGGCGATCAATGCATGGCTGGCGAACCCAAATGACGGCGCGGCAGCGGATGCGATCGAAGCTGACGACACCTATGCCGGCCTGACGCGGACCCGTTGTGTCGCGACAGAATTGGCGGGCGGGCACGCCCCCAACGCACTGCCGCAGCTGGCGAAGGCAACGATCAATTGCCGCATCTTTCCCGGCATCGATCCCAACGCGACGCTGGCCGAGTTGAAGACGATTGCCGGGCCGGGCGTGACCGTGACGCGGCAGGACGATTATGTGGCCTCGCTGGCCTCGCCGCTGCGCCCCGATGTCGTCGCGGCAGTGACCAAGGCCGTGACCACGATCCATCCT
>JANLSJ010000023.1:0-60146 GCA_031362355.1 Sphingomonas sp.
CGCGACCGATTACCACTGTGCCGTTCGGCGCGGTCGCGCGGACGACCGTCAACGGATTCCCGTCGGGATCGCTGTCGTTCACCAGCACGTTGAGCGAGACTGGTGTGTCCTCCAGCGTGGTCGCCACATCATTCACTGCAATCGGCAAGTCATTGGTGTTGATCACCGTCATCGTCACCGTCGAGGTGGCGAAACCGCCGCGCCCGTCGCTGATCGTATAAGTGATCACATCATTGCCGAAGAAATTGGCATTCGGGACATAACGCAGCGTGCCGTCCGGATTGATCGTCACTGTGCCATTGGGCGCAGAGGCCGCGGTCACAGTGAGCGGGTCGCCCTCCAAATCGCGGTCATTACCCAGCACATTGACGGTGACGGGAGTTTCCTCGTTCGTCGTCGCCGCATCGGGGATCGCCACAGGCGGATCGTTGACTGCTGCCACCGAAACCGTGATCGTCGCGGTCGAGAAGCCCCCTGCCCCGTCGCTGATCGTATAAGTGATCACGTCGGTGCCGTTGAAGTTCGCGTTCGGCGTGTACGTGATCGTGCCATCGGCATTGATCACCACTGTCCCGTTTGGTGCATTCGCCGCGCTGATCGTCAGCGGATTGCCGTCAAGATCGGTGTCATTGACCAACGGCGCGATCACCAGCGGCGTATCTTCGATCGTCGCTGCAACATCATTCACCGCAACCGGCGGATCGTTGACCGGCGTGACTGTGACCGTAACTGTTGCGGTAGATGCCCCACCCTTACCGTCGCTGATCGTGTAAGTGATCGTGTCGGTGCCGTTGAAATTGGCGTTGGGCTTGTAAGTCACGGTGCCATCTGGATTGATGACCACCGTGCCATTGGGCGCGCTTGCCGCCGTGACGACGAGGGGATCGCCGTCGGCATCGCTATCATTGGCAAGCACCGGAATGGTGACTGGCGCGTCTTCAGGCGTGGTCGCGGTGTCGTTGACGGCCAACGGCACGTCGTTGACCGAAGCCACCGTCACCGTAACTGTCGCGGTTGAAGTCCCGCCATTGCCGTCGCTGATCGTATAAGTGATCGTATCGACGCCAAAGAAATTGGCATTCGGTGTATAGATCAATGTGCCATCGCCATTAATGACCACCGTCCCATTGCTCGCGGTCGCCGCGACAACGCTCAACGGATTGCCGTCGAGATCGGTATCGTTCGCAAGCACCGGCACGGTCACCGGCGTATCCTCATTGGTCGAAGCCGCATCGTTGACCGCGACCGGCGGGTCGTTGACCGGCGCCACTGTCACTGTGATCGTCGCCGTTGACGTGCCGCCCTTGCCGTCGCTGATCGTGTAGGTGATCACGTCGGTCCCGTTGAAGTTCGGGTTCGGCACATAAGTGACAGTGCCATCGGGATTGATCGTGACAACACCATTGGGTGCCGTTGCCGCCGTGATCGTCAGCGGATCACCATCAACATCGGTGTCGTTGAGCAGAGGCGAGATAACCACCGGCGCATCTTCATTCGTCGTCGCAACATCATTGACCGCAACCGGCGGATCATTGACGGGCGCAACGATGATGGTGACCGTCGATGTCGATGTCCCGCCCTGCCCGTCGCTAATCGTATAGGTGATCGTATCCGTGCCGTTAAAGTTCGCATTCGGCGTATAAGTGATCGTGCCATCTGGATTGATTACGACGGTGCCATTGGGCGCGGTCGCGGCTGTCACCGTCAGCGGATTACCGTCGAGATCGCTATCGTTGCTCAGCACCGCCACCGTGACCGGCGCATCTTCGGCTGTCGTCGCTGTATCGGGCCGCGCAACCGGCGGATCGTTGACCGCGCCGACCGTCACCGTGACTGTCGCCTGCGCCGTCCCGCCATTGCCATCGCTGATCGTGTACGTAATCGTGTCGGTGCCGTTGAAGTTCGTGTTCGGCGTGTAAGTGATCGTGCCGTCCGGATTGATAACCACTGTGCCATTCGCCGCACTCGCAACGGTGACCGTCAGCAGATCGCCATCGGGATCGCTGTCGTTCGCGAGGACCGAAATGGTAACCGGCGCATCTTCGTTGGTCGCCGCCACATCATTGACCGCGACCGGCCCCGGATTGGTGACGGTATAAGTGAACGACGAGCTCACTGTCCCGCCATTGCCGTCGCTTGCGGTCACGGTGACAGTGTAAACGCCGCCATTGGACTGCGAAGCATTGCCGTCAATCGTGCCCGTGATCACGCCAGCCGCATTGATACTGAGGCCTGCGGGCAGACCGGTGGCCGTGAACGTCAGCGTATCACCGTCAAGATCGGCAAAGTTCCCCGCTGTCGGGATCGACACCACCGCGCCATCGGCATCATTTTGCGCAGGCAGCGGCGCAACCACTGTCGGCGCATCGTTGACCGGCGCAACCGTGACGGTGACGGTGGCTTGCGCGGTCCCGCCATTGCCGTCGCTAATCGTGTAAGTAATCGTATCCGTGCCGTTGAAGTTCGCGTTCGGCGTATAAGTGACGCTGCCATTGGCGTTGATGACGACCGTGCCGTTCGCAGCGCTGGCCGTTGTTACGGTCAGCATATCGCCATCGGGATCGCTGTCATTGGTCAGGACCGCAATTGTAACCGGCGTATCCTCATTGGTCGAAGCCGCATCGTTAACAGCAACCGGACCCGGGTTCGTGACTGTCCACGTAAAGGTCGAGCTCACCGTCCCGCCATTGCCGTCACTTGCCGTCACGGTAACCGAATACATCCCGCCGTTCGGCTGGCTCGCATTCCTGTCGATGGTCCCGCTGATTACGCCTGTCGTGGCGTTGATCGACAGACCCATCGGCAAACCTGTGGCCGCAAACGTGAGCGTATCGCCATCAACATCACTGAAATTCGCCGCCACCGGCACAGATATGACTGCCGCATCGACATTATTCTGCGGTGCGAGCGGTGCCACCACCGGCGCATCATTGACCGGCGTCACGGTGACGCTGACCGTCGCAACCGACGTCCCGCCCTGCCCATCACTGATCGTATAGGTGATCGTATCCGTGCCATTAAAATTCAGCGCAGGCGTATAAGTGATCGTCCCGTCACCATTGATAACCACCGTGCCATTCGGCGCGTTCGCAGCAATGACGGTCAGCGGATCGCCATCGGGATCGACATCATTGGTCAGCACGGCAATCGTGACCGGCACATCTTCGTTCGTCGTCGCGACATCGTTGACAGCCGACGGTCCCGGATTGGTGACGGTGTAGAGGAACTGCTTGTCCACCGATCCGCCATTGCCGTCGCTGACCGTGACCGTGACGGCATAATCGCCGCCATTGGTCTGGCTCGCCGAACGATCGATCGCGCCGCTGATCAGACCTGTCGTCGCATTGATGCTGAGGCCCAGCGGAAGCCCCGCCACCGCAAAGCTCAGCGTATCGCCGTCGACATCGCTGAACAGTCCACCCAGCGGGATCAAGACCCCACCCTGCGCGTCAACACCCGTCTGGTTCGGCAATGTCGGCCCGACCGGCTGGTCATTGACCGGATTGACCGTGATCTGCGCCACCGCAGTCGAGAAACCGCCATTGCCGTCGGTAATCGTATAAGTAATCGTCGCTATGCCGTTGAAATTCGGATTGGGTGTAAAGCTTAACGTGCCGTCGCCATTGTTAACGACGGTGCCATTGGTCGAAACCGCATTGGTAATCGTCAACGGATCACCATCGGGATCGGTGTCGTTGAGCAGTACCGACATGGTGATCGGCACATCTTCATTGGTGATGAAAATGTCGTCATTCGCGTCGGGCGCGACGTTGCTGATCGTCCAGGTGAAGGTGCCCGAAACGGTGCCGCCCTTGCCGTCACTGGCCGTGACCGTGACGATATAGATGCCGTTGTTAGTCGGTCCGCCCTGCGACGCGAGACCATCGACCTGCCCGAACACAGTGCCCGTCGTCGGATTGAACTGAAGCCCAAGCGGGAGCCCGGTCGCGGTGAACGTCAGTGTATCACCATCCACATCGGAGAAGTTCGGCGCGAGCAGGGTGGCGACAAAATCAGCATCCAGATCAAAAAGGTCGGGCAAGGCCGTCGCGACAACCGGCGCATCGTTCACCGCCGCCACAGTCACCGTGACGCTGGCATTCGAAGTCCCGCCATTGCCGTCACTGATCGTATAAGTGATCGTATCCGTGCCATTGAAATTCAGCGCGGGCGTGTAGGTGATCGTCCCGTTTGCATTGATCACCACGGTGCCATTGCCTGCCGCCGCGCTTGTCACAGTGAGCACATCGCCATCAGGATCGGTATCGTTGGCCAGAACCGCGATGATAACCGGCGTGTCTTCATTCGTGGTCGCAACATCGTTGACCGCCGCCGGTCCCGGATTGGTGACTGTCCACGTAAAGGTCGTCGAAACCGTTCCGCCATTGCCGTCACTCGCGGTTACGGTGACGCTGTAAACCCCACCCGCAGGCTGGCTCGCGCCCCGATCAATGGTGCCCGAGATGACCCCCGTCGTGGCGTTGATCGACAGACCCGCAGGCAGACCTGCTGCCGCGAACGACAAAGTATCACCGTCAAGGTCGGTAAAATTGGCCGCCGTCGGCACCGAAACAGCCGCGCCATCAACATTGGTGCGGTCGACAATCGGCGCAACCACCGTCGGCGCATCATTCTGCGCGACTACCGTCACGGTCACAGTCGCGGTCGCCGTCCCGCCCTGACCATCACTCACCGAATAAGTGATCACGTCGGTGCCGTTGAAATTGGCATTCGGCGTATAGGTTATCGTCCCGTCGCCATTGAGGACCACAGTCCCGTTCGGCGCGGTCGCGCTAACCACCGTCAGCGGATCGGCGTCGGGATCGCTGTCATTGGTCAGGACGGCGATGATGACCGCTGTGTCTTCGTTCGTCGTCGCGACATCATTGCTCGCGCTCGGACCGGGATTGGTCACGGTCCAACTAAACGTCGAGGTGACTGTGCCGCCATTGCCGTCACTCGCGGTCACCGAGACGCTGTAAACACCGCCATTAACCTGGCTCGCGCTGCGGTCTATGGTCCCGCTGATCACGCCGGTCACCGGATTGATCGACAATCCCAAAGGCAGACCACTGGCCGCAAACGTCAATGTATCTCCATCAAGATCGGTAAAGTTGCCCGCCACCGGCACCGACACAACACCCGCATCGACATTCGCCTGCGCCGGGATCGGCGATGTCACCGTTGGCGCATCATTCTGTGCGACGACCGTGACTGTCACAGTTGCCGTCGACGTCCCACCCTGACCATCGCTGATCGTGTAAGTGATAACATCGGTGCCATTGAAATTGGCCTTTGGCGTGTAAGTAATCGTCCCGTTTGCATTGATCACCACCGTGCCGTTGGGCGCAGTCGCCGTCGTCACTGTCAGCGGATCGGCATCAGGATCCGTGTCGTTCGCCAGTACAGCGATAATGACCGCCGTGTCCTCATTGGTCGATGCAATGTCGTCGACGGCTGTCGGGCCGGGGTTCGTCACTGTCCATGTGAATGTCGTGGTGACCGTCCCGCCCTTGCCGTCACTTGCCGTGACCGAAACGGTGTAAACACCGCCCGAAATCTGGCTTGCGCTACGGTCGATTGTTCCGGTGATGAGACCCGTCACCGGATTGATCGACAGGCCCAAAGGCAGACCACTGGCGGCAAACGTCAGCGTGTCGCCGTCAAGGTCAGTGAAATTACCCGCAACCGGGACCGACACAGCACCCGCATCGACGCCCGTCTGGGCCGGGATTGGCGATGTCACCGTCGGCGCATCATTCGCCGCCGTAACCGTCACCGTAACGGTCGCAGTCGCAGTGCCGCCCTGCCCGTCGCTGATCATATAAGTGATCGTGTCGGTCCCGTTGAAGTTGGCGGCAGGCGTGTAAGTGATCGTCCCGTCACCGTTGATCACGACCGTGCCATTCGGCGCGCTGGCCGACATGACCGTCAGCGGATCGCCATCGGGATCACTGTCATTTACGAGAACAGAAACAGTTACCGGCGTATCTTCATTCGTGGCGGCAACATCATTGCCCGCAACCGGTGCGGGGTTCGTCACCGTCCAGCTGAACGTCGTATTCGCCGTGCCACCTTTGCCGTCGCTCGCGGTCACGGTCACCGAATAGACGCCGCCATTCAATTGGCTCGCCGAACGATCAATCGTGCCGCTGATCACGCCCGTCGTCGCGTTGATCGTCAGGCCCGCAGGAAGTCCAACCGCCGAGAAAGTCAGCACATCGCCATCGACGTCGCTGAAACTGCCCGCGACCGGCACGGAGACAACCGCCCCATCAGGATTGGCTTGCGGTGCGAGCGGTGGCGACGCGACCGGTGCGTCGTTGACCGGAACCACCGTAACCGTGACGGTCGCGGTCGAGAAACCGCCCTTGCCGTCGCTGATCTGGTAAGTGATCGTATCAGTGCCATTGAAGTTCGCGTTCGGCGTGTAAGTGATTGTGCCATTGGCATTGATCACCACGGTGCCATTGGGCGCGGTCGCCGACACAACGGTCAGCGGATCGCCGTCCAAGTCCGTATCATTGCCTAGAACAGAAAGCGTTACCGGCGTATCTTCATTCGTGGTCGCAATATCATTGACCGCAACCGGCGGATCGTTGACCGGATCGACGGTCACGATGACAGTCGCGGTCGATGTCCCGCCCTTGCCATCGCTGATCGTATAGGTGATCACATCGGTACCCGTGAAGTTCGCACGCGGCGTGTACACCACGGTCCCATCAGGGTTCACGACAACCGTGCCGTTGGGCGCACTCGCCGCCGTCACGGTCAGCGGATCACCATCGGGATCAGTGTCATTCGAGAGCACCGAAACAGTGACCGGCGTATCCTCATTCGTCCGTGCTGTATCGTTGACCGCAACCGGCGCATCGTTGACTGCATTGACCGTGACGATGACGGCTGCGGTCGAGAAACCGCCATTGCCGTCGCTAATCGTGTATGTGATCGTATCGACGCCGTTGAAGTTCGCGTTCGGCGTATAGGTAACAGTGGCATTGGCATTGATCACCACGGTGCCGTTGCTCGCGCTTGCGGCGGTGACTTTCAGCGGATCGCCATCGGGGTCGGTATCGTTGGGCAGGACTGCGATGATGACCGGCGTGTCCTCGCCGGTGCTCGCCGCATCATTGACCGCGGTCGGTGCGGGGTTGGTGATCGTCCAGGTAAATGTCCGGCTCGTCGCCAGCCCACCCGGATCGGTGCCGGTGACGGTCACCGAATAAACCCCGCCATTCGGCTGGCTCGCATTTTTGTCGATGGTCCCCGTAATATTGCCCGCCGCGTCGATGCTCAGGCCCGCAGGCAGACCACTGGCGGTAAAGCGCAATACGTCGCCGTCGCGATCACTGAAGAAGCTGCTCGCATCGATGGCAATGACTTGATTGTCCTGATTGGTCGCATCGGGCAGCGGCACCGAATCGGGCCGGTCGTTGACCGCAACCACGTTGATCGTCAGCGTCGCAGTCGCAACGGCACCGCTTGTGTCGGTGACGTTATAGGTCACCGTTGCAACGCCGTTGAAATCGGGGTCGGGCGTGAACGTAACAGTGTTATCGCCATTGATCACGACAGTGCCGTGCGTCGCAATTGCGCTCGTCACCCGCAGCACATCGCCGTCGGCGTCGGTGTCGTTCGACAACACGGCGTAAGTGACCGCCGTGTCCTCGTTCGTCATCGTCATGTCATCGTTTGCGACGGGCGGAATATTCTGGACGCGCCACACGAAGGTCGCGGAAACCGTGACGCCGCTCGGATCGGTCGCAAACACCGTCACCGGATAATTGCCATCGCCATTCGGGCCACCCGTGTTCGAACCGGCAATCAAGGTGCCCGTGATGAGACCCGTCGCCGGATCAATCGAGAGTCCGGGCGGCAAACCCGTCGCGGCAAAGCCAAGCACATCGCCATCAAGGTCGCTGAACGCGGGACCCGTGGGCACCGAAATTGTCGAAATATCGGGATCGCTCTGGTCGCCCAGCCCCGTTGTTGTCGGCGCATCGTTGATCGGGCGCACCGCAATCGAAACCTGTGCGGTCGAAACCCCGCCTTCGCTGTCAGTGATCGAATAGATGATCGTATCGGTGCCGTTGAAATTGGCATTCGGCACATAGGTGAGCGACCCATCAAGATTGATCGTTACGGTCCCGTTGCCTGCGCTGGCCGACGTCACCGTCAGGGGATCGGCATCGGCATCGCGGTCGTTGGCCAGAACATCGATGCGCAGCGGCGTATCTTCATTGCCGCTTGCCGTATCGTTCGCGGCGACGGGTGCAGGGTTGCTGACATTCCAGGTAAAGGTCGAGCTGACCGTGCCGCCCTTGCCGTCGCTTGCCGTGACCGTAACGGTGTAAACGCCGCCATTCACCTGAGATGCGCTGCGGTTGATCGTGCCCGAAATAACGCCCGTCACTGCATTGATTGCGAGGCCCGCAGGCAGACCCGTGGCCCCGAACGTCAGCACATCGCCGTCCGGATCGCTGAACGCGCCCGCCACAGGCAGGCTGATGATCTGGCCGTCCAGATTGGTCTGACCGTCGAGTGGCCCCGCAACCGGCACGTCGTTGACGTCGGTCACGGTCACCGTAACGACGGCCACGGATGTGCCGCCTTCGCTGTCCGTGATCTGATATTTGATGGTATCGGTGCCGTTAAAGCCCGGCTCGGGCGTATAGGTTAGCGATCCGTCGGGATTGATGACGACCATGCCATTGCCGGCGCTTGCGTCCGTTACGGTCAGCGGATCGCCATCAGGATCCTTGTCATTGTCGAGCACGCGAATGTCGACGGGCGTGTCTTCGCTCGTCGATACCGCATCATCGGCGGCATCGGGGCCGGGATTGGTCACTGTCCACACAAAACTTGATGACACAGTGCCACCGCGCCCGTCGTCCGCTGTGACGGTGACTTTGTAAACGCCGCCATTGGGCTGGCTCGCGCTGCGGTCAATCGTGCCGCTGATCACGCCGGTTGCCGGGTCGATCGACAAGCCCACAGGCAGTCCCGTCGCTCTGAAGCTCAGCCGGTCCCCTTCAGGATCGGAGAAAAATGCGGCAACCGGAACCGAAACCGATTCCGCATCAAGATTATCCTGCGTTGGCAAAGCCTTGGCAACCGGTGCATCATTCACTGCCGTGACCGTCACCGTAACGATGGCATTGGCAAAACCGCCCTGCCCGTCGCTGATGCGATAGCTGATCGTATCGTTGCCATTGAAATTGGCATTGGGCACATAACGCAGCGTGCCGTCGCCGTTGATCGTAACAAGGCCATTCGCAGCGCTTGCCGAAACAACCCGGATCGGATCGCCATCGGGATCGCTGTCATTGCCCAGCACGTTGATGCTCGCAATCGCCGTGTCTTCGCTCGTCGTCGCGGTGTCATTGGCTGCGACCGGTCCAGGGTTGGTGACCGTCCACGCAAATTTCTGGGTCGCCGAAAGTCCGCCCGCGTCGGTTGCCGTCACAACAACAGTGTAAACCCCGCCGCCAGTCTGGCTCGCGCTCCGGTCAATCGTGCCGCTGATCACGCCCGTCGTCGCGTTGATCGTCAAACCCGCAGGCAATCCCGTCGCCGAATAGGTCAGCGTCGGATTGTCAATGTCGCTGAACCCGCCTGCCGTCGCCACCGAAATGCCGGTTGCCGCGTCAACATTGCTCTGCGGCGGCAGCGTGCCCACCGGCACCGGCGGATCGTTGACCGCGCCGACCGTCACCGTAACGCGCGCCGTCGACGTCCCGCCCTGACCATCAGAGATGGTATAGGTAATCGTATCGGTGCCACTGAAATTCGCGCGCGGCGTATAGGTTATCGTCCCGCCCGCGTTGATCACAACCGTGCCGTTGGGCGCACTTGCCGTCGTCACAGTCAGCGGATCGCCGTCGGGATCGACATCGTTCGCCAGCACCGAAACGGTGACCGCCGTGTCTTCATTGGTTGACGCCGCATCGTTCGCCGCTACCGGACCGGGGTTCGTCACCGTCCAGCTGAAATTCTGTGTTACCGAAAGCCCCCCGGCATCGCGCGCCGTCACGACAATGGCATAGACCCCGCCCGCAACCTGACTCGCCGAACGATCAATTGTCCCGCTAATGACGCCAGTCGTCGCATTGATCGTCAGACCCGCAGGCAGACCTGCCGCCGAATATGTCAGCGTCGCATTATCAACATCGCTAAAGCCCGCAGCTGTCGCCACTGAAACCGCCGCCGCATCAACATTCACCTGGCTCGGCAATGTCCCCACGCGCACCGGCGCATCGTTCACCGCCGCAACGGTAACAATCACCTTGGCCGTCGCTGTCCCACCCTGACCATCGCTGATCGTGTAGGTAATCGTATCGGTGCCGTTGAAATTAAGGTTCGGCGTATAGTTCAGCGTGCCGTCGCCATTGATCGTCACGGTGCCGTTAACAGCCGACGCCGTGGTCACGGTCAGCGGATCACCATCGGGGTCGCTGTCGTTGCCCAGCACGTTGATATTGCTGACAATCGTGTCTTCATTGGTCGACGCCGTGTTATCCGCAGCAACCGGCCCCGGATTGGTCACCCGCCACGCAAAGGCCTGCGTCGCGGTAAGGCCACCGGCATCGCGCGCGGTGACGACAATCGAATAATTTCCACCGCCGGTCTGGCTTGCCGAACGGTCGATTGTCCCGCTGATGACGCCGGTCGTCGTGTTGATCGAAAGACCCAGCGGAAGCCCGGTCGCCGAATAAGTCAGTGTCGCATTATCGACATCGCTGAACCCGCCCGCCGTCGCGACCGACGTCACGGTGGCCGCATCAAGATTGACCTGCGACGGCAAGGTGCCAACCGGCACCGGCGCATCGTTCACCGCCGCAATCGTCACGGTCACAGTCGCCGTCGACGTCCCCCCGCGGCCATCACTGATCGTATAGGTGATTGTATCAGTGCCATTGAAATTGGCGTTCGGCGTATAGGTGATCGTGCCATTTGCGTTGCGCACGACGGTGCCGTTAAGCGCCGTCGCCGCGGTCACCGTCAACGTGTCACCGTCGGGATCGGTATCATTGGCCAGAACCGATATGATGACCGCTGTGTCTTCGTTGGTGCTCGCCGTATCGTTCACCGCAACCGGCGGATCATTGACCTCGATGACTTTGATCGTGGACACCGCAAGGTTGCTGTTCAACGTGCCGTTCGTGAATCCCACCGTTACGTTGCGGTCGACCGTGCTCGGGCGTTCGCCGGTGTTGCGGAAAAGCACGGCAGCAAAGGCCTGTTGATAGGCAGCCGCAGACGCAGCGCCCGTCAGGTTGACCGTAATCTGGCCAGCAACGCTCGTATTGATCGTGCCGGTAATCCCCGCTGGCAAGGCGCCGATGCTCAAAACATCGCCGGTCTGAGCATTGGTCAGCGTGATCGTGCCGCTCTGCACGGTGCCGATCGGATTGGTGACAACGACGTCTGAATCAGTGACCGATAAAGCCGAACCATTTTCGATATAAGTCTTGAGCGCGGATGATCCCGGTGCGGTGCTGTCGTTGGCATCAAGGTCGAGGCGCGGGATCGACACCTGCGTCGCGCCACCCGAAAACACGAAATCGCTATCGCCGTCATGGCCAAAACCGGCCTGCGTCGCGCCCGCCGTGAACAGATCATAGGTGATCGTCCAGCTCGATGTATTGACCCAATTGAGCTTGATCGCCGAGCGGGGAAGCGAGTTTTCGTCCTGCGTCCCCGATGCTGTGATGAGGCCCGGTGAATTGACGACATTGATATTCGTGGGGCTATCGAGCGTATAGGATGACAATGTAGCGGTATCGACGCGAATACGTTCGCGACTGTTTGGCGCGCCCAAAACGCCGTCAATATCGGCAATACTATAAGTAATGTCGCCCGCGATCAGTGTGTTGGTGCCCGCGAGATAAGTTTCCCATCTGATCTCGCTGGAAACTAGGCCTGTGGCCGTTCCCGCAACCAGCAGAAATGCGGGATTGTCCGACGCCGCCGTGGGCCGGTCGAACTGCACGGATGCGCCGGTTGTGACCGAAACCACCGTGGCACGGAGATCGACCGATTGACCGCCAATTGTTCCTGCCGCTGCCCATGTCGCGGTCGCGCCCGCAATCTGGCCCGGTGAACGCCCGCCGGGGAAGTTCGTGCCGCCTTGCGAAATGATCGTGCCATTGACGTCGCGCACAGTCAGGCTGTTCGGCGTCACCGAAATAATCGTCGGCGCGAGCAGTCCTTCCCATGTCAGTGCGTAAAGCGCCTCGGTATCAACCAGGCCATATGTCCGCTCCAGCGTCCAGTTGGCATTGCGGACCGTCGCGCCGGTATCGTCGATTGATGCCGCGACATCGGCCTGTGTTACGCGCGCGAGATCGTTGATTAGCGCCTGCCCGGCGGAACCCATGCCGACGTCACAACCGTAAATCATAATGTCGCCGGTGGCTGACAACGATCGTCCGATCGCGGCAAACGAACCCGCAAGGCTGCCGTTGATCGCATCGCCATCGACCCGCGTGGTGCCAATGAAAAACGCCCCTTCGACGCCATGGCTGACGATGTGGATCGCGCCGACGTCGCTTTTGCCCGCCAGCGCCAGACGCATCTGGTCAATGCCGTCCGCGCTGCCATCAATCAGGACAA
The DNA here is from genome assembly GCA_031362355.1 of Sphingomonas sp. Taxonomy (GTDB): domain Bacteria; phylum Pseudomonadota; class Alphaproteobacteria; order Sphingomonadales; family Sphingomonadaceae; genus Sphingomonas_O. The sequence continues at coordinate 12,616 of JANLSJ010000023.1, forward strand.
TCGTGCCTTTGCCCTGCCACTCCTGAACCAGCACATCATAAGCCGCAACATTGGTATCGATAAAAATAATGTCGGTCGACGCCGCCACGGGCTCGGTGGAAACCATGCCGCTGCGCTGGACATTCCCGTCGGCGTCGGCACCGGCAGTCGGTTCACCGTTCACGAACGTAACCGACAACCCCATATCATGAACAGCTTGCATGTCGCGCGACGAGAAGCGTTCGAATGACGCAGGCATCCGCGAAAATTCGGTATCGAACCACATGATGTCCGCGCGGTCGATGCGTGCCTGACGCTCCGCCGACCTATCGGGCGCAAGGGCTTCGGGCGCGAGCGCTTGGCTGTGCATCGTGTCAATCGCATCGACTGCGGTGGCGACGGCGGCCCCATCAAACATCATCCGCGGCTCAAGCGCGATCAGGTGGCTCGATGCCCCTGCGCCTAGTGGCGAATGCTTGGTGCGACCGGTGCGGACTTTTGCCATTTTTACCCTCTCAAACGCGATACACCCGCGCCAGGCCTATTGCCCGATGCGGTCGCGGAGAGTTCTCAACGAAAATGGTTAACGAAAGCGTAAGAAGCGCCGCTTTCTGCGGTCAGAAGTCTTGCCCGACGGTCAGGTTGACGCGTGGGGCATGGCTGCCCGTGTCGAAGCGCGGCGCGTTCAGCGGAAACGCCAGTTCAACGCTTATGCTCGTTTTGCCCATTGCCGCACGAAATCCTGCGCCCGCTGACCAGCGTTCGCCATCGCCAAAGCCACCGCGTAGATTCTCGACATAGCCGCCATCGATGAACTGATAGAGCTGCACCCAATCCACGCCCGGCATGATACGATCAAATTGTTCGCGCAGCTCGATCAACCCGAGCACCCCATTGTCGCCAAAGCGTTCGCTGAAATCATAGGCGCGGCCAAAGCCCGGCCCGCCAACGCCGATTTCCTGCGCTGACAGCAACGGCCGGTTCGACAATTGCCCGTTGGCCGCGAACCGCACGCTCACTTGCTTTGTCAGGCTGGTTGTCCAGTTTGCCCAGGCCACAGCCTTGGTAAACACCCCGCTGGCATCACCGCGCGACGACATCGGATCGCCTGCCTTAGTTACCCCAAGCCCCTGAACCACGCCAAGCCCGCCCCACAGCCGCCCGCCGCCCAGCTTGGTCGATGCCGTCGTCGACAGCGTCAGCGTGACAATCTCGTCGCGCTGCGCCGCGATGCTGTCAAAATTCTGGTCCACCCGCAGCCATGCCAGCTCGGCATTGACCCACAGGTTCGTCTTGTTCGACCGGATCAGCGCATGGTTGACGAAAATCGCGCCATACAAGCTCTTGCCCTCAAGCCGACCGGCAAACAGCGCACCACCCGGCTTGGTCTGCCCCACGGCCGCAGCAACGCCCAACTGCGTCGCGCTGCTGATCCCGATGGTATAGCGGACCGACCCATAGGCCAGTTCCTTGGGCTGGAGCGGCGTCACCACAAGCTGCGTCGTCAGCTGGTCGCCATCGTCAAGCAAACCCGTCAGGTCGAGCCGCAGCCGCAACCGCGCCGGGCCAATATCGTGCGAGCCATGATTATCGAGTCCTGCCGATCCCGAAACCCGATCCTCGGCAACGTCGACGATCAGCGTCGCCCCGTCCCCCTCGCGAACATAGCGCGTGCTCTCAACCCGGATCCCCGGAATATCCCCGGCCAACAGCAAGTGCCGTTCAAGCACTTCCTTGCGAACCGCTTTCCCGACGATCCGCTCGAGCGTCCGCCGCAGCCGCTTGTTGTCCGATCCGATCACCCGCACCCGGTCGACTGCACCGGCATCGAGCCGCACGGTCACCGTCCCCGAATCCACTACCTGTTCGGGCACCATCGCACTGGCGAATAAATAGCCCTGCCCCCGCGCCGCATCCGCCACGGCGCGCGCCATCGTCTGCAGTTTCGCCGCATCAGCCGCCTGCCCGATGAAACGCTCGATAGCAGCTGCAAACACATCACGCGGAATTTCACGCCCGCCCTCGATGTTTACGGCACCGACAAACAAACCCGATGCGGTCGCCGCATCCGCGACAACCGGTGCCTCGCTCGCCGTCGGAACGTCGACTGTGCGCGCATCGGGCATCGCCGGTTGCGCCGCGACATCACGGCCCAGCGTGGCGGCGGCATCGCGGCCCGATTGCGCCTGTGCCGGAGACGCGGCTGCCATCAGCAGCGCCGGAAGATAAGCAAATCTGGACATGTCGATCGTAAAAAACCCCTGACCCGTCCGCGATAACCGCCGACCGGAAAACAAAGCGTTAAGCGCGACATCGTAAACCGGATCGAAACCATGCTCGTTGACCTCTTGGTGTCCACGCGCCTGTTAACGCCATGGCTTGGGTGGGACTTGGGACCGCACTCTGGGGGAAGTAACATGCGCATCGTCCGCAAGGGATTTGTCATCATCGGCCTGCTCGCCAGCAGCGCTGCCTATGCCGGTGCGCCCGGCTGGTCGCTGTCCGAAACATCGGGCCAAGTCTCGGTCGTCTCCACGGGCATCGTGAAAGTCGCAACGCGCGGCGGCGCCGTGAACACCGGCGATGTCATCAACACCGGCAGCAACGGCCGCGCCGTGCTCGTGCGCGGCGGCGAATATCTTGTCGTCTCGCCAAACTCGCGCATCCGCGTCGCCGATCCCGCCAAATCGGGTGGCTTTACCCAGATTATCGAAGACTTCGGCAACGTCATCTACAAGATCAAGAAAATGACGATGCCCCACTTTGCGGTCGAAACGCCGTTCCTCGCCGCGGTCGTCAAGGGGACGACATTCAGCGTGACCGTGACCGAAAAGGGCGCATCGGTGCAAGTCATCGAAGGTCGCGTCGAAGTTGCCACGCGCGACGGCGGTGCGTCGTTCATGGTCATGCCCGGCGACATTGGTTCGGTCAGCGCAACCGCGCCGGGCCGCCTGAACCTTCAGGGCCGCGAGAGCATGAGCATCCAGTCGCCGACCCCCGCCGCGGCGGCCGCCGCCGTGACGGCAAGCGTTGAAGACAGCCCCGTCAAAAAGTCCGACGGCGATCAAGCCCGGTTTGACGGTGCCATCGTCGCACCCGTCGGCGAAGGGCCCGTCAATCTGGAGGCAATGTCCGAAGGCATGGTCAAGGGCGACTCAACGATGATGGCCATGGTCTCGATGATGGCTGAAACGAGCCGCGAAATGCAGACCGCTGACCCAAGCACGGATCGCGCGCCCGCGACGAGCACGGTGACCAACAACACGACCGTCGTCGAAGCCGCGCCCGGCATGATCACACCGCCCGATGTCGCCGAGGCTGGCGGAAAACCACCCCCTACCGCCCTGCCGCCAGCGCCGGCCGTTCCTGATCCGGAAGTCGTGCCCGTGCCGCTCCCGCCAGTGCCCGTCGAAGCGGCAACAATGACACCGCCGGATCCGGTCGGCGGAACCGGCGGTGTTACAGCTGTGGCACCGGTCACCGAAGTGTTCGTGACGCCACCGCTGGCCCCCGCCCCCGTGGTCGCTGCGAGCCAAGGTAACGGCAACAACGCTAACGGAAATGCCGGGGGCACCGGCAACAGCAACGGCAACAGCAACGGCAACGGCAACGGCAACGGCAACGGCAACGGAAGCAACAACGGTAACAGCAACACCAATCGCTTCATTGAGTGGCTCACCGAACTTCGCAACAGATTTAGCAACGGTCCGGGACGCTAACGCCCGGTCGGCAAGCGCCGCTCTTCAGCGCTTGTTATCAATTATTTGCTAGCCATGCCATCGTGCCAACGCGGCGCGCGGGATTCCATGACGCGAACTGCCACTTTTATGCGCCCCGCTGCGCAACGCGGCCAACGGCTCCGCTTGGCTGGCTTTACGCTTGCGCTGCTCGTCGCCACGTTTGCCGCGCTTTGGGGTACGAGCATCCGCAGCGACGAGCAGCTCCGCCTCCTCCGCGACAATTTCCGCCCGCAAGTCGCCAGTGGCAAAATCGCGATCATCGAAATCGACGCGAAAAGCCTTGCCACCATTTCGGACTGGCCGTGGCCGCGTCGCACCCATGCCGCACTCGTCGAACGCCTGCGTCAGGCGGGGGCAACGACCATCGCGTTCGACATCGACTTTTCTGCCACCACAAATCCTGCTGACGACCAGGCCTTGGCCAACGCTCTTGCGCGCGCCGGGGGCAGCGTCATCCTGCCCACTTTCCGCCAGCCCGTTTCGCTCGGCAGCACGCGGTTTTCTGAAAACCTGCCGATCGCCCCGTTGCGCGAGCATGCCTTTCTCGGTTCAGTCAATGTCCAGCCCGATGCTGATGGCCAGCTCCGCCGTTACAGCTATGGCACCATAACCGGCGGGGCTCCGCGCCCCTCGATCGCGGCGCTGCTCGCGGGCAGCCAGGGCAATATCGAAAAGAGCTTCCGTATCGACAGCGCGATTGATCCCGCCACCGTCCCCCGAATCAGCGCGATCGACGTCCTGAACGACAAAGGCACAGCAGCGCTTAACGCCCGCACGGTGCTGATCGGCGCAACTGCCATCGAAATGGGGGATCGCTACGTCGTCCCCGGGCACGGGGTCCTTCCCGGCGTGGTGATTCAGGCGCTCGCCGCCGAGACATTGATGCAGCGCTCGACCAATCCCGATTGGGGGCCGTGGCCCGCCCTGTTGTTCGCGGCGCTGGGCGCTGGGCTGTGCATTCGCACAGGCGCGCAAAAATCATATTGGCCGGTATTGCTGGGCGGACTGACGCTTATTGGCGCCGCGTCGCTGATCGTAGAGATCACGCGCATCGGCAGTCTCCAAATTGTCCCCGCATTGCTCCTGCTCGCTCTCGACGCGCTGGTCGTCGGCCTGCTCGGCCTGCGCGCGAAGCTCAGCGAAAACCGCTTGACCGATGCTGCCACCGGCCTGCCCAACGCCCGCGCGCTTGAACGCCACTGCCGCCCGCTGGACGATGTCATCGTCACTGTCGTCCGGCTCTCGCAATATGATGAAATCGCAGCCGTTCTAGGCGAAGCCGACCGCGCGTCGCTGATGACGCAAGTCTTCAACCGGCTGGCGGTCGCCTTCCCAACCGCGCAGCTTCATTCGCTTGAAGCGGGCACCATTGCCTGGCCGGGTGATGTTGCCATTGAATCGGATGACGCCGATGCCGCAGCGGCGCTGTTCCGTGCGCCGATTGCGCTCACCAGTCGCGCCGTCCTCGTGTCACCAGTCTTCGGCGTGAGCCAGGGCAACGGCAAAGACGCCGCTCTTCTGCTTGCGCGCGCCTCTATCGCTGCACGACAGGCCCAAGCCGCGGGCCAGCGCTGGGCCTTTGAAAGCATCACCTTGTCACGCGATGCCGATCGCTCGATTGCCCTCATTGCCGATGTCGAATCGGCCATCGCCAACGACGAAATCTATGTCGTCTATCAAGCCAAATGGGATCTGGCCGCCGCGCGCATTTCGGGTGCCGAAGCGCTTGTTCGCTGGCATCATCCCAAATTCGGCCCGCTCAGCCCCGACGCGTTTATCCCCGTGCTCGAAAGCAACGGCCAAATGCGTCTCCTGACGCTTGCCGTCGTCGATACGTGTTTGAGCCAGCTTCACAGATGGTACGCCCAAGGCAACAACCTCGGCATTGCGATCAATGTTTCCGCGACGCTGCTTGATGATCGCGAATTTATCGCCGATCTGACCGCCCGGCTCAAGGCGCGGGGCTCGCTTGCCAGCTACCTCACATTGGAAGTCACTGAATCGGCGACCATCGCCAGCACGAAAATCGCGGTCGCCGCGCTCACCGCGTTCCGCGCACTGGGCGCGCGCGTCTCGATCGACGATTACGGTACCGGCCAGGCGACACTCGCCTATCTCAAATCCTTCCCGACTGACGAGATCAAGATCGACAAGAGTTTCGTCACCAACATGCTGTCGAACAACAGCGACGAGATCGTCGTGCGTTCGACCATCGAACTTGCGCATGAACTCGGCTTCAAGGTTGTCGCCGAAGGCGTCGAGGATGCCGCCTGTCTCGACCGTCTGCGCGATTATGGCTGCGACACGGCGCAGGGCTGGGCCATCGGCAAACCCGTCCGCGCCGATGCTTTCCTGCAAATCAGCAGGGCCGCCTAATAACGCTAGGCGACGGCAAATCGCCTCGTTACATCGCGGGCATGACCGAACCGCAAATCATCCGCCGCGAAGACTATACGCCCCCCGACTGGCTCGTGCCCGACATCGCGCTGGATTTCGATCTAAGTGTTTCTAAAACAACAATTATTTCAACATTGTCAGTCACCCGCAACGGCGATCACGACCGTCCGTTGGTCCTCGACGGCGATGGCCTCACCGTGCGCGCTATGCGCGTAGATGGAGAAGTTTGGAACGACTGGCACATGGACGGCGACCGCCTCGTCATCCCCCTGACGAGCGCCACCGCAACCATCGAAACCGAGGTCGAACTCGCGCCCGAACACAACACCAAGCTCATGGGCCTCTATGCCAGCGGCGGGCTGCTCTGCACCCAATGCGAAGCTGAGGGCTTCCGCCGCATCACCTTCTTCCCCGACCGCCCCGACGTGCTCAGCCGCTACACCGTCCGCATGACGGCAGACAAAGCCGCCTTCCCGATCCTCCTCGCCAATGGCGACAACATCGCGAATGGCGATCTGCCCAATGGCCGCCACTGGGCCGAATGGCGCGATCCGCATTTCAAGCCGAGCTATCTTTTCGCGCTCGTCGCCGGCGACCTGAAGGCTAACCGCGACAGCTTCACAACGATGTCAGGTCGCAAGGTCGATCTCGGCATCTGGGTCCGTGAGGCTGACCTGTCCAAGACCGCACACGCCATGCACGCGCTCAAGACATCGATGCAATGGGACGAGGATGTCTATGGCCGCGAATATGACCTCGACGTGTTCAACATCGTTGCGGTCGATGATTTCAACTTCGGCGCGATGGAGAACAAGGGCCTCAACATCTTCAACTCGCGCTACATCCTCGCCGATCCCGATACCGCGACCGACATGGATTATGACGGCGTCACCGGTGTCGTCGCGCATGAGTATTTCCACAACTGGTCGGGCAACCGCGTCACTTGCCGCGACTGGTTCCAGCTTTCGTTAAAAGAAGGCTTCACCGTTTTCCGCGACCAGCAATTCAGCGCCGACCAAGGCTCCGCCGCCGTCAAGCGCATCGAGGATGTACGCATGCTCCGCGCCGCACAGTTCCCCGAAGACGCTGGCCCGCTCGCGCACCCGATCCGCCCCGACAGCTATATGGAAATCGGCAATTTCTATACCGCGACCATCTATAACAAGGGCGCCGAAATCATTCGCATGATGCACAGCATGCTGGGCGCCGCGAAGTTCCGCGCGGGCACTGATCTCTACTTTGATCGCCACGACGGACAAGCCGTGACCTGCGAGGATTTTGTCAAAGCAATGGAGGACGCGAGTGGCGTCGACCTGACGCAGTTCCGCTTGTGGTACTCGCAAGCGGGCACGCCAAAGGTCAAAGCTGAACTGCGCCATGAGGGCGATACGGCGATCCTTTCGCTCGCGCAGACTGTCCCCGTAACGCCGGCACAGGACGTCAAATCGCCGATGCCGCTGCCGCTCAAAGTTGCGCTGTTCGACGAAGCGTCGGGCGAAAAGCGCACCGAACAATTGATCGTCTTTGAAGACGCAACAACCGAAATCCGCTTCGAAGGCTTCGCAACACCGCCAGTCCTCTCGGTCAACCGCAGCTTCTCCGCCCCCGTCATCGTCGAAACCGACCGGAGCGCTGCCGATCTCGCCTTCCTCTCGGGTCATGACGACGATCCCTTCGCGCGGTATGAAGCCATGCAGCAATTGATGCTCGACACGCTGGTTTCGACGATTTCATCGGGCAAAGCGGACAACAAAGCCGTTATCGATGCCGTCGGCAACACGCTCGCCGATCCCGCGCTCGATCCCGCTTTTGTCGCCGAAGCAGTGCTCCTGCCCAGTGAAGCATTCATCGGCGACCATATGTTGATCGTCGATCCAGAGGCGATTGCCGTCGCGCGCGATGCCTTGCGGTCTGATCTCGCCAAGGCGCATGAACATCAATGGCGCGCACTGTACGTAAAACATGCCGCAGCCAAGTTTGAATATTCGCCCTCGGCAAAAGGTGCGCGACGCATCCGCAACCTGTCTCTCGGCTATATCAGCGCGACCAAAGCCAGCGATGCACCGGCGCTCGCGTTCGCTCAGTTCGATGCCGCAGACAACATGACCGACCGACTTGCCGCACTCGGCAATCTGGCGAACGGCGATGCCGATCAGCGCGAAGCTGCGCTCGACATTTTCTATCACCGTTACCGCGACAACGCGCTCGTGCTCGATAAATGGTTTTCGGTGCAAGCGCTGTCGGCGCGACCGGATACGCTTGAAGCCGTCGCCCTCTTGCTCAAGCATCCCGATTTCACGGTCAACAACCCAAACCGCTTCCGCGCGCTCGTCGGCGCATTTTCGGTCAACCAGCGCTGGTTCCACCGCGCCGACGGGGCGGGCTATGCTTTACTCGCGGACCAGATCATCGCGCTCGATCCGATCAATCCGCAGACCGCGGCAAAAATGGTGCCGCCGCTCGGCCGCTGGCAACGCTTTGATGATTTGCGGCAGAACCAGATGGAAACGCAACTTGCGCGGATTGCCAGCACGTCGGGCTTGTCGAAGGACGTGTTCGAGCAGGTGTCGAAAAGCCTGGGCTAGCTACTTGATCCAATCCGCGACATCCAAAGCCACCTTGTTCGCGGCCTCGTTCAGCGCTGGCCCCACCGACGTCGCATCAATCACACCCACAGGCACACGCGCCTCGAACCGGCGGCTGTCCAGCCCCTTGTCGCGCACGATCACTGCTTCGTAAGTCACGACCGCTTCGCTCTTGTCTTCATCAATCCCGAACATCAGCAGATTGCCCTGCACGCGCAGGCCGGGGTCCGTCGTATATTGCCGAAGGTCGAGGACGATCTTCCCCGTCTTGGCAGCCACCGTTTCGCTCAGCAACCGTTGAAAAAGCCGCGCCGGGCTATCAACCCACGCCGCATCCTTGACATAGGCAATGGCAATGCCACCACGGTACACCGGCACGCGCGGCGCGATGATCGCGGCGGGCGCGCTTGGCGACAGGATCGTCACCGTCTGCCCCGAAACTGCCGTCCGCGTAACGCCAATGGCCACCCTCTCAGTCGCACTCAGCGTCATCAGCTGCTTGGGCGGCTTGCCCCCGAAACTCACGCAGCCCGCGAGCGGGAGCAGCAAGAGTGCCACATAGGACGTCTTCATTTCTGGCCTCCCCGGGGCTGGTAATCAGGCAGCTTGGGCGACCCCAATATGCTCGTCGCGCCGCCCTGATCGATCTTGGTCGCAACCGACGACAGGCTTTCGGACATCACGCGCAGGTCGCGCACCAACTGCCCGACTTCGGGCATCGTTGTTTTCGAGAATGCCTGAACCCCCGGCTGCGCGTCCTTCAGGGTCTTGTCGAGCGTGTCCATGCTGCGCTTTGCCGACGCCACCGTTTCGCGCAGATCGCCGACCAGCGGCCCCGCCTGTCCGTTCACACTATCCGCCAGATTGCCGATTTTCTCCGCCGCCGTTCCCGCCTGCGCGATGGCAATGCGCGTGTCGGCCAGCGTCTTGGCAATATCCGGTCCCTTGTCGGCCAGTGCGTCGGTCAGCCGGTTGGTATTGTCGAGAATCCCCGCAATCGACGCCTGATTCTTGTCCGAAATCAGCTCGGTCAGCCGCTCGGTCAACGTGGACAAGCGCTCCAGCAATTGCGGCGCCGAGTTGAGCAAAGCGCCGAGGCCGCCACGCTTCGTCGGAATCACCGGACGCCCTGCGGGCCCCAAATCCTCGATGGCTGGCATGCCTTTGACAGCGCCGTCGAGCACGACCGTCGATGGCCCGGTAAAACTGCCAAGGATCGTCGCTGTCGTGCCTTGCAGCACTGGTGTTTCGTTCTTGAGCGAAACGCGGACGCGCTTGAATTCCGGATTTTGCTGCCACAGTTCGATCTCGACAATTTGCCCCGACGGCACCCCCGAAAAGCTGACGGTTGATCCCTTGGCCAGCCCCTCAACCGATTGCTTGAAGAAAATATCATATTCCTTGTTGTTGCCGCCCGACAGGCCCGACAACCAGACAAGAAATGCCGCCAGCGCCGCGAGTAACCCCAGCACCACGCCGCCAACAAGGATATGGTTCGAGCGGGTTTCCATCAGGCCGTCTCTTTCTCATGCGCGTGAACCGCTGCCGTCGCGGCGCGCCCGCGCGGACCGTTGAAATATTCCTGTATCCATGGATGTTCGGTTTTCAGCAATTCGTCGATTGTCCCCACCGCAATCACCTTTTTATCCGCCAGCACCGCCACCCGGTCACAAATGGCATAAAGCGTATCGAGATCATGCGTGATCAGAAACACCGTCAGCCCCAGCGTCTTTTTGAGGCCCAGCGTCAATTCGTCAAATGCCGCCGCACCAATCGGGTCGAGGCCCGCCGTCGGCTCGTCGAGAAACAGCAGTTCGGGATCAAGCGCCAGCGCCCGCGCCAGCCCCGCGCGCTTCTTCATGCCGCCCGACAGTTCGGACGGGAATTTCGGACCCGCACTGGGATCAAGGCCTGACATCACAACTTTGTAGGCCGCGATGCCGTCGAGCAAATTCTGGTCGAGCTTGGGGTAAAATTGGCGCAGCGGCACCTGCACATTTTCCGCCACCGTCAGCGTTGAAAACAGCGCGCCACCTTGAAACAAAATGCCCCAGCGCTTGCGGATGTCGAGCGCCTCGTCCTCCTCGCGGTCGATCATCGATTCGCCGAAGACATGGACCTCGCCCGCATCAGGCAGTTGCAGCCCGATGATCGAGCGCATCAACACCGATTTACCCGTGCCCGATCCCCCGACGACGCCGAGGATCTCGCCGCGCCGCACGTCCAGATCGAGCCCCTCGTGGATCACGGCATCGTCGAACTTGTTGACGAGTCCGCGCACGGCAATCGCGATTTCGGGGTCTTGGTTCATGACCAGCCGATCGCCGTGAAGAACACCGCAAAGAAAGCATCGAGAACGATGACAAGGAAAATGGCCTGCACCACAGCGGAAGTCGTGCGGAGGCCAACTTGTTCCGCATTCGATTCGACCTGCATGCCCTGAAAACAACCCGACAGGCCAATGATCGCGCCAAAGACTGGCGCCTTGACCAGTCCGACATACATATCGGTCATTGGCACGACTTCGCGGATGCGCTGGATAAACGTGACCGGCGGAATGCCGAGACTGACCCAGCAGAACAGCCCGCCGCCCATGATTGAAATGACTGTCGCATAAAAGCCGAGCAGCGGCATCATCAGCACGCTGGCCATCATCCGCGGCAGGACCAGCGCTTCGACCGGCGAAACCCCAATCGTCCGCATCGCATCAATTTCCTCGGTTAGCTTCATCGTCCCGAGCTGTGCGGCAAAGGCAGAGCCCGAGCGCCCCGCAACCATGATTGCGGTCATCAACACACCCAGCTCGCGTGTCGTAATCCGGCCGATCAAGTTGATCGTATAGATCTCCGCACCGAACTGGCGGAGTTGAACTGCGCCCTGCTGCGCAATCACGATCCCGATCAGAAAGCTCATCAGTCCGACAATCCCCAGCGCTGACACGCCAACAACTTCGAACTGCTGGATCACCGCATTGGGACGAAACCGGGACGGATGGCGGATGACATTGGCCACCCCGATCATCACCGCGCCGAAAAACCCGAGCAGTCCTTTCAGATTGTGGCCCGCAATAGCCACTGCAGCACCGATTTCGCCAAGCACGCGCAAAAGCGGATTGATCCGGTCGGGTCGCATCCGGACCGACTTGTCCGATTTCGCCACCTGGTCGATCAGCGTTGCGACATCATCGTTCGCGCCCGTCAGCGTGGCATTCTTGTCGATCTTCAGGCGGTGAATGATCCACGCGCCGACCGTGTCGATCCGCCCAACCTTCGACAGGTCAATCGTATCGACCTGCTCGACCAGCGCCAGCCGCTTGGGCACGTCCCCAAGATCGGGCAGCCGCAGATCGCCGGCAAAGGCCAACGTCTGCCGTCCATCATGGCTTTCCTGCCCGAAATCTGCGCGTTCATCCATCGCGCGTAGACATGCGGCAAGAAACCGGCGACGGCAAGGCAATGAGGCGTTAGTCAGGCGCGATGATCCGACTTGCCATCTACGACATGGACCGCACGATAACGCGGCTGCCGACCTTTACGTCCTTCCTCCTCCATGCGGCACGGCGGCGTCATCCGTGGCGGTTGCTGCTGGTGCCATTCGTCGGGATCACCGTGGCTCTCTATGCCATGCGCCTGATCGATCGTGCGCGGCTGAAAGTGTGGAACCAGAGCTTGCTCGTCGGCCCCTCGATCCATCCCGAGCAACTCGGCCCGATTGCCGAGAGCTTTGCCGAGAAGACCTTGCACAGGAATGTGCTGACTGATGCCAAGGCGCGGATCGCCGCGGACCATGCCGAGGGCTACCAGCTGATCATGGCCACAGCCTCCTACCGGCTGTACGCCGAAGCCATTGCCCGCAAACTCGGCTTCGACGCGACAGTGGCGACAAACACGCTGGCGGGTCTCGACACGCGGGTGATGGCAAAGATCGACGGCGAAAATTGTTATGGGCCCGCCAAGCTCCGCATGGTGACCGCCTGGATGCACGACGCCGGGATTACCCGCGACGCGGCACATATCCGCTTTTATAGCGACCACGTCTCCGATTCGCCCGCGATGGAATGGGCGGATGAAGCCTTTGCCGTAAACGCGCACGGGCCGTTGCGGCGGATGGCAAAAGCGCGCGGCTGGTCAATTCTCGACTGGGCGTGAAACTGTCCCCGATATCCTCGTTATCCACAGGCAAAATCGTTGATTTTGTGCTGGTGCGACTCACGGATGCATGAGAGCTTCACATCATAGTCAACGGGACGACGAAGCGGAAACGCCGAGGCAACCCGGGGATGCAAGGGCCGGTAACGAAGCCATGCTGAACGCGCAAGCGGGATGAAATGGCGAAACGAACTGGTTCGGGTTGTGGCGATGTGAGGCCTCAGCGGAATGGCGAAGCGCAAGCAGAGCCGTCGCGCGAACCTCGATACACAAAGCAGCCATGCGGTGCTCAGCCAAGCCGGAAACCGGAAACGGGGACTGACGAAGCAAAGGCTCGCAGCAACGCTAGGGTCTCCTGCCAATTCGTTCGGCAGCAATGCCAAGAAGGAAATGATGGGAGCCCAGCGCAGTGGGGGTCGGTCGCAAGACCGGCCCCCATTGAGTATGTGGACACAAAAACTGTCGGATCAGGCGGAAATGTCGGTGATCTCGTCGACCGCACGCTGCAGGTAAATCGCAATCGCTGTCAGCCCCAATGCTTCGGCCCGCGCAATGCAGCGCAGCAAATCATGCCGCAGTCGCCCCAGGGTTGCGCCGCGCGCCAAATCTTCGACTTCCAGCACATCGTCGATCATAAAAGGTTCCTGCAAAGCTACTGATGCTGCGCAGCTATTTACGCCGATGTAAGCAGTCTTGCTGGTTCAAATATTGATTCAATAATGGCAAACGCGACTTATGCTTAACGAAATCCTTCGAAAAGGTTAACCACAACGCTGTCGTTGAATTTGCGTTCGAACTCGTCAGGATGCACGAAGTCATCGCTGAACCACGGATATTTTGTTTTGTCGAACGCGCCTTTTACCCAATCAAGTGCCTTGCGCACTTCGGGAAAGCGCACTGAATCAGGGTGATGAACGAGGTAGATGTTCCGCCGCAGGTTCAATCCGATGTCGATCGGCATCGTGCTGCGACTGACGACGCGGACATATGTCGGTAGGAAACCAATGCCCGCTCCCTTCGAGATTGCCCAAAAATGTGCCGAGCTGGTGTTGGTTGTCACGGCGATCAGGCCATCTTCGATCAGGTCGCTGTCAACAAACATCGGCAACAGCTCCGAAGCAACCTGATCGGCTTCCTGCCATACCAGTTTGTGCCGCCGCGCATCCTCGACACTCATCGGTGTGCCATGGGCGCGCAAATAAGCGTCCGATGCATAGGGCATGAGGTGCAAGGTGCCAATTTTCTGGACAATCAGATCGGGGTTTGTCGGCCGTTCGAGTTGCACGGCAATGTCAACGTCACGAAACAAGACATCGGGTGGTGCCATGTCGCATTGCAGGTCGATGTGAATGTCTTGGTGCTGCTGTCGAAAATCGACAAGATGCGGCACCAGCCAGAATGTTCCCAGCCCTTCGGTAATTGTGATGCGAACCTTCGAGTCGCGATCGCCCTGCGCACTGGCCTGAACGCGCTCCGCCGTTTTGCCGAGCGCCCGCATCTGTTTGGCAATTGACACCAGTTCATAGCCGTCCTGGGTCAGCGTGACGCCTTCAACGCTGCGACGAATCAACTGCCCACCGATTTGTCGCTCAAGCCGGTCAATCTTGCTGCGGATCGTATTAAGTGAAATCCCCGCCACGATGGCTGCCGACCGGAAACTTCCCGCTTCGGACAAAATCAGCAGCAGGCGCATGTTATCCCATGAAATCCGATCGAGCGAAGCGCGGCGGCGCACCTCCTGTGCAGAAATCTGAACACCCGGTGCGCGCTTTTGGATCACATTGGACCGCTGTTTGATCATTAAATGGAATCCCCAGACCCATTGATGCAAAATGCTACAAGGATTTTGATATGGCCATTGTATCTAGCATATCACCAAATAAAAGCAGCTATAAAAATATCCGTTTTACTGAACGATTTGAAAAGCTGGTCGCGTTGCGTGGTCACCGTCATTACACTGAATCGCGTGCTGTGTCGGTTGATGAGTCGCGATTCCTTGCGCGCAAGCTCAGCCACGCTATCGGCCAAGTTGCGGACGATACGGTGCTCGCGCGGGTTCTCGCGCACAATCCCGAAGTGATCCGCATGGTCGAACGTGATGATGGTCAGGAGCCCGCATTTCTTGCCTATCTGCCGTTGACGGCAAACGGACTGACCGCACTCGAAAGTGGCAAGCTCGACCGGCTGAACCCCGACACTAGGCTTTTGGCGCGTGCAGACGAACCAGCAGCGGCACTTTACATCTGGTGCGTGTATTCACCGGGCAACTTCATTCCGGCTATCGCGGCGATTGCCGCCCATTTCGAAGCGATTGCACCCGAAGGTGTGCCGCTCTTTACCAGTGCAGCAACCCCTGCTTCGGCGCGGCTGTTTGCCTCACTCGGCTTTTCGCGCGCGCAGGATCATTTCCCCGATGCCGATGACGATGTTCTTGTCGTCTTCCGCGCCGAGCCTGAACCCGTTCGCGTCGCGCCTGCACCGTCGACAACGACCCGTGTCAGCCGCACGATCGAAGACATCATGAAAGTCTTCTCGATCCGCGCCGCAACTTACATGAACGAGCAATCTTGCCCCTATGACGAAGAGTTCGACGGCAATGATTTCTGTGCCGCACACATCCTCGGCGAAATCAACGGCGAACCGGCGGGCTGCATCCGCGTCCGCTTTTTCGGTGACTTTGTCAAAATCGAGCGCCTCGCCGTCCGGCCTGAATTCCGCTCGTCGACGCTCGCGTTCCGCCTTGTCCGTGCGGCCTTCGACTATGCCCGTGCCAAGGGCTTTCGCAAAGCCTATGGCCATGCCCGCCATGATCTCGTCAACTTCTGGAGCCGCTTTGGTTTCCATGAAATCGCAGGGCACCCGACGTTCGAGTTTTCTGACGTCACCTATGTCGAAATGGAAGCCGATGTGTCAGCATCCAATGATGTCATCGGCATCGGCCGCTCGCCTTTCGAACTCATCCGCCCCGAAGGCGCATGGGATGTGCCGGGCCCGCTGGACCGCTCGGCCAACCGGGGCACGCGCGGCGAGAGTCTGCCGCGCCGGATTGCCAACGGCTGACGGAGGGCGTGGCCGGGCGCGCCCATGAGGACGACCTCCTGCTCGAAACCGCCCGGGCGCTCTATCGCGAACGGCGGCTGCGCGCGCGTTACTTTGCGGGCAGCCTGTTCGCCGAGCCGACGTGGGATATGCTGCTCGATCTGTTCATCGCCGATTGCGAACGGCGGCGCGTGACGGTCAAAAGCGTCTGCATCGGGGCCAATGTCCCGACGACGACGGCAATGCGTCACTTGCGCTGGCTGCATGAACAGGGCTTGGTCGAGCGGCTCAGCCATCCGCGTGATGCGCGCTCAACGCATGTTCGCCTGACCGCTGAAGCGATTACCGCGATGCAAAACTACCTAGGCGAAATTTAACCGCGCGCCATCCGCTTCAGACCGCTGTCGTCTTCGTCAACCACAGGCGCTGCTTCGACATTTTCGGGCACGATCCAGCTGCGTGACAACGGCATCGCGCCATTGCCGGAGCCATCAGGATCCGAATCGTTCGAAGCCCGACGGGCAAGGCCATCCTCAAGACGACGAATTAACGTCATAATCGAGCTGTCAGCCTCGACGGGGGCAACAACCACAGACTGCAATTCTTCAACCGCGAGTGGCACCGCCAACGCGGGTTCTGGGTCCAAAAAAGGGGCAACCGGCGCAATCGCTTCATCCGACATGAGCGGCGCGCCGAGTTCATCGGGCGCAAAAATCGGGCGACGCGGCGGCAATGGATCATCGCGCGCCATAATCGAATCAGCATCATACCCCGCATCGCGCCACGGCGTCCGCGCACGGGCCTTGGCTTCAAAAAGCGTCGTCAACGGTGCCAAGAGTATCCACACCAGAAACGAAACACCACAAAACGCCAACGCAATCGCCAGCAATCGGGCGACCAGACCCAAGGGCGGCGCAGCGGCGGCAAGGACCGATGGCAATCCGCTCGCCACGACACCTGATTCGAACATCCATTGCGGAACAGCCGCCACCAATATCGCAGCGGCAATGCCGAACAGAACGGCGACAACCGGTGCGAACGGGATGCGCTGGGCACGACGGGCCAATGTAACCATAACTCTATTCCTTCACCGCTGACCGCGGGAACTTTCGCGAACCAGCTTACGGTAAACAGGTTCGTAACGTGAAATGTTTGACGACCAGTTACGATCCCGTTCAACAAATTGACGCGCCACGGCCCGGCGCTGGTCCCAGCCTGAGCGATCCGCGAGCAAGCCAGCAAGCGCAGCCGCAAGGGCAGCGGGGTTATCCGCTGCGAATAATGTGCCCGTTACACCATCCTCGATCAACTCGCGGTGGCCGCCGACATCGGATGCGGCAACCAACTTGCCTTGCGCCATGGCTTCCAATGGCTTCAACGGCGTGACCAGATCGGTCAGACGCATCTTTTTGCGGGGATACGCAAGGACATCGATCAAACTATAATAACGCTCGACCTCATGATGCGGCACGCGCCCGACGAAGTGGATTCGGGGTGCTGCCGAAGACCCGAGCGCCTGCATCCGTAACGCCGCTTCCATTGGCCCACCGCCGACCAGCAGCAGGTGCGCGTCAGGGCGCACCGCAAGCAATGCAGGCATCGCCGCGATCAGATCATCGATCCCCTCATAATCATAGAAGCTGCCGACATAGCCGATGACATCGCCGCCGATCAGGCCAAGGTCGCGCGCCAATGCCTTGTCGCGTGGCAGAGGATCACCGAACATGTCCATATCAACACCATTGGGCGAGACCATGATCTTGCCCGAATCGATCCCGCGCGACACCAGATCGCCGCGCAACCCGTCACAGATGACCGCAACCGCATCGGCGCGCCGCGCGGCCCATGTCTCGATGGCCTTTGTCGCGCGAAACCGCATCGACCCCTCAGTCCCCGTGCCGTTGCCGACCGCTGCATCTTCCCAGAAGGCACGGATTTCATACATCACCGGCAGCTTGTGCCGCCGCCCGACCCGCAACGCCGCAAGGCCGCCGAGAACCGGCGAATGCGCGTGAAGCACATCGGGCCGGAACGCTTCGACCACCGAATCAAGCGTACGGGCCAAAGCGCGGACCTCATTCATCTCGGAAATGATCGGCACTGATACCGATACCGGTGGCGTCCGGTAGAATGTCAGGCCATCGACGGTTTCAATCGCATCGCCCGTCGCGCCAAGCTGTCGCACGCCCGTCACGCCCGCAACGGTCCACCCCATCGCCACCTGTGCGCGCAGGATCGCCCGCGTGCGAAACGTGTAGCCGCTGTGCAGCGGCAAGCTATGATCAAGGACGTGAAGAATTCGCATGAAAGTCCTTTGCCACATACAAACTTAAGGCGACGTCAACCGGATTATTCTAATGCGGGCAACATGATCGACAATTTCTCGCTCGGCCTCACGCATTTCCTGCTGCTCTATGCGGCCTGGAAGATGCTGTCGCGCCCCGATCTCGATAGCGAGGATCCCGACGCAAAATCAGGCTGGGCCAAATCTCAACAGGATCGCAAGTAAATGCGCGATCTCGCGTTCATTGCTTTTCTGGCGGCGCTGGTCGGCATGGGCTTTCGCCGGCCGTTCCTGCTTGTGCTCGGCTATGTCTATGTCGACATCGTCTCGCCGCAGCGGCTGACGTATCTATTGCTCAATACAATCCCGATTTCGCTGATCATGGTCGTTTTCGCGGTCATGGGCTGGGTCTTGTTCGACGACAAGAAAGATACCCGCGTTGCCCCCCGCCAGTTCCTGATGCTCCTCCTGCTCATCTATTGCGGGATCACGACGACACAGGCCGACTTCCCCATCGATGCGCTGCGCAAATGGGATTGGGTCTGGAAAGCTTTGGCGTTTGGCATTTTCCTGCCGCTGACATTGCGCACAAAGCTGCGCATCGAAGCGCTGGCGCTGTTCATGGTCCTGTCCGCAGCATCGATCATCATCGTCGGCGGCATCAAGACACTGGTATCGGGCGGTGGCTACGGCGCACTCAACCTGATGGTCACGAACAACAGCGGGCTTTATGAAGGCAGCATCATTTCGTGCGTCGCGGTCGCGATCATCCCGCTCATTCTATGGCTGGTAAAATTCGGCGGCATTTATCCCGTGGACTGGCGGGTCAAAGCCTTTGCCTATGCACTCATTTTCGCCTGCCTCCTCATTCCCATCGGGACGCAGGCGCGCACCGGCCTCGTATGCATCGCCGTGCTCGGCATTCTCACGCTCCGATCGACCAAACGCCGCTTGCTCTATGTCACTCTCGTCACAAGCGCGGCGTTGATCGCCATCCCCCTCCTCCCCTCAAGTTTCACGCAGCGCATGGACACGATCAAGGGCTACAAGGCTGACACATCGGCTGGCACCCGCCTTGCGGTCTGGAGCTGGACATTGGATTATGTCGAGGATCATCCCTTCGGCGGCGGCTTCGACGCTTATCGCGGCAACAAGATCCGTGTCGTTACCGAAACAACCGAAAGCGGCGGCACACAGGGCGACGTGTCGACGTCCGTCGAATATGATCAGGCCCGTGCCTATCACAGTGCGTATTTCGAAATGCTCGGCGAACAGGGCTGGCCCGGCCTTATCCTCTGGCTGCTGATCCACGGCGGCGGGCTAATCCGCATGGAAATTCTTCGCGCGCGCTACAAAAAGCGCGAGGGACAGGAATGGATCAGCAACATGGCCAACGCGCTGCAACAGGCGCACCTCATTTATCTCGTCGGCTCGCTGTTCGTCGGTATCGCCTTTCAGCCATTCGTCTACATGCTCGTCGGCTTGCAGATCGGGCTCGACACCTATGCCGGGCGGAAATTGCGCGAGGAAGCGGCAGAACCATTTGGACGCAAGGCAAAGGTTGCTGTCACGGCTTGACGCAAGCGCTGCCGATGTGTCGAAGGCTGTCGCATGGTCAAATCACTTCCCGATCTTAACACCCGCATCGCCGCACTCTGGACTGACAGCCTCGACTGGATCACTGTCCATTCAGCGCAGATTGTCGTTGCGCTGATCCTCGCGGCAGTCGTGGCAACGGTCCTGTTCGGCGCCAAATGGTTGGGGCGACGCACCGCGCGGCGCTATGCCGAGCATAACCACTGGCCCCGGATTATCGGCGGCGCGCTGTCAAAAATCAGGCTCTGGTTTATCGCGGGCGTCGCCTTGCAAGTCGTCGCGACCTACTCGCACGCGCCCGAGGATCTGGCAAAAACGGTCTATTTCCTGTTCGTCATCGCCGTTACGTTGCAAGCGGCGGTCTTTGCTCGCGAAATCATTCTCGGCCTTGTCGAATATCGCGCGGCGAGTTCGGATGGCCATGTCGCGCTGGCGAGTGCGCTCGGCATCATCCGCTTGCTGGTGACGGTCGTATTGTTTGCGATTGCGATCATCCTGATCCTGTCGAATCTGGGCGTCAACGTCACCGGCCTGATTGCTGGTCTCGGCGTCGGCGGCATTGCCATTGGTCTGGCAGCGCAAGGCATTTTTGCTGATTTGTTCGCGGCGCTTGCCATCCTGTTCGACAGGCCGTTCCGCAAGGGCGATTCGATCCGCTACGACACAACCGCGGGCGAAGTCGAAGACATCGGCCTCAAATCCACGCGCATCCGCGCCATCACCGGCGAGCAGATCATTGTCGCCAACAAGCAACTCCTCGAAAAGGAAATCCACAATCTCGCGCGGCTCAACCGGCGGCGGATCGTGATGAATTTCGGGCTGGTCCAATGCACGCCCGTCGATGTTCTTGACCGTGTTCCCGCGATGCTCGGCGAAGTCGTAGCGTCCTGCCCGCCCGCCAGTCTGGTGCGGTGCAGCCTGCTCAGTTTCAGCCCGTCAGCGCTCGATTTCGAACTGCAATATGACGTTCATTCAGAAGATTATGATACCGTCTTCAATACCCGCCACAAGATCAGCATCGCGATCCTGCGCCGCTTCGAGACGGAAAACGTCCGCCTCGCCAACCCGACGCAAATCGCGTTTACCGCATCGCCCGACGGCATGCTGTTAATGCCCCCCGGCGCGTCAGAGGCCGACGTCGTCCAGCGATAGCAGTGTCGCATTGCCACCCGCCGATGTTGTATCGGTCGATGTCACCCGCTCGACGCAGAAACGATGCAGATAATGCGGACCACCCGCTTTGGGGCCCGTGCCCGACAAGCCTTCACCGCCGAATGGCTGGCTCCCCACAATGGCCCCGATCATTGACCGGTTGACATAAAGATTGCCAACCTTCGCCAACGCCTCGACTGTCTCGGCATTGCGCGCGATGCGGCTGTGCAGACCCATCGTCAGGCCAAAACCCTTGGCGTTGATCTTCGCGACCGTGGCCTCAAGCGCGCCCGCTTTCCATGTCGCCACATGCAGCACCGGTCCGAACCATTCCTGCGTGATGTCGTCGATGGATTTCAGGCGGATGATCGTGGGGGGAACGATCAGCGCGCCCTGGCCTTCGACAGTATGCACCCAATCCGCCTTCTTGCTCTCTCGATAATCCATCAGTCGCTTGAACGCCGCAGCATCGATCACCGGTCCAACATCGGTTGCCGCATCGGCAGGATCGCCCACCACGAGCGTATCCATCGCCCCTGCCAGCATCTCGAGCGTTCGCTCGGCAATATCTTCCTGAAGAAGCAACAACCGCAACGCCGAACAACGCTGCCCTGCCGAGCGGAATGCGGACGTCACAACATCGGCCACGACCTGTTCGGTCAGCGCAGTGGAATCAACGATCATCGCATTGATCCCGCCGGTTTCGGCGATCAGCGGAACGATGGGCCGCGCGTCGTCGTCGAGCAACGACCGCGCAATGCGCTTGGCCGTCGCCGTCGATCCGGTGAACGCGACGCCCGCGACACGAACATCGGCGACCAATTCTGCGCCAGCCTCTGGCCCGCCAACCAGCAACACCAGTGCATCGGTCGGCACGCCCGCCTCATGCGCCAGTTCGACCGCCCGCGCGGCAATGCGTGGCGTCTGCGGCGCGGGCTTGGCGACAACCGTATTTCCCGTCACCAACGCTGCGGCGACCTGCCCCAGGAAAATCGCCAGCGGGAAATTCCACGGCGCGATGCACGCCCACACCCCGCGCCCTTCCATCCGTAGGACATTGCGCTCGCCCGTCGGACCGGGCAGCTCAATCGGCACCAACCCGCTGCGCGCCTGCGCCGCATAATATCGGCAAAAGTCCACCGCCTCGCGGACTTCGCCCAGTGCATCGGAGATCGTCTTCCGCGCTTCGTCGATCAGGATCGCCATCAACTCGGCCCGATTCGCCTCGAGCAAGGCCGCTAGCCGTTCTAACACAGCACACCGGCTTTCCAACGACGACCCCGACCAGCGACGAACGCCCTTTTGCGCGCTCCCGACGGCGTCATCCCAGCGCAAGCTGGGATCTCCGGACGGTCGAGTGCGCCCGTTCGTCACGGGATCCCAGCTTGCGCTGGGATGACGGATTGATTTGACGGTCTCCGCAAGAATCGTCCGATCCTGCAGATCAGTCCCCGCCGAATTCTGCCGCTCCCCAAACAAGTCAACTGGCAACGGGATACTCGGATGCCGCGCTCCGCCCACTGCTGCGATCTTCGCCACAGGATCGGCCAGCAAGTCCGCATCCGACAAATTCTCATCCGCCAACTGATGCACGAAACTCGAATTCGCGCCATTCTCCAGCAAGCGCCGCACCAGATACGCAAGCAAATCGCGGTGCCCGCCGACGGGCGCATAAATGCGGCAATGGTAGCCGTCCTTACGGACCAGACGCTCATAAAGCCCCTCGCCCATGCCGTGCAGCCGCTGGAATTCGAAATCGCGGCTGTCACCTGCCCATTCGAGGATCGTTGCCACCGTCAGCGCATTGTGCGTCGCAAACGCCGGATAGATATGCTTGGCGTCGAGCATGTCGCGCGATACCGCCATATAGCTCACGTCGGTCGCGGCTTTGCGTGTGAACAGCGGATAATCGGACAGCCCCGCCTCCTGCGTCCGCTTGATCTCGCTGTCCCAATAGGCCCCTTTGACCAGCCGCGCCGCGATCCGCCGCCCGGTGCGCGCGCCCAGATCGTCGGTCCAGGCAATCACTGGCCGCGCGCGCTTGCCATAGGCTTGCACCGCCATCCCCAGCCCATCCCAACCCTTCAGCGCGGGCAGTCCCGCCACGGCTTCGATAATCGACAGGCTCATCTCAAGCCGCTCGGATTCCTCGGCATCGATGGTCAGCGCAATCCCGGCCTTGGCCGCCTGCACCGCCAGCCCTTCGACCATCCCAATCAGTTCAGGCACGCATTTGTCCCAATGCGCCACCTCATAACGCGGATGCAGCGCCGACAGCTTCACCGAAATCGAATGCCCCGCCGCCGGATTCGCCCTCACTGCCGCAATCGCATCGGCATAGGATTTCAGATAGCGCTGCCCGTCGGGATAGGTCCGCGCCGCTTCGCCCAGCATATCGAAGCTCGCGGTAAAACCCTTGTTCTCGGGCTTCGTCATCCGCTTTGCTGCTTCATCAATCGTGCGGCCCATGACGAAGATTTCGCCCATCATCTTCATCGCCTGGCCGACCGCTTGGCGCACAAACGGCTCGCCCGCCCGGGCAATCAAACGGCGGAGAACGCCCGCCTCTTCCTTTTCCGAAACCAGCGCCCGACCAATCACCAGCCCCCAAGTGCCGACATTGACCAGCCCCGACGCGGACTTGCCCGCATGCGCTTTCCAGTCGGCATCACCCAGCTTGTCAGCGATCAGGGCATCGGCTGTCTCCGGATCGGGCACGCGCAAGAACGCCTCGGCCAAGCTCAGCAACGCCACGCCTTCGGACGTGTTCAGCCGATATTCCTGCAGGAACTGGTTCACCCAACCGCTTGATTGCGCCGCGCGCAGATCGGAAAGCATTGCCGTCCCCCGCGCCACGATCCGTTTGCGCTCGCCTGCGCTTAACGCTGCGCGCTCCAGCAATGGTTTCAGCACCTCGGGTTCGGGTGCGCGGTGCAATTTCGCGAAATCTGACGTTGCGGCATACATGGCTTTTGACTCGGCAGTTGACGCGGACGTAAAGCACGCCGCACGGGACTCGATGTCTTGTAATATTATTGCGCAAGGAATGCACTATGGCTGTCGTCACCTTCGACGAATACAAAGCAATGACCGGCACGGTGATTGGCACGTCCGAATGGCTGACCGTCGATCAGGACATGATCAACAAATTCGCCGATGCGACGGGCGATCACCAGTTCATTCACATCGACGAAGAAAAAGCCAAGCTCACCCCCTTCGGCGGCACGATTGCCCACGGCTTCCTGACGCTGTCGCTTATGCCTGTCCTCACCCAGAAAACCGACATGCCGCGCATGGACGGCATCAAGATGGGCGTGAATTATGGCGGCAACAAAACCCGTTTCCTCGCCCCCGTTCGTTCGGGCAAGCGCGTGCGCGGGCATTTCAAACTGCTCGAGATCGCCGAAAAACGCCCCGGCCAGTATCAGCAGACCGTCGAATACACCCTCGAGATCGAGGGCGAAGACAAACCCGCCCTGATCGCCGAGTGGGTTTCCCAGTTTTTCATCTAACCCAAGGATAAACCAATGCGCGACGCCGTCATCGTTTCCACTGCCCGCACTCCGATTGGCCGCGCCTATCGCGGGGCGTTCAATAACCTGCCTTCACCAACGCTTGCGGGCCACGCGATCAAAGCCGCCGTCGAACGTGCCGGGATTGACGGGGCCGAAGTCGAGGACGTCATTTTCGGAGCGGCGCTTCAGCAGGGTCATCAGGCAGGCAACATTGCCCGCACGTCGCTGCTCCGCGCCGGGCTGCCAACCTCTGTCAGCGGCATGTCGGTTGACCGCCAGTGCGCATCGGGCCTGATGGCCATCGCGACGGCGGCCAAGCAGGTCATCTTTGACGGCATGGACATCTGCATCGGTGGCGGCGTCGAGAGCGTCAGCCTTGTCCAGACCCCCCAAATGCGCGTCGCGCCCGATCCTGAGCTGCTCGCCATGCACGCCAACATCTATATGCCGATGCTGCAAACCGCCGAAGTTGTCGCCAAGCGCTACGGCATCAGCCGCGACCGCATGGACGATTATGCGCTCCAGTCTCAGCAACGCACAGCCGCTGCCCAAGCCGCAGGCAAGTTCAACGACGAAATCATCCCCGTCACCGCGACGATGGCCGTCGTGAACAAGGAAACCAAGGAGGTCACCCACAAGGAAGTGACGCTGGCCAAGGACGAAGGCAACCGCGCCGACACCACGCTCGACGGCCTGAAGTCGCTCGGTCCTGTCCTCGGCCCCGACATGACAATCACGGCGGGCAACGCATCGCAGTTGAGCGATGGCGCGTCGGCCTCCGTCGTCATGGAAGCCGGGGTCGCCGCGAAGAAGGGCCTGACCCCGCTCGGCCGCTATGTCGGCATGGCGGTTGCGGGCACCGAACCCGATGAAATGGGCATCGGCCCCGTGTTCGCGATCCCCAAGCTCCTCAAGGCCAATGGCCTGACCATGGACGACATTGGTCTCTGGGAACTCAACGAAGCTTTCGCCGTGCAAGTGCTCTATTGCGCCGACAAGCTCGGCATCCCGATGGACAAATTAAACGTCAACGGCGGTGCGATCTCGATCGGCCACCCTTACGGGATGAGCGGCGCGCGCATGACCGGCCATGCCCTCATCGAAGGCAAACGGCGCGGCGCGAAATATATCGTCGTGACAATGTGCGTCGGCGGCGGCATGGGCGCGGCGGGGCTGTTCGAGGTTCTTTAACGGTCCGAAGCAAGGAACCGCGCGACGGCGTGCGTGCGGTTCACGCCTCCCAGCTTGCGGCGGGCATTATCGACGTGAAAACGTGCGGTCGTTTCGGACACGCCAAAGATCATCCCGATTTCCCAATCGGTTTTGCCTTCCGCCACATAATTCAGCGCGTCCCGTTCACGCGGTGAGAGCTTGGGCCGTGACACCGTCGTCGGGCCGACCAGCGCCGTTGAAACAAGCTTTTCGGCAAGCATCATTCCGGCGATCTGAATGGCGTTGGCTTCGTCGTCGGCAAATTTGCGCCGGTCAAAGCCGATGTGCAGCGAGGCGATGCGCCGGTCGTGGCCATAGGCCGTCACGCATAAAGCCTCGGCAATGTCACCTTCGCCCATTGCATCCCAATAGATGGCATGTTCGCGTCGGTCATGCGGGGCAAAATCACTGAACCGGTATCGGGTCAGCCCTCGCCTGATGGCTTCGAGCAGCGGATTATGTGTAAAGCAGATGAAATTGTGCGCCTCACTGCCGACCCAATCAGGCCGGGCATGCCGTGCGATAAAACCGCCTGCTTCCCAATGATTTTTCGACGTCAGCAGACCATGGGGCCGCTGATACGCGCGCGTCTGAAGATAAGTCGCGCCTTGGCTTGACAGTGCCCGATAAAACGACTTCGTCGCGTCAACCGGCGTCGCCGCCGCCAGCGCGTCTTCGCTCAAGGTTCGTATCAGATCGAGCATTTTCACCCCCGATCATCGTAACATGCCCGAAACGAAGGCGATGTTCAATGCGGCTCCAGGTCGACTGTGCCGCGTTGAGACACTTTGCAAACCCCCTCGATTCCGAGAGGCGCAGGAGATCGCATAATTGGCTAACCCAACATCAACAAAAAACCGGGCGGTCGCGGCGTTTCATCCACAAAGTAAGGGGAAGATTGTGCGCACTTTAATAAAGTCCATCATGGCCGCTGGCGCGATATACGCTTTGACGGCCCAGACACAGGCTGCCGTGATAGCCACACTGTCGTTCGACACACCGTCAGGCTTGGCCGCGTCGAATGCGCCAATTGACATCTTTCTGACGCTAACGCTCGATGCAGCGTCGGATGCGTTGACAACCGATGCATCGGGCAAGCCAACTTCGGGGTTCGACTATGCCGGCTATACCGGCCTCATCGATCTCAATGATCCAAACACAAGTGTGTTTTTCAGTGAGGCCTTCCAGTGCTCGGGCACATTCACTGACGGTTGCGGTGGCGGGTCGAGTGCCTATAATTTCGACTTCAATTACAACCAGCCAAACTTCATTTCGCCGCTAAACTTTGACCTCCAGCCCGGGCAATCATTCCAATGGCTGTTCGGCACGTTCACGCCGGTCGGCGGCAACGCCGCTGCGGGCCTCTACACATTTTACAATGCATCAGCGCATGTCCGGATTTACAATCCACAGGATCCGAACGACCCCAATGACGACCAGAATGACTTCGTCACATTCGGACAAACCTGCGCAACACAGACCGAAAACTGTGCATTTACCCGCAACGTATTTTCAGTGGTGAATGCCGTTCCCGAACCCGCGACATGGGGCATGATGTTGCTGGGCTTCGGCGTGGTGGGCAGTGCCATGCGGCGGCGCGTTGCGGCCCGCGTTTCCGTTTTGGCCTGACGACTGGTCAGCGCCCCGGACCCCAAGCCGGGGCGCTGATCAATTATGCTTGGCGATCCAGCCCTCGACAACGGGCGCAATCTTGTCGCGCCATTTGCTGCCGTTGAAAATGCCATAATGACCTGCGCCGGGTGCCATATGATATTTCTTCATCGCCTCGGGCAGCCCGGTTGAAATCTTCAGCGCAGCCTTGGTTTGGCCGATCCCCGAAATATCGTCGCGCTCGCCTTCGATGGCGAGGATCGCGATGTCGGTGATCGCCGCCGGATCGACGCGCACATCACGGTGCATCATAATGCCTTTCGGCAAGCTATGATCCTGAAACACCGTATGGATCGTCTGGAGATAGAATTCCGCCGTCATGTCACAAACGCTGCGATATTCCTCGTAAAATTCCTTGGTCGAGTCCGCCGCGTCGTCGTCGCCCTTTACAAGATCCTTGAACATCGCAAAATGGCTCTGCATGTGGCTGCCGAGGTTCATCGCGAGAAACCCTGTCAGTTGCAGAAACCCCGGATAAACCTTTCGCCCCGCGCCCGGATACATCATCGGCACGGTCTGGATGGCGTTCTGCACAAACCACGCATGCGGCCGTTCGGTCGCGACATCGTTGACGCTTGTCGGCATCTCGCGCGTGTCAATAGGACCACCCATCATCGTCAGCGTCTTGGGGCGGCACGGATGTCTATCTGCCGACATCAGCGCGGCCATCGCATAGCAAGGCACCGACGGCTGACACACCGCCAGCATGTGCGCGCCGGGACCGATCTTTTCCATGAACGCGACGAGGTAATCGATATAATCATCAAGATCGAAACGCCCGTCGGATAGCGGCACCGCCCGCGCATCGCGCCAGTCGGTAATATACACATCATGGCCCGGCAGCATCCGCTCGACCGTGCCGCGCAACAGCGTCGCGAAATGGCCCGACATCGGGGCGACGATTATCAGCTTGGGTGCACCCTCGACGCCTTCCTTCACGAACCGCTTGAGCTGCCCAAATGGCATTTGCAGGACGATTTCCTCACGCACCGCAACCTCGACTCCATCAACAACAGTCGATGTGAAACCAAACGCCGGTTTCCCGCGCGGGGCCGCCGCATGTGCGAAAACCTCAAGCGCCGACGCCATCACCGGCCCACCGCCAAAATAGCTCATCGGATGCCCCGGCGATTGCAGGATTTCAGCACTCATATTGGCCAGCGCACTCGCCCCCGCGAGCCAGCTGCGCTGCATTTCATAAGCATTATAAAGCAAGACGCGACGCCCCTTTTGCATTCGATTGTCGGCAGCCTACGCCTGAATCGTCTTATGTTGCAACGCATCATTTTCCGCGCCAATTGCCGCCGCGTCTCAACGCTGCTAGGCGCGCCGCGTGGCCACCAATCCCTCAAAGCCCAACGGCAATCGCAAAATCGGCAATCTCCGCCTCGTGTTCCAGTTCGCGGCGCGCTATCCCGGACGCATCGTCTGCGCGCTGATCGCGCTTGCGCTCGCGTCGGCAACGACGATCTCGATCCCGATGGGTTTCAACATCGTCATTGATCAGGGTTTTACCAAAAGCGGCGGTGACATCAGCTCGGGATTCCGGTTGTTGCTTGGCGTCGTCATCGTTCTGTCGTTGGCAACCGCGCTGCGGTTCTACTTCGTGTCATGGCTCGGCGAGCGAGTCGTCGCCGATTTCCGCATTGCCGTTCAGGAAAACCTCCTTCGCCTGTCGCCCAGCTATTTCGAGGAAAACCGGCCGTCCGAAATCTCGTCGCGGCTAACGGCGGACACGTCGATTATCGAGCAGATTGTCGGCACCACATTGTCGGTCGCGCTGCGCAATTTTCTCACCGGGATAGCCGGGCTGGTCTATATGTTTTATCTCTCGCCCAAGCTGGCGGGGATGCTCGTCATTGGCATTCCGATCGTGATCCTGCCGATTGTCTTCATCGGCAACAAGCTGCGGACATTGTCGAGAAAATCACAAGACCGGATCGCCGACGTCGGCACCACAGCGAGCGAAATCCTCGGCGCGATGAAAGTCGTCCAAGCTTTCGGGCAGGAAACACGCGAGGCTGGCCGCATCCGGGCCGCTGCCGAAGCGACCTTCGACACCGCACAGCGCCGCATCAAACTCCGTTCGATCATGACAGCGGCGGTCATCCTCCTGCTCTTCGGATCGGTCGTCATGATCCTTTGGGAAGGCGCGGTCGACGTTCAGGCCGGGCGCATGACCGGCGGCGCGATTGCCGCGTTCGTCATCACCAGCGGCTTGGTCGCAGGGGCATTCGGATCACTGACCGAAGTTTATGGCGACCTGTTGCGCGGTGCGGGCGCTGCTGCCCGACTCGGCGAACTGCTACAGGAACAGCCGGGCATTGCGGCCCCCGCCAACCCCGTTCCCCTGCCCGAACCCGCACAGGGTCGTGTCGCGTTCGACCATGTTGTCTTCAAATACCCGACGCGTCAGGACGTCAGCGCGCTCAGCGATTTTACGCTGCATATCGAACCCGGTGAGACCGTCGCAGTCGTCGGGCCCTCGGGCGCGGGCAAATCGACGCTGTTCCAGCTGATCCAGCGATTCTACGATCCCACGTCGGGCACGGTCAGCATCGACGGCGTCGTCCTGCCAACGACCGATCCCAAATGGGTGCGTCAGCGCATTGCGATGGTGCCGCAGGAAACCGTCATCTTTGCCGCCTCCGCCCGCGACAACCTGCGCTATGGCCATTGGGACAGCAGCGATGAAGCGCTCTGGGCCGCTGCCGACGCCGCCAATGCCTCCGAATTTCTGCGCAAACTCCCCGAGGGACTCGACACCTTCATGGGCGAAAGCGGCGCGCGGCTTTCGGGCGGCCAGCGCCAGCGCATGGCCATTGCCCGCGCCATCCTTCGTGATGCACCGATCCTGCTTCTCGACGAAGCGACCTCAGCATTGGACGCTGAATCCGAACGCCTGGTTCAGGATGCGCTCGAACGCCTCATGGAAAACCGCACCACAATCGTCATTGCCCACCGCCTTGCAACCGTCCGCGCCGCCGACCGCATCATCGTGATGGAAGACGGTCGCATCGTCGAGGAAGGCACGCACGACAGCCTCAGCCGGTCGGGCGGCACCTACCAGCGGCTGGCGCGGCTACAGTTTGAAGGACTGGCTGCTTAACTTAAAACACCGCATGCCTGAGCGTGTCGAAGGCCTGTCCTTCGTCTTGATCATTGCTCAAGAAAGGGCAGCCCTTCGACAAGCTCAGGGATACGGTTGTTTTGTGCTTAACCGTCTGCACACACACCGCCAGTTGACACCACACGCCGCGTCCTTAACCATAGCGGCATGGATACCGACGACATCGCGCCACCACCGCGCGCCGGCGACCCGCTCGCTCTTTTGGTCAAGCTTGACCTCGATCCCTATTCAGTCGCTGAACTCGATGCGCGGATATTTGCGCTCGAAGCCGAAATCGTCCGCACCCGCGCAAAGCGCGACAAAGCCGTCAACCACCGGGCAAGCGCCGATGCGCTATTCGGTCGCTAAAGTGAAACTTTCAACGGACGTTCTTGACTGACAGCACCGGGCTCCCGACATGATGTTCAACTGAAGCCGCGCCCGCAGGCTTCGCATTAGGACCAAAACATGCCTTCCTTCGCCCGTGAACTCGAAACGACCCTCCACAATGCACTCGCAGCTGCCGCGACCCGCAAGCATGAATATGCAACGCTCGAGCACCTTCTACTGGCGCTGATCGACGATGAGCATGGCGCACAAGTGATGGCCGCGTGTGGCGTGGATACCGGTGAGTTGAAAAGCACCGTCACCAATTATCTCGACAGCGAGTTAGAGGCACTTCGGACCGAAGGCCAGACCGATCCCTCACCGACCAGCGGTTTCCAGCGCGTCGTCCAGCGTGCCATCCTCCACGTCCAGTCTTCGGGCCGCGACGAAGTGACCGGCGCGAACGTCCTTGTCGCCTTGTTCAGCGAACGCGAAAGCTATGCCGTCTATTTCCTCCAGCAGCAGGATATGAGCCGCCTCGATGCCGTCAGCTTCATCAGCCACGGCGTCGGCAAAGGCGTGGCCGCGCCTGAAGCCTCGGCTCCCAAAGGCGTCGATGACGAAAAGCCTGCCAAGTCCGAAGGCGGCAAGGGCAAGGCCGAATCCGCGCTCAAGCAATTCACGGTCGACCTCAACGAGAAAGCCAAAGCCGGCAAAGTCGATCCGCTCATCGGCCGCGGTCCCGAAGTTGATCGGACAGTGCAAATCCTGTGCCGCCGGTCAAAGAACAATCCGCTTTACGTCGGCGACCCCGGTGTCGGCAAAACGGCGATTGCCGAAGGGCTGGCGCGAAAGATCGTCGAGGGCAATGTCCCCGAAGTCCTGCTTCCCGCCGTCATCTATTCGCTCGACATGGGCGCGCTGCTTGCGGGCACGCGCTATCGCGGCGATTTCGAGGAGCGGTTGAAAGCGGTTGTCAACGAGCTCGAAAAGCTCCCCCACGCCATCCTGTTCATTGACGAAATCCACACTGTTATCGGTGCGGGGGCAACAAGCGGTGGCGCAATGGACGCCTCCAATCTGCTCAAGCCTGCGCTCAGCGGCGGGACGATCCGCTGCATCGGTTCGACGACCTACAAGGAATTCCGCAACCATTTCGAGAAGGACCGCGCACTTCTCCGCCGGTTCCAGAAGATCGACGTCAACGAACCGACCATCGAGGACACGATCAAGATCATCGCGGGTCTTCGCTCGGCGTTCGAGGGGCACCACAACGTCAAATATACGCCCGACGCGATCAAGTCCGCGGTCGAACTGTCGGCGCGTTACATCAATGACCGCAAGCTGCCCGACAAAGCCATCGACGTCATCGATGAAGTCGGTGCGATGCAGATGCTGGTCGCGCCGAACAAGCGCAAAAAGGTGATCACACCCAAGGAAATCGAGCAGGTCATTGCGACGATGGCACGCATCCCGCCCAAATCGGTCAGCGCCGACGACACCAAGTCGCTCGCCAGCCTCGAAACCGATCTCAAGCGCGTGGTTTTCGGCCAGAATACCGCCATCGAGAAACTTGCCTCTGCGATCAAACTTTCGCGGGCAGGCTTGCGTGACCCCGACAAGCCCATCGGCAACTATCTGTTCACTGGCCCCACCGGCGTCGGCAAAACGGAAGTCGCGCGCCAGCTTGCCTCGATCATGGGCATCCCGCTGCAACGCTTCGACATGTCCGAATATATGGAGCGCCACAGCGTCAGCCGCCTGATCGGGGCGCCTCCCGGTTATGTCGGCTTCGACCAGGGCGGCCTACTCACCGATGCCATCGACCAGCAGCCGCATTCGGTCCTCCTGCTCGACGAAATCGAAAAAGCACATCCCGACCTGTTCAACATCCTGTTGCAAGTCATGGATCATGGTCGCCTGACCGACCAGCATGGCAAGGCAGTCGATTTCCGCAATGTCATCCTGATCATGACGACCAATGCCGGTGCGTCGGACATGGCGCGTGAGTCGCTCGGTTTCGGCAACAACAGCCGCGAGGGCGAGGACGAGGAAGCGGTGAAGAAGATGTTCACCCCCGAATTCCGCAACCGCCTCGATGCGATCGTCCCGTTCGGTTACCTGCCGACCGACGTCGTAGCGCGCGTTGTCGACAAGTTCATCCTGCAACTCGAACTGCAACTCGCCGACCGCGAAGTGCACATCAAGCTCGACGACGCGGCAAAGGACTGGCTGACGACCAAGGGCTATGACAAGCTCTACGGGGCCCGTCCGATGGGCCGGTTGATTCAGGAAAAGATCAAGCAACCGCTTGCCGAGGAGTTGCTGTTCGGCAAACTCGTCCACGGCGGCGAAGTGATGGTCCACCTGAAGGAAACCGACGGCGTGAATGCGCTGTCGTTCGAGATCACCCCCGCCCCCCCGAAAAAGGGCAAAAAGGGCGGCAAGGCAAAGGTCGTGGCGGGGGTTTAACGCCCCCGCAATGCGCCATTGCGTTCATGGTGAATTTTTGTTAACGCTTTGTCGTTCCAGAGCAAAATAGCGTCGCATCAGTCTGTTCCCTTTAAGGAGACGTGCGATGAACCGTGTATTTTTCAAGCGAAGTGTTTTGGCGGGATTGGGGTTGGTTGCGACCGGTTGGTCGGTGGGGGCGCAGGCGCGCGATGTCGTTATCGACGGCAATCCGCTGAACCCAATCACGCCCTGCGTCATCGGTGGTGCCGCCTGCGCTGCAACGCCAATGGGCTTCACGGCCAATTTCGGCAGCAGTTCATTTACTGGCCTCTACATTTACTCAAACGGCCTCATTTCATTTGGCAGCGAGATTCCCGGCGGTGCTAATTTGTCATCCTTGGCGTCGATCGGCACCAATGTGTTCACGGCGGGCTATTCGCCGACAATGGCGCTGACGACTTTCAGGGTCGCGACCGGCCTTTCCAATGTCGAATTCATCAACCGCCCGGTTATCCGTATCAACTATCGTGCATCGGTGGATGCGACCGACCACGCCACCCAGATCGACATCTATGATTTGGGCGGCGGCGAATTTGTTCTGCAATATGATTACGGCGGCAACGGCACGACCGCCGACATCGCGAGCAATGCCTATGTCGGCTATAATTTCCCGGGCGCGACTGGCCTGCAGATCAACAATCCGCGCGCGCGCGTTCAAGCGGCGGGGCAGGCTGGCAACGATGACTTCAGGTTCTTCCTCCCCGGTGCCGTGCCCGAAACCGCCACCTGGGTGATGATGCTCGCCGGCTTCGGATTGGTTGGCGCGATGCAACGGCGGCGCAAAGTCAAACCAGCCCTGACGACATAGCGAGCGGATGGCGTCAGAGGCCCCATCCTACCGCTATTCGGCTTTCATAAGTTACAACCACGCTGACAAAGCAATCGCGGGGTGGCTGCATCGCGAGCTCGAATCGTATAGCATCCCGAAACATTTGCTCGGGCGCGAAAGTCCGATCGGACCCTTGGGACCAAAACTGCCGCCGGTGTTTCGCGATCGCGAGGAATTGGCGTCATCAGCCGACCTTGCCAAATCAGTCCGCGAAGCGCTTGAGCAATCGGCGACACTCATCGTCATTTGCTCTCCGAACGGTGCGCAATCGCGCTGGGTCAATGAGGAAGTCCGGACATTCCGCGCGCTGGGCCGCGCGGACCGGATCCAGTGCCTGATCGTTGCCGGCGAACCGCACGCAGCGCGCAACTCCGCACTTGATCCAAAACTCGAATGCTTCCCGCCAGCCTTGTTCGAGGATGCCAATTTTGAACCGCTTGCTGCCGATCTCCGCCCTAGCATAGACGGCAAGCAAGCGGCCAAGCTCAAGCTGCTCGCAGGTATGATGGACGTTGGCTATGACGATCTGCGCCAGCGTGAAGCCGAACGCCGCCAGCGTCGCCTTGCCACCATTGCGACGGCATCGGTCGTCGGTTTGGTGATCATGTCCGCGCTGGCTGTTTTCGCATTGTGGCAACGCAGCCAAGCCATCACGCAACGTGACATTGCAC
Organism: Sphingomonas sp.; assembly: GCA_031362355.1. GTDB lineage: Bacteria > Pseudomonadota > Alphaproteobacteria > Sphingomonadales > Sphingomonadaceae > Sphingomonas_O. Next base: position 47,384 of record JANLSJ010000023.1, read on the forward strand.
GCCAGAAGACAATGACAGCCGAACGCACGGTCGATTTTGTCAAATCTCTTTTCGAAATGACCGATCCGTCTGAAAGCAAAGGCGAGACGATCACAGCGCGCGAAATACTGGACCGTGGCGCACGCCGTATCGCCCAGAGTTTGAACGACGAACCAACCGTCAAAGCTGAGTTAACGACGACTTTGGGCGAAGTTTATGGTGGCCTTGGTCTATATCGCCAAAGCGATGCGTTGATTCAAAGCGGGTTCAAAATTTCAGGCCGCGATTCAGACACAAACATCAGACAACTTGCCGCACTTGGAGAATCACAATCAAGATTAGGGGACTACGAGCGAGCTATTCGTTCGTTCAAAACTGCCTTAAGCTACAGCGAGAATGTAGAGCAAGGTATCTCCGAACTGACCCCCAGACTTTATGTGGGCCTGAGCGAAGCACAGTCGGCAACAAATGATTTCAAGTCTGCGGACTCAGCTGGCCGACAAGCACTATCATTTGCGGAACAACGATTTGGACCAGCCAGTCCCATTGTCGCAAAAGCACTCGAAGCAATTGCCACAAATGAGGTGTTCTCCGGGGAGATCGAAGCTGCGCGTCCAAATTTTATTCGCGCAATTGCTATTCGGGAGAAGTCCCAAGGACGACTTCATCCAAAAGTTATTGAAGACATCAATACGCTCGGCTCGATAGCCTATTTGGATGGAAAGCCGGATCTGGCAGAAATACATTTTCGCCGAGTCCTTAATGACCGTGAAACGGTTTTAGGTACCGATCACCCCAATCTAGGCAACACCCTCAACAACCTCTCGCGCGTCCTTCTCGAACAGCGCAAATTCACTGAAGCCCTGCCGATGGTCGAGCGCGCGGTCGCGATTAATCTTAAGCAGCGCGATGCGACGCACGACGATATGGCGTTTCTGTTTGCCAACCTCGCCATCGTCAAACACGGCCTTGGCAACCCGCGCGCTGCTGAACCACTGTTTCGCAAGGCACTCGTTGCCGCGCGGCTGCACAAGCATCGTAATCTCGCGCCGATTCTCACCGATCTTGCCGCGACGCTGTGCGACACGGGCCGCGCCAACGAAGCGATGCCGCTCCTCGCCGAAGCACGGCCGCTTATGGCAAAGACCTATCCCAAAGACCCGTGGCGGCCTGCGTGGACTGACTTCGTCCGCGGGCGGTGCCTGATCAAAAGTGGCGACCGCGCGGGCGGCCTCGCACTCATCCGCGCCAGTGCGCCCGAACTTCAAAAGCGCTGGAAGCCCGACAGCCTCTATGGTTATCAAGTCGCCCGAGCGATGCCGCAGCAATAACGGCCCTCAATCAGGTCATCACCATGATCGCCGCAATGATCACCAGCATGAAGATCACGCCCGCCCCGATCGCCGCATAGATCGACGGGTTGGTCACAAACGATGCCCGCGCCTGTTCGACGACGCGGTTGAGCAGCTGCGGCCACGTGTAGCTGACGAAATCGCCTTGGCTCATCATGTTGATGAGGACGCCGTGATCATCGACCACCGGCAAATGGCGGAACCGTTCGTTTGACATCTGCTGGAGCCATTCGATGAGGTTATCATCGCCCTTGGCCAGTTTCAGATTGGTCGTCATGATCTCGCTGAGCTTGGTCTTGTTCGGGTCGCGCCCATCATTCAACAAGCGTCGCATGAAATCGCGTTCGGTGACGATACCCAGCGGCTTCTTGCCGGCGTCGACCACGACGACCGCACCATAGTTCTTTTCGCTCATCGCCTTCACGGCGGTCATGACCAAGTCGTCGGGACTGAGCGTGTATACCGGCGATTTGTTTTTGAACTCGAGCCGATCTTCGATTTTCATAGCACACCCGCCTTTTCAACTTTTAACCCGCGCCAATCCCTAATCCAACTGCCCGAAACGACAAGGGGAAACTAACCCAGGCTGACGCGTCCGCCCGCATGCCGCTCCAGCCGCCCGCCCAGTTCAAGCTCCAGCAAAACCGTCGCCACAACCGCCGGATGAAGACCCGACTGCCGCACCAGCTCATCGACCAGCACCGGCGTATGCCCCAGTAGGTCGACGACCACACGCCGTTCCACATCACTCGCATCGGCATCGACCGGGGCCCCGCGCCAGCCCTCCGCCCGCTGCTCGACGCGCCCCGCCATCGGCCGGATCGTCTCAAGCACATCACCGGCATTCTGCACCAATGTCGCCCCATCGCGGATCAGCGCGTTGCAGCCCTGCGCGCGGGGATCGAGCGGCGAACCCGGCACTGCCATCACTTCACGCCCCGCTTCGTTGGCCAGCCGCGCGGTGATCAGCGACCCCGATTTCGGCGCGGCCTCGATCACGACTGTGCCTAGCGCCAGTCCGGCAATAATCCGGTTGCGCGACGGAAAATGCCGCGCCAGCGGCTCGCGGCCCGGAGGCTGTTCGGCGATGAGGACGCCGTCGTGCGCAATGCGCTCCTGAAGCTCGGCATTTTCGGGCGGGAAGGCGATGTCGATGCCGCTTGCGATCACGCCGACGGTGGCCGTGTCAACCGCGCCCTGATGCGCCGCCGTGTCGATCCCGCGCGCCAGCCCCGAAACGACAACGCACCCCTCACCGGCAAGATCATGCGCGAGCCCGCGCGCAAAGCGACACGCTGCGGCACTGGCATTGCGCGCGCCGACGATGGCAATCGCAGGCCTTTCCATCAGCCGCAGGTCACCGCGCACGATCAGCGCAGGCGGTGCGGTATCCAGTTCGGCAAGCAGCGACGGATAGAGCCCCTCGCCCACAAACAAATAGCGCGCGCCGAGCTTTTCGACCGCACGCATTTCCGCCTCAACCTCGCGGCTGTCGGCAAGTCGCATTGCCCTGCCCCCGCCGCGCGCCGCCAGATCGGGGATCGCGGCAAGCGCAGCCTTTGCGCTGCCAAAACGCGCCAGCAGCTGAAAAAAGGTCACTGGTCCGATGTTGGCCGAACGGATTAGGCGGAGCTTGTCGAAAGTGTCAGACACTTTTGCCGACCCGAGGCTCCTCGCCGCGCCGCAGCCGCCCGATATTGGCGCGGTGCTTCCACAGCACAATCAGCGCGAGCGCCACGAACAACACCGTCAGTTCGAGCCTTCCGAACATCACGGCAGCAATCGGCGCTGAAACCGCTGCTGCCATCCCGCCAACCGACGAATAGCGAAACAACGCCAGCGCCGCGAGCCAGACGCCCGCGAAAATCAACCCGACTTGCCACGATGCCGCCAAAGCGATCCCAAGCATCGTCGCCACGCCCTTGCCCCCCTTGAACGTCAGCCAGACCGGATAGCAATGCCCGAAAAACGCCGCCAATCCCGCCATCGGCCCCAGTCCCGGCTGAATAGACTCGGCAATCAAAACCGCGGCCGCGCCTTTTGCCCCGTCCAGAAACAGCGTCGCCGCCGCCAGCCCCTTGCGCCCTGTGCGCAACACATTGGTCGCGCCGATGTTGCCCGATCCAATGGCACGCAAATCCCCCGCGCCGCCAAAACGCGTCAGGATCAATCCGAACGGGATCGACCCGAGGCCATAACCGATGATAAGAGCCGACAGCGGCGCGATCCAAAGCATCGGCTGACGATAGTGGGGCAGCCGGAATTGGCAAGCAACCGTCGCCCCGTGCTTGAAACGGGGCGACGGGGACGAAAAACCGCCCGCGTTCTAAAGCCCGTCGACGCTTTTGCTGACCAGAATATTCACCGAAACCCGGCGGTTCTGTGCCTTGCCTTCCACGGTGCCATTGTCAGCTGCTGGGTCTGCTTCGGCCATCCCGGTCGGGGTCAGCATGCGATACGGTTGCCAGCGGCACGCTTGCTGAAGATAATTGATGACGCGCCCGGCGCGCTTTTCGCTAAGCTGTTGGTTGTAATCCTGACTGCCGACCGAGTCAGTATAGCCGACCACCAGCATCAAGGCGTTGTCGGTGGCCGCGGCTTGCGTTGCCGTGTTGCAAAGTTCGGCCTTGGCCTGTTCGGAAAGCACGGCCCGCCCCGTATCGAAATACACGTTCGTCGTGTTTTTGACATTATACTTGTCAATATCGCCCATGCGACCGCGCAGCGCCTGCGTCGCCGCCGTCTGCTCGTCAAATTGCTGCGACGTTCCGTTGCGGATCATTGTCGCCGTCTTCAGGTCGCCTTTTCGAAAACTGATCTGGCTGGCCACCAAGCCGTCGCCTGATTGCATTGTCTTGACGGTCACCGGCAGGCCATTCAGCAGCGCGCCCGGGGCCAGCTTTCGACTGCCACTGAAAAGGCCGCCACCCTTGATCTTGGTCGCCTCCGTGACGGCAACAATCGTACTCGTGCCGTCGGCGGTCGTGACTTTCACCTTGTCGTCATTGCGCGCAGAGATGATGCCCTTGATCTCGGGCCCTTTGGCCATTGCTGGCGCGACCGGCTGCTCGGGCGCTGGCACCCCTTTGACTACAATCGTCGGATCGGCAGGCTCCTGTTGTTGCGCCCACAGGTTGGCCGACATTGGCACGGTTAGCATGGCGAGCAGAGCGACAGCCTGTTTCCCTTTGACTGTCCTTTTGAAAATGGCACGCATTGAACGACTCCTTCAAGCTGCCCCCGCGAATTGTGCCTGTTCAAATTAACCTTTCTGGCAGATGAACAAGTCGAGCAAGATCGGTGGTTGTGCGGGCAATGCGAGCGCGGCGTGCGACAAGCCGTTGCGGGCTGCGGCGCTGCTTCCATCCAGCCCTTGCACCACCCCTCCAAAATGCTACCGGCAACTGCACCGTCATCATCCCCCCCAAAGCCGGAGCATGAACAGCAATGACACTCGCCCCGGGCACTGGCGCGATCCAGTCCGACCGGCTCCTCCTCCGCCGGATCACCCCTTCTGACCTAGATTATTTTGTCGACATTCATCAAGATCCTGACGTCGCGCGCTACATCGGGGCCGGCCACTCTCGCCCCCGCGAAGAAACCGAAAAGTGGCTCGACGACATTCTCGAATCCTATGCCCGCGCAAACCTTGGCCAATTGGCGGTTGTCCGCAAAGCCGATGGCGCGATCCTCGGGCGCTGCGGGCTCAGTGACGCAGCCGTCGAACTAACGCCGACCGACGGCGCAATGCGCAAAGGCTGGTTCTTCAGCACTCAAGTGCCGTCGGGTGTCGCGATCGAACTGTTGCCCGAGCTCGGCTACACCTTTGGCAAGGACGCATGGGGACAAGGCTATGCCTCCGAAGCCGCCGGATGCGTCTACAATTATGCGCTTGCCGCGCTCGACATTCCCAAAATCATGTCAGTCATATTCACGGACAATCGCGCGTCGCTCAGTGTGGCTCGCAAATATGGGGTGGCACTGATTGATCAAATCGAAATGGCCGGACGTCCGTTTGACCGCTATCATTGGCCGATGACGCCCGCGCCGCAATGACGCCCCACGCGCCCATCCTCTTTTTCGACTCCGGCGTCGGTGGCCTGTCGGTCGTCGCGCCGACCCGTGCGCTGCTGCCGACCGCCGCCTTCGTCTATGGCGCCGACAGTGCTGGATTCCCCTATGGCACCAAAAGCGAGGCAGAGATTGCGGCGCGGGTGCCGGCGCTGCTCGGGCGGTTGGTCGAGCGCTATCGGCCGCGGCTGGTCGTAATTGCTTGCAACACCGCTTCGACGATTGCCCTGTCGGTCGTTCGTTCGGCGCTTGATGTGCCCGTGGTCGGCACGGTGCCGGCGATCAAACCGGCGGCGCTCGCCTCCAAAACCCGCGTCATTGGCGTCCTCGGCACCGACGCCACTGTGCGCCAGCCCTATGTTGATCGCTTGTCCGCCGAATTTGCCAGTGACTGCACCGTCATCCGCCACGGTTCAGCCGAATTGGTCGCGCTTGCGGAGGCCAAATTACGCGGCGAGGTGATCGCCCCCGAATCGATTGCCGCTGCTGTCGCGCCGCTCGCCGAAGTCGCTCGGATGGACACTGTTGTCCTTGCCTGCACGCATTTCCCTTTGTTGCGCGACGAGCTTCAAGCCGCTTTGCCCGGCATGGTCCTGGTCGACAGTGGTGATGGTATCGCCCGTCGCATTGCACATTTGACCAGCGGGCAGGACTGGCCCGAAGCCCCACCGCCCGGTCTCGCCGTGTTCACCCGCGTTGATGAAAATATCGAGACGCTCAAGCCAGCGCTGGCCGCGCGCGGCTTTTCTGCGCTGGCGGCGCTTTAGCATTGCGGCGCTTCCTGCGGCGGACGGGCGTGATCCTGCTGCTCTTGCTCCTTCTGGCCCTGTGGCTTTTCCCCGAATGGTTTGGCCTGACAAGCGGTCGGCCAACCCGAAGCGTCGATGGCGCCACTGTCATCATCCGCGATGGCGACACGTTGGCAATCGACAAACAGGATTATCGCCTCCACGGCATCGACGCTCCCGAGTTCACGCAAGTCTGCAAGACAGCAACGGGGGTCGATTGGCCCTGTGGCAAGGCGGCGCGCAGCGAACTCGTCGCGCTTGTCAAAGGCCGCACGCTGGCCTGCGAAGAGCGCGTGCGCGACAAATATAACCGCGTCGTCGCAACCTGTATCGACGACAAAGGCCAAGACATTGCCCGCACGATGATTGAACGCGGCCTCGCCGTCAGCTTCGGGGGCTTTGCCGAAGGGCCTTATGCCGCCGACGAAGCCATCGCCAAGACGGCACGGCGCGGGATGTGGCAGGGCGCTTTCGAACCCCCGTCCTCATGGCGAACGACGCATCCGCGCGCGCCGGTTGCGAATCGTTAGCAGTGGATTCATTCCTCATGCCATATTATGGCACCCGCGATTTTCGCCGCTTTTGCGTCGGCAATGAGGATTCGTCTTGGATTACGATCGCGTTTTTTCTGCGGCTATCGACCGGCTCCATGCCGAAGGGCGCTACCGCGTGTTCATCGACATCCTGCGCAACAAGGGCAGCTATCCCAACGCACGCTGCTTTGCGGGACATAATGGGCCGAAGCCGATCACCGTGTGGTGCTCGAACGATTATCTCGCAATGGGTCAGCACCCCAAGGTGATCGCAGCCATGGAAGAAGCGCTGCACGATGTCGGTGCCGGATCGGGTGGCACACGGAATATTGGCGGCAATACGCATTATCATGTTGATTTAGAACAAGAACTTGCCGATCTTCATGGCAAGGACGGCGCGCTGTTGTTCACCAGCGGCTATGTCTCGAACGAGGCGACGCTCGCGACCTTGGGCAAGGTCCTTCCCGGCTGCGTCATCTTCTCCGATGAACTCAACCACGCCAGCATGATTGCCGGCATCCGTAATAGTGGTTGCGAGAAGCGCGTCTGGCGGCACAATGACCTCGCCCACCTCGAAGAGCTGCTCGCTGCCGAAGACCCCGAAACGCCCAAGCTGATCGCCTTCGAAAGCGTCTATTCAATGGACGGCGATGTGGCTGATATTCGCCAAGTTTGCGACCTCGCCGACAAGTATAATGCGCTGACCTATTGCGACGAAGTCCATGCCGTCGGCATGTACGGGGCGCGCGGCGGCGGGATCACCGAGCGCGACAATGTAGCTGACCGCGTGACCATCATCGAAGGCACGCTGGGCAAGGCATTCGGCGTGATGGGCGGCTACATCGCAGCACGGCGCGACATCATCGACGTCATCCGCAGCTATGCGCCGGGCTTCATCTTCACGACCAGCCTGTCGCCGGTATTGGTCGCGGGCGTGCTCGCCAGCGTCCGCCATTTGAAGGCATCAAGCGAAGAACGCGACGCGCAACAGGCCGCCGCCGCAACGCTCAAGGCGCTGTTCAGCGAGGCTGGCCTGCCGGTCATGCCAACGACCACGCATATCGTCCCGCTGATGATCGGCGATCCGGTCAAGGCCAAGAAAATCAGTGACATCCTGCTTGCCGAATATGGCGTTTATGTGCAGCCCATCAACTACCCCACAGTCCCGCGCGGCACCGAACGCCTGCGCTTTACACCGGGTCCTGCTCACACAGACGAGATGATGGTCGAGCTTACTGGCGCACTCGTCGAAATCTGGGGCCGGATGGAAATGCGCAAAGCGGCTTAGGTTTATCGCGCGACCAACAAAGTCAAAGCGCCCAGCCCGCCTGACAAGATCACCCGCATCGTCAACCAACCCTTTGGCACCAAGCTGCGGCGGTTGAGATGCCAATCGACCAACGGCGCAAGCAAGAGCCCGACTCCGACGATCCTCAGCGACTGTGCCGGTGATCCTGTCTGCGCGATCCACAACAGCCCCGCGCCAAGTGCGATCAGTGTGGGCATGACCGAGACCAGATACAGCCAGCGCGGCGCGGCCTGATTGACCGCCGCGATCCCCCACCAGAGCCCGCCCAGAAAGCTGAAGATCAGCGCGGCATACAGGAAAGCGGCAAACTGCCCGAATGCAGCATGCGGAGGATGCAGGCTAATGGCGGCGGCAAGCATCTGCGGGAGCAGACCGGTGAGTCCGAGAGTGAGAGCGAGTCGCGGCAGCTTGTGATCCATGCCCTTGCCTTACCGCGAAAGCACGGCACTCCAAGCATAGCCACGATACAGCGGCTTGAATTCCGCTTTCAGCCCCAATGTCTGGATAAACTCGGGCAGCATCGCACGCGGTTCGACGTCAAAGCTGTCGAGCCACGCGAACAACACACTTTTGAAAGCGCGCGGCCAGCCTTCAAGTTGGCCGAAATCGACAACATGCGCACTCCCGCCGGTTGCTTTGACTCCCTGCTGCAATGCTGCTTTCCAGTCGGGAATCATCGACAGGGTGTAGCTGAAGAAGACGCGGTCGAACTGCGCATGACCGAATAATGTGGCAGCATCGAAACTGGTCGCGTCAGCCTGTTTCAGTGTGATGCGGCCGCTATGCCCCGCACGCTCAATGCTCTTGCGCGCGGTTGCCAGCATGGCTTCGGATATATCGATCCCAAACAACTGCGCCGTCGGATAACGCCGCGCCACGAGAATGAGGTTGCGGCCCGTACCGCAACCAACCTCAAGCACGGTGCCGCAATCCGGCACGTCGAGCGTCGCCACAAGCCGGTCACGCCCGAACAGGAAGAACTTGCGCGTCAGATCATAGATGTGCCGCTGATAGGCATAGATCGCATCCATCCGCGCCGCATTATTATCCGGCAAGATTTGCGTCTTTCAGGACATAGAGGTGAACGCCGCCGTAAATCGAGGACCTGTCACGCTGGGTATAATCAAGCGACTCAGCGGCGCGATAATCCCACTGGTCGAGGATCGCTTGCGGCACCCGCCCGGGCAACAATGTCGGCGCCGCAGCGGTGCGGAAAACAACCCGCGCGCCGGGCCGCGCCGTCCGGGTGATCTGCGCCCACAAATCGGTCAGCTGTGCGTCCGTCATCCAGTCCTGCGCATCGAGCAGCAGATAGCGGTCGCGGCTCTTTGGCGGGCAAGTGCCCAGATGCGTCGTGAAATTGGCATGCAATATTTCGACGCGGCCAATCCGCGCGACGAGATCGGCATAATTGACCTCCTGCAAATACGGCGGCAGCGACGCCCCTGCCCCTTGCGCGTATCCCCGACCAAAGGCTTGCTGCGCGAAATAATTGTCTTTCACGTCAAAATCGCATGCGAGCTTTTCAAGACGGCCACGCAGCACAGCACCAATGCCATCGGGATCGTCCGCCGCGAGCGCCTCATATTGCGCAGGCGGAATACCGAGACCAAACAGCGATGCTGGCTGATCGATCAGCCAGCGGACAAACTTCTTGTCGAAAATCGGCGCAAGCTTCGTTTCAAAAATGACGCGCTGTTCCTCGACATTCTTCGCATCGAGCATGCCTTTCAGATCGACGCGATACAGTTTTGCAAGCAAATGCGCGGTGCCGATGAAATTGCCAAGCAGGCCGCGCTTGTAGATATTCTTGGCGAACCCCCCGATCCGCCGCCGCCCGATCAGATCGCGACCTTCCCAATAATTCCGGGTGGCCTCGTCGAGGAAGGGGCGAATATGCACCTTATAGGCGCGCAGGTTTTCCTTGGCATCGGCCTGCGCAAAGAAACGGTGGAAGCTAGCATAGTCGGGAAGATGGCGCACTGCCGCATGTTTCAGGCTGTTGAACGCCACATGCGCGGTGTTGAGGTCAACCGCGGTCACTGCCGCCGGGTTCGCTATCAGATAGCTTAGGGCATTGCACCCGCCACTCGCAATCGTGACGATATGGCAATCAGGCGTAATCGCCAGCGCTTCCATATCCACAACCGGGTCTTCCCAGATTTGTGCATAAACCAGCCCCTTGAATGCAAAGGTAAATGCCCGCTCGAGCAGGCCCGCCTTCGACAGCTTTTCATGCTGGTGGACCGCCGCTTTGACCGCGACATTGCGCGATCGGTCAACTGCTGTGGCGGCCATTTATCATCCCCGGTTGCGACAGTTCCGCTACATTGCGCAAATGACGGACGAGTTACAGCCCCAAGTCGAAATTATTGCAGCAATTTGTCGCAACGAGGACAAGTCCGCAGTGGCAAATGCCACCGGTATTGTTACAGGGACGGCTCACCGCCCGACTCGTCAGGAATCATCCGTTGAGCAGCCGACCCGACCCACAGATCATTGCCGTCGCATCCGACCATGCCGGGTTCGATATGAAAGCTGCGCTGATCGACTGGATGCGCGCGCAGGGACACGATGTTCAGGACTTGGGACCGAGCGATACGATCTCGGTGGACTATCCGGACTATGGTTACAAAGTCGCCGAAGCCATTGCTTCGGGTGACGCGCGCTTCGGCGTTCTTGTTTGCGGATCAGGGATCGGCATCGCGATTGCCGCAAACCGCCACCCCGCCGTCCGCTGCGCACAGGTGAGCGAAAACCTGTCCGCCCGCCTCGCCCGCTCGCATAATGACGCCAATGTCATCGCCTTTGGCGCGCGATTGATCGGGCCGGATCAGGCGCGCGATTGCTTGTCTGCTTTTCTGTCCACGCCGTTTCTCGGCGACCGTCACACCGCCCGCGTCGACAAACTCGGCCACCCGCATTTCGTAAAGGAACCCGCATGAGCACCAATCCCGCAACCTTGCATGATGTGCAGCCTGATGGCTTCTTCACGCGCACACTTGCCGAGAGCGATCCACAAGTCTTTTCGGGTCTGACCCGCGAGATCGACCGCGAGCGGCACCAGATCGAATTGATCGCGAGCGAAAACATCGTTTCAAAAGCGGTGCTTGAGGCGCAAGGTTCGGTGTTCACCAACAAATATGCCGAAGGTTACCCCGGCAAGCGCTACTATCAGGGCTGTGCGCCGTCTGACGCTGTCGAGACACTCGCCATTGAACGCGCCAAGCAGCTGTTCAACTGCGGTTTTGCCAACGTCCAGCCGCATTCGGGCGCACAGGCGAATGCGGCCGTCATGCTGGCGCTCGTCAAGCCCGGCGACACGATCCTCGGCATGAGCCTCGATGCAGGGGGACATCTGACGCACGGTGCGCGCGCCGCGATGTCGGGCAAATGGTTCAATGCCATTCAATATGGTGTGAATGCCGACGATCACCTCATTGATTTTGCTCAAGTCGAAGCGCTCGCCATCGAGCACAAGCCCAAAATCATCATTGCGGGCGGCAGTGCCTATCCGCGCCAGATCGACTTCGCGCGATTCCGCGCCATTGCCGATACGGTTGGCGCGATCTTCTGGGTGGACATGGCGCATTTTTCAGGGTTGGTTGCAGGCGGCGTCCACCCCTCACCCTTCCCGCATGCGCATGTTGCGACAACGACAACGCACAAGACGTTGCGTGGCCCGCGGGGCGGCATGATCCTCACCAACGACGAAGCGCTTGCGAAAAAGTTCAATTCGGCTGTGTTTCCAGGGTCGCAAGGCGGCCCGCTGATGCACGTCATCGCGGCCAAAGCGGTGGCGTTCGGCGAAGCGCTTCAACCCGATTTCAAGCTTTATTCGCGCGCTGTAATCGAGAACGCCAAAGCAATGGCCGCACGGTTGAACGAGCGCGGCTGCAACCTTGTCTCGGGCGGCACTGATACGCACCTCGCGCTGGTTGATCTCACCCCGCTGGGCGTGACCGGCAAGGATGCCGACGAAGCGCTCGAACGTGCCGCGATTACTTGCAACAAGAATGGCATTCCCAACGATCCGCTGCCGCCGATGAAAACGAGCGGCATCCGCGTCGGATCGCCTGCGGGCACGACGCGCGGCTTCGGTGTCAAGGAATTCCGCGACATTGCCGACATGATCGCCGATGTGCTCGACGGATTGCGACAGAAGGGCGAACATGGCGATCCTGAGGTGGAGGCGAATGTCCGCGCGCGTGTCCGGGCGCTGTGCGAACGCTTCCCGATTTATCCGGAACTCTAGTTGCGCTGCCCCTTCTGCGCCCATGACGACAGCCAGGTAAAGGACAGCCGCCCCACCGAAGACGGCGCGGCGATCCGGCGGCGGCGGCAATGCGAAAGCTGTGGCGCGCGCTTCACCACGTTCGAGCGTATCCAGTTGCGCGAGCTGACGATCCTGAAAAGCGAGGGGCGAAAAGAGCCGTTTGAGCGCGACAAACTCGCCCGCTCGGTCGCCATCGCCTGCCGCAAGCGCCCGATCGAACAGGCGCGGATCGACCAGATGGTGTCGGGGATACAGCGCCAACTGGAAACGCTGGGCGATGCGGAGATCGAAGCCCAACAAATCGGTGCCTTTGCAATGGAAGGCCTCAAGGGTTTGGACTCAGTGGCCTATATCCGGTTTGCCAGCGTGTATAAGGACTTCACGGAGGCCAAGGATTTCGAGGAATTTGCGGGAAGCGTCGCCGAGTCCGCGCCCGACAAGCCATGACGTTCTGG
>JANLSJ010000024.1:0-19948 GCA_031362355.1 Sphingomonas sp.
GGCGCAGATGGTCGCCGAAGAGCTTGATGCTGACTGGGCAAAAATCAGCGTCGTCAATGCGCCTGCCGAGCCTGCGTTTGCCAATCTGGCGCTTGGTCGTGCATTCGGTGGCGAGATGTCGGGACAGACGGGCATTTTCAATGCGCTGCCGGAATCGCTTGTTGGTATCCTTGCGCGTTCGATGGATTTGCAGATTACCGGCGGATCGTCTGCGGTGCGCTTTACCGGCCAGAATGGGATGCGGGCAGCGGGGGCAGCGGCGCGTCAGGCGATGGTTGCCGAAGCGGCGAGCCGGATGAGCGTTCCGGCGGGCGAACTGACGACGGCGAACAGTGTCGTCACGCATGCCAAATCGGGCAAGTCGATGCGGTACGGTGAACTGGCCGAAGCGGCGGCAGGGCGGTCGCTCGATGGCAATCCGCCGCTCAAGGCGCGCGCCGATTACAAATTTATCGGTAAGGACACCCCGCGCCTCGACATCCCGGCCAAGGTGGATGGCAGCGCGGTTTATGGCATCGACATGACTCTGCCCGACATGCGTGTCGCACGGATCATGATGGCGCCGGTGCGCGACGGCAAACTGACTTCGGTCGATCCTGCGCCCGCGCTTGCCGTGGCGGGTGTTGAAAAAGTCATCAACCTCGACAATGCCGTGGTCGTGATTGCCAAGGGTTATTGGCAGGCAAGCAAGGGGATTGCCGCGCTGACGCCCAAGTTCACCGATGGCGGGCACGGCGCGCTGTCAACGCAATCAATTTTTGATGCGCAAGCCAAGCTCAACGCGACCGGTGAAAAGCTCGCGGCCCCCGAAGGCGGCAAGCTGCTCAACGCCGATTACAAGGCACCCTTCCTGCATCAAGCGATGATGGAGCCGTTCGCGCTTGTCGCGCATGCCAAGGACGGGCGGCTGGACGTGTGGGGCGGGTTGCAAGACCCGCTCGGCGCGCGGACGATGTTTGCAAAGGCGGCAGGGCTCGACGTTGCCAAGGTGATGTTCCACCCGATGATCATGGGCGGCGGTTTCGGGCGGCGATTCCCGCCCTATAGCCAGATCGTCGACCAGATTGCCAAGATCGCGATGCAGGTTCCCTATCCGGTCAAACTGATCTGGAGCCGCGAGGACGATGTGCGGCAGGGCGCGTATCGTCCGCAGGTGTCGGCGCGGTTGCAGGCGGGGCTCGACAAGGACGGCAAGATCGCCGCGTGGGCAAGTGACTATGCGCAAATGGACAACGCAGGTGCCGAAGCCAATGTTCCCTATAGCATTGCCAAGGTCGAGGCACGACATCACGAATATATCTCGAACCAGGTCAACGCTTACTGGCGCTCGGTCAACGCGAGCCAGCACGGCTTTTTCAACGAGAGCTTCGTGGATGAACTGGCGCACGCGGCAGGCAAAGACCCATTTGAATTTCGCCGTTCACAGTTGCCCGCGGGGTCGCGGCAACTGGCCGTCCTTGAAACCGTCGCCAAGCGCGCAGGCTGGGGTACCCCGCTGCCCGATGGCACCGGACGCGGGATTGCGATTGTCGAGAGCTTTGGCACCATTGCCGCGCATGTCGTCGAAGCAAGCATGGGCGAAGACGGGCGGCCCAAGGTCGGCAAAGTCTGGGCCGTGATCGATTGCGGGACAACCGTGAACCCGCGCAATGCAGCGGCGCAGATCGAGGGCGGCATCATCATGGGGCTGTCCGCGGCCATCGGTGAGCAGATCACGATTGAGAAAGGCGCAGTGGTTCAAACCAATTTCGATACTTATCCCATCCTGAAACTGGCCGACTCGCCGACCGCCATTGATGTTCACTTCATCGAAAGCGGCGCGAAAATGGGCGGCATTGGCGAACCCGGTCTGCCCCCGGCTGCGCCTGCTTTGGCGAATGCGTTGTTCGCGGTGACGGGCAAGCGGATCAGGCAGTTGCCGATTGTCGCGTCATAATCAGCGGGTCACGCACGTCATCAGAACTCGCCCGCCACGCCAACACGCGCGACGGTATCTTTACCGCCTGAATGCGACACGCCCGCGGTAAGTGCGAAGGGCGATCCGGTGTTGAGCCGGTGGCTGAGCGAGGCACTGAAGGCGACTTCGCCGCGATAGACCGCCGAGTTGGCGGCATAGGCGGTCTTACCCGGCGCCGAGGGGAAGGGCGCTTGCGTCAATGCCGCCGCCGCCGCAATCCCGCGCCGCGCTTCGCGCCGGTTCACGTCGGCAAGATTGAACAGCGTTGCGACCTGATCGTCGATTAATGCCTGCCCGGCTTGCAGACCCGCGATCATCGATGACTGGCCAGCCAGCACAGCGGACGACTGCGCGCCTTTGCCAACCGTGCCGCTGTTGTCGATGGTCAGGAAGAACTCCTGTCCTGCCTGCGCGGCGTCGGAGGCACCGATGTCGGCAATGGAGACGCTGGTTCCGGTCGTGCCCAGTCGCACTTGATTGGCGCGTGTGGTCGCCGAGTTGATCCCAATGGCAGTAGAGCCTGCGTGCGTGGCTGCGGCCTGAAAGCCTACGGCCGTTGCGCCAACGGCTTGCGCGCGCGAGAAAGTGCCAAGTGACGTCGCGTTCGCCGACGTGCCTTGTGAGGCGTATCCGAATGCCAGCGCATTCTCACCGCCCGCATAGGACGCATTGCCAAAAGCGACCGTGCCAAGCCCGTTGGTTTCCGAACTTGCCCCGACCGAAAACGAGTTCCCGCCGACCGCCTTGGCATTGGTGCCGATGGCCAGTGATCCCGCGGATTGCGCTTTTGCGCTACTGCCGAATGCGATGCTGTTTACCTGTGATGCGCTCGCTGTTGCGCCAAGTGCAATTGCCGACGATCCTGACGCCACTGCATCGGCACCAATCGCGATGCTTTCTTGATTGCTGGCGATAGCGCCAAAAGTATCGGCGTCCCCCCCGTCGACGCCGATGGCCAAACTGCGAAGCCCGGTGGCTTGCGCGCCGAGACCCATTGCGGTTGAACTTGTGCCCGACGCCTTGGTAAAGACGCCAATCGCTGTCGAATTTTGCCCGTTTGCATTCGCGCCGAAGCCAAATGCACTTGCACCGGTTTCGGCGGACGAGCCGTTGACGCCCGCCACGGCTTGCGCGCCGATTGCTGTGGTGGCGTAAGAATATGTTTGGGACAAATAGCCCACCGCTGTAGACTCGGGTTCAACAATGCGAGAGCTTCTACCAATGGCGATTGAACCTATCGCACCGGGGCAAGCGCTGGTGCAACCAGCAAATTCACCGATGACCACCTGAACCTCTGCATATGTTCTGGCGGCGTAGCCGACCGCAATTGCCGACTCACCGACTGCGCTTGCTTGATACCCGACCGCGATAGATTCGCGGGTTACGGCGCGCGCAGACGTTCCGATTGCCGTTGCATAAAAGTTCGACGCAGCCGCATCATATCCAACAGCAGTCGTGCCCTGTGTATTCGCATTCGCCAGTTGGCCACAAGCAAGCGACTGAGTTACGGATGAGATCGCACCGCCGTCCGTATCGCCTACGTCAGCAGTGCCATTATTATTCGTGTCGAGCAGGCATTCGGCGGCCATCGCGGGCGTGGCCGCCATCGCAAAAAGGCTGGCCGATAGAACGAACGACGATTTGATGATCAGTGATTTTGCAATGCGCACAATAAAGCTCCTCGAGAAGTGAATGCCGGGAGCTTTATGGGCAAACATTGCTGCCGCTCGATCAGCCGGATGCGACCCGGTCATTGCAACGCTCTATGGCACAGCCATCAAGATATGCAAATTCAGGGGGTTACAACCCGAATGCGATCTTTTCGCAAGCGGGCCACCGGAAGATGTGATTGACCCGGTCTTTAGAATTCCCCAGCGAGTCCTGCTGTCAAACCAGTGTCCTTGCCACCCGAATGCGAGACGCTGGCGGTGAGCGCGAAGGGCGATCCGACGTTCAGGCGGTGCGAGAGTGAGGCGCTGAAGGCGACTTCACCGCGATAGACGCCGGTTTTGGCCGCATAGCTGGTCTTGCCGGGGGCCGACGGAAAGGGCGCGTCCGCCATCGCCATTGCTGCGGCAATCCCGCGCCGCGCTTCGCGCCGGTTCACGTCGGCAAGATTGAACAGCGTTGCGACCTGATCGTCGATTAATGCCTGCCCGGCTTGCAGACCCGCGATCATCGATGATTGCCCTGCAAGGACAGCGGAGGACTGCGCGCCTTTGCCGACGGTCCCGCTGTTGTCGATGGTCAGGAAGAATTCCTGTCCTGCCTGCGCGGTGTCGGATGCGCCGATGTCGGCGATGGAGATGCTGGTTCCGGTCGTGCCGAGCCGCACCTGATTGGCGCGGGTGGTCGCCGAATCGACGCCGATGGCGGTGGAGCCAGCATGCGTTGCGGCGGCTTGGAAGCCCACAGCCGTCGCGCCGACGGCTTGCGCGCGCGAGAAGGTGCCAAGCGAGGTGGCGTTCGCCGACGTGCCTTGTGAGGCGTATCCGAATGCCAGCGCATTCTCGCCGCCCGCAAAGGAAGCGTTTCCGAAGGCGACTGTGCCCAGCCCGTTGGTTTCCGAACTCGCGCCGACCGAAAACGAGTTCCCGCCGACCGCCTTGGCATTGGTGCCGATGGCGAGTGCGCCTGATGATTGGGCATTGGCTCCCTTACCGAGGGCGATACTGTTGATTTGTCCCGCGCTCGACAGTGCCCCCAGCGCGATCGCGCTGTCGCCTGCTGCGGCGGAGTCCGCGCCAATCGAAATCGACGACGCGCCCGATGCCTTGGCCCCTTCGAATGACGCGTTGTTATCCGCCCCGATGGCAATTGACGCGATTCCGACCGCCCGGGCCCGGTGTCCCAAGGCGACGCCGCGTAATGCCGACGCCTGAGCGTCCAAGCCAAAGGCCGATCCGTCGTTTGTTGCGATGGCTTGGGCACCGAACGCGGAGGCATTGCCGCCGGTCGCCTGCGCCGCAACACCGACTGCGGTTGTGTTGGTTGCGGATGCCAATGCCGAACCCCCGATTGCAATTGTCGATGTCGCTGTCGACTGCGCGCCATTGCCGATGGCGATGCTATTCCCTGAGGTAAGTGCAGAACTTGCGTTTGCGCCGATGGCGATGCCTTGTTGTCCTTGAGCCGTCGAGCCCGCCCCGATCGCGATACTTTGCGAGCCACCTGAATTTGCCGAAAGACCAACGGCGATGCTTTGTGACGTGCTCGCCGTTGCCGACAACCCAAGCGCAACAGCATTTGCACCCGCTGCGCTTGAATCAGCACCGATGGCAATGGCGTTCAGCGCACTGGCGGTTGCGCCGACAGTGCCAACATCGCTGCTATCGCCACCGATGGCGATGGTGCCGGCGAGGCTTGCGGTACTGCTCGCGCCGATTGCGACCGCATTGATGCCAGCGGAGTTTGCGCCGTTACCAAAGACTGATGCGCCGATTGCGGTCGCGCGGGCGAAACTGCCGATTGCGGTTGTTTGCGCTGCGTTGGCTTCGGTCCTTTGCGCATCGCCGGGATCGTTGCCGCCGACGGCAAGTGCGCCCTGCCCGTTTGCTCTTGCATCATTGCCGATCGCGGTCGCTCCTGCACCCTGGGCGTTGGCAAAGCTCCCGACTGCCAGCGCGGCGCCAGCGCCCGACCCGGTCGCCAACGAATTGGCTCCGAGAGCGGTGTCGCCATCTGTGCTCCCGGCGCCGGTGTTCCCTGCATTGGCAAACCGGCCCACTGCTGTGGCGTCGGCCGTTGTTGCCTGCGCGCTTGCACCGATTGCAGTGGCACTGGTGCCGGTCGCGGATGCGTTGGGTCCACAAGCGAACCGGGTCAAATCTGCGACGGCATTACCGTCGCTTGCGCCATTGATCGAATCGACCCCCGCCGTCGCGGTGCCATCGACATTGGTATCGACGAGGCATTCGTTCGCCTGAGCCGTCGTCGCAAAGGAAAGCGTCAGCAAGCTGGCCGTGCTGGCGAACAGGATTTTACGGAAATTGGTCACAGTTCTTTCCCCCTCAAAACATGAGGCCGAAAGAGCATGTGCCGGGCGTTGCCGACTCTCGTTCAGCCGGCAATGCGACCCGCTGATTGAGAGGGGGCTAAGCCGAATATCGCGTTAAGGCAATCGGCTAGGGTTAACGTCAGAACTCGGTGGCGATGTGCGCGCGGACGATTGTGTCGTCGCGACCCGAATGCGAAATGCCCGCGCTGAGCGCAAGCGGCGTTGACGTGTTGAAGCGGTGTGCGACCGAAGCACTGAATGCAACCTCGCCCTTATAAACCGCCGTACCGCCGACCAGCGCCGTCCGTCCGGGAGCCGACGGCATTGTCACCCCCGAAAACGCTGCCGCCGCAGCAATCCCGCGCCGCGCTTCGCGCCGGTTGACGGTGGCGAGGTCAAACAGCCGCGTTTGCCCGGACTGGAGCGCTGCAACCTGGTCATCGATCAATGCCTGGCTCGACTGGAGGCTGGCGATCAATGCAGAGGATTGCGCGCCTTTGCCAACCGTCCCGCTGTTGTCGATGGTCAGGAAGAATTCCTGTCCCGCCTGTGCGGCGTCGGAGGCACCGATGTCGGCGATGGAAATGCTGGTGCCGGTCGTGCCGAGCCGCACCTGATTGGCGCGCGTCGTGGCTGCGTTTGCGCCGATGGCAGTTGAGCCGCTGTGGACCGCAGCCGCTTGGAAGCCGACGGCGGTCGCGCCCACAGCTTGCGCGCGGCTAACCGCACCCAGTGATGTCGTGTTCATCGACGTGCTCTGGCTGGCATATCCAAACGCCAGCGCATTTTCCGCGCCTGCATAACTGGCATTGCCGAATGCGACGGCACCAATGCCGCCGGTGGCTTCGGAACTCACGCCGAATGCCGTGGCGTTGCCGGTCGACGCCCGCGCGCCCAAGCCGAGTGCGATGGCATTGGCCTGCAAGGCTTTCGCGTCGGCGCCAAGAGCGATGCTGTCCTGACCGGCAGCAGTTGCGCCGCTAGCGATGGCGACCCCGCGTAACCCGGTCGCTTGTGCCGCTGTTCCAATGGCGATTGAATTGCCACCGTTGGCGGTCGTCTGCGTGCCACCAAACAAGCCATTGTTGACCAAGTTTGAGGAACTACCAATCGCGATGTTGCCATTTGTCTGGGTCGCCGCATTCACCGTTGTCGCCATGGCACCAAACGCCATCGCGCCATTGCCAGCAGAATTGCTGTTGACGCCGATTGCCGCGCTAAAGTTGCCACTAGCGGTGCTAGCAGATCCCAGAGCAGCGCTGAGTCGCCCAGTCGCTGCGCTGCTGGCTCCATTGGCGACACTTTGCTCGCCGCTCGCTGCGCTGAAAACCCCAACAGCGGTACTCTGGACACCGCTCGCCATTGCGCCGCTGCCAAGCGCTGTACCGTCAATATTTGTAGCTCTTGCAGAGCTGCCGAAAGCGCTCGCGCCACCATTGGTCGCTGATGTGCCCGAGCCAACTGCTGTCGCACCAAGTCCGATGCCACCGGCTTGTGCTCCGTAACCCAACGCTGTTGCCAGTCCTGAGGTTGCTTCGGCGCGACCACCGACGGCTGTTGTCTGCGATGCGCTGCCGAGCGCCGCGCGGCCAATCGCAGTCGATTGAAGGCCGCTCGCAAGAGCATTGGAGCCAAATGCGCTGGCCGCTTCCTCGCTGGCGTTAGCAAATGGACCAACGGCAGTTGCTTGATTGCCAGCTGCTTTGGCGGCAAGTCCAATTGCCGAAGCCCGAAAGCCATCGGCGACTGCGTCCGGCCCAAATGCCGAGGCATGGAAGCCACTAGCGGTGGCACCCACACTGTCCAGATCTCCAGCATCGCCGCCAACGGCGATGGCGGATTCACCGGTAGCATTTGTCGCAGAACCAATTGCCGTTGCGCCAAGGCCGCTGGCGATTGAGCCAATGCCACATTCTGTCGACAGGCCACCACCCGTTGCGTTTGTATTACACTCCACCGTGCCATCCGCCCACGCGACGCTCGCGCTGCCCAGCAATCCCGCCATCAGCGCCACCCGTGAAACCTGTTTCGAAATACCCATGGTACGCACTCCCGCTCCGTGAGGGATTGCGACCTTGTGTCAGCAGCATTGCTGCCTAAATCCCCGCCCGACGAGCAGGTTAGCGGGCATTTAACCGAACACAAGGCGCGGTGGTTAATTCAGATTTCGAGGTGCACCCGTGCTTCACTGCCTTCGTCAAGCCGTTCGGCCTTGCGCACGGCGGCTTTGACGGGGAGCATGTAACCGCCGACATCTTTGCTCGGGAACAGCGAGGTGCGCCAGTGCGTCGCGCCGATCGTGACGCTGACATAGACCGATCCCCATGCCGCCGTCCGCCCGGGGGATGCGGCGCGGATGGCCTCGGCAACCGGCCCGTCGATGGTGATGAAAAACCATGAGACGGGGCTGGGCGCGCCGTCTTTCGCTTTCCCCTGCCAGCGCCAGAGTTTGCCGGACACATCCCACGATCCACCCGCCGGAGCCTCACCGCCCAACTCCTCGCGCAGGAAACGCGCGAGATCAGCAGGCATCGCTTGAGCGTCAGCGGCGGGGCGCTTAGGGCGGGGCGAACTCATTTCCGGGGCATAGCATGACGACGATAATCCGCGAATCCGACCTGATCGAAAGCGTTGCCGATGCGCTGCAATATATCAGCTATTTCCACCCGATGGATTATATCCGCGCGCTGGGGGTGGCCTATGCGGCCGAGCAGGGGCCAGCCGCGAAGGACGCCATCGCGCAAATCCTGACCAATAGCCGGATGTGTGCCGAGGGGCATCGGCCAATCTGTCAGGATACCGGCATCGTGACCGTGTTCGTCAAATGGGGACAGGAGTGTCGGCTGGAGTCCAACCGCTCTTTACAGGAAGTCGTCGATGAGGGCGTCCGCCGCGCCTATCTGTTCCCTGAAAACAAGCTCCGCGCCTCGATTGTTGCCGATCCCGCATTCAGCCGGGTGAATACGAAGGACAATACGCCCTCGGTCGTGAACGTCGAAATGGTTCCGGGTGCCTATGTCGAAGTGACCGTCGCGGCCAAGGGTGGCGGCAGCGAGAACAAGTCGAAGTTCGCGATGCTGAACCCCAGTGACAGCATCGTTGACTGGGTGCTTGAGCAAATCCCGAAAATGGGCGCGGGCTGGTGCCCCCCCGGCATGCTCGGCATTGGCATTGGCGGGACCGCGGAAAAGGCGATGACGCTCGCCAAGGAAAGCCTGATGGGCGACATCGACATGGCGTCCTTGAAAGTGCGCGGCCCCACGAATGACACCGAACGGCTGCGGATCGAGATTTTTGACCGAGTCAACGCGCTGGGCATTGGCGCACAGGGCTTGGGCGGGCTGGCGACGATCCTTGATGTGAAAATCGAAAGCTGGCCGACGCATGCCGCCTCGAAACCGGTCGCGATGATTCCGAATTGCGCTGCGACGCGCCATGCGCATTTCACGCTTCGAGGGGACGGGCCGGTGTTCCTTGAGCCGCCAAAGCTCAGCGAATGGCCTGATGTGAACTGGACGCCCGACAAGGCAGCGATCCGCGTCGATCTCGATACGCTGACGCCCGCGATTGTGGCCAGCTGGAAACCGGGCGACCGCTTGTTGCTGAACGGCAAGATGCTCACGGGCCGCGATGCCGCGCACAAGCGGATTCAGGATATGCTGGCCAAGGGGGAGCCGCTGCCCGTCAGCTTCAAGGGCCGTACCATTTATTATGTCGGCCCGGTTGATCCCGTGGGCGATGAAGTCGTCGGCCCCGCTGGTCCGACCACGGCCACGCGCATGGACAAATTCACCGAAATGATGCTCGCCGAAACCGGCCTGATCGCAATGGTCGGAAAAGCCGAGCGCGGCCCCGCCGGGATCGATGCGATCCGCAAACACAAGGCAGCCTATCTGATGGCGGTCGGCGGTGCGGCCTATCTCGTCGCGCGCGCGATCAAGGCGTCGCGGGTCGTCGGCTTTGCAGACCTTGGCATGGAAGCGATTTACGAATTCACGGTCGAGGATATGCCCGTGACGGTTGCCGTCGATGCAACGGGGGAGAGTGTGCACAAGACGGCACCGGCATTGTGGCAGAGGAAGATTGCTGAGGGGCAGCTGTTGGAAGGGGTGTGAGACGAACGGGTGGAAATGGCCGGGCTTCATGCTTGTATCTGACTAATTTAGCCGACAGATAGACTGCCACCGAACTTAACGGGGCCTCTATGACGCGCATTGCCAAACTCTATGAAAAGTTTCTCCATAAGCGATCGATCACCTTTGTCGAATTCCAGCGCCTGCTTGAAGCGTTCGGCTATCGCCTCGATCATGTGCGTGGAAGTCACCACACCTATCGGCACATGACCCTCCCGCAACGGATGCAAATCCAGCCGCGCGGCAAGGATGCAAAAGACTATCAGATCGACCAGTTTCGCGATATAATCGAAAAATATGGCCTGACACTGGATGACAAATGATCCCGCATTACCACATCAACATTTTTTGGCATGAGCCTGATCAATGCTGGATTGCCGACGTCCCTGATCTCGAAGGATGCAGCGCCCACGGTGATGACCCCGAAGAAGCTGCACGCGAAGGTCGTATCGCGATTGAGGAATGGATTGCATCGGCTGAAAAGCATGACGACCCTATTCCCCCACCACGCTATCGCCCCGCGATCTACGCTGTTCGCCAAGCCGCTTGACCTTCACCCCCACACGCAGCGCGGGTCTCGCGCGTCTCAATGATTTCGTGCCGCGCGCCGGGCGGATTTATGCCGATGGGCGCAACGCCGATCATGGGCCGGATGCGCGCGCGAATGTCTCGGTGTTGTCGCCTTATATCCGCCACCGCCTGATTACCGAGGAGGAAGTCGTTGCCGCTGTGCTGGCGCGGCATTCGGGGGCGGTTGCCGAGAAATTTGTGCAGGAAGTTTTGTGGCGCACCTATTGGAAAGGCTGGCTTGAAATGCGGGCCGACGTGTGGGCGCGGTTTATCGCCGAACGCGATGCCATCGAGCGTGGCAGCGGCCTGATGAAAGCCATTGCCGCTGCCGAAGCGGGCACGACCGGCATTGACGGGTTCGACGACTGGGCACGTGAGCTGACCGAGACTGGCTACCTCCACAATCACGCGCGCATGTGGTTTGCGTCGATCTGGATTTTCACGCTGCGGTTGCCGTGGACGCTGGGCGCGGATTTCTTCCTGCGCCATCTGGTCGATGCCGATCCTGCGTCGAATACCTTGTCGTGGCGCTGGGTCGCGGGGTTGCAGACCGCGGGCAAAACTTATCTCGCGACGGCTGACAACATCGCGCGTTATACGGGCGGGCGCTATTCGCCCAAGGGTCTGGCGCGCGAAGCCGTGGCGTTGACCGAGGCGCCGATTGGCAAAGCGATGCCGATACCGGCGCCTGCCGCGATTGACCCGCGCACGCCGACGTTGCTGCTGTTGACGGGTGAAGACCTTCATGGTGAGAGTCTGTTTGCCAAGGATGCTGCGATCCGGGCCGCCTTCGCAGCGCCGGTTGTTTCCGGTTGGCCATGGGGTGCCAAGGCCGCCACATTCGTCACTGCCGCAACCGACGACGCGCGCGAACGGGCGGGCAAATATTTCAACTGTTCGACCAGCACAGGCGCATTGGATGCCGATGCGATACTTGCCGCTGCTCAAGCTGCGAAAGCAAAAGCAGTCGTGACGCCTTATGCGCCGGTCGGCCCTGTCGCTGATGCGCTGACGGCCATCGAGCCCGCCCTGAAGGCTGCGGGCCTGTCGCTCGTCCGCATCCGTCGCGAATGGGACAGTGCATTCTGGCCGCACGCGACGAAGGGGTTTTTCCCGTTCAAGGAACGCATCCCGGCGTTGCTCGGCGAGATTGGATTGCGGTTTTAGACCATATATGAGGGTTATTGCCCGAGCGTGGTTGTTGCAGCGGCAGCAGGCTAAGACAGCTTCTTGCGTTTTCGAGCTGACGTTTTTCGGCCCATATAATGCCAGATGAAAATGCCTGGAACGCCGAGCCCGAGCACCCAATGGATAAAGCTCGTCCAGCTGCGCAGCCCGTCATCGCCGACATAATAAAGCATGTATCCGGTCAGGATCAGCACAGCGAAAAAGCTGGTCAGAGCAACGCCTGCGATGCGCTGGCTCACGTCCTTCCACCCCTTTGGAATATGGACGACGAACAGAGTCCCGAAGCCGAGCAGGGCAGGGATCAGCGCAAGGCCGTGCAAGCGCAGGAACCACGGCTCGAGCGCATTGGTCTCGACGCCGAACTCGCCCTGAACCTGCCCGAAATAATGCAGCAGCAACCACGCCGCACCGCTTAACCACAGCACGGACCCACTGATCGTGATCAACAGAGTCTGCCATCGGGCAAGGCGTGCGGAGCGGGTGTTGGGCATCAGGCGGCGGCCATGGCGGGGGCGACCAATACTTTGCCAGCATGGCGCGCAAGGATAACATCAGCCAGCGCGACGTCGCTCATTGCGACTTTGGTCATGGCATCGGCGATCATACAGGTTGATGCGGATACACTGACGAGCGTGTCGATCAGGACAGATTTACCGTCGGGGCCGACATGGGGGGTCACGGCAATCCCGTTGCGGCGCTTGCGATATCGCGTGTTTTCAGAGCTTGCGATGGCGGTATTTTTCAATGCGGGCAGTCCGATCAAAGTTCCATCCCCAACCCGTAACGTCACCGGATGGTTGACGTCACCAAACACGCGCAAGTCACCGCCTGCATTGACGATGCCTGACGTCACGCCTTCCGCGATTAGGGCGTCAACCGCGACGTCAACGGCATAGCCTTTTGCAATGCCGCCAAGATCAATCAGTACCGGGCTGGCAATGCGGACATGCGTTTCGTCGATTATGGCAATGTCGTCCATCATTCCCGAAATCTGCCCGAGGTGGCCGGTTCCATTGCGCGGCAGGAAGCCGTTTCGCACCAAAGCGCGACCTACGCACAAAGTGAACAAGCCCCGACTTTGCCTATGCAAGTCCAGAGCAGCGCGCAGCACGACGATTGTATGTGGATCGAGAGCGACCACCCGACTTTGCGACGCCGTATTGATCCGCGATACATCACTGTCGCGGTCATGAAATGACATGCGTCGATGCACATGCGTGATGGCGGCAAAACCGGCTTCAAACGCAGCATCATTGCCACCCACGATTGCAATTTCGACGATGGTGCCGAGCAGTGGCCGCGCTCGTCTTGTCAGCAGCGGCTCCACGCGAGCGACTTAGGCCGCGAGGACAAGCGCATGCGTGGCGAGTAGCCTGCGGACGCCATCAGTAATGTGGACACACGAGAGCGTTGCGCCCGAGATATTGCGGATTTCCTTGTCGATCTGCAGGGGCTGGCCATAGCGTTTTCCGGAAAATTGCGCTCGCCATTTCGGGATGCGGATCTGGTCCCCATAGGATTCGCGATACTCCATGATTTCAATGCCGCGCACTGCGCCCGCTGGGTCAAGCGAAACGGCGTAGGTGATGAATTCATGCTTGCCAAAAACTTTGTCGATCAACAACGTCCCGAGCTTGTTCGTCCCGCTATAGGCGTCCATCGCAATAACATTGGGCGCAGTGACGCGCGCGCGCGACGCTTTTGCGATCCCGGCCATCTGCGCCTTTGACAGCGTCACGGAACGATCAACGAAACGCGTCGCACCGGGAAACAAGCTGCGTTTGACCGCGTCGCCGGTAAAATAAACCGTCGCCTGCGCGGCTTCGCTGGATATTAGCAAACCCGCCGGCAAAGCACCAAGGAACGTCCGCCGCCGCATCATGGCTACAGTTCCAGGCCCATGGTCAGGCCGATGTGGACGCGCTCGTGCTCATCGACATTCTTGCCGTCGCGGTTGAATGCGAATTCGCCACCGCCCGAAATCTGCCACAACACGCCCGCTGTCGCCCACCATTTCTTGTCGGCATAATGGACTGTCGGCCCGAGATAATTGCCGTTTTGATATTGGCTGCCAAACTTAAACGGGAATTTTGACGGCGTTAGATTGGGATCATATTCGCCAGTCGTTGTGTCAAGCGGGCTCAAGTAATCCGATTGGTGACGGAATTCGCCACCGATAAACCATTTTGGCGCAACCCGGTATGAGATGCCCGCCGCAATATCGAGTGCGATTTCCTTTTCGATGATGCCTGGCGACTGGCGGTCTTCCCATTCGATCTTTGGCGAGAACGCAAGGATCAGCTGATTATCAAGGAAGTTCTTTTGAAAATGGAGCGTCAGTTCGACCGCGTCCTGATTAATGTCTGATCCATCAAGCCGGTATTTGAAGCGGTGGTCCCAAGCGACGCTGACGGCAAGCCCAATCGGATCCTTGTAAGGGCTCAGCACATTATATTTTGCGCCCAGCTCAAAGCCGGCAATCGAGGTTTTTTTGAAACGCCCGCCCGCGCCACCCTGCGTATCATAGAATGGTTGCAAGTCTGGGTTGGTGGTCGAGTAATCATGGTTGAAAACGAGCAGTTCGCCATAAGCGGTCAGGCGATCGGTAATGCCATGTTCGGCTTCAAGCCTGATGTCGTTAAAAACATAATCCGAATCCGCTTTCCCGCGCCGCGAGACGACCGAAATTTTGACTTCAGTTTTGCCCTTGGGCAGCGTTTCGGCGCCCTTGGTGTATATCCATAGACTTTCATCGGCTTGCGCGACGGAGGGGGCGATCAGCAATGCGGCTGTGGTGATGGCGAAGATGTGAACGTAACGCATTGCGAATCCTTCTCAAGCAACGATCAGCAGATGCCAAAAATGCGAGTGATTTGCAATAGCGTAAACCCGTTACGGCTTTCCTTGTGCCAATGCTTCTTCGACAATTGTGAACGCCGACCGCGTTCCCTTCGGCGCTTCATCGGGAACGGCAGTCGCAAAAAAGGCGACGCCTTTGCCCGAGAAGCCGTCGATCCACAGGCCCGAGCGCAGGCCGTAAGCTTCGCCTGCATGGCCGACGCGCGCCTTACCGTCGCCGAACAGGTCGTCGCGGCATCCTGCCTGTTTCGTGGCCAATATCTGGACAACGAGCGCATAGCGGCAATGAAAGCCTTTCTCAGTATCGCCGTTGCTGCCGTCATAAGTCCAGACGGGCGTGGTCAGCGCGGCAAGTGATACGGGCGACAGAAAGCCCTTGCCGCCATTGAGGAACATCTGACCGATTTTCGCCAGCCCGCGCGCCGAAATGCGCAAACCGCCTTGTGGTGAAAACAGCGCGCCATTGTCACCTGGCCGATAGCCGCTCAAGTCGCAACCGGGGCTGTCGGTGAACACGGGGCAGGGCGGTTGTTTGCCCTGCAAGTCATCGCCGCGCACGCTGCCGTCGGCGTGATAGAGAACAACGGCGCGGGCGACTTGCGCGTCGCTGCACGTTGGCCAGTTGAAACAGCCCTCGACGCCGAGCGGTTTCAGGACGAGGCGCTGCATCAGGGCGTCGAAACGCTCGCCGCCGACCTTTTCCATGATGCTGCCGATGACGGGGAAGTTTAGGTTTGAATAGGTGAAGTAGCGGCTTGGCGGATGGGCGGCGTCCCACGCGCGCGGATCGGCCAGCGCCGCCTGTACTGTTTTTCCGAGCGGCACACGATAGTCATTGGCATCGCGCACCCCGCTTGTGTGCGACAGCAGCATGCGCAGACTGACCGGTGCATCGGGAAAGGCTGGATTGCGCAGCCGCCAGCCGAGATAATCCGACGCGTCACGGTCGAGATCAAGCTGGCCCGCCTCGACCAACCGCATCACGCCGAGCGCGACGACGAGCTTGGTCACACTCGCCACGCGCACTGGATCATCGGCGGTCACGCGGCGCTTCGTGGTCCGGTCGGCGAGGCCCGAGACGCGAACATCGGTCACCCGCGTGGCATCAAATGCGACACGCACGCGCGCTTCGGGCCGGGTGCAGGCGGATGTGAGGAGGATGAGACAAAGGAGGATACTGCGCATCGCTTGCAGACTGCGCGAACCCGGAATGCAAGGCAAGCATGCAACGCCCGTGCCCTCTTGACGTCCGGCCCCGTCGCCCGCCACATCTTGCGACGATGTGCCTGCTCTACCGTCTCGACGCTGCCGCAAAGGCTATTGCGGATATTTTTGACGCGGACCCCGGCCCTGATCCCTGGAAGCCGGATTATGTTGCGCCGGGCAAGTTCGCACCAGTCATTCTGCAGGGCAAGGAAGGTCGCCGCCTCGTCCCGCGCGTCTGGGGGGTGCCGCCGCCGCCCAAGGTGCTCGCGGCGGGCGGATCGCCGGTGCATAATGTCCGCAATCTCGACTCGCCGTTCTGGATCGGCACGCTGCGCCACACCGAGTTTCGCTGCCTCGTCCCCGTCACCAGTTTCATGGAATGGGGCGGGTTGAAGGGGATGCGGACGCAGCATTGGTATGCCGTGCCGTCCGAACCCGTCTTCGCCTTTGCCGGCATCTGGCGCGACAGCGAAGTGCTGAGCTTCGCGTTCCTGACCTGCGAACCCAACCCGATGGTCGCGGCGGCAAACGCCAAGTCGATGCCGATGATCCTCAACCCGTGGGATTATGACCGCTGGCTGACCGGCGACTGGGACGATGCGCGGGGGCTGGTGGGGCCGTTTCCGTCGCAGATGATGGGGGAGGGGCTGGGGGCGGTTAGCAAGGCGCGCGATGGCGCTCGTTAAAGATTTCGCACGATACTCCGAAAAAAATGATCCGCCTCAATGCGGGCCGTCTTGGAGATACGGACAGTGCCGCCCTCAAATTCAGCGCGAGCTTCCGCAAATTCGCCTTCTACAAATCGAGCTATCGCGACGGGCAACGGACCTTCGCCCATCTCGCGCGTTTCTGCCTTGCGAACGAGCAGCTCTTTAGTGACGGCAGTAACGTCAGCCGGAGGTGCACAATCGGCCATCAACGTCGGGAAGTGCATCGGCGGAACGGCGTCATTTGGGTGCAACCGCATCCATCGCAGTGCAGCAGCAGGACGAAGGGCATAAAACAGTTTCTTGACTGCAACCGACTTGCCATCCCCAAAATAGGTTCGCGCCTGCCGCTCGCCAAGGTGGAGATAGTGCCGCCCAATTAGCTGCCGTTCGGCATGACTTTGGGCAAGCGAAAGGAAGGCCTCCCTAAAACTCTCATCCCCGCGATAAATTACCGGCGAGCGTAACCATTCGAGAATGACTGCATTCCCTTTGAGCATCAGCCTCAGTGCCTTGCCCAAATCCCAGCCGTTGATGTCGAGATCGCCGATGAGCGGCGTCTCGATAACATCACGTGGAGCCGTGAGTGATAAATAGGCATCTTCATTGCGGACGAATATAAACCGGCAATCATAGTCACTGTCGGGTGACGGGAAGCCCCATGCGCGGCTACCGCTCTCGATGGCGAGCGGAATGCGAACACCATCATCACGAACCACGCGATCGAGTGTCGCGTCGATGGCGGTAACGGTCTCACGGGAGAAATCGGACGGTATGGAGCGCATGGTGAACACCTAACGAACGGCTTCGCCAAACACAAAAAAAGGGGCCACCTTTCGGCAGCCCCATTCGTTGGTCTTCTCCAGAACCTTTTATTGTTTAGTCGCGGTCGCCCGTCAGGAACGCGGGGGCGAATTCGGGGGCGGGGCTGTTGTCGTCATCCGACTTGGCCGCACGACCGCCGCCGTAGCCGCCTGATCCACCGTCACCACGCGGGGGGCGATCACCGCCGCCATCGCGACGCGGACCGCGATCACCACCGCCGCCACCGCCATCACGACGGGGTCCACGGTCACCACGGCCTTCGCCGTCACGACGGGGACCACGATCCGGACGATCACCGCGGGGGCGTTCTTCGCGGGGCGGGCGGGTGTCTTCGAGTTCGGCACCGGTTTCCTGATCGACGACACGCATCGACAGGCGGACCTTGCCGCGCGGATCGATTTCGAGAACCTTGACCTTCACGGCCTGACCTTCGCTCAGCACGTCAGTGACTTTTTCGGTCCGTTCGTTGCGGATTTCACTGACGTGGACGAGGCCGTCCTTGCCGCCCATGAAATTCACGAACGCGCCGAAATCGACCATGTTGACGACCTTGCCGTCATAGACCTTGCCGACTTCGGCTTCTTCGACGATTCCCGAAATCCACTTGCGGGCCGCTTCGATCTGCGACGGATCGGACGACGAAATCTTGATCAGGCCTTCGTCATCGATGTCGACCTTGGCGCCTGTAGTCGCCACGATTTCGCGGATAACCTTGCCGCCCGTCCCGATGATGTCGCGGATTTTCGCCTTGTCGATCTGCATCGTTTCGATACGCGGTGCGAATTCCGACAATTCGGTGCGGGTTTCGCCCAGTGCCTTGGCCATTTCACCAAGGATGTGCGTGCGGCCTTCGGCGGCCTGCTTCAGTGCCTGCTTCATGATCTCTTCGGTGATGCCGGCAATCTTGATGTCCATCTGCATCGTGGTGATGCCTTCGGACGTGCCCGCAACTTTGAAATCCATGTCGCCGAGATGATCTTCGTCGCCGAGGATATCGCTGATGACCGCGAATTCCTTGCCTTCGAGGATCAGGCCCATCGCAATGCCCGAAACCGGACGCTTGAGCGGAACCCCGGCATCCATCATCGACAGCGAACCGCCACAGACAGTGGCCATCGACGAGGAGCCGTTGCTCTCGGTGATGTCGCTGAGAACGCGGATCGTGTAGGGAAAATCTTCCTTCGACGGCAGCACCGGGTGCAGCGCGCGCCAGGCGAGCTTGCCATGGCCGACTTCGCGACGCCCGGGGGCCCCGAAGCGACCGACTTCACCGACCGAATAGGGCGGGAAGTTATAGTGCAGCATGAAGTTCGAATAGGACAGGCCATTGAGGCCGTCGATCATCTGCTCGGCGTCCTTGGTGCCCAAGGTCGTCGTGCAGATCGACTGCGTTTCGCCGCGTGTGAACAGCGCCGAACCATGCGTGCGTGGCAGGAAGCCGACAATCGCGTTGATGGGTCGGATCTGCGTCGTGCTGCGGCCATCAATGCGCGCGCCATCCTTCAGGATTGCAGTGCGGACGATTTCGGCTTCGAGCTTCTTCATCAGCTTGCCCGCAGCCATCTGGTCCTGCGGCGCAGCATCGGCAAAGGCTTCCTTGCCCTTCGCGCGTGCTTCGTTGAGCAGATTCGAACGCTTCGACTTGTCAGTGACTTTGTAGGCCGCCGCAATGTCCTTGCCGATCAGCTTCTTGAGCTTGTCCTTGGCAGCCGAGAGATCAGCCTGCGGGGCCATTGCCCACGGCTCCTTAGCGGCTTGTTCGGCCAGATTGATGATCGCCTTGATCACTGTCTGGATGCCGCGATGCGCGAACATCACCGCGCCCAGCATGACGTCTTCCGAAAGCTCTTTCGCTTCGGATTCGACCATCATGACCGCGTCGTGCGTGCCGGCAACAACGAGGTCGAGATCGCCAGCAGCAACCTGCTCGTCGGTCGGGTTGAGAATATATTCGCCTTCGACATAGCCGACACGCGCAGCAGCAATCGGGCCCATGAAAGGAACACCCGAGAGCGTGAGGGCAGCCGAGGCCGCGACCATCGCCAGCACATCAGGCTCGTTGACGCCGTCATACGACATGACTTGGCATATCACGTTGATTTCGTTGTAGAAACCTTCGGGGAACAACGGACGGATGGGCCGATCGATCAAGCGCGAAACCAGCGTTTCCTTTTCGGTCGCACCGCGTTCGCGCTTGAAGAAGCCACCGGGAATGCGGCCTGCGGATGAATATTTTTCCTGATAGTGAACGGTCAGCGGGAAAAAGTCCTGGCCTTCCTTTACCGAGCGGGCGGCCGTCACGGCGCAGAGCACCACGGTTTCGCCAAGCGTTGCCATCACGGCACCGTCGGCCTGACGGGCAACGCGGCCCGTTTCGAGCTTGAGGGTTTGTCCGCCCCACTCGATTTCGACTGTTTTCATGTTAAACATTATATTTCCTTCAGACCCGCGAGCCCTATGCTGCGGGGGCCTCAATTGGGCAGACATCCGGTCTGCGAGCGGTGCG
>JANLSJ010000033.1:0-1845 GCA_031362355.1 Sphingomonas sp.
TCACCCGCCGCATGAAGGCATCGAATAGCGGCACCGTAAATGCCGTGTCGCCGTGGGCTGGGCTGTAAAGCATGCCCTTTTTCATCAGGCTGTTGCGGGTGAACGCCTCAATTGGCGCCGATAAGCCCGACAGCGCCAACATTCCGGACTTTCGTCTGCGATCCTCATTACATTGGAAGCTGCCCTACGTTCACCGAGACCAAGGACGGCTCCCTGCTGCGATGAGGCGGTGCCTCGCTCAGGTTTCGGTGCTCTCTGCGAGGGGAACACCTGCAGTACAGGAGATCAGGCGCCGATGTTCAACGCGATCAGGCCTGATGAGCGGGGACCGCAAGCAGCCCTGTCGTTTCGTCATCCAAGGCCTTCTTTGCGGTTATCGTGCAATCCTCTGGAATCGCTTTGTCTCGCACAGGAATGGTATTGCGCAGATTTTGAATGACATAACGTCGGCCGATATCTGCTGCACCTTGGCATTCATGGTGGCGCTTTGGTCAACGAACAGTCCGGTCCAGCGACGCGGCCCAGAAGGGCGGATGTCCTTCACTGTGACCTTGCCAAGCCTGCTTGCTTCGCCAAGTTCCAGTTTTTCAGCGACGACAGTCGCACAGTAATTAGGCTCTTTGTCACAAGGGGCGATCCGCACAGTTGCTGCTCCGTCGTCCTGACGCCAGACGCCGGCAAGCGGGTTGTTCGATTGGGCGGTGGCCGGAACGACAGAGAACAGGCCGATGGCGCAAACTGCAAAGATCTTCATCATGGGAACGTTTCTCCTTTACGGTGCCCGACCATGTCGCAGCCATTCATGGACAGTGGGTCGAGCGGCTGCGAAGATTGTGCGAGGGCGTGCCTCCCGCGGACCTCAATCGACCATCCACATAATCTCCACAATCGCGGCGCAGGGCGTCATTCAGCAGGTTACAAAGGTAGCACCCTATGGATAACGCACTAATACTTGTTGCCGAGGATGAGCCGGATATCTCGAAGATTCTCACCTCCTATCTGGAACGGGACGGGTTTCGCACGGTCACAGCGGGTGATGGCGAGGTGGCACTGATGCACCATCAGATGTTAAAACCCGACCTCATCCTGCTCGACGTGCACATGCCCAAGCGCGACGGGATGGCGGTGCTTGCCGAAGTCCGTCGTCGTGGCAATACGCCCATAATCATGGCGACTGCACGCGCGGAAGATCTGGACAAGCTGTCGGCGCTCCATGTTGGCGCCGACGATTATGTAGTCAAACCTTTCAATCCGATGGAAGTTGTCGCGCGCGTGAAGGCGGTGCTCCGCCGAACCAATGGGGCAATGGCCGATCCAGTTGTCCTGCGCGTGGGCCCAATTGAGATCGACACGGTGTGCTACATCGTCAGCGTGATCGGCGAGACTGCGACAGTGGTACTTGATCTGACGCTTACCGAATATCGCTTGCTCGACCATATGGCCCGCGCGCCGCGGCGGGTGTTTTCGCGCAGTGAGCTGGTCGATGCCTGCCTGCCCGAAGGCGATGCCCTTGAACGGACGGTCGATAGCCACATCAGCAATCTCCGCCGCAAGCTGGATGCGGCGGGCGCGCCGGGACATTGTGTGGTCGTGCGCGGCATTGGCTATCGGCTCGTTACGGCATGATCGGGCGGCGGCGGCTTGCCGGGTTCCGGCGCTGGTGGCGTAACCTTCCCCGTTGGCCGTTGACCCGCCAAATCTCACTGATTTTTGCGATCGCGATGTTGGCCAACGCGATGGTTATCATTGTCGTTTCGGATGTCTGGGTTCGGCAAGTCGTCGAGGACGAGTTTTCGACGATGTCACCTAAGGCGCGCGCCACCTTCAAGCTGCTCGAAAAGGGGG
>JANLSJ010000016.1:0-122335 GCA_031362355.1 Sphingomonas sp.
TTTGCCATGATCGACGTGCGCGATAATGGCCACATTGCGGAGGCTCATGAGTTATCCTGAAATCGGGAGTAAGCCGCGCGCCTACGCGATTTTGTGCAATGCGGCAAGAGATGCAAAAGCGTGTCACTTGAATAATACACAGTGTCGCGCCTATCTTGCCCACAACGACAACAGGAATCGATGCGCATGGCCACTCAACTTGCTGAACCCAACGACCTCGTGCTGACCGCGCCCGAGCCCGTTGTGACTGTATCGCCGGAAAAGGCGAGTGGTCTGGTGCCGCTTGACGATACGCAGCGGACCGCGCTTGAAGCCAAAGCCGATTTGTTCGTCGAAGAACTCGCCGCGCAGGACGTCAATTCGCCTGAATTTGGCAAGCGCGTTGACCAGATCAGCGACATGGGCCGCCGCGAAATCGCCGAAGCCGCGGGCCAGTCGAACCGCTTTCTCGACCGCCCTGTCCGCGCGATGGACAAGGAAGGCGGCGTCGGCACTGACCTTGCTGAGCTGCGCCGCACGATCGAGGACTTGGACCCCGGCAAGCAGGGCAATCTGCTCGCCCCCAAAAAGCTGTTCGGGATCATCCCGTTCGGCAACAAGATGCGCAATTATTTCGATGGCTATAAATCATCGCAGTCGCATATCGCGTCGATCCTGACGCGGCTGTCGTCAGGCAAGGACGAATTGCTGAAAGACAACGCCGCGATCTCGGTCGAGCGGCAGAGCCTTTGGGCAGCGATGGGCCGCCTGGAACAGATGATCCATGTGTCGAAAGCCTTGGACGCCAAACTCGAAGCCAAGGCCTTCGAACTCGAATCCTCGGACCCCGCCAAAGCCAAGGCGATCCGCGAAAGCGCGCTGTTCTATGTCCGCCAGCGCACGACCGATCTACTGACGCAGATGGCCGTCACCGTGCAAGGCTATCTCGCGCTCGATCTCGTCAAGAAAAACAATGTCGAACTGGTGAAAGGCGTTGACCGCGCGTCCACGACGACGGTCTCCGCCCTGCGCACGGCCGTCACGGTTGCGCAGGCGATGACGAACCAGAAACTGGTGCTGGCCCAGATCACGGCACTCAACACGACGACCGCGAATATCATCGACTCGACGGGCACGATGCTCAAGCAGAATACGGCCGCGATCCATGAGCAAGCGGCAGGCGCGACAATCCCGCTTGATACCCTCAAGCGCGCGTTCCAGAATATCTATGACACGATGGACGCCATCGACACGTTCAAGGCGAAATCACTGATTTCGATGAAAACCACCGTCGATGCCCTGTCGGGCGAAGTCGAAAAATCGAAAGGCTATATCGCCCGCGCCGAAGGGGCATCGCAGGCACGTCTCAGTGCGAGCGAAACCACCAATCCGTTCGAACCGGTCTGATGAACAGCACTGACGAAGTCCTTGCCAAAGCCGAAGCGACCCTGACGCGCGTCTCATCGCCGCCGAAATATTCGGCCCGGGTGCGGGCGGCGCAGCGGCGGTCGGCGGCGCGCAAGGCCAAGCGCGCGTTCGCGAGCGTGGTCGCGATCTTTATTGCCATGTTCATCATCGGCCTGATCATCCCCCTCGGCACGACGGGCGTGATGATCGGCGTTTTGCTCATGGTTCTCGCGGCGCTTGGCATTGCCATGATGCCCGGCGATGCGATGCCTGATGCGGCAGTCTTGCCCACCACT
The DNA here is from genome assembly GCA_031362355.1 of Sphingomonas sp. Classification (GTDB taxonomy): domain Bacteria; phylum Pseudomonadota; class Alphaproteobacteria; order Sphingomonadales; family Sphingomonadaceae; genus Sphingomonas_O. The sequence continues at coordinate 1,683 of JANLSJ010000016.1, forward strand.
GCGCTGGCGCAACTCCCGCTCAGGACCGAAACCTGGCTCGCGTCGCAACGCGCCATGCTCCCCGCGCCTGCACAGACACTGTCCGATGGCATCGGCCTCAAACTCGAGGCACTCGCGCCGCAGCTTCAATCGCTCAACGAAAACGAACCCGCCGCCGCCGAAATCCGCCGCCTGATCGCCGACGAGCTTCCCGAACTGGTGCGCGGTTACGGTCGCGTCCCCGAAACGCTGCGCCGCGCGAATACCGACGGTATCATCCCCGAAAAGCAGTTGCTCGATGGACTATCGGTGGTCGACAGCGAACTCACCCGGATGAGCGAACAACTCGCGCGCGGCGACCTCCAGAAGCTTGCGACACAGGGCAAATATCTCGAACTAAAATATCAGGGCGATCCGCTAAGCTGAGCAAGCCTTGATCGCGCTCGGCTCGGGTTTGGCGCCGACCGGTTCAAACGCCGCGAGATAGCCACCTGCCGCTGGCATCCGGTAGAAATCAACCATTTTATAGCCCACTGCTGCGAACTCGCACTTCAGTAATTTGGGCGGTGTGCCGTGCTGGTTGGTGGGGCGGTCGGCATCCACCACAATCACGCGCCCACCCGCCTTTGTCGCGGGCCGCAGGTTCCACAGGAACGCATAGGGCGACGCAATTTCGTGATACATGTGAACCAGAAACACGCGGTCGAAACTGTTCGCGGGCAGGTCAGGATCGTCAGGCGTGCCCAGCTTGACGGTAACCGCCTCGAGCTTCTCGCGCTCGACGCGCTCGGCCAGCTTGTCGCGCACTTCGGGAATGATGTCCTGCGCCAGCACACGGCCCTTCGCGCCAACGCGTGCTGCGAGACGGATCGTGTAATAGCCTTCGCCCGCGCCAATATCGGCCACAGTCATGCCCGATTTCACACCTGCGCGGTCCATGACGCCGGTTGATTCACCCACCTTGTCGCGGCTGTCCTCGTCCGACCAGCGCGATGATACAATCGCGGCAACGGGGCGTGATGCCGCCGGGAAAACCGAAGCCGCTGGCTCGCGCGCCGCCGTGCCGTTGTTGCAGGCGGTGAGCAGCAAAAAACCTAACCCAATGCCGTTCGCCCTGAGCTTGTCGAAGGGCTGCCCTTCTTTTGCACGGTCGGTCCAGACGAAAGGACAAGGCTTCGACAAGCTCAGCCCAAACGGATTTCGTTCAAGAAGCACTTAATCCACATCCTCCACAACGACCTTTTCGCCCGTCACGCGTTGCGACAGCGCCGCCGCCATAAACCGGTCCAAGTCGCCGTCCAACACATCGCTCGGTGAACTCGAAACCACGCCAGTCCGCAAGTCTTTCACCATCTGATAGGGTTGCATGACATAGGATCGGATTTGATGCCCCCAGCCGATATCGGTCTTCGACGCGGCATTCGCATCGGCTTCGGCCTCGCGTTTCTGCAACTCGTTTTCATAAAGCCGCGCACGAAGCTGGTTCATGGCTTCGGCCTTGTTCTTGTGCTGCGACCGCTGGTTCTGGCACTGCACGACGATATTGGTCGGGATGTGGGTAATCCGCACCGCGCTGTCGGTCGTATTGATGTGCTGCCCACCCGCGCCCGACGCACGATAGGTGTCGATGCGCAAGTCGCTTTCGACGATCTCGATGTCGATATTCTCGTCAACCACCGGATAGACCCAGACGCTGGCAAAGCTCGTCTGGCGCTTATCGCCGCTGCCGAACGGGCTGATCCGCACCAGCCGGTGAACGCCGCTTTCGGTCTTGGCATAGCCGTAAGCATTTTCACCCTTGAGCAGGTAAGTGACCGACTTGATCCCCGCCTGATCGCCCGCGTGATAGTCGATGGTCTCGACTTTCATTTTGTGGCGTTCGGCCCAGCGCATGTACATGCGACCGAGCATTTCGGCCCAGTCGTTGCTCTCGGTCCCGCCGGCGCCCGCATTGACTTCGATATAGGTGTCGTTGGCGTCGGCCTCGCCCGCCAGCAAGGCCGCCACCTTGTCGCGCTCGGCCCGCTCGGCCATCACGGCGAGCTGCGCCGCGCCGTCATCAACCATGGCTTCGTCGCCTTCGGCTTCGGCCATTTCCATCAATTCGACGGTGTCATCAAGCTCGGACTGGATTGCCCGTGTTGCCCCGATTGCTTCCTCCAGCCGCCGCCGCTCGCGCATCACGACTTGCGCGGCCTTTGGATCATTCCACAGCGTCGGATCCTCGACCATCGCATTCAGCTCTTCGAGCCGCGCAAGCGCACGGTCCCAATCGATGAACCGGCGGAGCAGCGCGAGGGCAGCATTGATCTGGTTGATATGAGCTTGCGCTTCGGCGCGCATTGGTTGTTCCTAAATATGTTCGAGAGCGGCGTTAGTAAATTCCGCCCTGCTTCTCAAGGAAGTCGCTGTCGGGGCGGCTTTTCGGTGCCGCTTTGGGCGCTGCCGCTTTGGCCTTGACCACCGGCGCGGCAACATCCTTGCCCACCGAACGGCGCGGTTCACTTTCGGGCTTGAACGCTTCCCAGATCACGGCGGACAGCGGATCACTCTCGTTCGGGAATGCGCCATAAACACGCTTGCCCGAGCGGCGATCAATGCGGACCATGCGAACGCCCGCCGTTGCCCGGAAAGGTTTGACCGGCATCCCTTCCATCGCGGGTTTGGCAAATGCCTTGAAAATCGGTGCGGCAATCACGCCGCCTTGCGCGCCGCCACCCATCGAGCGCGGCTGATCATAGCCCAGGTAGACCCCCGCGACGAGATCGGCTGATCCGCCCACGAACCACACGTTGGTCGGCCCCGTTGTCGTGCCAGTCTTGCCAAAAATCGGGCGCTTCAGGTCTTTCAGGATCGTCGCGGTCCCGCGCTGGATGACGCCTTCGGTGATGTGCACCATCTGATAGGCTGTCATCGGGTCCATGACCTGCTTGGTGCGTTGTGGTGGGCGCGGCATCGCTTTGCCATCATATTCGGGCATGTTACACTTGTCGCAGGGGCGCGTGTCGGCGCGGAAAATAACCTTGCCGCGCCGGTCCTGCACCAGATCGACCAGCGACGACGTCAACGCGCGACCATTGTTCGCCATGATCGAATAAGCATTGACCATCCGCGTCACAGTCGTATCGCCCGCACCCAGTGCAATCGCCAGCACCGCCGAATAGGGTTTGCCCGGCTCGCTCACGCCCAAGTCTGCCGCAAGTTTTACGACATTCTTCATGCCCGTCTGGCTTGCCGCGCGGACGGTCATCAGGTTGCGCGATTGTTCGAGGCCCCAGCGCATCGTCTGCGGCCCCGCCCCGCTCGCGCCACCGAAATTGCGGAAGCATTTCTGGCCGTAACGCGCGCCCTGATAGACGCAGAACGGGCCATCGACGATAATCGAGGCGGGCGTCATCCCGTGATCCAGCGCGGACGCATAGGCAATCGGTTTGAACGTCGATCCCGGCTGGCGCAGCGCTTGCGTCGCGCGGTTGAAGCTCTGGATGCGCGCGTCAAACCCGCCCTGCATCGCGACAACTTGGCCGGTATGCGGATTCTGCGCGACCATGCCGCCCGAAATCTCGGGCACACTGCGCAGGCTCCACGCATTGCCTTCGGGGGCAACCGCAATCACGTCGCCGGGATTGAGAGCCGAAAACGCCGTGCCGCCCCCGCCCCGCTTGGGTGATTGCGCGGCATAGGACGGCAGGTTGCCCGTTGTCCCATCGACAAAGCCGATCTGCGCCGACCCTTCGCTTTTTTGAAGGACAACCGCCGCGCGCCAGTCCTCATACCCCACGCCGATATTCGCCGCCGAGAAAGCCTGTTGCCAATTGTCGGTAATGTTGACCTTGCCGATGGGCCCGCTCCACCCGCGCCCGCGCTCGAAACGCAGCAGGCCTTCGCGCAATGCGGTCTGCATAAACCCCTGCAAGCGCGGGTCGAGAGACGTGCGCACCCACAGCCCGCCCGAATAAACCGAATAAGGCCCGGCCTTGTCAGTCTCGCCGAACTTGCCAATCAGCTGGCGTCGGACTTCTTCCATGAAGTAGTCGCCCGCACTTTCATCCTTGGCCTGTGCGCGTGCGACCGTAACGAACGGCGTTGCGACAGCGGCATCATGGTCGGCGCGGGTAATATACCCGTTCGACAACATCTGCCCGATCGCCCAGTTGCGACGTTCCAGCGCACGGTCCGCAAATTTGGCGCGGCCATAGGTTTCGGGTGCTTTGGGCAGAATTGCGAGGAATGCCATTTCGGCCAGATTGAGCTCGCCAACATCCTTGTCGAAATAAGCGCGCGACGCCGCCTGCACGCCAAACGAATTCCGCCCCAGCGCAATCTGGTTCAGGTAAAGTTCGATGATCTGCTCTTTGGTCAGGACCGCTTCGATGCGATAAGCAAGGATCGCTTCCTTGACCTTGCGGGTATAGCTCGCCTCGTTCCCGATCAGCAGGTTTTTGGCGACCTGCTGCGTGATCGTCGACGCGCCGACCTTGCGGCCTGAACTCGTCAGGTTGGTAAACATCGCGCGGACAATGCCCGGATAATCGACGCCGCCATGTTCAAAGAACGTCTTGTCCTCCGACGCGCGATACGCGTCGATCAGCTGCTTCGGAAATTCATTAAACGCCAGCTCGACGCGCCGCTCGCGGGCATAGCTGTGCACCGGCGTGCCGTCATAAGCACGGACATTGGTCGGCAACGGCGGCTCATACGCGAGCAATTGCCGCGCATCGGGCAGGTTGCGCGCAAACAAAAGCCAGATGATCAGCCAACCGAGCAGGACCAGTCCGACAAGGATCGCGGCAAACTTCGCCCAGCGGTTCGCCCAGACCCGCGCGATCCAGCCAAGGTCACGCCTGAGGCTCAGTTTCAGATTTTCGGCTTCGGGGGCGACCATGATCGCAGCCCTAGCAAGCTGTCAGCGCGATGCAAAGCGCCGCGCGAAATGGACGTCGACCGCGCGGCGGATGCCCGTAGCAATCGCAGCCTTGCCTTCTGCCGAAGTAATACGCTCGACATCGGCGGGATTGGTCAGATAGCCCACCTCGAGCAAAATCGCCGGCGTATCGGGCGCTTTCAAAACCGCAAAACCGGCCATCCGGTGATAATCGCTGCGGAACGGCATTGCCGAGCCTTCACGCTTCAACAAATCAGCAAAGCGCGCCGACGCATTCATCGTTTCACGCTGCGCCAGATCGATCAGGATCGACGAGACATCGGCCCCTTCTCCGCGCAGGTTGACGCCATTGATGATGTCCGACTTGTTTTCGCGCGCCGCCAGTTGCGCCGCTTTCTTGTCGGACGCGACTTCCGACAATGTATAGATCGTCGCCCCGCTGGCCTCAGTCACAGCCGCAGCATCGGCATGGACCGATATGAACAGGTCCGCCTTCAACCCACGCGCAATCTCGGCGCGCTCCTGAAGGATCAGGAAACGGTCATCGTCACGGGTCAGCGCAACGCGCACGCGCCCGCCTTTCAGCAATTCATCGCGGATCGCCCGCGCCACGCCCAGCGTGACATCTTTCTCGCGCGTCGCCGTTTGTGGCGAAATCGCACCCGGATCATGGCCACCATGCCCGGGATCAATGACAACCAAGGGACGATCTGCCCGCCCAAAGATGCGCGGCCGCGGCGGCCCGGCCTGCGGCGGGTCGAGCGGGATCGTGATGCTATACCGGCTGCGCGGCGGCTTGGCCGATTGCGGGGCAGTCGCGCGGTAAGCGGGCTCGCTGGTCGGCGCTTCGTTGCGCGAAACGCTTTGCACCCCGGCCACGCCCAGCGTCGCCATATCGAGCACAAGCCGCGATTGGCGCGGGCCGTCGGCAAGCGCGGGCGACGCTGTCGCAACGATGGCAGCAAGGGTCAGTGCCACAGGCATGACGGCTCCTTGCCGTTCCCGGGGGGTCCGGGTCCAGTGCTTTAACATGATGAACGGGTTTCCCGCTGATTTACCTAGTCTCGCGGCGGGTATGCGGGGTTACCAATTGTAACATGGTGTAAGCGAAGGGTTAACGCTGCGTTAGGAATGATTCGCTAACAAAGCCCGGACACACTTGTGTGTTGCCGCATCGTGACACTGGTGCTAGCACAATATTTCATCGCCGGAGGGAACCCGTCCGGCCGATGCTTTCCCGGCTGCGCAGTTCTGCTGCAGTCGACCAGGTTGACGCTCGAATGATTCATGACGTTCCGATTTTTGCTTCTCTGCCCCGACACGGGGCCGGAGCACTTCGGACTGTGTTTTTTCCGGCACCATTGCCCGGACATGATCATCGCGCAGACGCGATACCACCATCAACCCGGACGAAAACGGCGCGCGGGTTCGCAGCCATTTTTTCGTCCTCACCAGCGGCGCCACGCCATTTGAAGCGGCGCGCCCGGAGATTTTATAATGACAATGCGTATGCTCATCGATGCGCGCCACCGGGAAGAAACCCGTGTTGCGGTCGTCAAAGGTAACCGGATCGAAGAATTCGACTTTGAGTCCGCCGAACATCAGCAGCTCAAAGGGAATATCTACCTTGCCAAAGTAACCAGAGTCGAACCGTCGCTACAGGCGGCGTTTATCGATTATGGCGGCGGTCGCCACGGATTCCTCGCTTTCAGCGAAATCCATCCCGACTATTACCAGATTCCCAAGGAAGACCGCGAAGCGCTCCTCCGTGAAGAAGCCGAACATGCCGCCGAGGAAGAGCGCCTGCGCGCCGCCGAGGATCATTTTGATGACGACGAGCATCATGACGATGACGGTCATGATGATCGCCCCGAAGAGCCCGAGCTTGAGGATGGCGAGGAAGCACCACCCCCGGCCCCCTCAATCGCATCGGGCAATGGTATCGACGAAGGCGCGGCCGAGAACTTGCGTGAAAAGCGGATGAACCTGCGCCGCCGCTACAAGATCCAGGACGTCATCCGCCGCCGCCAGGTTCTGCTCGTCCAGGTCGTCAAGGAAGAACGCGGCAACAAGGGTGCGGCGATGACGACCTATTTGTCGCTTGCCGGTCGCTATTGCGTCCTCATGCCCAACACCTCGCACGGCGGCGGGATCAGCCGCAAGATTTCGAACGGTGCGGACCGCAAACGGTTGAAGGTCATCATGGCCGAGCTCAACCTGCCCAAGACAATGGGCTGCATCGTCCGCACGGCCGGCTTGCAGCGCACCAAAGTCGAGATTCGCCGCGACTTCGATTATCTTGCGCGCCTGTGGGATGAAATCCGCGAGAAGACCCTCGCCGCAGCTGCCCCCGCGATTGTCTATCAGGACAGCGACCTGATCAAACGCGCGATCCGCGATCTGTATAACAAGGACATCGACGAAGTTATTGTCGAGGGCGACGAAGGCTATCGCCACGCCAAGGAGTTCATGAAGCTCCTGATGCCGAGCCATGCGCGCCGCGTTCAGCCCTATGCCGACCCGGTCCCGCTGTTCCAGCGCAACCATGTCGAAGAGCAGCTTCAGGCAATGTATCAGCCGGTCGTCCAGTTAAAATCGGGCGGCTATCTGGTCATCAACCCGACCGAAGCGCTGGTGTCGATCGACATCAACTCGGGCCGGTCGACACGCGAGCATGGCATCGAAGCCACTGCTGTCGGCACCAATCTCGAAGCAGCCCATGAAATCGCCCGCCAGTTGCGTCTGCGCGACATGGCCGGTCTCGTCGTGATCGACTTTATCGACATGGAAAATAACGGAAATATCCGAAAGGTCGAAAAGGCAATGAAAGGCGCGCTCGCTGATGACCGCGCACGCATCCAGGTCGGGCGCATCTCGTCGTTCGGCCTCATGGAAATGAGCCGCCAGCGGCTGCGCACCGGCGTCCTCGAAGCCTCCACCCGCCAATGCCCGCATTGCGAAGGCACCGGCCTTGTCCGCACCGCATCATCGGCAGGCCTGTCGGCCTTGCGCATGCTTGAAGACGAAGCCGGTCGCGGCCGTGGTTCGGTCCTCACACTACGGTGCAGTTCCGAAGCTGCGTTCTACGTTCTCAACCGCAAGCGCCACGAACTCGCTGAAATCGAAGCGCGCTTCGGTGTCCGCATCGAAATCGCCAGCGACGGCGAAGTCGAAGGCGCACGGATGACGGTCGAAGCCAGCGGTCCGCCGCCTGCCTTCACGCCAAAATACGAAGCGCCGCCGGTCTATGAAGACGATGATGACGACATCATCGAGGACGAAGCCGACGAGGAAGAAGAAGTCCGCGAAACGCGCCCTGAGCGTCCCCGCGAGAATCAGGCCCGCGAAGATCGTGAGGACGGCGAAGGCGGACCCCGTCGCCGCCGCCGTCGTGGTCGTCGCGGCCGCCGTGAAGAAGGCGAAGGCGTCGAGGGCGAACCCCGCGCCGAAGGCGATACCGATACCGAACCGCGGGAACCCCGCGAACCGAGAGAGCCGCGCGAACCCCGCGAGCCACGCACCGAAACCGCCGAGGAAGGCGAAGCCCGCCGTAGCCGCCGGGGCCGTCGCGGTGGTCGTCGCCGGCGCGGTCGCGATAGTGCTGTCGAAGGTGCGGAAGGCACTGTTGAAACGACCGAAGCGGTCGAAGAAGCAGCACAAGCACCCGAGCCGGTGGCCGAGGAAAAGCCGAAGCGGACACGCAAGCGCCCCGCCGCCCGCGATGCCGTCGAGGCCGCACCCGAACCGGTCGTCGAAGCACCTGTTGCGGAAAAGCCCAAGCGCGCCAGCCGTGCGAAAGCCAAGCCAGCAGCTGCAGCACCGCCCGTGGTTGCAATCATCGAGGAGCCCGCTGCCAAGCCCAAGCGTGCCAGCCGCGCCAAGGCAAAGGTTGCGACCGAAGATGCGCCAGCCCCGGAGCCTGAATCTCCGCCTGAATCTGGGGCAGCGTCTGACGAACCGCGCCGTGGCGGCTGGTGGCAGCGGACCTTCGGCGCGACGGAGTAGAAGAAGAACCACCCCCAACCCCTCCACGAAGGCGTGAAGGGGAGCCACAGCGCACTCTGACTCCCCTCCAGCCCTTGCTGGAGGGGTTGGGGGTGGCTCCTATCGCGGAACGGCGTTAACGTAATCCCATGCCCGCTTCACCCGCCGTTCAGCCCCAACCGGCAACAGCATTGCCCATGAAGCGCATTCTACGAACCGCCCTGACCGCGCTATCTGTGCTCGCTCTCACCGTGCAGCCTGCCGCCGCGCAGTCGATCCTGCGCGATGCCGAAACCGAAGCGCTGTTCAACGATATGGCCGCCCCGCTCATCAAAGCGGCAGGCCTCGACCCCAAGAATGTTGACATCGTCCTGATCGGTGATCCCGAGATCAACGCGTTCGTCGCGGGCGGACAAGTGGTTTACATGCATTCGGGCCTCATTCAGGCGGCCGACAACGCCAATGAAGTGCAAGGCGTCATCGCGCACGAGCTCGGCCATGTCGCGAGCGGCGACGTGCTGCGCGGTTCCGAAGGCGTGAAAGCCGCGACCGGCATCACGATCCTCTCGCTCATCCTCGGTGCCGCTGCCATCGCCGCCGGTGCAGGCGAAGCCGGCGCGGGGATTCTCGCCGCCGGGCAGCAAGCCGCACTCGGCAAATATCTCGCGTTCAGCCGCACGCAGGAATCGGGTGCCGACCAGTCGGGCCGCCGCTATCTCGAAACTGCTGGCGTCAGCGGTAAGGGCATGGTCGCCTTTTTCCAGAAGCTGCGCGGGCAGGAATTCCGCCTCGCGATTGCGCAGGACAATGGTTACGACCGCACCCACCCGCTGACCGGCGACCGTATTCAGGTGCTGCGCGACAGCATGTCGCAACATCCCGCATGGAACAAACCGACCGACCCCGCGCTCGAAGCCCGCTTCCAGCGCGTGAAAGCCAAACTCTTCGGCTATATCAACGATCCCAAGGACACGCTCTACCGTTATCCAGTCACCGACAATTCCGTGCCGGCACGCTATGCCCGCGCTTATGCGTGGCATAAATCAGCTTACCCCGACAAGGCCGTTGCCGAAGCCGATGCCCTCCTCGCTGCGTCGCCGAATGATCCCTATCTGCAGGAGCTCAAGGGGCAAATCCTGCTCGAATCAGGCAAGCCCAAAGAAGCCCTCCCGGTGCTGCGCCAAGCGGTTCAGGGCACCCGCTATAACCCGTTGATCGCAGCGCTGTTCGGCCATGCCCTCATCGCAACCGAAGACCCGTCGAATTTCGCCGAAGCCAAATCGGTCCTGCGCACCGCGATCCAGCGTGATAACCAGAACCCGCTCGCCTGGTATCAGCTCGGCACAATCTATGCGCATGAAGGCGATCAGCCGCGTGCGTTCCTGTCGACGGCAGAACGCTATAATCTCGAAGGCGCGCCTGTGCCCGCGCTCGCCAATGCCCAGAACGCCATGCGCGGCCTGCCCAAGGGCAGCAATGACTGGATCCGCGCGCAGGACATTGCGATGGTGTCACGCACGGCCATCGACGACGATCCGAAACTACGCCGCAAATATAAGCCAAAACCAGACGAATGAACCAAGGGGCGACACGCATCATGATCGGACTTTTCGCAGCCGCCGCCGGGGCCGCTGCAACCGTGGCTGTCATGGCCAGCGGCCCTCCCGTTGCGACCAATGATCGCGCAGCCATCGAGAAAATCGTCCGCGAGTATATTCTCGCCAATCCCGAAATCCTGCCCGAAGCCATGGACGTGTTGCGCGCGCGCGAAGTCGCCAAAGTCGTCAATAGCAACCGCAAAGCCATCGAAACACCGTTCGCCGGGGCGTGGGAAGGCGCGGCGGACGCCGATGTCACAGTCGTCCAGTTCTTTGATTACAACTGCGGTTTCTGCCGCACGTCGATGGCCGACATTGAAAAACTGCTTGCCACCGACAAGCGCGTGCGCGTTGTTTACCGCGAGTTTCCGGTGCTCGGTCCCAACAGTGACAATGCGGCGCGGATCAGCCTGGCAGCGGCCAAAGCGGGGAAATATGCCGACTTCCACCGCGCAGTCTATGCTGCCGGACAGCCCGAACCGCGTGTCGTCGAGCGCATTGCAAAGGGACTTGGTATCGACCTCGCCTATGCCACCGACCCTGCTGCCCAAGCCGAAATCGACGCGAACCTGAACCTCGCGCGGCCACTTGGCATGACCGGCACACCAAGCTGGGTAATCGGTGACAAAGTGCTGTCGGGGGCCGTCGGCTACGCCGCGCTCAAGGAAGCAGTGGCAGCAGCGCGAGCGAAGTAGCTACTTCCTCCCCGCAATCCACGCATCGACACTCCGCTCCAACACATCAAGCGGCACCGCGCCGTTGGCCAGCACCGCGTCATGAAACCCGCGCAAATCGAATTTCGGACCCAGCGCCTTCTCGGCCCGTCCCCGAAGCTCGCGGATTTTAAGTTCGCCGATCTTATACCCCAGCGCCTGCCCCGGCCACGAGATATAGCGGTTCACCTCGGCTTCGATATTGGCATCGCTCAACGCGCTGTTATCGCGCATAAAGGCAATCGCCTGCGCTTTGGTCCACCCTTTCGAATGCAGGCCGGTGTCGACCACCAACCGGCACGCGCGCCACATTTCGTAACTCAACCGCCCCATATTCTTTTCGGGCGTATCATAAAGCCCCATCTCGATGCCCAGATGTTCGGTATAAAGCGCCCACCCTTCAACGAAGGCTGTAAACCCCGTCAGATATTTGCGGAATTTGGGCAGGTCCATTTCCTGCTGCAATGCGATCTGGTTGTGATGCCCCGGCACCGCTTCATGCGCAGTTAGCGCCGGCAATTCCCACAACGGGCGCTGGTCGAGCTTCGACGTGTTCACATAATAAAAGCCGGCAATCCCGCTCGGCGGCGATCCGCTGTTGTAATAAGCGGTTGTCGTCCCCTCAGCGATCTCGGCGGGGATTTCGCGAACGCCGTATGGCAGCCGTGGCAATTTTCCGAAATATTTTGGCATCAATCCGTCAATGATCTTTGCCTGACGTGACGCCGCCGCCATCAACTCGGCGGGGGTCTTGGCATAATATTTCGGATTGCGGCGCAGCTCGGCGATGAACGCCGGACGGTCAGCATAGCCCGCCGATTTGGCCAGACCGTCCATTGCCGACCGGATACGCGCCACTTCGCCAAGCCCGATATTGTGGATCGCATCCGCCGTCAGATCTGTCGTCGTATGGACGCGGATTTGCTGCGCATAATAGTCGCGCCCCTGTGGCATGTCAGACGCGCCCACCGTGGCGCGGCATCTCGGTTTATATTCGCGCGTGTAATAATCGGCGAACTTGCGATACTCGGGCTCGACGTTTTTTCGGATCAGTGCATCCGCGCGCATTTTCATATTGGCCCAATCGGCGGCGGTCATACCGGTCGGCGCATTGCCCAGAAAGGGTTTATAGAAGCGCGAGTTTTCGATCTTCGGCGCAATAACGCCCGTGATCGACCCCTCAAAACCGCCAAGCACCACGCACGGCTGGGTAAACCCGCCCGCAACCGCCGCGCGCGTGATCTTCAACGCCTCATCATTGACCCTCGCATAAAGGCCCAGCCGCGTCAGATAGCTTTCATAATCCGCTGCCGTATTAAACGGCGAATTGTCCGCCAGCCCGACAAAGCTCTGGTGCCACCCCGCATAGGTCGAAAATAGCATCATCCGCTGGCCGAATTTGTTGCCCGCAATTTCTTCACCCAGCATCCGCATCAGGATCGCTTTGTCGGTGCGCTCGCCGTCGCTCAGGGCAGAATCGGGGATTGCTGCCAATTGCCCACGAAACGCTTCGGCATCCTTCGCCGAACGATCCTTCGCCGCAAGGCTGATGTCCGACACACGGCCCGCCCCACCCGGCTCGCCCAGCGTCGAGGCATATTCGGGATTGGCCGCCATCACCCACGCCCAATGCGCGTCAATCACGGCTTTCAGATCGGTCGAAGGGGTCGCCCCCGCGGGCGCGGCAAGAGCGAATGCGGCGAGCGCAAGGAGCGGTTTGAACATCCGACCAAGCTAGCTCAAATCAGCCCGATGGCAAGCGCTCCGCAATCGCGCGGACCAGCGCATCACGATCCGGATAACGCGCGGCGACCATTGCCTTGTATTTCTCCAATGTCGCCGCATCGACCTTGTCCGGCGTGCCACAATCAAACGGCGGATGCGGATCATACTCAATGCTCAGCTGCACGAACTTGGCATGATCCTCGCCGCGGATTGCCGCCGTCAGCGCAAGCGCAAAATCGATCCCCGCCGTCACCCCGCCGCCCGTCACGCGGTTGCGGTCAAACACGATGCGCTCAGCCACGGGTTCAGCGCCGAACCAAGCCAGCTGATGCCGCGATGCCCAGTGCGACGTCGCCTTGTAACCTTTCAGCAATCCCGCCGCCGCGAGGATCAGCGACCCCGTGCACACGCTCGTCACCCATCGTGCATCTTTCGCGATCATGCGCACCCAATCGAGCGTCGCTTCGTCCTCCATTGCCGCAATCGTCCCGAATCCGCCGGGGACGCAGAGGATGTCAGCCGAACGCACCGCGTCGAACGTCGCCGTCGGCAACAAATCAAACCCCGCATCGGTCGACACGGGATCGCGTGTCTTCGCCACGAGATCGATCTTCGCATTGCCCAGCCGCGACAGGACTTGCGCGGGGCCGGTCAGGTCAAGCTGCGTCACATCGGGGAACAGCAGGAAAGCGACGTGGATGGGGCTCATCAAAAAAACTCCGCTCACCCTGAGCTTGTCGAAGGGCTGCCCTTCTTCTACGCGGCCAATCTATGAGCGCAATCATCGAACAAATCGTCACCTACCTTGCCGGGTTCACGACCGCCGTCATTGTCGCCATGGGCTATCCCGGTATCGCGCTGCTCATGGCCATCGAAAGCGCGTGCATCCCGTTGCCGTCAGAAATCATCATGCCGTTCGCGGGCTTCCTAGTCTCACAGGGACATTTCACCTTGTGGGGCGTCGCCACCGCAGGGGCGATCGGATGCAATATCGGTTCGGTTTTTGCCTATGCAGCGGGCCAATATGGCGGGCGACCGCTGGCGCTCAAATATGGTCGCTATGTCCTCATCGATGCGCACGACATCGACAAGGCCGACCGGTTCTTCCAGAAATATGGCGACTGGGCCGTACTGATCGGGCGGCTGTTGCCGGTGATCCGCACGTTCATTGCCTTTCCGGCGGGCGTCGCGAAGATGCCGCTGCTCCGCTTTCATTTCTACACCTTCGTGGGCTCATGGCCGTGGTGCTATGGCCTTGCGTGGATCGGCATGAAACTCGGCGAAAGCTGGAACAGCGACCCGCGCGTGAAGGCGGCGTTCCACAGTCTGGATATTGTGATTGTGGTCGCGGTGCTGGCGGCGGCGGGATGGTTTGTGTGGCATAAGTTGCGGCGGCGGTAAGCTATCAGCGGGGAGATAATTCCCGTTATATGGGAATAAATATTGACTATCGCGATAGTCTGTAATATCTGGACTTTCGCTACCAGAGGTCTATTATGTCCATCCAACTTATGGAGGTGTCGGCCAAAGAGGTCGCAAGCAAATTCGGTTTCTACACCGATGAGGCGATGCTTCATCCGGTCGGGATTCAGCGGCACGGGACAACTCGCGTCGTCATGATCTCACTGAACGAATATGAGCGCCTGCTTCGTCGTGACCGCCAGGTTATCCGAACGGAAGACCTTGATGACGAAACGCTCAACGCCATCCTCACTGCCGAAATCCCCGCCGAAGCGCGTGCTCTCGACTATCTTATGGACGACGCCACAACCGACTGACGTTTTATCCTACGTCTATTTATGGGCGCGCGAAGCCGCAGAAGGGCGCGATGAGGGCTCGAAAGATCGTCCAGCGGTTGTTGTTCTAACTGCCAACGATGATCCGCTGAATCCTAAAGTTCTCGTGGTTCCTATAACGACGAAGCCACCGCGCACCGGCAATATTGCGATTGAACTACCCGCTCCGGTTCGCGCTCATCTAAAGCTCGGTGATAAGCGATGTTGGATCATAGCAAATGAAATCAACCGTTTCACATGGCCCGGCCCTGATCTGCGCCCGATCCCGCTCCGAGCCGAAATGTCACCCTATTATGGCAAGATACCGGGCAAGCTGCTCGAAGCAGTGCGCAAACTGATCGACCAAAGTGCGAACGCGGGTAAACTGAATATTACCAAACGAACCCAGTAATCATTCCGCCGCCAGCAGCGCCTCGGCCCCGCCGAGATCGACCGAGACCAGTCGGCTGATCCCCTGTTCGATCATCGTCACGCCATAAAGCCGGTGCATCCGCGCCATCGTGACCGCGTTGTGCGTCACGATCAGGTAGCGGGTGTCGGTGTCGCGCGTCATGGCGTCGAGGAGATCACAAAAGCGTTCGACGTTCGCGTCGTCGAGCGGCGCATCGACCTCGTCAAGCACACACAACGGCGCGGGGTTGGTGAGGAATAGCGCAAAGATCAGCGCAACGGCGGTCAGCGCTTGCTCGCCGCCCGACAGCAACGTCAGCGACGACAGTTTCTTGCCTGGCGGCTGCGCCATGATTTCGAGGCCAGCCTCAAGTGGATCGTCGCTGTCGATCAGCGCGAGATGCGCTTCGCCGCCATTGAACAACGTCCCGAACAACGTCCGGAAATGCCCGTCCACGGCTTCGAACGCTGCCCGCAAACGCGTGCGCCCTTCGCGGTTCAGGCTCCCGATCGAGCCGCGCAGCCGGTGCACCGCTTCGGTCAGTTCGGCAACATCGGCCGCATTGCTTTCGCGCCCCGCCTCGATCTCCGCCAGCTCGCTTTCGGCCACCAGATTCACCGGCCCCAGTCGTTCGCGCTCCATTGTTGCACGTTCGAGCCGCGCGGATTCATCCGATGCCGCGTCAACACTGGCCTCGTCAAAGCCCAGCTTCTCGGGCAAAACCGCGGCCGGACATTCGAACCGTTCCCCCGCCACGCGACCCATTTCGACGCGGCGCAAATCCTGATTTTCAGTCCGTGCCTGTGCGCCCGCGCGAACTTCGCGGGCGCTGCTCAAGGCTTCGCCAACCTTCGCCGCCGTCTCTTCGCGCTCGCGCAACGCGGCTTCCGCAGCGCGCTCGACCTCGACGGCGTGTTGCGCCGCATCCGCCAGCCGCGCGGCTTCAATCCCGATCATCGCGGCCTGGGCATTGATCCGGTCGGGCGCACCGGCAAGGCTGGCGCTCTCCTCCTCAAGCGCCGCCGCCCGCTTTGCCATGTCCTCAACCCGCTTGCCCGCCTTGCCACTCCGTGTGCGCCAATCTGCACTTTCGGAAAGCGCCGCCGCATGCCGTGCCTTGTCCGCCGTCACCCACCCGTCGCGCGCCGCGAGGTCAGCGCGAAGCTGCGCCACCGCCTCACGAGCCGCATGCGCCGCCCGGTCGAGCGCAAGGGTGGCAACATCATCTTGCGCTGCGGGGAGCACGGCCAACGCTGCCAGCGCATCGCCATATTCACCCTGCGCCGATGCCAACTCGGCCTCGGCGCGTGCCAACCGGTCATTATATTCCGCCGCCTGCGCCGTCGCCCGTTCGAGCGCCAGCCCCGCCTGATCCTCGGCGCGTAACGCAGTCCGGAGCGCTGCATCGGCAACGTCACGCGCACGGCGCGCGGTATCAAGTTGCTGCCCGGCTTCGGTCAGCGCCGCACCCGATCCATTTTTCGCGTGTGACGCGGCCTCGGCCACAGCCCGGATTTCGGGCAGCTGCGTTTCAATGTCAGACAGCCGGTTGCGGCGCTTCAATCCTTCCGCCGCCGCTGCGCCTGCGCCATCGGACGCAAAGCCATCCCAACGACGCAGCTTGCCGTCGCGCGTCACCAGCCGCTGGCCGACCACCAGCAAGGTGCCTTCATCAACATCAACGACGGCAATCTGTGACAGTCTCCGCGCCAACTCCTTCGGCGCCGTCACATGCGCACTGAGCGGTTCACCAACCGGCAGTTTCGGGTCACTCGCGCCGATCACCGCGCCCGCCCAGCGACGCGGTCCAGCGTCGCCAATCTCGGCATTCAAATCATCGGCCAGCGCCGCCGCCAGCGCGGTTTCGTATCCCGGCGCGGCGCGGACTTGCGAGAGAGCGCCCGTCGCATTGCCCAGATCGCGGGTAAGAGCCACCGCTTCGGACTCCAGCGAGGCAAGCGACGCGGCAGTCGTCGCAGCGTCAGCTTCGGCCTTGGCGCGCGCTTCTGCCGCCGTCGTCCGCGCGAGTTCGGCAATGCCAATCGCCGCTAATGTCGTCTCGGCATCAACCTGTGCCGCGCCGCGCGCCTGCACCGCTGCGTCACGCGCCGCCGCGATTGTCGCCACATCGCCCAGCGCTGACAGCTCCGCTTTCGCACGTTCTTGTGCCGACGCAGCCCGGTCGAGCCGCAGTTTCGCTGCGCCGAGTGCTGCCTCGGCAACGCGTCGTTCTGCGGCCTCGCGCGCCGATTCCGCCAATGCCTGCGCCAGCGCCACTTCAGCAGACCGGCTATTTTCCTCCGCCCTGCCGACAGCGTCAAACAGCGCGGGACGTTCGGCCAACGCCGCCCTTACGCGCACATCCAGATCATCCGCTTCGGCAGCAAGCCGCTTCAGCGCCTCCCCCGCATCGCGCGCCAGTTCGCCTTCGCGGGCATGATCCGCCGACAACTGGTCGCTTTGCGCGGCTATGTCGGTGATCCGCGCCTCGATCCGCGCGCGTTCGGCCTCAACCGTGGCGAGCCGGTGCCGCGCGTCTGCCGCTTCATCACGCGCACTCTGTGCTGCTGCCCGCGCCGTCGCCAGCGCGCCCGTCGCCTCATTCGATAGCGCCGCCGCTGTCCGCTGCGCTTCGGACGCCGCAAACACCGCTTCATCCGCCGCTTTCGCCTCGGCCCGCGCTTCCTCTGCTGCCGCTGCCGCATCGCGCCAGCGGGCGTAGATCAGTCGCCCCTCCGCCGTGCGAATGTCATCGGACAATTTCCGATAACGCTCCGCCGACCGCGCCTGCCGCCGCAGCACAGCAATCCGCGCCTCTTGGTCGGCAACGACTTCCTCGACGCGCGCTAGATTGGCTTCGGTCGCTTTCAGCCGGATTTCGGCCTCGCGCCGCCGGACATGCAGTCCAGAAATCCCCGCGGCTTCCTCAAGCATCGCGCGGCGCTCGGCGGGCTTGGCGGCAATGATCGAACCGATCCGCCCCTGGCTGACCAAAGCGGGCGAATGCGCGCCGGTCGCCGCGTCGGCAAAGATCAGCTGGGCATCGCGCGCACGGGCGTCACGGCCATTGATCCGATAGGCCGACCCCGCCCCGCGCTCGATCCGGCGGACCACTTCAACCTCATCGTCCGCGCGTTCGGCAAGGATCGATACTTCGGCAAACTGGCGCTGCGGGCGGCTCGCGGTTCCGGCAAAGATGACATCGTCCATTGCCGAACCGCGCAGTGACTTCGGCGACCCTTCGCCCATCACCCAGCGGATGGCTTCCAACAGATTTGATTTGCCGCAGCCATTGGGCCCGACCACACCGGTCAGCCCCGGCATGATGCGCAATTCGCACGGATCGACGAAGCTCTTGAACCCCGCCAGCTTGACCCGCGAAATCTTCATCCGCGACTACGCACCCGCAGCCTTGAGCTTGGTCTCAAGCGCTTCCCACGTCCCCGTCTCAGGCGCGACCTGCCCGTTGATCAGGAACGTCGGTGTCCCCTGAAGGTTGAACTCGGTGTTCGCGCGGTCACGCATTTTCACCAGCTTGTCCGACTCGGCCGTGTTGGCGAGGCAGGCATTGGCCTTCTCGGCGCTGATCCCGCGCTGGCGGACAAACCCGTCGAGACCGAGCAACGTCGCGAATTTCGAAAATTGCTGCGCGGGGGGGAGTGTGGCCATCGCTTGCTGGTCGGCGGGTGTCATCGCCTGCACCTTCACAAACCAGTTCGCCTGATCGGCAAACATCTGTTCGGCCAACGGGAAAAACGGCCCCGGTCCGCCGCAACGTGCCAGCAAAGTCGCAGTCAAATCCATCGGATCACGCACATAATTGCGCAGTTCGTAGGAGACTTTACCCGTCGAGATATACTTCGCTTTCAGCGGCTCCGACGCCGCTTCGGAAAATTCAGCGCAGTGCGAACAACTCATTGACGCATATTCGACCACTTTAATGGGCGCATTGGGATTGCCCATCTGCATCCCGCCATCGGGCGTTTCGACAACCGTCGTCACCCACTCGGTCCCGGCGGGTGCCTTGGCCGCCGTGACCGGACCGGCAGTTTTCGTGCCGTCACCCGCCTTTTCGCCGCACGCTGCCAACAGGATAAACGGAAGAATAAATGCAACGGACTTCATAATTCGCATCCTATTTTGCCGCGATTGCCGCGCGCAGTTTGGGTTCAAGGTCGCGCCAATGCGCGGGGCCGGTATTGCGACCGTTGATAAGAAAGGACGGCGTGCCCTGCAACTTGCGGACTTCCCATGCTTCCTTGGCCATGGCGAGAACCGCGTCCTGTTCGGGCTTGTTTGTGAGGCAGACATTCGCGGCCGCCGCAGACACCCCACGCGCTTCCATCAGCGCGGTCATGCCCGAACCGCGCGCCATCCCGGTCAGCACATCGTTCATCGGCGCATTTTCGGGGAGCGCACTGCTCGCTTCGAACGCCTGCGCCTTGGGCATCAATGTCGCCTGAGCCGCAAACAATGCCTCATTCTGCGCAAAGAATTTCCCCGCGCCGCCACATCGCGCGAGCAAGGCCGCCGCGAAATCATAACGATCACGCACGGCATTGCGAATCTCAAATGCAACCGTGCCCTTGGCGACAAAATTGGATTTCAGCGGGGCTGCCGACTGCGCGGTAAATTCGGCACAATGGTCGCACGAGTAGCTGAGATATTCGACCAGCCGGACCTTCGCTTTGGGATTGCCCAGCACATAAGCGCCGGTGGCTGTCCGCGTGACCGTCTTGGTCCAGTCGACCGGGGCCGCGCCAATCGTGGCAACCGCGACCAGCGCAATCAATAATGTCTTCACGAAATCTTCCCCATGATCGGCAAAGTGGTGGCCGCCGCAACCCCGCGCGCCAATGATTCGAGCACCGCCTTTAATTCAGGATCAGCGACGGTGCGCAATGATTCGCCCAGTTCGACCGGGATCGCCACCTGCGCCAGTGGTGCGGGGCGGGCCTTGGGCGGGATAATCTCACCCTGCCGGATCGTCACCTTGGCAATCGCGGCATAGCCGAAAAAACGGTTCACCCGCTCGATGATCGTCGGCCCGACATGCTGCATCATCGGCGCATGCGCCCCTGCCACCGCCAGCGTCAGGACCCCGTCGGCGCGCTTGCCCGGCGGAAAGCGGATCGATTCAGGCGCGGAAATTGTCGCATAGCGCGTACCGACAATTTCCGACCAACGGCTGACGACTGACGACTGCACAAAGCCAAAGCGCCGAAATGCAACGCGGCCAACGTCAGGCACAATCTCCGAAACGCTGCGCGCACGACCACCCCTTGGACGTTCTGGCGGCGATTCGGATTTAGGCAGTTTCGACATGCGCCACTCTCTGCCACAAGCGCGCGGTGCGCGTCGATACTCCTTTGTTGAAATGGTATAACAAGAATGCGCGCCTGCTCCCGTGGCGCCCACCGCCCGGAACTGCGGCGCCTGACCCTTATCGCGTCTGGCTGTCCGAAATTATGTTGCAGCAGACGACCGTGGCAACGGTGAAGCCCTATTTCGAGGCGTTCACAAAGCGCTGGCCTACTGTCGAGGCACTTGCCGCCGCATCAGACAGCGATGTCATGACCGCTTGGGCAGGCCTCGGCTACTACGCCCGCGCGCGTAATCTATTGGCCTGCGCGCGAGCGGTAAAAGGCAGATTTCCCGAAACTGAGTCCGAACTGCGCAAACTCCCCGGCATTGGCCAATATACCGCTGCCGCCATCGCCAGCATGGCCTTTGGCGAGCGCGCCGTTGTCGTCGACGGCAATGTCGAACGCGTCGTCTCGCGGCTTTTTGCGGTCGAAACCCCGTTGCCTGCTGCCAAGCCCGAACTCTACCGCCTGACCGACGGCATCACGCCAGACATGCGGGCAGGCGACTTTGCCCAAGCCATGATGGACCTTGGCAGCACCATCTGCACCCCGCGCGCGCCGAAATGCCTGATCTGTCCGCTGCAACCCATGTGTCAGGCGACAAACCCGGAAACCTATCCGCGCAAAGCGCCCAAAGCCGCCAAACCCGACCGCAGCGGCATTGCCCTCTGGATCGAGCAAGACGCCCATGTCTGGCTCATCCGCCGCCCCGATAAAGGCCTGCTCGGCGGCATGCGCGCGCTCCCCGGCGGTGGCTGGGACGGCAGCGATTGTCCCGAAACGGGACAATGCCTCGGCACTGTCACCCACCGCTTCACCCATTTCAACCTGACTCTCGACGTGCATAAAAGCAGTTGCGCATTGCAACCGGGCGGGGAATGGTGGCCCGTGGACCGCATCGACGACGCCGGTCTGCCAACTATATTTGCCAAAGCCGCAACGCTGGCCATCAGGGAGACGAAGTATGATTGACGTGCAGCTTGACCGGCGACAATTATTCGGGACCGGCGCGGGCCTGCTCGCCTTCACCGCGCTCCCCGCCTATGCCAAGCGCGCGCGGCGTAACAACCTCGGCTGGGGCAAGGTTCAAACTTTGTTCGATGCCTATGTTGCCGATGATCGCCTTCCCGGTGCCGTCGGCGCGGTCGGGCGCGGCACCGACGATGCAAGCTTTATCGTGTCGGGCAGAATCGCCCGCGACGAAGCCCGCGCGATGGACGCCGACAGCCTGTTCCGTGTCTATTCGATGACCAAGCCGATCACTGGTATGGCCGCCATGATGCTAATCGAAGATGGCAAGCTGGGCCTCGACCAGAACATCGCCGATTTCATCCCCGGTTTCAAAAATCCGATGGTTCTCACCGACCCTGCAAAAAGCCTCGACGCGCGCCCCGCAAGCGCGCCGATCACGGTGCGCAACCTGCTCACGCACACGGCGGGCCTTGGCTATAACATCGTCACCAAGGGGCCATTGCTTGAGGAATATAACCGCCTCGGCATTACGCCTGGCCAGGTTGCGCGCAAAGCCATCCCGGGCTTCAAGCCCGTCACGACCGCGCCCAGCCTCACCGAATTTGCCGACCGCCTGGCCACGCTCCCGCTGATTGCCGAACCGGGGGCCAAATGGAGCTACTCGGTAAGCCTCGACCTGCTCGGCCGCGTCATCGAAGTCGCCAGCGGCATGCCGTTCGATGCCTTCCTGAAAACCCGCATCTTTGATCCGCTGGGCATGACGAGCACGTTCTTTCAGGTGCCAGCGTCGGAAATACCGCGCTTTACCACCAACTATGGCGTCTCGCCGCTTGGCAAATTCCCGATGGATCCGGGCAACGACAGCATTTATCTCGACAAGCCCGCTTTCCCGTTCGGTGGCGCGGGGCTCGTCAGCAGCGCGCGTGATTTTGACCGGTTCCTGCTGATGCTTGCCGGTCACGGCGCAATTGGCCGGACACGGATCATGAAGAAAGAAACCGCCAAGCTCGGCATGTCGAACATGCTGCCACCCGGTGCCGATACAAAGGGCACGTTCGCCGCCGGCCAAGGCTTCGGTGCCGGTGGACGGGTCACAATAGCCGCCGACGCGCGCGGATCGGGCATTGGCACATTCGGATGGGGCGGCGCTGCGGCAACGATCGCATGGATTGATCCGACCCGCGGCATTCGCGCCTCGGGCTTCGCACAGTTCATGCCTGACCAGTCGATGCCTTTCACCACTGATTTCGGCAAAGCGGTTTACGCCAGTCTGTGACTCATTTCACGGGTTCGCCGCTCGACCGGGTTGACCATATCCGCAGCGATGTTGCGGCATATGACCTGCTGCGTGGAGACTGGCGGGGGCGCTTGCTTGGGCTCGACGGGCTTGATCCGCAGTTATCCGCCGAAGGCTCGCTTGTCTGGCACAGCATGGCCGAGGTCACAGTCGACGCCGAAATCATCCTCTTGGGTCTACGTGCAGACAAACCGCATTTCGCCACCGTGATTGCGCACGACGGCCCCGCGATCATGCGCTCGCCGTCGATGTTCCGTGCCCTTTCGATGCTCTCGGGCGAAGATGCAGCGATCTACGGCACCGCGCTCAGCCTGATCAGCTGGCATAACCATCACCGATTCTGCGGACGCTGCGGCGGCGCGACGGCGCTGTTCCGTGCAGGGTGGGGCCGAAAATGCTCGGCCTGCGCGGTCGAACATTTCCCGCGCACCGATCCCGTCGTCATCATGCTCGCCGAATATCACGGAAAGGCGCTGGTCGGCCGTCAATCGCGTTTTCCGCCCGGCAATTACTCGGCGCTGGCAGGCTTTCTCGAACCCGGCGAATCCATCGAGGAAGCCGTCCGTCGCGAATTGTTCGAGGAATCGGGCATAGCCACCGGCAAAGTCCGCTATGTCGCGAGCCAGCCGTGGCCCTTCGGCGGATCGCAACTGATGATCGCCTGCATTGCCGAGGCCGACCATGACCGGATCACCCTCGATACCAACGAACTCGAAGATGCCATGTGGGTCACCCGCGACGAAGCCATTGCGGCGATGGCAGGCGACGAGAATGCGCGGTTCAAAGCCCCGCCACCGTTCGCGATTGCGCACAGCTTGATGAAGGCGTGGATTGAGGGAGCAGGAAAAGTGTCTGACACTTTTTCCCGAGACGAGGGTTCAGAAAACGAGAATTGATCGGAAAAAGTGTCAAACACTTTTCCTGCGTTTACCCCCGTTTTCGCGCCTGCGGATATGTCCCCAGCAACCGCACCCATTTCGAATGAAAGCGCAACTCGTCGAGCGCCCGCGCCACAGCAGGCTCGTCAGGATGCCCGACAATATCGGCAAAAAACTCGGTCGCCGAAAAACTCGCCCCGCGTTGGTAGCTCTCCAGCTTGGTAATGTTGACGCCATTGGTCGCAAAGCCGCCCATTGCCTTATACAGCGCGGCGGGAATGTTCTTCACTTCGAACACCAGCGTCGTCATCACCGGCCCGGTGCCAACCGGCGGATGCCCCACGCGCGCCAGCACGACAAAGCGCGTCATGTTGTCGTCCGAATCCTCAAGGCCGGTCTCGAGAATGTTCAGCCCGTAAACCGAAGCGGCCAAGGGCGGCGCAATCGCCGCGACCGACGCATCGCCGCCTTCGACCACCAGCGCTGCCGCGCCCGCCGTATCATCATAGGCAACCGGCCTGATTCCGCGCGCGCGCAACCACTTGCGGCATTGCCCCAGCGCTTGTGGATGGCTGACCGCCTCGCGCACTTGCAGCGTCGTGCCCAGCCCCATCAGTGCATAACGGATCGGCAAGAAATGCTCGCCGGTAATCACCAGCCCCGATTCGGGCAGCAGGAAATGAATATCCGCCACACGCCCGTGCAGCGAATTTTCAATCGGGATCATCGCGCAATCCGCAGCACCGTCTTTCACCGCATCAATGGCATCCTCGAACGAGAAGCACGGCATGGCCAGTCCGGCGGGAAATGCTTCTCCAACTGCGATGTGCGAATTCGCACCCGGTGCGCCCTGAAATGACACCGCGCGCCCCGGATCGGCGGCACAAGCGGCCAGCATGGCAGTGACAATCGGGCGGGCGGGGGCGGGGTAACGGTCCATATCGGGCGCGCTAGTGCTGCAATGCGCAATCGGCAAGCGTGACCGCTTGCGCAAAGCCGCGCGTTTTCCTAAATGCGCGATTGAAATCACCACCCAAAGGCACTTCGACAATCATGGATAGCCGCAGCAACGTAATTGCAATGATGGTTCTCGGCGCAGGCATAGTCGCGCTCGGTTCGTCGATTGTTGCCGGCGAAGTGTTTCACAATGAACGGCCCGAGAAGATGGGCTATATCGTCGAAGGTGTTGAAGAAACGGCGGGCGGGGAAGTCGCTGCCGTCGTCGTCCCCATTGCGACCCTGCTGGCCACCGCCGATCCGGCCAAGGGCGCTGAGACCTTCAAGAAATGCGCCTCGTGCCACAATGTCACGCCGGGTGGCGCGAACGGCATTGGTCCCGCACTCCACGGTGTTTTGGGCAAGCCGCACGGCGCGCACGCGGGCTTTGCCTATTCGGACGCACTGAAAGCCGTGCCGGGCAACTGGGATTTTGAGGGCATGAACAAGTGGCTGACCAAGCCATCCGCCTATGCCAAGGGCACCAAGATGAACTTCGCCGGGTTGTCCAAGCCGGAAGACCGCGCGAACCTGATCGCTTATCTTAATGCACAGGGTTCGAACCTGCCGCTCCCCGCTGCCCCTGCGGCGGCGGCACCTGCCGAACCAGCGGCAGAACCGAAAGCCTGATCAGGCCGCGTAAAACGCCTGTACTATTGCCCAGGCTTCCTCTGCCGTATCAACAAATTGCATCAAGCTCAGATCGCGCGCCGACACCACACCCTCGGCGACAAGCGCCTCGAAATTGACGACCCGATTCCAGAATTCCTTGCCGAACATCAGGATCGGCATTGGCTTGATCTTGCCAGTCTGAATGAGCGTCAGCAGCTCGAACGTCTCGTCAAACGTCCCGAACCCACCGGGGAACACCGCCACCGCGCGCGCGCGCAACAGGAAGTGCATCTTGCGCAACGCAAAATAGTGAAACTGGAAACTCAGCCCCGGCGTGACATATTCATTCGGGGCCTGCTCATGCGGCAGGACGATGTTCAGGCCGACGGACTCCGCGCCAACATCCGCCGCGCCGCGATTGGCCGCTTCCATGATCGATGGCCCGCCGCCCGAACAGACCACAAAATGCCGCTTGCCCTCGTCATCGCGCGGCGATGCACTCGCCAGTGCCGCGAGCTTGCGCGCCTGATCATAATAATGCGCTTTCGCCTCAAGGCTTGCCGCCACCGCCGCGTCCTCATGTCCCGACGTTACGCCCGGTTCGGGTATCCGCGCCGAGCCATAAAACACCATCATTGACCCGATGTCGGCTTCGTCGAGCAGCAATTCGGGCTTGAGCAATTCCAGCTGGAACCGCACCGGGCGCAAATCCTCGCGCAAAAGGAAATCCATATCCTGAAACGCCAGCTTATACGCTGGGTCCATCGTCTGTTTGGTGTGAACGCCTTGCTTGGCAGTTTCGGCTTCTTTGCGGGCCCGTTCGAAAACGCGCGCGGGAATATGTGTTTCAGTCATGTTATATGAGGTATCCGTTTAGGCTGAGCTTGTCGAAGCCCTGCCCTTCTTTTGGCGATGTTGCAAAGTAAGGACAGTCCTTCGACAAGCTCAGGATAGCCGGGTTTGAAATTTACCGACAAAACGGCCCGCGGCCCATATCGAAATGGAAATGATCGCGGTGGTCGGCATTATAATCGGGACTCAGCACGGTGTTGAACCGGCGACAGGCCGAGGCGCGCACAGATTTCAGGAACCGCGATTCACGTTCATCCCCGCTCCACCCGTCCAGCACACTCACCCGCCGCCCGTCCGCCAGCACAAACGCCGCGACATCGACCGCATTGGCACTGCCATGTTCAGACAGTCGCGCCGTCCCCGAAATCGGACGACAGGAATAAGTCCCCATCGTCTCGACCTTGACCACCGCACTGCCGAATTCGCCCATCGCGGGCACCTGCAAATCGCTTTGCACCCACTGCGTAAAGGCAAACGCCAGCGGACAGCTCATGGCCGTGATCCCCGTCACCGGCACGCCAATGTCGCGCAGCTGCACCGCACCCAATGCCGAACAACCGCCACCAAAGGTCCGGTCCTCCAGCAACGCATAGCGCGCCACCACCCGGTCGAGCTTCCCGATACAAATTTTGAGCGCCACCGGATCAACCCCACGCACCAGCTTGACGCGCGGACGTTTCATTGTGGGCCCGTCGACGCAACCGGCAACAAGCATCGCGGCAAGAACCGGGAACAGGAACGAACGACGCAACAGCATGCCATTTGTTTAGGGCAATAATCATTTGATCGACAACCCGATTGCATTTATCGGCCTTCCCGTGTTGCGAATCATTCTTAACAATAAGCCGCTATTCTGGGCGGTGGTGGCAATTCCGGCTGTCTTTATGGTTGCGGGATGGTCGCGCGGTGCTGTCCTGTCCGGCGATCTCCTCCATCCGACCGGCGAGACGTCGGCGCGCCTCATGATTATTGCCATGATGATCGCCCCGCTGATCGCGGTGATCGGCCCGCGCGGATGGCTGCGCTGGCTCCTCGCGCGTCGCCGTGCGCTTGGCGTCGCTGCGTTCGGTTATGCGTTGCTCCATCTCATTCTCTACCTCGTCGATATGGGCGTGCTGGCCGACATGCTCGCGGAGTTTACGGCCCCGGGTATCTGGACCGGCTGGGTCGCCTTCGCGCTGATGACCCCGCTCGCGCTGACCAGCAATGACGCGTCGATGCGCGCGCTCAAGTCCGGCTGGAAACGGCTGCAACGGCTGGTCTATCCTGCCGCGCTGCTCACGCTGCTGCACTGGGTTTTCGTCCACAATAATCTTGTTGCAGCGCTCGTTCATTTTGCGCCGCTTATGGTGCTCCTCATCCTTCGTTTCGTCCGTTCTCCCCGTCCAACCTTGCAAGGATCGACACCATGAAAAATGCGATTGCCTTTTCCGCTGCGGCAATGATGTTCGCCATCGCCGCGCCCGCCCACGCCACCGGCGTCATCAAATGCGATGCGGGACCACAATCGGGCTGGAAATCGCCAGCCGTGCTAACCGCAAAGCTGACCAAGGAAGGCTGGCAGGTCCGCAAGGCAAAGGTCGATGGCGGCTGCTACGAAGTCTATGGCACGATGCCAAAAGGCGAGCGCGTCGAAGCCTATTTCCATCCCGTCACGCTCGAAAATCTGTTCATCGGACAGCGCGGCAAAGTGATCTTCCGCAAACAAGGCTACTGATAGAAATCAACCACCCGCTGTTACCAGTTTGGCAACAGCGGGTGACATTCCCCCGAATGTTCAACGATCAGGCGAGCGCCAGCGTCCGACGCTGGCGCAACGCACCACCGATTATGCCAAAGCCGAGCAGCATCATGCCCCATGTCGCGGGTTCGGGCACGGCCGGGCTAACCCCGTAAAGCACTGCCGACGAACTCGCCCGATAGATGAGGCGGAACGTATCAAGTCCGGCACCACCGTCAAGCTTGTAGAAAGCGGTGGAGTTGCCGTTCCCCGGCCCGCCTTGGCCATTGCCAAAATGAATGCTGACATAGCTGGTGCCGGTCAGCAGCGTGGTAAAATCAATCAACTGATTGCCGTTCAGATTTTCCAGTTTCTCAAGCTGCGTCCCGTTCCAAGCGAAACCGAGCAAGCCGAGCGCAACGATCTGATCCTGCACCGTGGGCCCGCCAGCTGCCGTCAGATTGCCAGCATAAAAGCCGGTGCATGCCGAGGCATTCGGCAGTGTGTCGCTGTTCTGGCAAGCCGTGCCGGTCAGCACCAAAGCAGCCGATGCCGGTGCTGAAACGAAAGCTGCGGCTGCTGCCGCAAAGATTGCGAATGTGCGCATAATAATCCCCATAGGGCAGACATTGCTGCCGGTGATCATGCGCGACCCGACTCGCTAAGTAGCACAAAGCAACATTTGTTACGAATCCGGAATTAACCACGGACGAGTCCTGCTATGGCACAATTGGCGCGTGGTTGACTTCGCCCCGCCCCCCGCTAAAGGCGGCGACGGGCCACGCGGTCCCAACGCCGCGCTGCTCTCTGTGAGGAGAGAATACATGAGTGAGTTACCCCGTCCTGACGCCAGACCTGTGCGTCCCCACTTCAGCAGCGGACCTTGCGCCAAGCCTCCCGGCTGGGATGCGGCGCGCCTTGCGACGGGATCGCTTGGCCGTTCGCACCGTTCCAAAATCGGCAAGGCACGGCTGCACCATGCCATTGATTTGACCCGCGAAATTCTCGGCGTCCCCGACACGCACCGCATCGGCATTGTCCCCGCATCGGACACCGGCGCCTATGAAATGGCGATGTGGACGATGCTCGGCGCGCGACCTGTTACCGCAGTCGCATGGGAATCGTTCGGCGAAGGCTGGGTCACCGACGCCGTCAAGCAGTTGAAGCTCGACCCCACCGTCGTCCGCGCCGATTACGGCCAGCTGCCCGACCTGTCGGCCATCGACCAGAGCCACGACGTGCTGTTCACCTGGAACGGCACCACCTCGGGCGTCCGCGTGCCTGATGGCGACTGGATCAGCGACACCCGCGAAGGCCTGACCTTCAACGACGCGACCAGCGCGGTGTTCGCCTATGACATGCCGTGGGACAAGCTCGATGTGACGACGTTCTCGTGGCAGAAAGTGCTCGGCGGCGAAGGCGCGCACGGCGTCATCATCCTCGGCCCACGCGCCGTCGAACGACTGACCAGCTACACGCCCGCTTGGCCGCTGCCCAAAATCTTCCGCCTCGTGTCGAAAGGCGTGCTGGCCGAAGGCGTGTTCAAGGGCGAAACGATCAACACCCCCTCGATGCTCGCCGTCGAGGACGTCATTTTCGCGCTCGAATGGGCCAAGGAATTGGGCGGTCTGCATGGTCTAATAAAGCGCAGCGATGCCAATGCCGAAGCGCTCGACAATATCGTCCGTGAACGATCATGGCTGCGTCATCTTGCGGCGGATCCGGCCACGCGGTCGAAAACCAGCGTGTGTCTGCTGGTTGAAGGCGCCAACGAAGCGCTGATCAAGAAATTCGCGGGCCTGCTCGAAGCCGAGGACGCCGCCTACGACATCGCCGGTTATCGCGACGCCCCGCCGGGCCTGCGCATCTGGTGCGGCGCAACGGTGGACACCGCCGACATCGTGGCGCTCGGTCCGTGGCTCGATTGGGCCTGGGCACAGGTTTCACAATAGCACTGCGCTCCTGCGAAGGCAGGAGCCTTGGTCTCCAAAGCTCCTGCATTCGCAGGAGCACAGACTTTCTGAAAGACAAAAACATGCCAAAAGTTCTCATTTCCGACAAAATGGACCCCCGCGCTGCCCAGATTTTCCGCGAACGCGGGATCGAGGTCGATGAAATCACCGGCAAGACCAAAGACGAGCTGATCGCCATGATCGGCGACTATGACGGCCTCGCCATCCGCTCCGCGACCAAGGTCACCGCCGATGTCATCGCCGCTGCCAAGAACCTGAAAGTCGTCGGGCGCGCCGGGATCGGTGTCGATAATGTCGATATTCCGGCGGCATCGGCGGCGGGCATCGTCGTCATGAACACGCCGTTCGGCAATTCGATCACGACTGCCGAACATGCCATCGCGCTGATGTTCGCGCTCGCCCGCCAGTTGCCCGAAGCCGACGCCTCGACGCAGGAAGGCAAGTGGGAAAAGAACCGCTTCATGGGTGTCGAGCTGACGTCGAAGACGCTGGGCCTGATCGGCGCAGGCAATATCGGCTCGATCGTCGCCGACCGCGCGCGTGGGCTGAAGATGAAAGTCGTGGCCTACGATCCCTTCCTCACCCCAGAACGCGCCGTCGATATGGGTGTCGAGAAAGTCACGCTCGACGAGCTGCTGTCCCGCGCCGATTTCATCACGCTGCATACGCCGCTGACCAATGAAACGCGCAACATCCTGAATGCCGAAGCGCTCGCCAAGACCAAGAACGGCGTCCGCATCATCAACTGCGCGCGCGGCGGCCTCATCGATGAAGCAGCGCTCAAAGCCGCGATGGATTCGGGCCAAGTCGGCGGTGCCGCGCTCGATGTCTTTGTCGAGGAACCCGCCACCGCATCGCCCTTGTTCGGCACGCCCAATTTCATCTCGACCCCGCATCTCGGCGCGTCCACGTCCGAAGCGCAAGTCAATGTCGCGATCCAAGTTGCCGAACAGCTTTCCGATTATCTGATGCAAGGCGGCGTGACGAACGCCCTCAACATGCCGTCGCTTTCCGCCGAGGAAGCCCCCAAGCTCAAACCCTATATGGCCCTCGCCGAACGCCTCGGCTCGCTGATCGGCCAGCTTGCGCATGACAACCTCACCAAGATCAGCATCGAAGTCGAAGGGGCCGCCGCAGAACTTAACATCAAGCCGATCACCGGCGCGGTGCTCGCAGGGCTCATGCGCCGCTATTCGGACACGGTGAACATGGTCAACGCGCCGTTCCTCGCCAAGGAACGCGGGCTCGACATTCGTGAAATCCGCCATGACCGCGAAGGCGATTACCACACGCTCGTCCGTGTCTCGGTCCAGACCGAAGAAGGCGAAAAATCGGTTGCAGGCACGCTGTTCGGCAACACATCGCCGCGCATTGTCGAGCTGTTTGGCATCAAGATCGAAGCCGATCTTGCCGGCGACATGCTCTATATCGTCAACGACGATGCGCCCGGCTTCATCGGACGGCTGGGCTCGACGCTGGGCGAGGCAGGCGTCAACATCGGCACATTCCACCTCGGTCGCCGCGCTGCGGGGGGCGAAGCGGTTCTGCTTCTCTCGGTCGACAGCCCCGTGCCCGAACCCGTCTCGTGGCAGCTCTGCAACCTCCCCGGCGTCCGCCGCGTGAAGACGTTGAAGTTCGCGTGACAATCGGCTTAGGGGGGCGGCGATGAATACGCTCCCCCCCGGCCTCCTCCCCGAAGGATTGCGCGACCGTTTGCCCGGCGAGGCCGCAGCGCAGGCGCGAACCGTGCGCGCGCTGCTCGATAGCGTTGAGGCGCGCGGCTATGAACGCGTGTCGCCGCCGCTGGTCGAGTTTGAGGAATCGCTTGCCGCGCGCCTCAAATCCTCGCGCACCGATCTCGCGCGTTTCGTCGATCCCCTGTCACAACGCACCCTCGCCGTCCGCCCCGACATCACGCCGCAAATCGCGCGGATCGTCTCGACGCAGCTCGCCAATGTCCCTCGCCCGCTGCGGCTCGCTTATGCCGGGCCCGTCCTGAAGCTCGGTGCATCGCAGCTCAACCCGCAGCGCGAAACGATGCAGGTCGGTGCCGAACTGATCGGCAGCGATTCGGTCGAAGCGGCCTGCGAAATCACCGGCATTGCGGTCGAGGCGCTGACCGCAGCCGGTGTCACGGGTCTGACTATCGATCTAACGATGCCCGATCTCGTCCAGACGCTCGCGGGCCTCGTCCTGACGTCCGACCAGATCGCGCAGCTCGATCTCCTCCTCGATATGAAAGACGCCGGTGGCCTAGCGACCGCAGGCTTCAAAGACTGGCTCCCCCTCATTGCCGCCACCGGCCCCGTTGCGCCCGCGCTCACAGCGCTCCGCAACTTCGACCACGCAGGCCTCATGACCTCACGCATCGACGGCATCGAGGCCATCGCAAAATCGCTTAGCGGCGTCCGCGTCACGCTCGACCCGACCGAGCGCCACGGCTTCGAATATCAAAGCTGGTTCGGCTTCTCGCTGTTCGTCAGCGGCGCATCGAACGCGGTCGGCCGCGGCGGCAGCTACGCCATCGCCCACCCCGACGGCCACAACGAACCCGCCACCGGCTTTTCGGTTTATCCCGACACTTTATCGAAGGAAGCATAAGTGGCCAACGTCACCGTGATTGGCGCGCAATGGGGCGATGAGGGCAAGGGCAAGATCGTCGATCTTCTCGCTGCCCGCGCCGATGTCGTCGTCCGCTTTCAGGGCGGGCATAACGCCGGGCATACGCTTGTCGTCGATGGCGCGGTGTATAAACTCAGCTTGCTGCCGAGCGGGATCGTGCGCGGGACGTTGAGCGTTATCGGCAACGGCGTCGTGCTCGATCCGTGGCACTTCCGTGACGAAGTGGCGAAACTCGCCGGACAGGGCGTGACGATAACGCCCGACAATCTCCACATTGCCGAAACCTGCCCGCTCATCCTGCCCTTCCACCGCGATCTCGACGGCCTGCGCGAAGATGCGAGCGCGTTCAAAATCGGCACGACACGGCGCGGCATCGGTCCGGCCTATGAGGACAAGGTCGGCCGTCGCGCGATCCGCGTTTGTGACCTTGCGCACCTTGACGCGCTTGCGCCACAGATCGACCGCCTCTGCGCGCATCACGACGCCCTGCGCGCCGGATTCAATATCGCACCTATTGACCGCGCAGCCCTCATGACAGCGCTGTCGGAAATTGCCCCCGCCATCCTCCCCTATGCCAAACCCGTCTGGCATGAACTGAACGAAGCCCGCCGCGCCGGGAAACGCATCCTTTTCGAAGGGGCACAGGGGATGCTCCTCGACGTCGACCACGGCACTTACCCGTTCGTCACCTCGTCGAACACCGTATCGGGCACGGCGGCCAGTGGCTCCGGCCTCGGCCCCGGTGCCGCCGGGTTTGTCCTCGGCATCGTCAAAGCCTACACGACACGCGTCGGCGCTGGCCCCTTCCCCACCGAACTCGAAGACGAAACCGGCCAGCGCCTCGGTGAGCGAGGCCATGAATTTGGCACGGTCACGGGCCGCAAACGCCGCTGCGGCTGGTTCGATGCGGTGCTGGTCCGCCAGTCAGTCGCGGTCAGCGGGATCACGGGCATCGCGCTGACCAAGCTCGACGTTCTCGACGGTTTCGAAACGCTCAAAATCTGCGTCGGATACCGGCTAAACGGCAAGACCTACGACTACCTCCCGCCGCACGCCATCGATCAGGCTGCGGTCGAACCGATCTACGAAGAAATCGCAGGCTGGAGCCAATCCACGGCAGGCGCACGAAGCTGGGCCGATTTGCCCGCCCAAGCGGTTAAATATGTAAAGCGCGTCGAAGAACTGATCGGCTGTCCGGTCGCGATGGTCAGCACATCGCCCGAACGCGAGGACACGATATTGGTTCGCGACCCGTTTGCGGACTAAAACTTCCGCCCCTCGGGCGATCCCAAAACCCCGGCCGCGCGCAGCGACTCCGCCACGTCCTCGTCGCGCAGCCGCGTCCAGCCGCCGGGGCCGAGCCGCTCCATCGGGCGATAGCGGACTTTATATTCCATTCGCTTCGATCCCGCGACCCAGTAACCCAGATAGACATGCGGCAAGTCAGCTTCCGCCGCGCGCATGATGTGATCCATGATTATGAAATTGCCGAGGCCGGGGCGGTCCACGCTGTCCGCTTCAAAGAAACTATAGATCATCGACAGGCCATCGAACTGACGGTCGGTCAGGCACGCGCCAACCAACCGCCCCGGACGGCCATCGACCGACGGTTCGCGATATTCGACGACATATGAATCGACCGGTGATTGCTCGACCATGTCGGCATAATCAAGCTCATCCATCTCGACCATCCCGCCACCGGGATGCCGCGAGCCGAGATAGCGGCGCAACAATTCAAATTGCTCGTCGGTTGACCACGCCTTGCACGCCGACACTTCAAGATCGGCATGGCGCTTGAGCAATTTCTTCTGGCTCGCGTTCGGCTCGAATTCCTGGGTGACCACGCGCACCGCGACGCACGCCTGGCAATCGAGGCACGAGGGCCGGTAAGCCACACCCTGACTCCGCCGAAACCCGATCCGCCCGAGCGCATCATTCAGCTCAACTGCATTGGGCCCCGACAGCTCGGTAAACACCTTCCGCTCGGTCTTGCCGGGCAGATACGGACACGCCGACGGCGTCGTCACATAGAAACGGGGAAAGCGGAATTGGGCAGTCACGAACGCGACTATGAAGCCCCTTTGCCGTGATGAAAAGCGGATTTACCATGAAAGAGGGTTAACCGCTCACGCCAGCTCCACTGGCGTCACATCATAGCCCGCAGCCCGCAGCGCGACGATCAACCGATCAAGATGTTCGGGGCCGCGCGTTTCGCATTCGATGTCGGTGATAAGCCCCTTGGCGGGGAGCGAGGTAAACACCCGCTGGTGATAGACTTCGATGATATTGACGGCTTGTTCGTGGAACACCTGCGCCACATGGAACAGCGCGCCCGGACGGTCCTGCAACCGTATCCTGAGCCGCGCCAGCCGCCCCGACCGCGCCAGATCGCGCAGCAGCACGTTCGCGAGCAGCCGCGTATCGATATTCCCGCCGCACAGGACGATCCCGACGGTCTTTCCCCTGAACTTTTCGGGATGCGCCAGCAACGCCGCGAGCCCCGCCGCACCCGCGCCTTCGACGACCGTCTTTTCAATCTGCAGCAACAGGCTAACCGATTTTTCCAGATCGCGTTCGGACACAAGCACGATTTCGTCGGCCAGCGTCTCGACAATTTCGCGCGTGATCATGCCGGGATATTTGACCGCAATTCCTTCGGCCAGCGTCTCCCCCTCGCTCGGCATGTCGAGTCCGTTGATCAGCGAATACATCGACGGGAACATTTCGGCCTGCACCCCGACAATCTCGATCCCCGGTTTCAACGCCTTGGCCGCCGTCGCAATCCCGGACAATAATCCGCCACCGCCGATCGGTATTGCCAGCATGTCGATCGCGGGTGCGTCGGCCAGCATTTCAAGCGCGACCGTCCCCTGCCCCGCAATAATGTCAACATCATCGAACGGATGCACAAAGGTCAGCCCCCGCTCGGCCTCAAGCAACCGCGCATGGTCATAGGCCGCATCGAACGTCTCGCCATGCAGAACGACAGTGGCGCCATGCCCTTCGGTCTGAGTGACTTTTACGGTCGGCGTCGGCACGGGCATCACGATTGTCGCCGGGATCCCCAGCCGCGCGGCATGATAGGCCAGCCCCTGCGCATGATTGCCCGCCGACGCCGCAATCACGCCCTTGGCCCGCGCCGCCTCGGGCATCAGTAACAATTTGTTGAGCGCCCCGCGTTCCTTGAAAGCGGCGGTAAATTGAAGGTTTTCGAACTTGAGATAAACCTGCGCCCCCGTCAGCGCCGAAAGCGTGATCGAATGCAGCGTCGGCGTCCGCACGACATTCCCCGCGATCCGCGCGGCGGCGGCTTCGATGTCGGACAGGGTGACGGGCGGAGCGATTGGCGAAATAGCATTCATTCTGATGAGGACACCTGAGAAGGAGTAAGTGAGTGATTCACACGAAGGCGCGAAGGCACGAAGGAGGATGGTCCATTCACGACACGCCGCAGCCCATCGCGAAGCGTTTCCTGACCGAAGTTCATCAGCAGGCCGAGCGGAAGGTCGAGCAGTTTCAAATAAGTGAGGACCTGCTTTGTATGCACGGAGATCAAGTTATCAACGGCTTTGATTTCGATCACGAGCTTTTGTTCGATCAAAAGGTCAGCGCGAAAAGCATCCGCGATGCGGATGCCATCAAATTCGATTGTGATCGGCCGCTGCTTCTCAACGAAAAATCCACGCGCCCGAAGTTGCTCGCACAACACAATTTCATACACTGACTCCAACAGACCCGGGCCCAATCGCTTGTGCAATTTGATGCCACAATCAATTGCTTCCGCGGCTAGATGCTCAATATCATGCAAAGCTCACTACCCCCTTCGTGCCTTCGCGCCTTCGTGTGAACAACTTCACTTCTATTACTTCATGCCCCTAACCTCATCTGGCGCTCCCCGCAAACGCGCACTAAGACGCCCTCATGGCAAAACTGGCATTTATCGGGCTCGGCGTCATGGGCGGGCAGATGGCGAAACACTTGGCCGCCGCAGGGCACAGCCTCACCGTCTACAACCGCACCCGCGCCAAGGCCGATGCCTGGGTCGCCGAACACGGGGGAACGGCGGTCGACAGCCCCGCCGAAGCCGCGAAAGACGCCGAGGCCGTCATCGCCTGCGTCGGCAATGACGACGATCTCGCTTCGGTCACGCTCGGCCGCGACGGTGCATTTCGCGCCATGACCAAAGGTGCGGTGTTCATCGACCACACCACTGTTTCCGCCAAAATCGCGCGACAACTCGCGGTCGAAGCCAAGGGCATGGGCCTGCACAGCGTCGACGCGCCCGTCACCGGCGGACAGGTCGGCGCGCAAAACGGCACCCTCACGCTGATGTGCGGCGGCACCGAAAAGGGGATCGCCGCCGCCTCGCCCTTCATGGATGCTTATTCCAGCCGCATCGTCCACGTCGGCCCGCCGGGTGCCGGACAAACCACCAAAATGTGCAACCAGATTGCGTTCGCGGGCACCATCCAGTCGCTCAGCGAAGCCATGCGCTTTGCCCAGGCCGCCGACCTCGATCTCGACCGCGTCTTTGACTCGATCAGCGGCGGGGCAGCGGGCAGCTGGCAGATGACCAACCGCTGGGCGACAATGGTGAAGGACGAATATGATTTCGGCTTCGCGGTCGACTGGATGCGCAAGGACTTAGGGCTAGCCTTCGAAGAAGCCCGCGCGAACGGGGCGACATTGCCGGTCGCCGCGCTCGTCGATCAATTCTACGCCGAAGTGCAAGCAATGGGCGGCGGGCGGCAGGACACGAGTGCGCTGGTAAGGCGGTTGAAGAAGGTTTGAGGGAACTCAGACTCCCCTCCCGGCCTTCCGGGAGGGGCCGGGGGTGGGGTTCTCCGTCCCAACCAGTACGACCGTAAAGAGCGAAGAGGCCACCCCCAACCCCTCCACGAAGGCGTGGAGGGGAGCAGCTTCGGAAAGCACGCCTTGAAATGGACCATTATATGGTCTATTTATCGATCAGCGAGCAGCGAAGGCCATCCCATGCAAGTCTCTGTCACCGAAGCCAAAGGCAAGCTAACTGACCTCGTCCGCCGCGCCGAAGCCGGTGACGAAGTCATCCTGACGCGTCATGGCAACGCCGCCGTTCGCCTTGTGCCGGTGAAAGCTGCCACTGATCTCGAAACACGCCGTCAATTGATCGAGCGCATTGTCGAATCCGCTGCGGGAAAGGCGACCCCCGGCCCCTGCGCCGCGCGAAGTCAGGACTTTCTATATGACGAGGACGGCCTGCCCGCATGATTGCCGTCGATACGTCGGCGTTCATGGCAATGCTGCTAAAAGAGCCGATGGCGACCGCCTGTCAGATCGCGATCAAATCAGAGCCAAAACTGTTGATCTCTGCCGCAACGCTGGCGGAGGCTTTAATCGTTGCCGACCGCAGATCACTCGGCGTGGTTATGCGGGAACTGATCGATGCGTTTGCCTGCGAGATCGTCGCTGTCGATGCCGAGGTAAGCGCGCGTATCGCCGACATCTATTCACGCTGGGGCAAAGGCGTCCACCCCGCCAGCCTGAACATCATCGATTGTTTTGCTTACGACGTCGCGCGCCGGAATGATTGTCCGCTTCTTTATGTCGGCAATGATTTTGCAAAAACCGATGTGACGTCAGCCATCACCGCCTAAATCAAGGACCCCTGCGATCCCGTCTGGTGCGAAGCCCGCACTTCGACCCGTGCCGCCTTGCGGTTGACGCTGACCAGCGGCGGCAGCTTGGGCCGCACATCGGCAAACAATTCGGCCAGCGTATAGGTCTGCAACGCCGGAAAGCGGCCAAACTCCGTCTCGATCAGGCCGTGTGAATTGGCCTCGTCGGTCATCCCCTTGGTCGGCAGCGTCGCGGTGACGAACAGGCCGAGCTTGTGCCCGTCGCGTGCCATCACGCGGCCGATGTCGCGGACCATGTTGGGGTTCACATTGCCCCCGGCTTTGACCGAGATCACGCCGGTCTCGGTCGCGCCGCCTTCGCCGATATAATAGAAATAGCCGTCAACGCCCTTGTCGCCGCCTTTCTTGCCGCCCATCCACGGGTATCCGCCGAGTTTCAGCGTGATCCAGTGCTGGAACTGGTGCGGATCGTCGACCGCGAGGCGTTGCGCGCTGGCAAGGTCTTTGGGGCTGCCGATGGTTTCGAACGGCAGGTCATCGCCATAGCCCTCGCGCATCCGCTTTTCGATCAGGCCGATGGCAAGGTGCGTGACGTCGATCCCGATCCAGCGCCGCCCCAGCTTCTGCGCCGCATCAACCGCCGTGCCGCACCCGCAAAACGGATCGAGCACGACATCGCCGGGGTTCGACGAGGCGGCAATGATCCGTTCGAGCAGAGCGCGCGGTTTTTGGGTCGGGTAGCCGAGGCGTTCTTGGGCTTGGGACGATATTGGACCGATGTCGGTCAGCATGTCTTGGATTAAAACGCCATCGGCCTCATCAACATACCGCTTTTGCTGAGGGACCGTGCCGCGCGGAGGCCAATAGACCAACCCTGCCGAATCAAGCAAATCGAGTTTCTGTTGGGTAGTTAACCCAGCAAGATCACGCTCTGGGTATGCTGCTCGTAATGCAGTAGCTGGAACAGCCCAATGGCGTCCTCCATCTGTTGGGTTGACTTCGCGCCACGGCTCACCCGAGTGACCGTTTCGTTTTCCGGCGCCGGTCA
Source organism: Sphingomonas sp. (assembly GCA_031362355.1). Taxonomy (GTDB): domain Bacteria; phylum Pseudomonadota; class Alphaproteobacteria; order Sphingomonadales; family Sphingomonadaceae; genus Sphingomonas_O. The sequence goes on from JANLSJ010000016.1 coordinate 40,708, forward strand.
GTGTTACAAGCCGATAACGACCACGATCATCAGAAAAGCGATAAAATCTATCGAGATAACTTTCATCGTAGTCCTGAAAAACTTTATTCCAAGTGTAGTCTTCAGTCTTCGCATAGAAAAATATGGTGTCATGAATTGGACCCCATCGGCGCGCACCGCCATGCGAGCCCGTTCGCTTCCAACTGATCTCATTCCGAAAATTCTCCGGCCCAAAAACCGCATCGAGCACCAGCTTCAGATAATGGCTCGCGGTCGGGTCGCAGTGCAGATACAGCGACCCCGTCGGTTTCAGCACGCGGTGCAACTCCACCAGCCGGACCGCCATCATCGCCAGATAGGCCATCATCGCGTTCTCGCCGATCGCGGTTTTCATTGCCTGCATCAGGACGTGGAGCTTGTGGTTGCCGCTCTGCGTGATGTCCATCAGCGCCGAGGACGCCGTCGGCCCCCACGCCCAGGTATCGTCAAACGCCTCGATGCTCGCATCCGCCCCCGCACCCGCCGGGGATTTGAACAGGATGTTGTAACTCGCGTTCGAATTGAACGGCGGATCGAGGTAGATCAGGTCAATGCTCGCGTCGCCAATATGCTCGCGCAGGACGTCGAGATTGTCGCCGTAATAGAGTTTGTTGGTCATGTGCGCGTTGTGCCGATTGCGATTCACGCGAGCAAGCCTTTATCCTGACCACATCCCCGAGCGTAGCGAGGGGCCCTGTCGAGCGCCAGCGAGACCCCTTGCCGCACGTGTGCCGATCTCGCTTCGCTCGATAATGCCCCTCGCTACGCTCGGGGATGCGGAAGCGGATCACCCAGCGCTTGACCCCGACTCCCCACTCTGCGATTCTGGTTAACGAATAAGGGGTCGGGTCGATGGCAAGTCGGGCAAAGATGACGCAAATGCCGGTATGGCGTGATGCGGTAAAACGCGGGGCCGTGCGCAGTGGAACGCTCGTCGGCTCCGTCGCCCTGATTATCGCGTCACTCCTCGTCGCCCTCGCGCTCGTCAGCTACCGCCCGAGCGACCCCGCGATGAACACGGCCGCCGCTGGCCCCGCCAATAACTGGGTCGGCAGCGTCGGCGCATGGACGTCCGACATCATGCTGTGGCTCGCGGGTCCGGCGATCGTCCTGCTCATTCCCGTCATGCTCATCACGGCCGTCCGCCTGTGGCGCGACGTGCCCGTCAGCGGCTGGCGGCGGCGGCTGGTCTGGGCCAGCATCGGCATCGCGCTGATCGGCGTCGGCCTCGCACTGTTCCGTGGCGATGCCGTTTTCGGCCTGCCCGCGGGCCTCGGCGGTGTCATCGGCCTGACCGGCGCGGGCGCGCTCAAATGGGGGCTCGCGTTCATCCCCGACGCGCAAATTCAGAGCATCGTCAATTTCGTCGGCGTCGCAGCTCTCAGCATCACCGGCGTCGTCATCTGGGCGCGCAGCCTTGATCTCGACGAAGCCGAACGCGCCTTCCTCTTCCGCCGCCGTGACCCGCAAGCACCGGGCATTGAACGCGCAACCAAACCCGCGCGCATATCCGAACCCGCCCCGCGCCCCGCCACGCCCTCGGAACCCCGCCCCCGCCCGATTATCGCGGACCGCAACGCCGCGCCATCGACCAAAAGCCCCGCGCGCCAGACCAACCTTGCGCTCCGCGACAAATATGTCCTGCCCTCGCTCGACCTGCTGACCCCCGCCCCGCCCAGCAAAGGCCCGGCCATCGACAAGGCGGGCCTCGAACGCAACGCCCGCCTCCTCGAAACCGTGCTCGACGATTTCAAGGTCAAAGGCACCATCACCGAAGTCCGCCCCGGCCCCGTTGTCACCATGTACGAACTCGAACCCGAAGCGGGCATCAAGGCCAGCCGCGTCATTCAGCTGGCTGATGACATCGCGCGCAACATGTCCGCGCTGTCCGCCCGCGTTGCCACCATCCCGGGGCGCAGCGTCATCGGCATCGAACTGCCCAATGCGCGGCGTGAAAGCGTCGTCCTCCACGAAATGATCGCGTCGCAAGCCTTCGAGGATGGCGCGGGCTCGCTCCCCATCATCCTGGGGAAGAACATCGCGGGCGACCCCGTCATTGCCGATCTCGCGCCCATGCCGCATTTGCTGGTCGCGGGCACGACCGGGTCGGGCAAGTCGGTCGGCCTCAACGCCATGATCGTCTCGCTGCTCTATCGCCTCACCCCCGATCAGTGCCGCATGATCATGATCGACCCGAAAATGCTCGAACTCAGCACTTATGACGACATCCCCCATCTCCTCGCCCCCGTCGTCACCGAACCCGCCAAAGCGATCCGCGCTTTGAAATGGGCGGTCGAGCAGATGGAGGAACGCTACCGGATGATGGCGAGCGTGGGGGTACGCGGCCTTGCCAGCTTCAACGAAAAAGTCCGCAGCGCCAAAGCGAAAGGCGCAGACCTCGGTCGCCGCGTCCAGACCGGCTACGACATGGACACCGGACAGCCGATCTATGAGGAAGAAAAGCTCGACTACGAACCGCTCCCGCAGATCGTCGTCATTGTCGACGAGCTTGCCGACCTCATGATGACCGCGGGCAAGGAAGTCGAATTCCTCATCCAGCGCCTCGCCCAGAAAGCACGCGCAGCCGGCATCCACCTCATCATGGCGACGCAGCGCCCATCCGTCGACGTCATCACCGGCGTCATCAAGGCCAACCTGCCCACCCGCATCTCTTTCCAGGTGACCAGCAAGATCGACAGCCGCACGATTCTGGGCGAACAAGGCGCCGAACAGCTGCTCGGCAAAGGCGACATGCTCTACATGCCCGGCGGCAAACAGATCGTCCGCGTCCACGGGCCATTTGTGTCCGACGAGGAAGTGAAGGCGGTGGCGGACCACTGGCGCGGACAGGGCAGCCCTGAATATATCCAGTCGGTCACCGAAGAACCCGAAGACGGCGGCTACGCGATGGACGGCGCGCCCAGCGGCGAAGACAGCGCCGAAGACCAGATGTACCGCAAAGCCCGGCAACTGGTCGCAGAGTCACAGAAGGCGTCGACCAGCTGGCTACAACGCCAATTGCGCGTGGGGTATAACTCGGCGGCGCGCCTGATCGAGCGGATGGAGGCGGACGGGGTCGTGTCGCGGCCCGATCATGTCGGGCGTAGGGATGTGCTGATGGATACGGATGGGCGGGCGATTTAGGGAACGTCCGGACGGTCGCGGAAAGCTGACACGAGCCAAAACCCCTGTTCACGGATCATTCTACCTAGTCTATCGTTCAAGCAGGTGAAGTGAGTCAGATACGCGATTCGAACTGCGAAGCTGTTTTTCTCACGACAGAATTGTGAAAGCCAGAACTCCTGCAAGCATTGACGGGAGTGCTTTTGAGTAGGAAATTTGAGCCAAGAAAGGCTGCAAAAAATGAGTGAACATCTTCAAAAACTTATCGACGCTTCGCAAGGCAGAGCGATGTCTGACGGTGAGAAGGAAGCTCAGCGCCGTAGCTTCGCATATGGCAATGCCCATATTGAAAATGCGCGCGTCACTTGGCAAATGATTGATGAAGCTGCGGAGAAGATCGGCAAGTCGCAGCATGAGTGACCAACAGCGGCACAGCGTTGCTGACCATCCATCTCTCATCGAGGATCCGATTGAGGAGGCCAAAAGGGAGGCCGCTAACGCCGTCGAGCAATTTGATCGTGTTTTAGACATGATTGACGACGTTTCGCGGGGAGGTAAGTCTTTTCGACTTCGCACTTCAATGATCCTTGATCTGCACCGGATCGCATTAAGTGGGTTGGATCATTTTGCCGGAAATTTCAGGCCGGGCGACGTTAGCATTGGCGAGAGCAAGCACGAACCTCCCGGGGGCGCATTTGGTCCCGGGCCTCGTCGAAGAACTTTGTGATTATGTTAATGAGAATTTCGCCAGTCAAAAAGCGCTTCACTTGTGTGCTTACGTGATGTGGCGGCTTAATTGGATTCATCCGTTTACCGACGGCAACGGTCGAACTTCACGAGCAGTCGCTTATTTTGTGTTGTGTGCGAAAGTTGGGGACCGCCTTCCAGGGCGGGAGACAGTGCCTGAACAAATCGCCGCGGACCGGGATCCCTATTACGATGCTCTCGAGGCAGCGGATGAACCGTGGAAATCGGGGAACCTAGACCTTAGTCAGCTGGAAAATCTTTTGGATCGTTGCTTAGCGCGCCAGCTTCTGTCTGCGTATGAAGATGCCAAGAATCCTGAAGCAGGGAGTGCTACAGATCGCAAGCTGCATTAACTGTCGCCCCTCGCTATGCATCGTTTCATATTAGTATCAAGCCCCGCCACAGCCAGCATCACTCCCAGCGCCTTCATCACCCGCATCAGCGTATTTAGCGTTGAGTTCCCGATTCACTAAGCACATAGTTCATATACTAACTCGTTAACCATCCCTCTCCCCTTGCGGGAGATGGTAAGGAAAGTTCTTTCCCACACAAACCCATTTGGTTATAAACCACCAAATGACAAACCCAACCAAACGCCCGACCACGACCGCCGTCGTCCCCTCAACCACCAAACACACAGACATCACCACCCCAGACACCACCCGCCACGACGGCTGGACCCGGGAACGGATGATCGGCTTTCTCGAAACCCTCGTCGAAACCGCATCGGTTAGCATCGCGGCGCAGACTGTCGGCATGACGCGCCGTTCGGCTTATTATCTGCGCGCGCGACTTATGGGTCAGCCATTCGATCTGGCATGGGATGCCGCGCTCGAATTCGGGTTACAGCAACTGCATCATGAAGCGCTCGACCGGGCGATGAACGGCGTCCCCGTTCCTATCTTTTACGGTGGCGAGGAAGTCGGCGAGCGGCGGGTTTATCCCGAAAGCCTCACGCGCTTCCTGCTTGATAATCCCAATGCGCGCGGCCGTCGCGATGGGGCGGGCCGCGCGGCGGCGCTGAACGACTGGAATGGCACGATGAAGCGGGTGCAGACCGGCCCGATTGTCTGGACAGCCGACGAAACGAAAAGGGCGAAAAAGGCCGCTGGCGCAATCCGGGCCGAGCTCGAGAAAGCACCCCCGCAAACACGGGCGACCGCCAAGGCAAAGCCCGCGCGCCGCCGCTTTATCGACGGACATCTGCATTATGACGACTGGACGGCGGAGGAACATCTCCAATTCCAGCAGAAAATGGCCAACATGCGCTGATGGAAACTAGTGAGAACTTCGAGAACTTCGATGCGGCAAAACGTCCCCTTCGACAGGCGCGCCACACCCCGATACAGCAACATGAATGCCCCTCACCCGCCTGACCCTGACCGAATTCCGGTCCTATGCCACCGCGAGCCTCGACCCCGGCCCCGGCTTCGTCGTGCTGACCGGCGAGAATGGCGCAGGCAAGACGAACATCCTCGAAGCCGTCTCGCTCCTCGCGCCCGGCCGCGGCCTCCGCGCAGCACCTTTAAGCGAAATGGCCCGCAAAGGCGGCACCGGCGGCTTTTCGGTGAGTGCACAATTGGGCGACATCGATCTTGGCACCGGTACCGTTGCCACCACCCCCGAACGCCGCATCGTGCGCATCAACAGCGCCACTGCCTCGGCCACCGCGCTCTCCGAATGGCTGTCGATTGTCTGGCTCACCCCCGCGCAGGACCGCTTGTTCAGCGATAGCGCAGGCGAGCGTCGCCGCTTCCTCGACCGCCTCGTCCTTGCGCTGAACCCCGGTCATGCGCACCACGCCACCCGCTACGAAGCTGCCATGCGCCAGCGCAACCGCCTCCTCGCTGATGACCGCCCCGATCCCGACTGGCTGACCGCGCTCGAACTCGCGATGGGCGACCACGGCCAAGCCATCGCCGAAAGCCGCGCCACCCTCGTCAATGCTCTCGCTACCCGCATCGCCGCCGAGCCCGAGAGCGTCTTCGCCCGCGCTGGCCTGTCGCTGACCGGCTGGGACGGCGGCGACTTGGCACCCGACCTTGCCACATCCCGCGCCCGTGACGCCGCCGCCGGACGGACCCTCATCGGCCCACACCGCCAGGACCTGGCCGTCACTCATCTGACCAAAGCGCAACCCGCGGCGCAAAGCTCGACTGGCGAACAGAAAGCCCTTCTCCTCGGCATCATCCTCGCCCACGCCGATCTCGTCGCGGAACAGCGCCAGCAACGCCCGATCCTACTCCTCGATGAAGTCGCAGCCCACCTTGATCCGCGCCGTCGCGCTGCCCTGTTCGAACGGCTCGATAGTGGCGGCGGTCAAGTCTGGCTGACCGGCACCGAGCGCGCGCTCTTCACCGAAACACCACCAACCGCCACACACTACAGCGTTGCCGACGGAGCGATCAGGCGTTGCGATCCTGCCGCAGCTTGAGCACCGCATTGAGCAGCGGTGTCGACGTTTTTTCAAACGCGCCCGGCGTCATGTTGATGAAATAGCGGAATTCGCGGTTCAAATGCGACTGGTCCGAAAAGCGCAGCGCCGCGCGTTCTTCTTCGCCCGGATCGCTGATCCCGCGCACGGCCGTCGCCATGTCGAGAAAGCGGCTGCGGCGCAGCACGGCCTTGGGCGTCAACCCAAATGTCGCGCAACACCGCCGCTCCAGTGCCCGCGCCGAAAGCCCAAGTTGAGCCGCCGCATCGGTCACGCGCGTTGTGCTATCCGTGTTGGCGATTTCCTCGAACGCTGCCATCGCCGGATCGGTTTCCGGCGTCCCGAATTTCGCCAGTTGTGCCCGCCAGAACTTCTCCAGCGCCGCCACAATCCCGGCATCATCTTCGCCCGTGGCCGCTGCTTCGCGGTACAGCTGATCGGTATCATCACCCCACGCCACACGCGCCGGATACATGCCGTCGGCAAAGTGATCCGCCTTTTGATCGCAGAGCGCCGTCCACCCGCTCGGTCGGATCGCGGTCCCCGCCACGACAAACGGCCCGCGCACCCGGACGTTGAAACAGCGCGCATTGTTGCCGAACAGGATCGACGGCCCTTCGACCTGCCACGTGCCCGGCGTCATCTCGGCGGCCCAGTCGCCTTGCAGGATCACGCGCAGCATCGCCGTTTCCGACAGCAACGGATCGATCAATTCCATGTCCGCAGGCAGCGCCGCGCGAAACACGAAATGATTTCGTATGTAGGGCGCCAGATCGGATGAGGGCGCATAGTTCATGGACTGCAACATCTTGCAGTTTACTCCTGATTCTTACGCGACTTAAGATGTTCATTCACTGCTTTTCGCGTGGATGCAATCCCCTTGAATCGAGCGCATTTCCCTTGGGTTTTGGTGGGGCTTTCCCTATAGACTCGTCATGACAGACACACCCGAAACACCGCCCGAAGATACCGTCCCCGACAACACGCCCAACGCCAATGCCTATGATGCCGATTCGATCAAGGTTCTCAAGGGGTTGGATGCTGTCCGCAAGCGCCCCGGCATGTATATCGGCGATACCGATGATGGATCTGGCCTGCATCACATGGTCTTCGAAGTCAGCGACAACGCCATCGACGAAGCGCTGGCGGGGCACTGCGACAAGATCGTCATCACGTTAAATGCCGACGGATCGGTTTCGGTCGAGGACAACGGTCGCGGAATCCCGACGGGCATGCACTCGGAAGAAGGCGTCAGCGCCGCCGAAGTGATCATGACACAGCTGCACGCGGGCGGTAAGTTCGAGAACACCTCGGACGACAATGCCTATAAGGTTTCGGGCGGGCTCCACGGGGTCGGCGTCTCGGTCGTCAACGCACTGTCCGAATTTCTCGACCTGACGATCTGGCGCGACGGGCAGGAGCATTACATGCGCTTTGCCTTTGGCGATGCCGTTGCGCCGTTGAAGCTGACGGGTCCGGCACCCGAAGGGAAGAAGGGCACCAAAGTCACGTTTCTGCCCAGCCCCGCGACGTTCAAGATCATCGAATTTGATTTCGAGAAACTCGAGCACCGCTACCGCGAACTCGCGTTCCTCAACTCGGGCGTCCGTCTATTCCTGATTGATGCGCGCCATGCCGAGCGCAAGGAAGTCGAGCTGTATTATGAAGGCGGGATCGCCGCGTTCGTGAAGTTCCTCGACCGCGCCAAGAATCCGCTGTTCCCCGATCCCATTGCCGTCCACGGCCAGCGTGACGGCGTCGGCATTGATGTCGCGCTCGAATGGAACGACAGTTACTACGAAAACGTCCTGCCGTTTACGAACAACATCCCCCAGCGCGACGGCGGCACGCATCTCTCGGCCTTCCGCGCCGCGCTGACGCGCACGCTCAACAATTATGCCGAACAATCGGGGTTGATGCAGAAAGAAAAGGTCACGCTGACCGGTGAGGACATGCGCGAGGGGCTGACCGCCATCGTTTCGGTCAAGCTGCCCGATCCGAAATTCTCGTCGCAGACCAAGGACAAGCTGGTTTCCTCCGAAGTCCGCCAGCCTTTGGAAAGCCTGATGGCCGACAAGATGGCCGAATGGCTCGAGGAAAATCCCGCACACGCCCGCGCGATCATCCAGAAGACAATCGACGCCGCCGCTGCCCGTGAAGCCGCCAAGAAAGCGCGTGAAGCCAGCCGCAAATCGGTCATGGGCATCGCCAGCCTCCCCGGCAAACTCGCTGACTGTCAGGAAAAAGACCCGGCCAAGTCCGAACTTTTCCTCGTCGAAGGCGACAGCGCCGGCGGTTCCGCCAAACAGGGCCGCGACCGGCATTTTCAGGCGATCCTCCCCTTGCGCGGCAAGATCCTCAACGTCGAACGCGCGCGGCTCGACCGGATGCTGTCGTCCAAGGAAATCGGCACGCTCATTCAGGCAATGGGCACCGGCATCCACGATGATTTCAACATCGAAAAGCTGCGTTATCACAAGATCGTCATCATGACCGACGCCGACGTCGACGGCGCGCATATCCGCACGCTGCTGCTCACCTTCTTCTATCGCCACATGCGCCATGTCATCGACAACGGCCATCTCTTCATCGCGCAGCCGCCGCTCTACAAGGCATCGCGCGGCCGCAGCGAAATGTATCTGAAGGACGATAGCCAGCTTGATACGTATCTCGTCGAAGCCGGTGTTGCGTCAACGCGGCTCGAAGGTCCGAATGGTTCGCGTTTCGGCCCCGACCTGATGCAGCTTGTCGAACATGCCCGGCGGATGCGCGCGCTGATGCGTTATGTGCCGCGCAAATATGATCCGACGATCATCGAAGCGTTTGCGTTGATGGGTGCGCTTGATCCCGATCTTCGCGATGACCAGCGCCAGCAGGCCGCCGCCCTTGCCGCCAGCTGGCTCGACCGCGCCGACCCCGAAGCGAAATGGACTGCCAACATCGCGGCGGAGGGCGGCTATCATCTCGAACGGCTGTGGCGCGGCGTGACCGATCACCACATCATCGAAAGCACTTTCCTGTTCAGTCAGGAAGCCCGCCGCCTGCACACGCTCGTCGCCGAACAGGCCGAGAGTTATACGGGCACGGCGCGATTGGTGACGGTTGCAAAAGCCTCCAGTGCTCCGGCGGAAGCCGGAGCTCAGCTTGATGAAAACGCACCCGAAGCAGAAGAACTGCCGGTTTCCACCAAAGGCGCATTCATCACGCGCCCCAGCGACCTCCTCGACGCAATCCTCGCCGCAGGCCGCAAAGGCCTCAGCATCCAGCGCTACAAAGGCCTCGGCGAAATGAACGCCGAGCAGCTGTGGGAAACGACCCTAGACCCCCAAAACCGCGCCATGCTCCGCGTCGAAGTCACTCAAGCCGAAATGGCCGACGAAATCTTCACGCGCCTAATGGGCGATGTTGTGGAGCCACGCCGCGAATTCATTCAGGAGAATGCGCTGAACGTGGCGAACTTGGATGTTTAGGGGTTAGCGTCCCGCAGGCGCGGGCGGCTGAACTTCGACACCCGGCGGCAATTGCCCTTGCGCCTGCATCTGTTGCATCTGCTGCTGCATTGCCTGAATCTCCGCCTGACTGCGGAAATGGAGCAGGCTCACGTCGAAGAACAGCACCGCGTTGGCCGGAATTGGTCCCTGTCCGGCGGGGCCATAGCCGAGCGCCGAGGGAATGCAGAAGCGGTATTTGCCGCCGACCTGCATCAGTTTCAGCGCTTCGGTAAAGCCCGGGATCATGCCCGCGACCGGAAGCGGCGCACGTTCGTTGGCGTCGAACTGCTTGCCGTCTTTCAACGTGCCTTTGTAATCGACCAGCGCGACATCACTATCCGTCGGCTTGTTGCCCGCGCCAGCCTTGACGGTCTGGATCATCAGACCTGATGCGGTCGTGACCGGCTTTGCGCCTTTGAAGTCAGCGACACTGCATCCGCTGCCCGACACCGTCGATGTGCCCGCCCACGCCATGGCGCCCGCTGCGAGACATGCGGCACCAACGCCCAGCCATAGCCGCGTCAACGAACCCTTTTTAATCGGGCGGAGCGGCACAGCCGTAACGTCGGACATGGGTTTATTTTACGCCATCGCGCTCGAGGCGCTTGCGATCCATCTTGCGGGCGCGGCGGACAGCAGCGGCACGTTCGCGGGCGCGCTTTTCCGACGGCTTTTCATAATGACGGCGAAGCTTCATTTCACGGTAAACGCCCTCGCGCTGCAGCTTCTTCTTGAGCGCGCGCAGCGCCTGGTCGACATTATTGTCGCGCACCATGATTTGCATAAAATCGTCAGCTCCGAATTCAAAAAATTAACGCCACACGCGCGCTCGCGGTGGCGGAAGTTGGTGCCGTTAGCAGCGGATTCGGTAAAATTCAAGTTACTTTACCCTCTCCCCTTGCGGGAGAGGCGACTCGCGCCGCAGCGCGAGCGGGTGAGGGGGATAAGTGCGATGGTATTCCCTTATCCCCCTCACCCCGCTCAGCTTCGCTGAGTCGCCCTCTCCCGCAAGGGGAGAGGGGTTCCAACATCAGGATCGATTACTACGGCAGTACGACCGTATCAATCACATGGACAACACCGTTCGACTGCATGACATCGGCCATCGAGACCATCGACATGCCGCCCTTGGCATCGGTCAGCATCAGCTTGCCGCCCATCATCGATGCGGTCAGTTGCGCGCCGTTGACGGTGGTGACCACGGCCTTGCCGCCGCCGGCCTTGATGGCCTTGCCAATTGCAACACTGGTCAACTTGCCCGGCACGACATGATAAGTCAGGATCGATGCCAGCGTTGCCTTGTTCTCGGGCTTCACCAGCGTTTCAACGGTCCCTGCGGGGAGCTTGGCAAAGGCCGCATTGGTTGGCGCGAACACCGTAAACGGACCGGGGCCGGACAAGGTTTCAACAAGATCAGCCGCTTTCACTGCTGCCACCAGTGTCGTCAGATTGCTCGCCGCCGACGCATTCTGAACAATCGTCTTGGTGGGATACATCGCAGCACCGCCGACCATCGGCGTTTTCATCTTGTGCTTACCGGCAAAAACGGGAGTCGCGGTGGCCGTCAGGGCAAGCATCGCAACGAGCGCAAATTTCTTCATGGGGGAAGTCTCCGAAAGGCTAACGCAACCACGTCTGGCGGTTGCTGACGTCAGCTACGCAGTGATAACCCGCTTGGATGCATTTAGGTCCGGATAATTTTTCCGGCGGCAACAATGGGCCCGGCAGGCTGACCGGTGACCGACCCGCCTTTGACTTCCTGCGTTATCGCAAGTGTTGCACCCGGCAGAATATAGGCGCGATCCGCCTCGGGAACCAAATGCGGCTCGGCCAGTTTCGCGTTTACCACACCCAGTGAATGCGGTTTTCCGCCTTCGGGAATGACCCACAATTCGGCGTCGCCTCTGCCGGGATCAAGCGTGGTCGGCGCGATCATGAGCTTGCCCGACGTTGCATCGTAGCTCACGGCGACGACATCCTTTTCGCCCGCCAGCGCCGCCATCATCGGCGCGGGGACCGGCGGCAAGACAATCGGCACCGGCAACGGGCGCATCGTAATGAACAGGACCAGCGCCGCCGCAACCGACATTGCTGCCACGGCCGCGGCGCGCCACCGCTGCATCAAGGTCGCGCTATTGTCATTGCCGGGCAATTGCGCCTCGATCTTCTTCCAAACACCGGCAGGCGCCGGCGTCGCGACTTCACCGGCCAGCGGCGCGAGCTGATCGCGCCACCACGCAATGCGTAGCGAGAGCGGTCCATCGGTCCGCGCGCGTGCCTGCACAGCCAGCGCCTCTGCCTCGTCGAGCAGGCCCAGCGCATATTCGGCGGCGAGGATGTCGTCGTCTTCGGTCACGCCAGACAGGCCTTTAATTTAATCAGCGCACGCCGGATGCGGCTTTTGACTGTGCCCAGCGGCGTCGATGCGCGGTCCGCTATGTCAGCATATGTCGCGCCGTCAAAGAAAGCGGTGCGGATCAGCGTCGCGTCATCCTTCGCCAGCGTTTCAATACATGCAATGATGCGTGCATCGGCTTCATGCGCGATCAGGCATTGTTCGGCATCGGGCCGGTCGTCAGCCACTTCGGCGGCGAGATCAAGCGGCATCATCACGCGCTTGCCCTTCGCGCGCAGCCGGTCGATCGCGCGGTTCCGCGTCAGCGCGACGAGCCACGTAATCGGGCTCGCGCGCGCCGGATCAAACGACCCTGCCTTCTGCCAGATATTGATAAAAGCGTCCTGCAACACGTCCTCGGCATCATCCCCGTCGGGAAATATACGCAGGGCAATCCCGTATAGTTTCGCTGACGTGCGGCGATAGACATCCTGAAGCGCCGCCCGGTCGCCTTCGGCCACGCGCTTTAACGCGGCGACCAAAGCCGCGCGCTCATGCGAGGCGACGTCTTCGCTCAGGGCAGTTCCACCGCCATTGCCGTGGCTTCACCACCGCCGATGCACAGCGCCGCAACGCCGCGTTTCAGCCCGCGCGCCTGAAGTGCCGCGATCAGCGTGGTCAATATCCGCGCGCCCGAAGCCCCGATCGGATGGCCCAGCGCGGTTGCGCCGCCGTTCACGTTGAGCTTGTCGTCAGGGATGCCTAGTTCCTTCGCCGCAATCATCGCAACCACTGCAAATGCTTCGTTTATTTCGAACAAGTCAACATCATCAATGTTCCAGCCCGCCTTGTCCAGCAGCTTGCGGATTGCGGGGACCGGCGCGGTCGTGAACAGTGGCGGGGCATGGGCATGAGCGGCATGCGCCACGATCCGCGCGGCAATGGGCATGCCCTTCGCCGTTGCCACACTCTCGCGCGTCATCACCAGCGCCGCTGCCCCATCTGAAATCGATGACGCATTCGCTGCCGTAATCGTCCCGTCCTTGGCGAACGCCGGTTTCAGCGTCGGAATTTTGTCAGGCTTGGCATTGCCCGGCTGTTCGTCGCGCTCGACCAGCGTCGTGCCGCCGCGCCCGGTCACTTCGACAGGGACCACTTCGCCGCCAAACGCGCCACTGCTGATCGCCTCAATCGCGCGCGACAGCGACCGCAGGGCGTATGTATCCTGGGCTTCGCGCGTAAACTGATAATCGCGCGCACTGTCCTCGGCGAACGCCCCCATCAACTTGCCCGGATCATAGGCATCCTCGAGGCCATCGAGATACATCGAATCCTTGACCGCATCATGGCCGATCCGCGCGCCGCCGCGATGCTTCATCAGCAGGTACGGCGCGTTCGACATGGACTCCATGCCGCCTGCGATAATCACGTCTGCAGTCCCCGCCGCGAGAGCATCATGCGCCATGATCGCCGCCTGCATGCCACTGCCGCACATTTTATTGACCGTCGTCGCCGCGACCGATTGCGGCAAGCCAGCGCCGAGTGCTGCTTGCCGAGCCGGGGCTTGCCCCAAACCAGCGGGCAACACGCACCCCATGATGATCTGGTCGATAGCATCAGGTGAAACGCCCGCGCGTTCGACGGCAGCCTTCACCGCCGTCGCCCCGAGCGCGGTCGCTGAAACGCTGCCGAGCGCGCCCTGAAAACCACCCATCGGGGTGCGGGCATAGCTGCTGATGACGATGGGGTCTGTGGTCATTTTCAAAGTTCCGTTGGGGCTAAGCTCGTCGGGCCGAAGGCGACCGCAGGTCAACCCTGTCCTTCTCAGTCAGCATCATTGGAAGAAAGACAGCCCTTCGACAAGCTCAGGGATACGGATATTCCTTACGCGATGCTTTCCAACACCCGCCGCCCCGGCCTCACCCGCATCTGGTGCGAGGTCTTCGTCGCTCCTGACACACGCAGCACTGTATCCATGAACACCCACTCGTTCGTTGCGGCCTGCGGCGTCAGCGACAAGTGCATATACCCACGGTTAGAGGTGTCGAGCCAACGCAGTTCGGTCGCGTCCGATCCGCCCGCGCGCGCGCGCATCAGCGAAGCCGCCACGACTTTGGGATCAATCCCCTTGGTCGATTGCTCGAATCCCGGCGACGAGACGCTGTGCCCGCCGAATTCAACCCCTGCCGGCTTGCCACCTTCGGGCAAATCGAACGCCCAGCCATTGTGACTGTCGCCGGTCACGACCACCAGATTACGATCATGGCGCTGCGCCGCGCTTAACAACCGTGTCCGCGCCGCCGGATAGCCGCCCCAATTGTCGAAATTCTGCGGCAGTCCTGCCTTGGCCGCCGTAATCCCCTGCATCACATAATCACGGTTGCGCTGCGGCGAACCCGGCGCGACTGTCGCCATTGCGCTTTCGGGAAAATAGACGCGGCCCATGTTGGTCCCCGATCCGACCACGCTCCACTGCGACTTGTCGCGGGCAAAGGCACGGTAGAGCCAGCTTTCCTGTTCGCTGCCCAGCATCGTCATCGACGGATCGCGCCATGCGCCGTCGCGGAATTCGGCAAACGCCTTTGCCGGATCGCTCGCGCGCATGAACTCGCCGCCCCAGTAAGGTTTCGACCTGCCAATGGCGCGCGTATCGGTCCGGTAATAAGTCGCGAGATCACCGATTTCATAGGCTTTCCACGGCTGCTCGCCGACCGGTAGCCATTCGCGCCACACTTGCATCGCTGCGTTCTTGCGGTTGGTCCAGTCGCCCTCGTCGGCCTGATGGTTCTGCGCACCGCCCTCCCACATGTCGTTTGCGCCTTCATGGTCGTCGGTATTTGGGATCATCGGGAACGCGGCATGCAGTGCCTGCAACTGCGGATCGGCACGGTAACTGGCATAGCGCATCCGGTAATCCGCCAGCGTCAGTATCTCACCCGCCGGGAACATGCGCTTCGCAAATTCCGCACCGCCGTCGTAGCCGCCACGGCTATATTCATAGATATAATCACCCATGTGCAACGTCATGTCGACGTCGTCGCGCGCGGCGGCATGGCCGTAAGCATTGAACTCGCCAAAGCCGAGGTTCGAACACGAGAACACCGCGATATTGAACCGCGCGGCTTTACCCACGGGCAGCGTCTTCGTCCGCCCGACCGGCGATATGCTGCCATCGGGTCCGATGAACCGGAACCAGTGCCAGCGGCCCGGCGCCAAACCATCGACGGTGATCTTGACGGTGTGATCGCGCCACGGCCCCGTCACCATTTCGCCGCCGCCCGCAATCTTTGCAAAGTCGCGGCTTTCCGAAATCTCGACGCGCACTTTCGACGGGCCGCCGGTCGCCCCGACAAAGCGCGTCCACAGCAAAACTGAGTCTGGCCCCGGCTCGCCCGACGCGACATTATGCGTAAAGCCCGTCATCCCGAGCATCGCTTGCGCCATCGCCGCGCCGCCGGGCAGCATCAGCCCGCCCAGCCCGAAGGCAGCGGTCGTGATCAACTGGCGACGGTCAAAACGGATCATGCGATATTCCTTACTTATTTCTATTGCAGCACGATGACTAAACCCGCTCCGCCGAACTCACCGCATCGGTCGCGCGCAAAGTCGCGATAATGCGCATCAGATGCTGGACGTCGTGAACCTCCAGATCAACGCGGAAACTATGGAAACTGGCGTCGCGGTTTTCGAGCTTCAGGTTCAGGATATTGGCTTTGTGCGTCCCGAAAATCCCCGCCATCACGCCGAGCGATCCCGGCTCGTTTTTCAGCACCACCGCAAGCCGTGCCGCGCCGCCGTCTGACCCGTCGCCCCATGCCAGATCAACCCAATCGGCATCAACCCCGTCGGCCAGTTGCGGGCAATCAATCGCGTGCACGACAATCGCCTCATCAGCACGCCGCAGGCCGACAATGCGGTCGCCGGGCACCGGATGGCAACATTCGGCGAGGTTAAACGCCACACCCGGCGTCAGCCCCTTGATCGAGATCGCTTCGCGCTGTTGTGGCGCTGGCCCCGTCACATCGCCGCCCGCCGATCCCGGCATCAATGCTTCCATGACTTGCGCATCGGTCAGCGTGCGACGCGCGACAGCTTCCATCAACGCGCCTTCGTCGGCCAGCTTTAGTCGTTTGAGCGCGGCCGCCATCGCACCATTGGCCAGCGTCGCGGGCAAGCGCGCGACAATCTCGTCATAAATCTTGCGGCCCAGCGCGACATTTTCGCCACGCTCCTTATTGCGGACATAGCGTCGTATCGCCGAGCGCGCTTTGCCCGTCGCAACGAAGTTCAGCCATGCGGGCTGCGGCTCCTGCGCTTTCGATTTCAGAATCGCGACTTGGTCGCCATTCTCGATTTGCGTGCGCAGCGGCACGACGCGGCCATTGATCTTCGCACCCACCGCTTCATTGCCCAGCTTGGTGTGCACTGCATAGGCAAAATCAACCGGCGTCGATCCCTTGGGGAGCTGGAACAGCTCGCCCTTGGGCGTGAACGCGAAAATGCGATCCTGATACATCGCCATGCGCGTATGTTCGAGCAGCTCCTCCGCCGTATCGGCGTTGTCGAGGATTTCGACGAGATCATCGATCCAGCGCGACGGCACATCGGGGCGCTTGGCACCCTGTTTGTAGGTCCAGTGCGACGCCAGTCCATATTCGGCCTGCGCGTGCATTTCTGACGAGCGGATCTGGATTTCGATGCGCATTTTTTCCGAATGGATGACCGACGTGTGAAGGCTGCGATAGCCATTGCGCTTCGGTGTCGAAACATAGTCCTTGAACCGCCCCGGAACCATCGGCCAGCGCTGATGTATCGCCCCCAGCGCGGTGTAACAGGCCTCGGCATCGGGAACGATCGCGCGGAATGCCATCACGTCGGACAATTGTTCGAAACTGATGTGGCGCTCGGCCATCTTCTTCCAGATCGAATAGGGGTGCTTTTCGCGGCCCGAAATATCGGCTTCGACGCCCGCGCGGCTCAGCAACAGTTTCAGACCCGACGCAATGCGGGCCACTTGATCGCCGCCACCTTCGTGCAACTGGTCGAGCCGTTTGGTGATCGAGGCATAGGCATCGGGCTCCAACTCACGAAACGCCAGCGTCTGCATCTCGTTCATAAATTCATACATGCCGATCCGCTCAGCCAGCGGCGCATAAATATCCATCGTCTCCTTCGCAATGCGCCGCCGCTTCACGGGATCGCTGATAAAATGAAGCGTCCGCATATTGTGCAGCCGGTCGGCAAGTTTCACGAGCAACACGCGAATATCGTCCGACATGGCGAGCAGGAACTTGCGCAGATTTTCCGCCGCCCGCTCGTTCTCGGTCTGCGCCTCGATCTTGCTGAGCTTGGTGACGCCGTCGACGAGCCGCCCGACCGAAGGCCCGAACTTGGCAACAATTTCTTCCTGCGTCGTCAGCGTGTCTTCGATGGTATCGTGCAGGATTGCCGTCACGATGGTTTCATCGTCGAGGTGCAGGTCGGTTAAAATCCCTGCAACTTCAATGGGGTGGCTGAAATAGGGATCGCCCGACGCGCGCAACTGACTGCCGTGCATCTGCATCGAAAACACATAGGCACGGTTGAGCAGCGCTTCGTCCGCGTCCGGATCATAGCTTTTGACCCGCTCAACCAGTTCATATTGCCTAAGCATAGTCGCATGATGGGGGTTAGGCGGCGGGGAATGCAACCGCGTTGTTGTTCGTCAACGTCGATTTATTGCTGTGTCAGCACCCAGACGCGTATGGCACTGCCCAGATTGGGCGGTTGCGATGCGACGATCCGCTCCGCATCGATGCGGGCAATGAGTGCGTTAAGGGGCAGACCCATCGATTTGGCCGCAGCATTCAGCGCCTCCCAGAACACTGGCTCCAGACTGATCGACGTTTCATGTCCCGCGATAGTGACGGACCGTTTGACGGGGGGGTGGTAAGGGGTGATCACCCCTCAATACATATGCTGCCCGCCATTCAGGCTCAACGTCGATCCGGTCACGAACCCGCCGTCCTCTGACACGAGAAACGCCACCCCGCGCGCGATTTCATTCGCCTGCCCCAGCCGCCCGACCGGGATTTTCGCGACGATCTTGGCGAGCACTTCGGCGGGCACGGCGGCGACCATGTCGGTATCGATATAGCCCGGCGCAATCGCGTTTACAGTCACGCCTTTCTTTGCGCCTTCCTGGGCCAGCGCTTTGGTAAAGCCGTGGATGCCCGATTTGGCGGCGGCATAATTGACCTGGCCATATTGGCCGGCCTGCCCGTTGATTGATCCGATGTTGACGATCCGCCCCCAGCCGCGCGCGACCATGCCGCCGAATGTCGCTTTTGCCATGTTGAAGCATCCGCCCAGATTGACGCGCATCACGTCGTTCCAGTCATCAAAACTCATCCGCGCGAGCACCCCGTCGCGCGTGATCCCGGCATTGTTGACGACAACATTGATCGGTCCCAGATCGGCCTCAACGCGCGCGCACCCATCGATGCACGCCTGATGATCACCGACATCCCATTTATAAACGGCGATGCCATGCTCTTTTGAAAAGGCCTGCGCCTTGTCATCATTGCCGGCATAATTTGCGGCAACGGTCATCCCCATGTCTTTCAGCGCAAGGCTGATCGCCTCGCCAATGCCGCGGGTGCCGCCGGTTACGATTGCGATTCGTGCCATATGCCCTCTCCTTGTTTTGCGGGTAGCTTAGGCAGGCAAAACCCAGCCTTCAAGTTCCCGCGCAAGGATAATGCGTAACATCGCCACGCCGCCGTCGCTGGCGTTCAGGCACGGGACGGTGACCAGTTGCTCGCCACCGCCTTCGACAAACGTCTCGCGGCCCCGGATCGCGATTTCTTCGAGCGTCTCGAGATTGTCGGCCGAGAAGCCGGGCGTGACGACGATGATATTCTTCATCCCCTCCGCCGCCAGCCGCGCCAGCGTAGCTTCGGTTGACGGCTCAAGCCATTTGGCGCGCCCCAGCTTTGATTGGAAACTCACGACCAGCTCGTGGCCCAATGCCTCGCCCAGCAACCGCGCCGTCTTCTGGCACTGGCAATGATAAGGATCACCTTTCATCAATGTGCTCAGCGGCATCGAATGAAAACTGGCGACAATTGCGCCGGGTTTGAAATCAACCGCCGCCAGCGTCGTTTCAATCGATGCTTTCAGCGCTCCGATATAGGCCGGATCATCATGATAAGGCGGCAGTGTCCGCAATGCCGGTTGCCAGCGCATCTCCTGCAATTGCTCGAACAATTTATCGTTCACGGTGCCTGTCGTCGCACTCGAATATTGCGGATAGAGCGGCGCGACCAATATCCGGTCGCACCCGAGTTCCTTCAACGCTTTCAACCGCTCGCCAATCGACGGCGAGCCGTAACGCATGGCGTAATCGACCGTGACGCCCGGCCCAAAAGTCCCCGCCAGCGCCGTTGCCTGTTCGCGCGTGATGACTTCGAGCGGCGACCCGTCCTTCATCCAGACTTGCTCATACGCTTCGGCGGATTGCTTGGGCCGCGTATTGAGGACAACCCCGCGCAGGATCGGCTGCCAAAGGAAGGACGGCAATTCGACGACGCGCCGGTCCGACAGAAACTCTTTCAGATAGCGCTTCACGCTCCGCGCATCAGGCGCGTCAGGCGTGCCCAGATTGACGAGCAAAACACCAATCTTGCGCGGCGTGATGGGGGGGTGATCGAAAGGGGGAGTCACCAAACAAACTCCGTTTGCCCTGAGCTTGTCGAAGGGTTGCCTTTCTTGAAGAACGCTAATGAGGAAGAAGGACAGGCCTTCGACAAGCTCAGGCTAAGCGGATTTCCTGTCATCATCGCCGCACCAGCGGAAGCGTGCGAAACCGCCTCCCCGATCCGGCATAAAGTGCGTTCGCAATCGCGGGCGCAACCGGCGGCACGGCAAGCTCGCCAACGCCCCCCGGCGCATTCGGGCTGTTAAGCAATTCAATCTCGATCCGCGGCGCATCGGCAAGGCGCGGCAGGCCGAGTTCGCCCATCCGCACTGGCCCGGCCTGCCCGCGTATCACATCAACCGGCGCACCCGTCGCCGCGGCCATTCCGAACATCAATCCACCCGCAATCTGCTGTTTAACAATGTCGGGATTGATCACCCGCCCGCAATCGACCACCGCGACCAGCCGCGAAACACGCACCCGACCGCCGACGCCGCCAAGATCCGCCTCGGCAAAAACCGCGATATGGCTATCGGCCATGCTGTGGCAACCCAGCCCTTGGCCCGTACCCACGCCGCCACCTTGCCAGCCGCCGGTTGCTGCCGCGCGCGACAGGCATTGCGCGAGCCGGGGGTTGCCACCGAGCGCCGCCATGCGGACCGAAAACGGGTCAACGCCACTGACGGCGGCCAACTCGTCGATAAAGCACTCAGTGAAAAACGCCGTCAGCCCATGCGCCCGCCCGCGCCAGTCGCCGGTCGGCACGCCGATCTTCGCGGGATGGTGGTCAATCGCGTAGCTCGCAAAGGCATAAGGCGGGATTGCGCCTGCCACGGCTTCGGTCGTGCTTTCCCCGTAAGCCCCGCGCATCGCCGCATCGGCATGCGCGCCGTCCCAGACACGCGCTTTAAGTTCGGCCTGCGTCGCGGGCACCGCAATCTTTGCCAGCCACGCCTCGACCTGCCCCGCTGGACCAACCCTGCCACTCATCCGCGCGGCAGCGGCGGGGCGAAAGCGGTCCTGCCGCATGTCCTCGGCGCGGCTCCAGATCAGTTGCACCGGACGCTTGAGCCGATCCGCCAGCACCGCAACCTGCGCCGCAATTTCAACTTCAAACCGCCGCCCGAACGATCCGCCGATCATCATCGGATGCACGGTCACCATGTCCTCGGCCATGCCGATGGCTTTCGCCGCCGCCTTGGCAGCGAGTCCGGGCACCTGCGTCCCGATCCACAGCTGCATCCGCCCGCCCTCGATATGCGCGGTGGAGGCCATCGGTTCGATTGCGGCATGCGCGGCAAGGCCGATCCGGTATTCTGCCGTCACGACCGTCGCCCCGCGAAACGCAGCGCCCACATCGCCAACGCTTGCCACCCGCGTGCCCTCGTCAAACGCCACGTCCAACGCTTTGTCGATGCTGCGATCACTCGCCAGCCCGCCCAACGTCACAAACTTCGGCCGCATCACTTCAACCGCGCGGTTCGCTGCCCACCAGTTTGTCGCCACTGCCGCCACCCAGCGCTCGGTCTCCACCACTGACAACACACCGGTAATCTTGTCCGCCGCTGCCTTGTTCACAGATTTCAATCGGGTGTCGCCCAACGGCCCTTGAGCGATGGCCGCATAAACCATGTCGGGCAGGCGAACGTCCGCCGCATAATTGGCGGAACCATCGACCTTCGCGGGCAAATCGAGGCGCGGCACCGAATGCCCCGTCAGGCGATTGTCCTTGTCCACGCGCCACGCGACGTTTGCAGGTACCTTCAACCCCGCCGCTTCCGCCGCGACTTCGCCAAAGCGCATCCGGTCATTCCCGCGCACGACAAACCCGGCTTCGGTATCACAGGCCTGCCAGCTCGCATCCCAGCGTTTGGCCGCCGCGACGCAAAGCAAAGCCCGCGCCGCCGCGCCTGCATCGCGCAGCGTCGCCTCGAACCCACGAACGGACGTCGATCCTCCGGTCACCATTTCGGCCCCGCGCGCGCTGCCGAACCATTCCTCAGCCAGCAGCGTGTTTGCATAAACCGGATTGGCGGGGGCGGCCTCAACCGCGACGGTCCGCCAATCCGCGCCCAACTCATCCGCCAAGATCTGCGGCAGCGTGGTATAAACCCCCTGCCCCATCTCGACCTGTGGCACGACGACCGTCACATGACCATCGACGCCGATTTTCACAAAGCTGTTGAAAATTTCCTCGCCGGGTGCGGCGACCAGATTGTCAG
Organism: Sphingomonas sp.; assembly: GCA_031362355.1. Lineage (GTDB taxonomy): Bacteria > Pseudomonadota > Alphaproteobacteria > Sphingomonadales > Sphingomonadaceae > Sphingomonas_O. Next base: position 62,756 of record JANLSJ010000016.1, read on the forward strand.
GGAACACCCGTGGCCACGCCGCCCAAGCGACGATCAGGCCAACACCCGCACCGCCGCCGATCAGCAGGTTACGCCTTGAAATGCCCCGATTGCTGTCGCCACTCATCGCCCGCCTGATAGGGGCGAGTTTCCGAACACGCCAGCACCCAAAACGTCGAAACCGGACCCGCGCTTTCGCACAGGCCCGGCCTCTAACTCTCGATAAGCGACCCGAGAGTAACTGTTAGCGGCAGTTGCCGTTTTTATCGATCGCCCGACCGGCCAGCGCACCGGCACCAGCGCCAAGGATCAAACCGGTTGTGCTTGGCTCGTTGAAGCGTCCACCGCGACCGATCTCGCGGCCCAGAAGGCCACCGGCAATCGCGCCGATAATTGTGCCGGTCGTCCCGCTGCTGCGGCGACACTGGCGATAATCCTGACGATATTCGCGACGGTTGTCATAACCGCTGTTGCGATAACCGCGATCATAATCACGGTTGTCATAGCGGCGATTGTCATAGCGACGATCATCATAGCCGCGGTCATACCCACGACCCTGATAATAATCGCCGCGCGAATAATGATCGCGCGCCATCGCGGGGGTTGCAGCCACGCCGGTCAGTGCAACACTGGCGACGGCGAATGCGCCTAAAAATTTCTTCATCATCGAACGTCTCCTTGCTTGCTGACCCGTTGTCTCGATGCACCTTCTCTAAAGTGATTCGCGTGGCGCAAAGCTGAACATCGCTGTTAGGCAATGTTCAGGTGCGGATGATCGGCTAAAGGAGCGGTCGATGCGCCGCGCCACCACGATCCTGTTTACCCTGATGCTCGGCCAGTGCGTCGATGGATCGATGCCCGGCGTCATTACACCGGCCCCAAATCAACGGATCACGATAAAAAGCACCCCGGTCGCGCTCGACACTACCAACCTTGATCGCCGTCGCGTCGGCGCCCTGACATTCAAAGGCGCATGGCATTTGACCAGCGATACGCGCGGCTTTGGTGGATTGTCAGCGCTCGACGTTAACGGCAATCGCGTCACGGCACTCGGCGACGGCGGGACTGTCGTTCGTTTTCGCCTTGGCCGGTTCGGCAATGCGTCAGACGCAACGATTACCCGATTGCCGGACCAATGCGGCCGCGTGGTCCGCAAATTAGACAATGATACCGAATCACTCGCGCACGACGGCACCCGCACGGCGTGGTGGGTTGGTTATGAAGGGCGCAATGCGGTCTGCCGCATCAATGCAGACTTCAGCGCAGGCGAAGCCATCGCGCGGCCCCGGGCGATCGCGCGGTGGCGGCAGAAGGGCGGCGCTGAATCAATGACGCGTCTGGGTGACGGACGTTTTTTGCTCATTGCCGAAGAATCGCTTGATAGCGGCGGAGACCATCAAATGGTCTTGTTCGACCGCGACCCGACCGATCCTGCCGCCATCGCAACAACACTCGGCTATCGCCCGCCTGCTGGTTACAAGCCAACCGAAGTCGCGCAGCTCCCCGACGGGCGTCTTTTGGTGCTGAATCGGCGCTTTGCGCTCTGGTCGCTGTTTACAAGCAAACTTGTGCTGGCAAATGCCCTACCCGTAAATCCGCGCGGCGTGGCTCAGGGTCGCGTTATTGCGAACTTCGCATCACCGGTCATTGCGGACAATTTCGAGGGGCTGTCGGTCACGCAAGAAAACGGCAAGCCAGTCCTCTGGATCATATCCGACGATAATTTCATGCGCTGGCAGCGGACCTTGCTGCTCAAATTCTCGCTGGATTAAGCCGCGATCTTCGCGGCCTTGGCAATCTTGCGCTTCAGCCGCTGGACCTTCAGGCTCAGCTTGTCTTCGCTGGTTTTGGTCAGCCAGTTATCGAGGCCACCGACATGCTCCACCGAGCGCAGGCCATGCGTCGATACGCGCAGTTTCACTGATTCGCCCAGCGTATCCGACATCAGCGTGACATTCTGCAGGTTGGGCAGGAACGTGCGCTTGGTCTTGTTATTGGCGTGGCTGACGTTGTTGCCAACCATGCGACCCTTGCCGGTCAATTCGCAAATGCGCGCCATCGTGATACGTCCTGAATGTTCGGTTGTTCGGAAAGAGGGCGCGCCTAACGGCAATCGCCGCTTTCGTCAACCGCCGTGCTTCGTCTAAGCGGCAATAATGGCATTTCCGCTTCCCGATCCCATGCGCCGTGCGCTTGATATTGCCAAGGCGGCGGCGGTTCAAGGAGAAGTGCCTGTCGGTGCCGTCATCGTGCATAATGGTGAAATCATCGCCACCGGCGCAAACGCCACCCGCTCGGGCAATGACCCCACTGCCCATGCCGAAATCGTCGCCATTCGCGCTGCGTGCGCCGCGCTCGGCACTGATCGCCTGCCCGATTGCGACTTGTGGGTGACGCTCGAACCATGTGCGATGTGCGCCGGAGCCATCGCCCATGCGCGCATCGCCCGGCTTTACTACGCCGCGCCCGATCCCAAAGGCGGTGGCGTCGAACATGGCGCGCGCGTCTTTGCGCACTCGACCTGCCACCACCGACCCGACATCACCACAGGATTGGGTGAAGCCGAATCGGCGGCGTTACTCAGATCGTTTTTTGCAGCGAAGCGTTAGCTACGCACATCACTCTCGCGCACGGGCACGATTTTGATCTCAACGCGGCGGTTGGCCTGCTTGCCAACTTCGTTGTTATTGTCAGCAACCGGCTGGCTCGCGCCAAACCCTTGCGTCGCCATCCGCGCGGACTGCACGCCGCGTGTCGTCAGGTAATCCGCCACCGAGCGTGCGCGGTTCTGTGACAAGGGAATATTGATCGCATCATTGCCGGTCGAATCGGTGTGCCCGTAAACATCAATGTACGTCTTTTCATACGACGTCAGCGTCTGTGCAACCTGATCGAGTGTCGTGCGAAACTGCGGCTGGATCGCAGACTGGTTGGTCGCGAACGTGACGCCCGATGGCATGTTGAGCACCAGATTGTCGCCATCACGGATCACCTGAACATCGGTGCCGGCGGTCTGCGCGCGCAGCTTCTTTTCCTGAGCGTCCATATAAGCGCCGATCCCTGCACCCGCGATCGCGCCAATGCCCGCGCCGACAATCTTCTCGGTCCGGTCGTTGCGACCACCCAGCAAATCGCCGAGCAGCAAACCCGCCGCCGCGCCGCCAACGCCGCCGATTGCCGCCTTCGATATGCGACGGTTGCCGGTATTCGGATCGGTTACGCATGCCGTTGTGGCGAGCAATCCACTGATGAGGACTGCGCTTGTTATCTTCGAAATCATGATAGTCTCCCTTGCGACCTTCACCGATAAACCGGTGACTTGCCCCACTTGTTCCGCATCCGGCTTGAACGCCCGCTGATCTCCCTGTTGTGCAATTGACAGAAACCAGCCAAGCATCTTCCCGCGCCATGGCACCACTTCCCTTGCATCCCTATCCCTGGACCGATGTCGCGATCATCCTCGCGCTGGTCGCGCTCAACGGCGTGTTCGCGATGTCTGAACTCGCCATCGTATCGGCGCGCAAGCCCCGGCTTGAGGCTTTGGCGCGCAAGGGCAGCAGCGGCGCGCGCATCGCCCTCGAACTCGGCGCAGATCCCGGACGGTTCCTTTCGACGGTGCAGATCGGCATCACCCTGATCGGCATCATTGCCGGTGCTTATTCGGGCGCAAGCCTTGGCGGCCCGACCGGCGAGCGCATCGCGCGCCTTGGGGTCGATCCCGAAACCGCGCAGGCGCTCGGTTTTTCGATTGTCATCGGCATCACGACGTTTCTGTCACTTGTGATCGGCGAACTCGTTCCCAAACAATTTGCCCTACGCGCCCCTGAACCGATTGCCGCGACAATGGCGCTGCCGATGGTCTGGCTGGCGAAGGCAACGGCCCCGCTCGTCTGGCTGCTCGACCGCACCAGCGCGCTGATCTTCCGTCTGCTCCGCATGAACCGCGAATCGCAAAGTCATGTCACTGCCGAGGAACTCCACTTGATCGTCGCCGAAGCCAGCAAATCAGGCGTTATCGAAGAGTCAGAGCGCGCGATTATTTCCGGCGTCGTCCGCCTTGCCGACCGACCGGTTCGTGAAGTCATGACTCCACGCACCGAAGTGAACTGGATCGACGTCGATGCGGACCATGACGCGCTGCTCGACGTCCTGCGCACCCTGCCGCACAGCCGCATGCTGGTCGCCGAAGGCACTGTCGATAAAGTCATTGGCGTCGTGCAGGCGCGCGACATTGTCGCAAAACTGGTCGATGGCGCCGAAATTGATTTGCGCGCGCTGATGAAACAAGCGCCGATTGTCCCCGATCAGGTCGACGCCATGGACGCGCTGGAGGCACTCCGCCGCGCCGACGTGCCCATGGCGATGGTCCATGATGAATATGGCCATCTGGAGGGGATCGTGACTCCTGCCGATCTCCTCGCCGCTATTGCGGGCGATTTTGCGTCGGATCATGACAATGACAGCGACCCGCCACTGTTCGAACGCGAAGACGGCAGTTTGCTCGTCTCGGGCTGGCTCCCCGCCGACACGCTGGCCGAAAAGATTGGCCTCACCCTCCCCGAAGACCGCGATTACGCGACTGTTGCCGGCCTTGCCCTTGCCGAATTCAAGCGCCTTCCCGGCGTCGGCGACCATTTTGCGCTCGGCGGTTATCGGTTCGAGATTGTCGACATGGACGGGCGCAAGATCGACAAGCTGCTCGTCGGTGAAGAAGCGTAGGGTCGTTTCGCCTCCGTCCCAAAAAGCGACAGGAAACTGGGAAAATTAACCTCGAATTCGGTTGCATGACGTTAATTTTCCGTTAATGCGCCGACCAATCAGACGCGTATTGTCGGTCTGTTTCGAGGTTCAGGAGTTTCGGGGATGGTATCGAATTCACGTTTTCGCAAAGTGACACGCGCGCTTGTCGGTGCCGCAGCGCTGCTCGCAGCGACCAGCCCGGCAAATGCTGCGCTCACGTTCAACTTCACGTTCCTCGCCGGAACGAGCGCTCAGGCACAGGCCGGCTTTAACGCCGCCGCCGCGCGCTGGTCGAACCTGTTTACCGACAATGTCACGCTCAACATGACGGTCGGGCAGATTGCTCTTGATCCGGGCGTGCTGGCACAGGCGGGATCGACCGACACCAGCTACAGCTATTCGGCGTTCAGAGATGCCCTCGCTGCCGATGCAACATCCGCAGATGATGCAACGGCTGTCGGAAGTCTGGCCGCTGGCCCGTCATTCGGTGTGCTCATTAACCGCACAGCAAACAATCCGAACGGCGCTGGCTCGGCCACTGCCTATGTCGATACAACGGGTGCCAACACGCGCACAATCACGATCAGCAATTCGAACGCCAAAGCGCTCGGCCTTGCGACGGCAGTCGGCAATGCGTTCGGTTTGTGCGCTTCGGCATGTGACGCCGGCATTCAGTTCGGCACGGGCTTTACATGGGACTACGACCCGACCGACGGCATCGCGGCAAACGCCTATGATTTCGTTGGCATTGCAACCCACGAACTGGGCCATGCGCTTGGCTTCACCAGTGGTGTCGACATCCTTGATTATAACAGCACGCTGCCTGATGTTTATAACGACGACGCGTTTATCTATGTCAACTCGCTCGATCTGTTCCGCTATTCGGTGCTCAGCAAGGCATCGGACGTCATCGATTTCACGGCTGACACGCGCGGGAAGTATTTCTCGATTGACCGTGGCGTAACGGTTGGTGCCGGTTTCTCGACGGGGCAGACTTGGGGCGACGGCAGCCAGGCCAGCCACTGGAAAGATAATCTCGGCATTGGCATCATGGACCCGACAGCGGGCCGCGGCGAAGCGCTGAACATCAGCGCCGCTGACCGTCAGGCATTTGACGTGATCGGCTGGAACCTGCGCTCGGTGGGCGTGGCTGCCGTGCCCGAACCCGGCACGTGGATGATGATGCTTGCGGGCTTTGGCCTCGTCGGTGCGGCCCAGCGCCGTCGCCGGTCGAGCGTTGAAGCAATCGCCTAACAGCATTCGAACGATGAATTGGCCCGCGTGTCCCCGTGACGCGCGGGCTTTTTCATGTCCGTTCAATCCCCGATGTCAAACAACCCCGCCAGCTGCTCGACCATCGTTCCGCCGAGCTGGTCGGCATCCATGATCGTCACGGCTTTCGCGTAATATCGCGTCACGTCATGACCGATGCCAATGGCGACAAGCTGGACCGGCGACTTGTTCTCGATCCAGCCGATGACCTGACGCAGGTGCTTTTCGAGATACGACCCGCTGTTCACGGACAACGTCGAGTCATCGACCGGCGCGCCGTCCGAAATCACCATCAGGATCTTGCGCTCCTCGGCCCGGGCGATCAGGCGGCTGTGCGCCCAGAGCAGCGCTTCGCCGTCGATATTTTCCTTGAGCAGCCCCTCTCGCATCATCAGGCCGAGCGAGGTCCGCGCCCGCCGCCAAGGCGCATCCGCCGGTTTGTAAACGATATGCCGCAGGTCATTGAGCCGCCCCGGCAACGGTGGCCGCCCCGCCGCCAGCCACGTCTCGCGGCTCTGCCCGCCTTTCCACGCCCGCGTCGTGAAGCCCAGTATCTCGGTCTTCACCCCGCAGCGTTCGAGCGTCCGCGCCATGATGTCGGCGCTGATCGCGGCAATCGAAATCGGCCGCCCGCGCATTGATCCCGAATTGTCGATCAGCAGGCTGACGACCGTATCCTTGAACTCGGTCTCGCGCTCGACTTTGTAACTGAGCGAATGCCCCGGCGATGTCACAATCCGCGCCAGCCGCGCCGCATCGAGCATGCCCTCTTCCTGATCGAAATCCCAAGACCGGTTCTGCTGCGCCATCAGCTTTCGTTGCAACCGGTTGGCCAGTTTGGTCACGGCCCCCTGCAAATGCACAAGCTGCTGGTCGAGATACTGGCGCAAGCGAGCCAACTCATCAGCATCACACAGCTCATCCGCCGCAATCACTTCGTCATGCGCGGTCGTCCACGCCTTGTAATCAAATCCCGGCGTCAGGTCCGCAGGCGGCCGGTTGGGGCGCACGGGCAGCATCCCCTCCTGCTCACCATCGCCGCCATCGGCCATGTCATCGTCAGCGGATTCCTGTCCGTCGGTTTCGCCTTCGCCTTCTGAATCTTCGGATGTTTCGCTCTCGCCACGCTGTTCGACCTGACCCGCGCCGTCGCTGTCGTCGTCAGCGCCATCGGCGTCGTCCTTGCCGTCCTCCTCGCCGTCGTCGTCGCCATCGTCATTCTCGTCGTCGGGAACCATGTCGCCTTCGATCAGCTGCAAATCCTCGAGCAGCTTTGTCGCCAGCGAGGCAAACGCCGCCTGATCATCGAGCACCAGCCCGAGCGCATCCATGTCCGATCCGCCCGCATCCTCGATCCACTCCCGAACCAGCGACAGCCCCGCTTCGGTCGCCGCGGGCGGCGCTTCGCCTGTAAGCCTCTCGCGCAGCAACAGCGCCACGGCCGTCGACAGCGGCACTTCGTCCTTCGCCTTGGCGCGCGAAATCGGGTCCGACCGCATCCGCATTTCCAGCGCGTGGCTCAGGTTTGCGCGCACCCCCGCCATCCCGCGCGATCCCAGTGCTTCGACCCGCGCGCTCTCAACCGCATCGAACACCGCGCGCGCAATCGCCGGGGTCGGGGCAAGCTTGGCATGCACCCCCGCATCATGGTGCCGCATCCTGAGCGCAAAACCATCGGCGAACCCCCGCGCTTCAGCGACCTGCTCAGGCGGCAGCGCACGGCCCGGCATCGGCACCTTTATGTTCTTGCCAATCTGCGTCGGCGCGTCGGCGGTGAACGCCAGCTCGACTTCGGACTCATGCGCAATCGCTCGCGCGGTGCCCGTGAGGACAGCCTTGAAGGCTTCGAGGGGAGTCTGTTCGGCCATGTCGCCACCGCATAATCACGGGGCGCGCGGATGTCACATGCTAAGCGCGCAGCATCTCGCGATTATGGTGGATGAAGACGCCGTCTGCCTCTGCTCCGATCACCCGCGCCATCGCTGCGGCGACATCATCCGCGGCAATCGCTTTGTAGTGATCGAAAGCCCGCGGGGTCAGCGCATTGCTGAGAGGGCTAAGCGCGGCGAACAATCGCTCAACCGGCCGCACCTCCCCCGCCCGATCACCCAGCAACAAGCCGGGCCGGAAAATATCGACCCGCGCAAAGCCCATCGCCCGCACGCTCGCCTCGGCCCGCCCCTTGGTCTTCAGGTAGAAACTCGCACCCCGCGCGCCGACCGACGACACCATAAGGAACTGTCGCGCCCCCGCATCCTTCGCAGCGCGCGCAAAGGCGACCACAGCATCATGATCAATCGCCGCGAACGCTGCCTGCGACCCCGCCGCCCGGATCGTCGTGCCGAGCGTGGAGATGGCGATGTCGGGCTTGAGGGCGGCAATGAGCGCAGGCCACTCCGCAACGGGGGCAATGCGCTGATCAGCGATCCCCTCAACATGGCGGCGACCGATGGCGGTGAAGTTTTGATCCCCTAGCCGCGCGGCGAGGAGGCCGCCGATAAGGCCCGAGGCTCCGATGAGGGTGATGTGTGGGGGTTGGGTCATGGATGGGATGTCGCACAAGCAAAGCCGACTTCCAACGTCCCCCGTCATTGCGAGCTTAGAGAAGCAATCTAGATTGCACTGCTGGATTGCTTCGCTACGCTCGCAATGACGGGGACGACAAATGCCTTGGAAATTTGATCAAGCACAGAATGTTGCATGCATTACATGCCAGTCAGTCGTCGACGGCTCTCCCGTGCTACTTGTCACACATTACGAGGATGATCACTCTTGGGCATTTTTAGACGGGCTGACGTTCAATCCGAAGCGGGCGCTTGTCGTTGCCATGTCAGAAGTGATCGATCAACACCGCTACCTTCAAGAAATTGCTACCCTAGCACCCGGCTGGACTGCCACGCGCAGTTCCCTTGTTGCCCCTTGGACATTTCAGCAGGACCAACGCGACGTGGAAGAATTATGATACCTTGATAGCAATATCCATTGAGCTCATTCCCTCAAATCACCACCCGCCCCCTAAATAGCACCGCCGCCACCCGCGCCGGATCGAGCGCATCACAGGACCTCGTCAACTACTCCCGTTTGAAATCCTTGCGCGTCATGCCCACAAAGCGTCCGGCAAGCCCTTGTGAATTGCGCGCCAAGATGTCCGCCAATGTCCGCGTCTGTTCGATAGCCGCCAGCCCCAGATCGGTGAATGCCAGCCGCCGGTTGTCCTTATTCCCCCAGACATGCTCGCTGAGAAGCGGGTTGGTCATCGCTTGCGAAAACGCATCCATCGCCACCATCGACAGCAGCAAATCAGGCAGCGGCCCGTTGCGCCCGCGCGCCTCGGCGAACAGGCCGACATAAAATTCGACATTGTCGACCGACCCGTAAAGTGCCTTCAATGACGATGCAAGCGCCACGCGCCGCGCATTTTCCTTGGCATTTTTCGACGTGCCGACAAGTTCCGCAAAGCTCTCCACCCGGTCCTTGCCCATCGCCACGCGGTAGTCATTGAAGCTCGCGATGTTGTTGGTCCGCCCCTGAAGGATTGCCATCCCTTCGATCCGCTGGAGAAAGCTCGGTGAATTGCCGAGACCCAATTCGGTCGCATTGTTCGCCGACACGTTCACGAACGATCCTGCCAGCCCCAGTTGGAGCAACAGCGTATTGTCCGAAAGCTGGTCCATCCCGCGAACTTTTACCCCGTCCCAGACCATGGCTTCGGGCACCAGCGAATGCCAGCGATAGAGCAAGCTGAACTCCGCCGTCATCCAGTTCGGCCGGTTCCACCGCGCGCGCCAAGCGGCTTCGGGCAGCGCACGGAATTTGAAAACCGACGTGTTGATATGATTGATATATTCCTCGATCACGATCTTGATGAACATGACGATGCTGATGTTGCGCGCGGTCTGGAACACGCGCTCGTCATCCCATCCGGGTTTGGCGGCCTCAAGCAGTCCGGCCAACCGGTTATGCTCGCGTAGGAACAACGTGTTCATCATCGCGACCTGCGGCGTGGAATTCACCCGGTCACCGCCAACCGCGAACAGTGTTTGCTTCTTCACCCACGGGTTATCGATCCCCAGCGGCAAATCGAGCTTCGCGAACTCAGGCTTCACTTTCCCGTCTGCGCCGAACAGGAAGGGCGAGAAATCCTCGCCGTGAATGGCCTGTGTTTTCAATCGGCCCTTCTGGCCCGCGACTTCGGACTTCAGGCGCAGAATATCGGTTTGCGCTTCGGTTCGCCCGTAAAGCGGGCTCTGGTCGATCTCGTGATTGGATGTGGTCCGCCGCCGGTCCTCCAGTATTTCGTTGTTCGCCACTTGCGTTCGAATGAATCCGTCGGTCAGATACTGCGCAAACGCGGGGAACAGGCAGGTCGATTTCGGGCACGGTCGCTGGCCGGTTTCGGCGGGGACGAACAGCTTGACGAGTTCCTCCAGCGGCGGGCGCTTGGTGCCGATGGCGTCAGTGGGTGGATAGGGTGACGCGGGGAGCAGCCGCGCGTTGAATGTCCGGTCGGTCAGGCCGCTCCAGCAGATATAATCATAGCGCGTCGACCAAGGATGCGGGCGATTGCGGCCCCCGCTCGCCATCTTGCCGATCAACAGCTCGTTGGCTTCCTCGTTCAGCCACCCCTTTGAACCCACAATCCCGCTCAGCAGCGAAAGGCCAATGTCTTCGAGATCGTCGCTCATGAGCTGCCCTCTCTATGTGATGGAAATCAGCAGATAACATGGGATTGCGAGTCGCCGATTGGACAGAAGCGACATGGATATGCTGAGCAGCGTGTTTAGAATCCCTCGGGCAAATCAACCGGGCCGACCAGTTCGCGATAACGCGCCGCCGCATAGCGATCGGTCATGCCCGCAATGAAATCGCCGATATGACGGCTACGCGCGGGGTCTTCAGCGGGCAGGGTGGCGCGCCAGCTTTCGGGCAATGCCGATGGCTCGGCAACATAGGCCCCAAACAATCCGCTCACGATCATGCTCGCCAGCTCGGCCACCGCCAACTGGCGCGGATGATGATAGAGATTGTCATACATGAACCGTTTCAGCGCCCTTTCGTCGGCCTGCATCGCATCGGAGAATCCCGCAAGTGGTTGCCCCGCCGCGCGCACGTCATCAACCCGCGACACTTTCGCCGTCGCAACCCGCGCGCGCGTCTCGACCAGCACATCATTGACCATCACCCCGATCTGCGCACGGATCAGTTCGGGCAGCAGCCGCGCCTCCGCCACATCGGGATAGCGCCGCTTCACGTCATCCCAGCGCGCGGCGACAAAAGGCAACCCAAGCAGCGCATCGCGTTCCAAAATTCCCGATCTTAATCCATCGTCGATGTCGTGGTTGTCATAGGCAATGTCATCAGAAATGGCTGAAATCTGGGCTTCCAGCGATGCATGGCTTGTTAGTTCCAAGGGATAGACCGCATCTGCCGCCGCCATTGCCCAGCTTGGCGCAACAACGGGCCCATTGTGCTTCGCCAGCCCCTCGAGCATTTCCCAGCTGAGGTTCAGGCCCGCCCAGCGCGGATAGGGGGAGTCGATCATCATCAGCGCCCGCAGCGTCTGCGCATTATGATCGAACCCGCCCACGCCTGCCATCGCAGCCTGAAGCGCATCCTCGCCCGCATGACCGAATGGCGGATGGCCAATGTCATGCGCCAGCGCGAGCGCTTCGGTCAGGTCTTCATCCAATCCCAACGCCCGCGCCATCGTCCGCGCAATCTGCGCGACTTCTAGGCTGTGCGTCAGGCGAACCCGAAAATGGTCACCATCGGGTGCGACGAACACCTGCGTCTTGTGGCGCAACCGGCGAAAGCTGATCGAATGAATAATCCGGTCGCGGTCGCGCTGGAATGCCGTGCGCGGGCCGCGCAATTCGCCGAGTGTCTCGAAGTGCAGCCGGCCCCGGCTGAGCGCGGGATCACAGGCATAAGCAGCGCGTGGAATCATTTCGCGCTTAGCTTTACGACCTCCTGCCCGGCCTCGCTACTGTACGTCGTCGCCGAGACACCTGCTTTACCCAGCGCATTGACGAGCGCGCGCGCATCCGACGAAGACTTCACGGGCCCCGCCAGCACGCGGTTGGTTGATTTGAAGGCGACACTATAACCGCTGTAGGGCTTCAACAGCTTTTCATTCGCGGCGCGTATCTTGCGCCATGTGATGCCAAGCCCGCGCGCATTGCTGCCCGTCGCGACCTGAACCCATAGCCGTGCGGGGTTGGCTTTTGCTGCTGCCGCCAGCTTTGCCTTCTCATCCTTCGCCAGCTGCGCCGCCGCCGTTGCTTCAGCAGCCGCAGTGACCTTGCGTGCCGCCGCCCGCTGCGTGGCGCGGATTTCGGTTGCCGTTGGGAGTGCAACGGGTGCGGACTCAGCCTCGGGCTGAATGCCCGACAGAATTGACGCGAGACGGCTGGCGGGTGCCGCCGGGGATGCCTCAACCGGCGTGACAACCACCGGCGCAGGTGCCGGCTCGACCACACGCGGTGCGACCTCAAACACAGGGGCCGGGGTCGCGGCAGGATCGCTCGGCGGCCCGACAAAACCCGGTGCTGGCAATGCAAGCCCCGGATCGACTTCCATCACGGGCACGGGCGGCAATGGCGACGTGGTCGTCACCGTTGCTGGCGACGCGGCCGGGATCGGCGCAGGCGTCGGCGTGGCCAGTGCGATCTGAACGGGCGGAGTCGGGGTCGGCGCGGGCGTTGCGACCACGGGTGCGGGGCTCGGGGCTGGTGTTATGACAACGGGTGCGGGGACTGGCACGATCTTCGGCACCGGAATCGGCGCGGCAGCAATCGCAACGGGCGCGCGGACATTGTCCGGCGGCGGCATGGTCGTCATCGTGGTCACGCGCGTTGCCCCGCTCAACTCGCCGCGTGCTTCGGGCGGAAGCTTGGCGGGGTCGACCGCCGCAATTCGGGTGCCAATCCGCGTGCCCAGTCGCTGGGCGGGATCGACGCTAAATCCTGGCGCTGGCTTTGGCGCTTGGGGGACCGGCAGCGGTGCAGCGGTGGCGATCGTCGTCCGCCCGAGCGGCGCGCCTGCGGGGATCAGGCCATCACCGGCGTTGCCACCGCTAGGCGCACTTCCGATCGGACGAAACGGATCGCCCAGTTCAACTGAAGCAAAAGTCTGGCCATCCGATGGCATCGTCCCGAAATTCACGGCATGCGCGCGTTCGGCGGCGTTGAGTTTCGCCAGCCGCGTCAGGAAGGGCATCATCGTCCCCGCAAGGCTCGCGGGCATCACTTGCCGCGCAATCGAATTGGCGCCTGACACATCATTGTTCATCGCAAGGATAAACGCCCGTGCGCGCCACGCGCCCTGATCCTGTTTGCGGAGCAGCGGGTCAAGCACGGTCAGCGCCTGCGACCGGTCGCCGGAAATGCCCAGCGACAGTGCATAGCGCCGCGTCACTTCATCATCCGGCCCCTGTTTCAACGCCGTCACATAATCGCGCTGCGCCCGGCGATTGTCGCCGCGCAGGTCATAGGCGAGGCCACGGTCCTTCGCGATTGCCGTCTCGAGCAAGCCCAGCGATACCGCTTCGCCGAACACCCTCAGCGCATCATCAGGCTTTTCCAGCATGACCAATGCCGATGCGAGCCCGGCCTTCGCCTTGGCGCTGCGCGGATCGATTTCCTCGGCACGGGCAAAGAAACCCAGCGCCGCATTCGGATCACCAACGTCAATGGCCGCCTGCCCGGCCCCGAGCAATGCAAACAGATTGCGCGGGTTCGCCGCGAGCGTGCGCAGATGGACTGATAATGTGTTGACAGGATCAGGTGCGGTGACGCCGGGAATCGGCTGCACCATCTGGGCAGCCACGGGCACCGACAGCGCGCATGTCGCAACACCAAACACCAACGAGAACTTGTGACGCAAAATCATGTCCCGTTAAAATAGGGCCGCAGAACCGTTGAGCAAGCGCAACGGACAGCGCCAGCGCCAAACGGACGCATCCGTTCGACGAAAATGGCCCCGGCTTTCACCGGGGCCACCACATTATTGGTTATTCTGGCGATTGAGGAAGCGCGGGATGTCGAGCGGATCCTTTGCTTCGGTATCGGGCTCGACCTTTGCCGCGCCGCGCGCAATGTTTGACATGCGCTCAAACAAAGTGCCGCCACCCGGCGTTGCAGGCTTCTCTTCCTCGGCGACCGGCGCCGGATCGGGCGCAAGCCAGCGGCTGCCAACCGACGGATTGATGTCGTCAAACGAAACCGCAGCCACAGGCGCAACTTCGGCTTCGAGCAACAATTCATCAGCGCCTTCCGCAACCAACTCTTCAGCTTCAACCGGTGTATCGAGGATCAGGTCATCCTCGACTGCCACGTCGGCGGTCTCGGCAACCTCAACCTCGGCGACCGGCTCGGGCGGGGTCAGCACGAGCGGCGCTTCTTCCGCGATCACGGCAACTGGCGCAGGCGTTTCGACTGTCTTGGCCTTGAAGCCTGGGAAGGCAAAGACGCGGGCCGGTTCGGGCATCGTCGACTCTTCGGCTTCGATCCCTGTGGCCACAACCGAAACGCGGATGCGCCCCTCAAGGTCATTGTTGAACGCTGAACCCCAGATGATGTTGGCATCGGGGTCGACCAGTTCCTTGATGTGGCTGGCCGCTTCGTCGACTTCCATCAGGCGCATGTCCTCGCCGCCGACAATGGAAACGATAACGCCCTTTGCACCCTTCATCGAAACGCCGTCGAGCAACGGGTTTGCGATTGCCTTTTCAGCGGCTTCGATAGCGCGGTTGTCGCCGGACGCTTCGCCGGTGCCCATCATGGCCTTGCCCATTTCGCTCATCACCGACCGGACGTCGGCAAAGTCGAGGTTGATGAGACCCGGCATGACCATCAGGTCAGTAATCCCGCGAACGCCCTGCTGCAGGACTTCGTCGGCCATCTGGAACGCTTCCTTGAACGTCGTCGACGGATTGGCGATCAGGAACAGGTTCTGGTTCGGAATGACGATCAGCGTGTCGACGTGCTTTTGCAGTTCCGCAATGCCAGCATCGGCCGCTTTCTGGCGACGCGATCCTTCGAAACTGAACGGCTTGGTGACAACACCGACCGTCAGGATACCGCGATCCCGCGCGGCCTTGGCGATTACCGGCGCTGCGCCCGTGCCGGTGCCACCGCCCATGCCTGCCGCGATGAAGCACATATGCGCCCCTTCAAGTGCGCGTTCGACCTGATCGATGGTTTCTTCGGCCGCTGCCTTGCCGATTTCGGGGCGCGATCCAGCCCCCAGGCCTTGCGTAATTTTGAGGCCCAGCTGAATGCGCCGTTCCGCCGAACTGGTGTTCAGCGCCTGTGCGTCAGTGTTCGCGACGATGAAGTCGACCCCCTGCACATTCGATGCAATCATGTTGGCGATGGCGTTGCCGCCCGCGCCGCCGACGCCGATCACGCTGATCCGCGGCCGCAGTTCGTCCACCTCAGGTGCAAGAAATTCGATGCTCATCCTCATGTCCCCTTCGACATTGCAAGCGGACACTCAAACGGTCCCCTTGACTCTTGTGCACTATTCGATTCGCCGATTCACTATAAAAATTAACGACTCGGCAAAAAAATTAATAACCACTGCGAAATGCGGCCATCATTCGCGACATAAATCCACTCACCGGCATCCGCGTGACCATCTGTCCATCGGCCACAATCGCGCGCAGATCGACCGGATCCGACGCGGCATAGTGGACCAGACCAGCGAGCGTTGCGAAACCCGGTCCGCTATGCGCATCGGGCAGGCCGACCATATTACGCGGTCGCCCGATACGAACGGCGCGACCCAGCGTCCCTTGCGCGTAATCGGCCAGCCCTTTGAGTTCCGCGCCGCCACCGGTGAGCACGACCTGACGCCCGACCGGTCCCGTAAAACCAAGGTCCTTCAGCGCTTTTCCGACTTCGCCCATCAGATGCTCAAGCCGCTGGCGAATGACCGCAATCAGCGCCGCCCGCGTAATCCGCGCTGTCTCGCCCGGCTCGTCTTCGGTCGACAAGGGCGCGACTTCAATCATCTCGTGATTGTCGCGCGGCGAAGCTGTCGCTGACCCTGAGTAGCATTTCATCCGTTCCGCCTGCGCGCGTCGTGTGCCGAACGCACTGGCGATGTCGTCGGTAATGTCGGCACTGCCGAACGGAATTGACGTCAGCCCCACCAGCAAGCCGCCCGCGAACAGCGACACATTGGTCACGTCTGCGCCAATCTCGACCAGCGCGACGCCCAGTTCGCGTTCCTCGTCAGACAAGCACGCCATCCCGGTCGCAACTGGCGAGGCGACAATCGACTTCACTTCGAGATGCGCCGACCGCACGCACAGGTCGAGATTACGCACGGGCGACCCGTCTGCGGCCACAACATGAATATCGACGCCCAGCGTATCGGCGTGGAGCCCCAGCGGCTTCTTCACCCCCCGCAACCCGTCGAGCGTATAAAGCGTCGGCTGCGCATGCAGCACCATCCGCCCCTCGGGATCAATCGACCCGCGCCCCGCGGCGAGCAGTTCGTCAATATCTTCCTGCTCGATCCGGTGCCCGCCCAGCTCGACTTCCACCGAAGCAATGTCGCTGATCAGGCTCCCCGCCGAAAACGAAACCCAGACATCCTCGATGTTGATGCCGGCAATCCGTTCGGCTTGCTCGACCGCTTCACGCACCGCTTTTTCGGTCAGGTCCATGTCAGCGATATAGCCGCGCCGCACGCCCTTGCTCTCGCGCTGGCCGGTGCCGAGCACTGTCAATTCGCCCTGCTCGCCACGTTCGGCAATCAGCGCGGAGACTTTCCAGGAGCCAATATCGAGCGCCGTAATCAGATTCTCGCGCCGTGGTTGCGCCATTATGCTGTTCCCCCTTCATCAGTTTCGGCATTCTCGGTCGGCTTGTCGATGGCCGGCTTGTTCTTGCCCACCCGCACGAACATCTTGGCCGGATCACGCATGTCAAAGCGCACAAACCCGCGTCCGAGAAAGCCGTCTTTCCCGTCGAGCGCCGCAAATTTATTGAGCGCGGTTGCCGACGGCTTCTCCCCCTCGGGAAGCGCCAGCACTTCACCCGACTGGAATTTCAAATCCCAGCGCCGCCCGCCAACCCAAGTTGCTCCCGCCAGCATCGGCTTGAGGCGCGGCGCGTGCGTCATGAGTTCGGTCAGCGCGGTCGCCTGAACATTGGCATCGGGGCCGATGACGAGCGGCAGATCGGGCATTGCATTCAACGCAACGGGCTCCAGCACGATACCCCCTGCGTCGATCAGTGACAGCCGCCCACCATGCTGCCAAACGGCCGCCGGTTTGCGTTCAAGTATGTCGACCACCAGCGTATCGGGCAGCCGCCGCGACACCCGTGCATCCTTGATCCAGCCATATTGTAGCAGCTGCGCACGGACTTTGTTGAGGTCGACGAGTGGCATCGCGCGGCTATTCTGGTCGAGCGCCACCGCATAGACCGTCAGCCGCTCCATCCGGTCGATGCCGGTCACTTCGACACGCTTCACGGCAAAGCCCGCGCGCCCGACGCCCTCGGCCATCTGTTGCCCGACATAGCCGGGAATGCCGAGCATCACCGCAATCGCAATCACGGCACCGCCTGCGGTCGCAAGGATGGTCCATGTCGCCAGCCGCTGCCACATTGCGGCACTGATCGGGATCGCCCCGATGGCCCGCGTCAGCATCGACGGCGGCTTCTTGCCGCGCGCGGTGCGCTTCGCCACGGGCCGCTTCCCGCGCTTGATCGTCGCCCCTGCGCTCATAATGCGTCTTCCAATATCGTCTGGACCAGTTGGTCATAGGAAATGCCGAGATATTTCGCCTGTTCGGGCACAAGGCTCAGCGGCGTCATCCCCGGCTGCGTGTTGACCTCGAGTAGGAACAACCCCTCGACGCCCTTTTCATCGTCCCAGCGGAAATCGGACCGCGAGGTGCCCTTGCACCCCAGCACACGGTGCGCCTTCAACGCCATGTCGAGGCAGGCTTGCGCGATGTCGCCGGGGATGTTCGCCGGAAATATGTGCTCGGTCATTCCAGCAGTGTATTTGGCGTCGTAGTCGTAAAAACCGCTTTTCGGCTTTAACTCGGTCACACCAAGCGCCTTGTCACCAAGCACAGCTGTCGTCAGTTCGCGCCCGCGAATAAAGGGTTCAGCCAGAAGCTCGTCAAATTCCTGCCAAGGTCCAGCAACATCGCGACCAATTGGCGTTCCATAGTTGCTATCGGCGGTGACAATCGCAACGCCGACCGATGACCCTTCATTGACGGGCTTCAAGACGTAGGGGCGCGGCAACGGGTCGCCGAGAAAAACACTCTCTGATTTCACAATATGGCCACCCGGCATCCGAATCCCATGTGGAACCAGTGCTTGCTTCGACAACTGCTTATCGATGGCAATGACCGACGTCACCATCCCCGAATGGGTGTAACGAACCTCCATCAGATCCAGCATGCCCTGCACCGACCCGTCCTCGCCGGGCGTCCCGTGCAGCGCGTTGAACACGACATCAGGGCGGATCGCCGCAAGCACCTGTGCGACGTTGCGGTCCATATCGACGCGGACAACTTCGTGCCCAAGCCGCTCACACGCATCCGCGACGCCCGCGCCGCTGGTCAGCGACACTTCGCGCTCGGCAGACCAGCCGCCCATGAGCACGGCAACCTTCACGCCTCACCAACCCTTTGTATTTCCCATTCGAGTTGAACACCCGAATGCGCTTTGACTTTCTCACGAACCTCTTCACCCAATGCCTCGATGTCGGCGCTCGTCGCTGACCCGAGGTTGAGCAGGAAGTTGCAGTGCTTCTCCGAAACCTGAGCATCGCCACGCCGCAAGCCTCGACAGCCCGCTTCATCAACCAGTGCCCACGCCTTGTGCCCCTCAGGGTTCTTGAACGTCGATCCGCCGGTGCGTGAGCGCAGCGGTTGCGACGCCTCGCGCTCCGCCGCAATCCGGTCCATTTCGGCACCGATAATCGCTGGCGCACCGGGGACACCGGCAAAGGTTGCGCTCACAACAATCGCGCCTTTTGGCAGTTCGGAATGGCGATAGGTATAGCCCATCTCCTCAAGCGCCAGCGTCTGAATTTCACCCGAGCGAAGCACGACATCGGCACTGATCAACACGTCGGCCACTTCGCAGCCATAGGCGCCTGCATTCATCCGCACCGCGCCGCCGACCGTGCCGGGAATACCTCGCAGAAACTCAAGCCCCGCCACGCCTGCATCACGCGCAGCGCTGGCCACGGAGATACCGGGCGCACCCGCGCCACAGGTAAGACGGTTGCCCTCAACCGTGATACCCGCAAATGCCTTGCCGAGCCGCACCGTCACCCCGCGCACGCCGCCATCACGGATGATCAGGTTAGAACCCAAACCAAGTGGCCAGATGGGGCCATCGGGGTTGGCGCGCAGGAAATCCTGCAGGTCGGCAACGTCGGCGGGTTCGAAGAGTTGGTCTGCGGGACCGCCTGACTTGAACCAGACGAGCGGGGCAAGCGGGGCGTTGGGGGTGAGCCGCCCCCGAATTCCGTTCAGGCTGAGCTTGTCGAAGCCCTGTCCTTCTTCTGCACCGCTACCCAAAGGAAAGGACAGCCCTTCGACAGGCTCCGGGCGAACGGTGTTTGTTGGTGCCGGAACACTCATCCCCGCACCTTCTCAATCGCCGCCGCCAGCCCCGCCGCCCATTTGGTAATATCGCCCGCGCCCAGACAAACCACCATGTCACCCGCCACAGCCTCACTCGCCAGCACCGTCGCCAAAGCATCGGAATCGGCAATTTCCGCCGCTGCCCGGTGCCCGCGCGCTTTCAAGCGGTCCACCAAAGCCGCCGCACTCACACCTTCAACCGGCGGTTCGCCTGCCGCGTAAACCGGCGCGACATAGACAACATCGGCATCGTTGAACGCCTGTGCAAATTCATCCATCAGCCCGCCGAGCCGTGAATATCGATGCGGCTGCACCACAGCGATAACGCGGCCCGCAACACCTTCGCGCGCCGCTGACAGCACGGCTTTGATCTCGACCGGGTGATGGCCATAATCATCAATGATCGTGACGCCGCCGGTTTCGCCGACCTTCGTAAAGCGCCGCTTGACCCCACCAAACGCGCCAAATCCTTTCTGGATCGTCGCATCGTCGAGGCCGAGTTCGATCGCCACCGCAATCGCCGCCAGCGCATTCTGGACATTGTGCCGCCCCGCCATCGGCAGCGAGACATCCTCGATACTGCGCGTCGATCCGTCGCGGTGGCGGATGATGACTTCAAACCGGTTGCCGCCTGCGCCCGGCACGACATTGACGCCGCGCACATCGGCTTGCGCGCTGAACCCATAAGTCACGATCCGCCGGTCGCGGACGCGCGGGAGCAGCGCCTGCACTTCGGGATGATCGAGGCACAGCACCGCCGCGCCGTAAAAAGGCACATTCTCGATGAACTCGACAAACGCATCCTTGACCGCGTCGAACGAACCATAATGATCGAGATGTTCGGGATCGATATTAGTGACGACCGCAACTGTGCCATCGAGGCGGAGGAAAGACCCATCGCTTTCATCAGCTTCGACCACCATCCAGTCGCTCGCGCCAAGCCTTGCGTTCGAGCCGTAGCTGTTGATGATGCCGCCATTGATGACGGTTGGGTCCACACCGCCCGCATCAAGCATCGCGGCAATCATGCTCGTCGTCGTCGTTTTCCCATGCGTGCCCGCGACCGCCACCGTGGATTTGAGACGCATCAATTCGGCGAGCATCTCCGCGCGCCGCACCACCGGAATGCGCCGCTCATAAGCACTCGCGACTTCAGGGTTCGCGCGTTTGATCGCCGTCGAGGTTACCACGACCGCTGCATCGCCCAGATTGTCGGCGCTATGCCCGATGGCGACAGGAATGCCCCGCTTGCGCAGGCCCTCGATGACATAGCCTTCGGCGACGTCGCTTCCCTGAACCTTGTAGCCAAGATTGTGCATCACTTCGGCAATGCCCGACATGCCGATGCCGCCAATGCCGACAAAGTGGATCGTGCCGATGTCGGTCGCGACCCCCTTCATCGTGCGTAAGCCGGTTTGAAAGTGGCGGGCTGCATCCCGATGGGCGCTGGCCCCATGCTTTCGACCAGGTCCGCGAGGTGCCGCGTCGCATCGGGCCGGCCGCAGCCCCACGCGCGCTTGGCGGCATTCGCCAGACCGACCGCATCAAGGCCCAGTTTCTGCATCTGTTTGGCCAGCTCCACCGGCGTGAAATCACGTTCGGCAATTGCCCGCGCGCCCCCCGCATCGACCATCTCGCGGACATTCGCCGTCTGGTGATCGTCCATCGCACTCGGCAACGGGATCAGGATCGCCGGACGTCCTGCCGCTGTCAGCTCGGCAATCGTTGATGCCCCCGCCCGCGCAATGACAAGATGCGACCAGCTGAGCCGTTCGGGCAGGTCCGCCATATAGGTGTTGAGATCGGCGGGAATGCCAAGCTGCGCATAGCGTTCGCGCACGCCATCAATATCCTCGGCGCGGCACTGCTGCGTCACCTGCAAGCGTCGCCGGAAATTGAGCGGGAGCAGCCCCAGCCCATCGGGCACGACGCGCGACAACACGCTCGCGCCTTGCGACCCGCCAGTCACCAAGATGCGGAAAATACCGTTGTCATCAAGCGGTGGGAAATCCTGTTCGCGGATTTTGATGATTTCGTCGCGAACCGGATTGCCGATCAGGTGGGTCTTGTGCGCCCAGCTGTCCTTCATCCGCTCGGTGCCCGGATAGCTCGTCGCAATCGCATTGACCCAACCCGCCACCAGCCGGTTGACGCGGCCCAGCACGGCATTCTGTTCGTGCACCACGGTCGGCACACCACCACGCTTGGCCCCGAGCAACGCCGGAAACGCCGGATAGCCGCCAAAGCCAACCACCGCCGACGGCCCGAATTCCTTGAAAATATCGTAGCTCATCGCCCGCCCCTTGCGGATCGCCTGCCAGCCGGGAAACCACGACAACGGGCTTTTCGTGATCCGCCCCGCCGGAAGCATGTGAACTTCGACACCCTCGAAAAGCCCCGGAATTTTCGCGCCGCGCTCGTCAGTGATCAGCGCAACATGGTGCCCGCGCCGCATCAGCTCACTAGCCAGCGCATGCGCCGGAACCATGTGCCCGCCGGTCCCGCCCGCCGCCAGAACATAATGTTTCGAAATGCTCACCGCTTGCTCCACCGCACAACATAAGGCGAGCGGCGGAGATACGGGTTGCGCCGCGTAAACGCCAGCAACAGGCCAAAGCCCATCGACAGCGCGAGCATCGACGATCCGCCATAGCTGATAAACGGCAACGTCATCCCCTTTGACGGCGCGAGGTTGACGTTGACCGCCATGTTGATCAACGCTTGGACCGCGAATTGCGTGGTCAGGCCTGCTGCGGCGAGCACAATGAACGGGTCTTCCTCATCAAGCAATTTCACGAACACGCGCACGACGATGGCCAGGAACAGGCAGGCGATGGCAATACACGCCAACAGCCCGAACTCCTCGCCGATCACACTGAAGATATAATCGGTATGCGCTTCGGGGAGGCGGAACTTGGCTTCGCCGCCGCCGGGGCCGGTGCCGAAAAACCCGCCCGCGGTCAGCGTCGCATAAGCGGTATCGACCTGATAGGTGTCGCCCGCCTGAAACAGGAAATTGTTGATCCGCTGCGTCGCGACGGGATAGAATAAATAGGCCGCAACAATGCCGACAGCACCGCAACCCGCGAGTGCGCCCATGATGCGATATGAGACTCCCGTCAGCATCAGCATCGCCAGCCACACCGTGCAGAAAATGATCGTCTGGCCGAAATCGGGTTGCTTCATCAGGAAAAAGGCGATCAGCGCCACGAGCACGCCCGACACAGGGATCACCGGCAACGACTTGTCATGCGCGCGCAAACTGAGCAGCCACGCCATGCTGACAACGAACAGCGGTTTCAAGAATTCGGACGGCTCGACACCCGAAATGCCGAAATTAATCCAGCGTTGCGCGCCATTCACTTCATACCCAATCAGCGGGACCAGCGCGAGGAGAACGCTGAACACACCCGCGCCAAACATCGCCAAGCGCCGCGCCTGCTGCACCGGCAACATCGACACGCCGAGCATGACCGGAATGCCAAGCGAGACCCACGCGAGCTGCCGCCAGAAATAATTGAGCGGCGCGACCGTGATATTCCCGCCCGAATAGCGCGCGGCAGCAGACGGCGATGCGGCGGCGACGGCGATCAGCCCAACCGAAATCAGGACAAAGACGAGCAGAAGCAACACGCGGTCGATTTCCCAGAACCACAGGCCGAACGCGCTGCGGTCCGAACGGCCAAGGCGTCCCGCCACCGAATTCTTCACCCGCGCAGTGCCGCGTGCGATTGCGGTTGTCATAACTGAGAGCCTTGTTGGCGTGCGCCCGTCGACCAAACGCCGTTTGCCCTGAGCTTGTCGAAGGGTTGTCCTTCTGCGGGGCCGACGGTGCAGGAGAAGGACACGGCTTCGACAAGCTCAGCCCAAACGGACGAGAGAGAGTTCATAGTGCCCCCACCAATGCCCGGAACTGATCGCCCCGGTCTTCATAATCACGAAATTGATCGAACGACGCGCAGGCGGGGGACAGCAGCACTGTCTCGCCGGGCTTCGCCGCCGCCGCTGCCGATGTCACCGCCTTGGTGAGCGTGCCCGATTCCTCGACCGACATATGCGGGCGCAGCAGATCAGCAAACATCGCGGCGGACTCGCCAATCGTATAGGCCGCGCGGACATGCCCAAAATGCGGGGCACAAGCATCGATCTCGTCGGTCTTTGCCTGCCCGCCCAAAATCCAGTGGATCACCGGATACGCCGCGAGCGCAGGCGCCGTCGAGGTCGGGTTGGTCGCCTTGCTGTCGTTGACGTACAGGACGCCGTCCTTCTCACGGATACGCTCCATGCGGTGCGGGAGGCCGGGGTAGGTTTGGAGGCCGTGTTCAATCGCGCTCCTTGATAATCCAAGGACGTCCGCCGCCTCCCATGCAAGCATCGCGTTTTCAGCGTTATGCCCACCGTGCAAAGCTGGCCAAGTTGCTTGGCCGAGAGTGACCGCATCGACCGCCCAGACTTCGCGCAATAGAGAAAGGCCGCGTTCCTTGAGCTCGTCCCAGATCTCCCAGACCGGCATATGCTCTAGGGGAGCCGCGACGGACACGTGACCTGCTGACTGCATCTGAAACAATCGCGCCTTGCTTTTCGCATAAGCCTCGAACCCGTCATACCGGTCCAGATGGTCGGGCGTCACATTTGTTAGAGCAACGACATCGCAGTCGAGCGTAAAAGTCAGGTCGATCTGGTAGCTCGACAGTTCGAGGACATAGACGCCCCCCGCGGGCAACGGCGCCTGCCCCAGAATCGGCAGCCCGATGTTGCCGCCCATCGTTGTCGGCACGCCTGCGGTTTTCAGGATATGATGCACCAGCGCGGTTGTCGTCGATTTGCCGTTGGTGCCGGTGATCCCGACAACCTTGTGCAGCGGCAGTTCGGCGCGGGCTTGCGCGAAGAGTTCGATGTCCCCGATGACGGGGACGCCAAACGACGCGGCGTGCGCGGCAATCGGGTGGCGATTCAGCGGGACGCCGGGGGAGACGATGACAGCGGTAAAGCCGGTGAGGTCGAGGGTAAGCGGGTCGGCGAAGGACAACAGCCCCTCCCCCTCGAGGGGGAGGCGACTCGCGGCAGCGAGCGGGTGGGGGTGCTCCAAGGCATGAGGGTCGGATGCCCTCCCCCGCTCGCCTGCGGGCGAGTCGCCCCTCCCCTGGGGGAGGGGGGTGAGAGCAGCGCGCGCTTCCTCACTCGCATCCCACGCGACAACTTCCGCTCCGCTCGCCAACAGCGCTTCAACCGTAGCGCGGCCCGAGCGCGCCAGCCCGAGCACCGCATAGCGTTTCCCGCGCCAAAGTGAGGACGTGATCACCGCACTTTCAACGTCGATAGACCCGCCAGCGCGAGCACAATCGCGATGATCCAGAAGCGGATGACGACAGTGGACTCCGCCCAGCCCAACTGTTCGAAATGATGGTGGATCGGTGCCATCCTGAACACGCGCCGCCCGGTGCGCTTGTAATAGCCGACCTGAATGATGACGCTCATCGCCTCCACCACAAACAGCCCGCCAATAATCCCCAGCACGATTTCATGATGCGCGGTCACGGCAATCGCACCGAGCGCGCCGCCCAGCGCAAGGCTCCCCGTATCGCCCATGAACACCGCGGCGGGCGGCGCGTTGAACCACAAAAATGCCAGCCCCGCGCCGACAATCGCGCCACAGAAAATCGCGAGATCGCCTGCGCCCGCGACATAAGGAATGCCGAGATAAGCCGAAAACTTCGCGTTCCCCACCAGATAGACGATGATCATGAATGCAACGCTGGCGATGATGACCGGCATTGTCGCGAGGCCATCAAGCCCGTCGGTCAGGTTCACCGCATTGCCAAACGCGACAATCGTGAAGGCGGCAAAGGCGATATACGCCGGGCCAAGATCAATCTTGAAATTGCTGACAAACGGCAAGTAAAGTTCCGTGCCATTATAGCGCGTGATCAGCCACGCCACAAAACCCGCGATGATGAACTCACCGATCAACCGCACCCGGCCCGACACGCCCTTGTGGCTTGCCTTGCGGACTTTATCGAGGTCATCGAGAAAGCCGATCAGCCCGAACCCGAACGTCACGATAATGCACGCCCAGACATAGGGATTGCGCAAGTCCATCCAGAGCAAGCTCGACACGCCGAGCGACGTGAGGATCAGCAGCCCGCCCATCGTCGGCGTCCCGCGCTTGGCGAGGTGCGATTGTGGACCATCCTCGCGGATCGGCTGCCCCTTGCCCTGCCGAAGCCGCAGCCAGCCAATGAACTTAGGGCCGATGAGCAACCCGAGGAACAAGGCCGTCGCCACCGCCCCGCCGGTCCGGAAGCTCAGGTAACGCAGCAAATTCGTAACGCCGGGAAAGCCGAGCGCTTCGGCGAGCAGATAAAGCACTAGTTCACCCCTCCCCGTTTGGGCTGAGCTTGTCGAAGCCCTGTCCTTTTTCTTGTGCAGCACCCGAAGAAGGGCAGCCCTTCGACAAGCTCAGGGCGAACGGCTTTTGCTGGACCATCAAACATCAGGCGTTCCTCAGGGCTGTGACAAGCGCGGAAAGGCCGACGCCGTTCGAGCCCTTGACCAAAATGACGTCGCCATCGACTATCATGGGGCGAAGGGCAGCCGTTGCCGCATCGACATCAGCGACATGGCGGTAATCGATTTTGCCCTCGATTGCTTTTGCCAGCGGAGTCATCGCAGCACCGACAAGCAGCGCGAAATCTGGATTGGCAGCCAGCAACGGCTCGGCAACACCGGCATGAAGCGCGTCACTTTCGCTGCCCAATTCGCGCATTTCGCCGAGCACAGCGATCCGCCGGGTCGCATGCTCATCGGCAAGGACTTGCAGCGTAGCGGCCATCGACGCGGCGTTGGCATTATAGCTCTCGTCGATGATCATTGCGCCGGTGGCCAGAATGTAACGCGCTCCACGTCCCGTAAGCCCTTCGAGCTCTGCCAGCGCCAATCCCGCCACAGCCAAGTCACCGCCCAGCGCCGACACCGCTGCAATCACCGCGAGCGCATTCGATACCCAGTGCGCGCCATGCTGGCCCACCGTAAAGCACAGTTCGGCATCGGGCAGCGTCGCCGTCACCAGCGTCCCGCGCGATGTCGCCACGGCCTGATGCGCGCGGACGTCTGCACCCTCGCCCAGCCCAAAAGTCAGAATGCGCCCGGCATGCGGCTTGGCATGCGCGATCAGCCGATCCCGGTGCGGCGTATCAAACGGGATGATCGCCGTGCCGCCGGACTCAAGGCCGCCGAATATCTCGCCCTTGGCATCGGCAATCGCACCCTCATCGGCGAAAAACTCGATATGCGCCGGGGCAATTGCCGTGATCAGCGCGACATGCGGACGCACCATGGCCGTTAGCGCAGCAATCTCGCCCGCGTGGTTCATCCCCATTTCAAACACGCCATAATCACTGTCGGCAGGCATCCGCGCGAGGCTCAACGGCACGCCGGTGTGGTTGTTATAGCTCTTTACCGAGCGGTGAACTTTCGTGTCTGGTGTCCGCGAGAGTGCAGCAGCAAGAGCCTCCTTCGTGCCCGTCTTTCCGACTGAGCCCGTTACGCCGGCGACTCTTGCTACCGTACGCGCCCTACTTGCGACACCGAGGGCATTCAGTGCGGCCGCTGTATCCGCGACCAGAACATGGGGGTGCGGGACTGGCTGCGAGACAATCGCGCCCGCTGCACCCTTTGCAAAAGCACCATCGACAAAGCGGTGCCCATCATCATTTTCACCCGTCATCGCGACGAACAAATCACCCGCACCAATTTCTCGGCTATCAAAAGCGATACCGTTGACGTCGAAATGCCCTGATGCCGTGCCGCCAGTCGCATAGGCAATGGCCGCTGATGACCAGAGCGGCGTCACGCGACAACCAAGCCAGAAAAGTGCCAGACACTTTTTCTGCCAGATGTCGCGATTCGGACTGCTGTCCCGAAAAAGTGTCTGGCACTTTTCTGGCGCTGCATGCGGTCAACGCCCATCACGTCGCACATTCCCGCGCAACTTGCACATCATCGAAGGGCAACACGCGGTCTCCGACAATCTGCCCCGTCTCATGTCCCTTGCCCGCGATGAGAACGATGTCATCCGCACCGGCCTCGGATATAGCAGCGGCGATCGCGTCGCGCCGGTCACCGATTTCTGTGGCCTCGGGAGCCTTGGACATAATGCCCGCGCGGATCACAGCCGGGTCTTCGCCGCGCGGATTGTCGTCGGTGACGATCACCCGGTCGGCCATCGCTTCGGCGATCAAGCCCATTTCGGGCCGCTTGCCCTGATCGCGGTCACCGCCCGCCCCCATGACGAGGATCAACCGTCCGACGGCATGCGGTTTCAGTGCTGAAATCGCTGCGGCAAGGGCATCGGGTGTATGGGCATAATCGACATAGACCGGCGCACCGGTGCGGCTGATGACGGCACGCTCGAGCCGCCCGCGAACGCCCTGAACCCGGCCCAGATTGGCAAGTGTCGTTTTGACGTCACCGCCCGTCGCAATGACCAGCCCCGCCGCGACCAGCGCATTGGCGCACTGGTATGCACCGATCAGTGGCAGATTGATCTTGTGCTCGACGCCTTCATGCGAAACCACCAGTTTCTGGCCAAGTTGCGTGGGCACGCGCGACTGGAGGCGGAGAGTTCCGCCGCGCGTGCCCACACCGACCAGCCGTAGCCCCCGCTCTCTCGCCAGGTCGATCACGCGATCCGATGCTTCGTCATCCTGCCAGACCACGACGGTTCCGCCGGCATCGACGACTTCGGAAAATAGCCGCAATTTGGCCGTGAAATAGGCCGCCATGTCGCCATGATAATCAAGATGATCACGGCTGAGATTGGTAAACGCCGCCGCCTGCACCGGCAGCCCTTCGGTGCGATATTGATCCAGCCCGTGGCTCGATGCCTCGAACGCGGCATGCGTTACCCCCTCGCGCCGCAGTCCCGCCATGTTCGACAGGAATGTGACGATGTCGGGCGTCGTCAGGCCGGTCACAACGCGCTCGTCCGCTGTGGTCACGCCCAGCGTCCCGATGCTCGCGGCATGATGCCCCGCCATCCGCCAGAGCTGGCGTGTCAGTTCGACGGTCGACGTCTTGCCATTGGTACCTGTAACCGCGACGGTCGTCGGCGGGAACGGTGCAAAGAACTTCGCCGCCAGCAGCGCAAAGTCCCGACGCGGCTCATCTGACGCGACGTGCACCGCGCCTTTCACTTTTGGCCCGTGGGCGGAAATAATCGCAACGGCCCCCGCCTTCACCGCATCAGCGATAAAATCCTCGCCATTGAACCGCGCGCCCTTAAACGCGCCGAACACCGTTCCCGGCGCAACTTTGCGGTGATCGATGGCGAACCCCGTCACGTCCGCCGTCGCATCCGTGCCGAGGAGCGCACCCAGCTGCATCAGCGCTCCCCCTTGGGTTTCCAGAGCAGCGGTGTCATTTCGGCTAGGTTGGCCTCGCGGTTGACGTCGGGTGTCACGCCCAGCAGCGGCCCGATCCGCGAGACGACTTTGCTGACAACGGGTGCCGACACCCAGCCTGCCGTGCGCTGGCCTGCGCTTTCGGCGCTGCCCTTGGGCTCGTCGAACATCACGATGATGACGTAACGCGGCGCGTCCATCGGGAACGCCCCGGCAAATGTCGAGACGGTCGAATGCTTGGCATAGCCGCCCGCGCCTGCCTTTTCCGCCGTCCCGGTCTTGCCGCCGACACGCAATCCATCCGCATTCGCTTTCCGCCCCGTCCCGTCGAGCACGACCATCCGCAGCATCGCGCGCATGCGGTCACTCGTGCCCTGACTAAACACGCGCGAGCCCTTGGGCGCTTTGCCCGGTTCGATCTTCATCAGCGTCGAAGGCCGCCAGATGCCGCCGTTGACCAGCGCCGCATAAGCATTGGCAAGATGCAACGGTGTCACCGCAATCCCGTGGCCATAGCCCGACGTCATCACCGTCGCGCGGCCCCAGTCCGATGGCCAGATCGGGCGGCCGCGTTCCTTCAACTCGATGTCCGGTGCCGTATCGAAATGAAGCTTGCGGAACAGGCTTTCCATCCGCGCCTGACCCAGCTGATCGGCGATCCGCGCCGTCACGATGTTTGACGAATGAACCAGTGCTTCGGGGACGTTGAGCCAACGGCCCGAGGGATGGTCGTCCTTGATCCGGAACCGCCCCACCGCCACCGGCTGCGTCGCGTCATACCGCCGCGCCAGCGACGTTACCACGCCTGCGTCCATTGCCTTGGCAAAGGTCAGCGCCTTGAACGTCGACCCCAGCTCGTAAACACTCTGCGTCACATTATTGCGCCGTGAATCGTCGCTCGCTTCGCCCGGCTTGTTCGGATTGAACACGGGGAGCGAGACCATCGACACCAACTCACCAGTGTGAACATCGAGGACGAGGCCGGTGGCACCCTTTGCCTGTTGATCAAGCATCGCCGCCGAGAGTTCGCTTTCCATTGCTGCCTGAACGCGCGAGTCGATGGAAAGAGCCACCGGCTTGCCGCGCGTCAGCGGATTGGTCAGCCGCTCTTCAAGCACCCGCTCCATGCCGGTCACACCGCGCCCGTCAAAATCGGTAAAGCCAAGTGCGTGCGCCGCCAGCGTCGTCTGCGGATAAAGCCGTTCGGGTTCGCGCGCATAACCCATTGCCGGTTCGCCCAGCGCGTTCACTTTGGCGACCAAATCGGGCAGCGCGCGGCGGCGCAGATAAGTGAAGCGCACTTTCGATTGGAGGATCGCGAGATATTCGGCTTCGCTGCGTTCGGGCATCAGCGCGGCGAGTTTGGGCGCCAAATCTTCGGGATCATTGAGCAGCTTATTCGCATGAATGCCGATCGACCACGCATCAATCGTCCGCGCCAGCACTTGCCCATTGCGGTCGACAATATCGCCGCGCTTGGGGATCAGGCTCGCAGCGCCCGTCGCGGCATTGGCATTGGTCGACACCGACAGCCACAACAGCCGCACCGATATCATCGCCACCGCCGCCATGAACAACAGCATGATCAGCATCAGCCGCTGATGTGCGACGACCAGCGACGCCTGGCGCTGGCCTTGGGCGCGGATCCGCGGTGGTTGAGCAATCAGCGTTGTCACGGGCGTTTGCGGCTCTCCGGCTTGATGATGGCTGCGGCTTCACGCTTGGTGACGGGGATCACCATCGCGACTCGCTCGACTTTGGGCTTGGCGGCTTTGGCTTTTGCTGCCGCAGCGGCGAGGGGCTTGACGAACGGATCGTCCGGGATCGACGGCACGGTCACATCGACCGGCTTGGGCACGGCGACCGAGGCCATCATCGGCGGCGGGGCGTTCGGCGTGTCGCGCTTGGCATCAAGATCAAATGCCACCAGCTGCGCACCATTGTTGACAAACTGCGTCGCTTTCGGGGCAGAGAGTGCGAGGACTTCGCCGTTCCAGCGCTCGAGTTGACGCAGCGAGGCGCGCGTCCCCATTTCGGTCTGCAACTGCCGCACTTCGCGTTGCGCCGCGTTGATCTGCGCCTCAACTGCCTCAAGCTTGCCACGCTCGACCGCGACTTGCAGCGAAATCAGATACAGAAAGGTCGCCGCAATCGCGACCATTGCGACCCAACCGACAGCTTTGAATCGTTGCACAATCATGAGGCAGCACTTTCGGTAAGAGTCCAACTCGGAGCGCCAGTGCGTTGCGCCGACCGAAGCGTTGCGGATCGCGAACGGGGGTTGCGGGCGATTTCAGCATCGGATGCGCGCACAGGCTTTGCGACGCGCTCGAACGTCGGTTTTGGACCGTCGGCACGCATCGGCAAATGACGCGATCCAGCGGGTTCGCTGCCCGAGCGCGACCGCATGAAATTCTTGACCAGCCGGTCCTCAAGACTGTGGAACGTAACCACGGCGAGCCGCCCGCCGGGTTTCAGCGCGCGTTCGGCAGCATCAAGGCCGTCTTCAAGCTCGCCCAGTTCGCGGTTGATGTGCATGCGGATCGCCTGAAACGTCCGCGTTGCCGGGTCCTTCTTCTCGTGCGCCTTATGCCCCAGCGCACGGCGGACAACATGCGCAAGCTGACCCGTCGTGGTCAGCGGGCGCGCGGCGACAATCGCGCGGGCAATCCGCCTAGACTTGGGTTCATCGCCCAGCGCAAAAATGACGTTGGCGATTTCGGCTTCGTCGGCAGTGTTGACAAAATCGGCGGCACTCGGCCCCGCTTGCTCCATCCGCATGTCGAGCGGGCCATCGGACTGAAACGAAAAGCCGCGGTCAGGGCGATCGAGCTGCATCGACGACACCCCGATGTCGAGGACAACGCCATCCGCCGGGGCCGCACGATCAAGGTGAGAAAAGGTGTCCTGAACCAGTGACAGCCTGTCATGCATTTCTGCGGCGGCAATCGCATCGGGATCACGGTCGAACGCGACCACCTCTGCTCCCGCACCCAGCATCGCCTGCGAGTAACCGCCCGCGCCATAAGTGCCGTCAACATGCTTCTCGCCGGGAACGATGGCCAGCGCGGTCAGCACTTCGTCGAGCAACACGGGCACATGCGGCGCACTCATGCTGCCCTCCGCTCGGTCATCAACCAAGCGCAACGCTCTTTCTTGGCGGCGTCGGCATTCGGATCGGCGAGCAGCTTTTCAGGCGACCAGACTTCAATCGTATCCCCCGCCCCCCAGAAGAACGCCAGACTGGTCAACGTGCCCTTACTGCGCAGGAAGGGCGGCAAAATGAATCGGCCCGAGGCGTCAAAGGGCACTTCATCGAACCGACCAAAAGCGCTGGCGGCAATATCTTCGCGGTCAATCTCGGTCCCGGCATCAAGCGCGCGGTCGGCATCGGCAGAAAGGCGATCATAAAGGCGGTTCGACCAGTTCGGGTCCGCCGCACGCAGGCAGCCGCGCTTGTCATCGTCGGACAACAGGAGCGTGCGTTCGCCCTTTTGACCTTCAACGATCAGGCGCATCGGCGCGGGGAGCGCAACGCGGCCTTTGCCGTCGATGCCCTGAAGCGCATAGCCTTTGAAAACCGCACGATCCGCCACTGTCCCGCCTCAATCCCATCAAAGCAAAGCACCAGCGCGCGCCGAATCGCATTGATCCGGCGTTTCGAAATCGAATCGCGTCGAGATGACCCCGCCTCTTGTCGGGACCAAGGCCTATCAGGGGATCAGGCGGTTGCCAACGGTTTTCAGCGGGCCAAATGGGGATTTTGTCGTTATTTCGAAACAGGTTCCGCCTATGTTCCTCCGAAACGGCGGTAAATGAACGCTACAATGGCAATCGCACCAGCGGCGACACCCGCCACCACAGTGCCCGAAAGCCGAGTCGAATCTGCTTTGCCGCTGTCACCGAGCATTTTCAGCCGGTCCATGACCCAAGCGACATTGTCGGCATCATTTTCCGACCACAGCCGTGCATCAAGCAGATCTGCATCGCCAACGAGCAGCACGCGGCCCCGGCCAAGGCGGCAATCGAACACTTCGGGCACCACGACAGTGCAACTCTTCGGCCCCTGCCATGCTCCTGCCGCAAGGAGTTTTACCGGGACGCCGTTGATCGAAACCATCCGTTCCTGCCGGTCACTGTCGCCAAGCGTCACGCTCCAATGTGCAAACAGCGGATCAAGCAGTTCGACTGGCGGCGCGCGGCGGCTGTCGCCGGGGCCATAGCTGCTGGGCCAGACGAGCTCGGGATCGGCAAAAATCATTGCTCGCCCCCCGCCGAGCAGCCATTTGTCGAACGCGACGAGCTCCTCGGGCGTCAATCGGCGCGGCTGCGCGATAATCGCAATGTCGCGGCCCAGCGTCTTTGCCGAAATCGTGTCGATGGCGCGCACGTCGAAGGCCGTTTCGATAATCCGCAGCGTTTCAGACTTGCCGCTTCGCCCGGCAAGCACATCCACAGGCGTCCCCTCGCCCCACATCAGCGGCAGCGCCGTCATCAACGTCACGCGCGGTTTGTCGTTCGCACCGATCAGCGCGACGGCAAAGAGCAATGCGGCAAGCAGTCTCAGTTCGGGCGCTTTGCAGGCGGCGCGTTAATGTCCTTGGCGTCAGGCGCGACACCCAGTTGCGCCAGTGGTTCGGTCTTTGCATCAACCGGCACGGGCACCGTCGCGACGACAGCCGGTGGCCCCGCCGCTGCCGCATTATCGCTCGCGCTGCGCCGCACGCTCGTTGCCACGGCTGTTGCGACCATCACGATCAGGCCCACTGCCGCAAGGCCAGTCATGCCGACACGAATACGCTGCATCCGCTCGCGCGTTTCACCCGCTGTCGGGGGACGTCCCGGAAATCCCATCGGCATTCCCTAAATATAGGGCTCAATCGGCGGCAAGCCAAGGGAACACGGGCAAGCCCTTGGCGCGGAGCCATTCAGGATTGTAAAGCGATGATAAATAACGAAATCCCGTGTCACACAGGATGGTCACGATCACCTTGCCCGGCCCCAGATCGCGCGCCAGCATCATCGCGCCCGCCACATTGATCCCCGACGACAGCCCGAGACACAATCCTTCATCGCGCAGCAATGCCGCGACCTGCACGAGCCCTTCTTCGTCCGAAATCCTATATTGCCGGTCAATCGGCGCGCCTTCGAGATTGGCCGTGATCCGCCCCTGCCCTATCCCTTCCGCCACCGAATTTCCGTCGGCCTTCAACTCGCCATGTTCATAATAGTTGAACAGCGCCGCTCCATGGGGATCGGACAGCGCGATAACGACGTCCTCTTTTTTGGCTTTCAGGCCAAGACCAACACCCGCGAGCGTCCCGCCCGTGCCGACGGCGCACGTAAAACCATCGACTTTGCCATCGGTCTGTGCCCAGATTTCCTCCGACGTTCCAGCGATATGCGCGCGCCGGTTGGCGATGTTGTCGAACTGATTGGCCCACACCGCGCCCGGCGTTTCCTCGGCAATGCGCCGCGAGGTGTGGACGAAATGGCCCGGGTTGCTGAAAGGCGCAGCGGGCACCAGCACCAGTTCCGCCCCCAGTGCGCGCAACGTGTCCATTTTCTCGCGGCTTTGCGTTTCGGGCATGACGATGATCGTTTTATAGCCCTTGGCATTGGCCACCAGCGCGAGGCCGATGCCGGTATTCCCCGCTGTCCCCTCGACAATCGTCCCGCCGGGCTTGAGCGTGCCGTTCGCTTCGGCATCCTCGACAATGTAAAGCGCCGCGCGATCCTTGACCGACGCCCCCGGATTGGCAAACTCGCACTTGCCGAGAATTTCGCAGCCAGTCGCCGCCGATGGTCCGGCAAGACGGACAAGTGGTGTGTTGCCGATAAGCGCAATCGGGTTCGGGATTATCATCATCACCCCAAGCGTAGCCGCGTCATTTCACCACGGCAAACGGAACGATGCATTGTCGGCCCACGAACAGCGCCTTGCGCCAACGCGATCACGCGCTAAATCTCCGCCGCATGGATCGCGAGAATATGACCTGCGCCCTCGTGATCATTGGCCGCAATGAAGGCGAAAGGCTCAAATGCTGCCTGCGGTCGCTGCCGACGGGGCTCGCGCGGGTTTATGTCGATTCAGGATCGACCGACGGCAGTCAGGATTTCGCACGTGGTTTGGGGATCGCCGTCGTCGATCTTGATCCGGCACAGGGGTTTACCGCAGCGCGGGCGCGCAACGCCGGGCTCGCGGTCGTGCGGCAAGCCGCTGACATCCCCGACGTTGTCCAGATGATCGACGGCGATTGCGAGCTTGATCCGGCGTGGATATGTGCGGCTGAGGCCGCTTTGCGCTCCGAACCTGACCTCGCCGTCGTCTTCGGGCGGCGTCGCGAACGATTTCCCGAGCGCAGCCTGTATAACCGGCAATGTGACGATGAATGGAATGTGCCCATCGGCTATGCGGCAGCGTGCGGTGGCGATGCAATGTTCCGGCTTTCGGCCTTGTCAGCAGTCGGCGACTATTCGGCCGATCTGATTGCGGGTGAGGAGCCCGACCTTTGCGTCCGCCTCGCGCAGCATGGCTGGACGATCAAGCGGATCGACGCCGAAATGACCCTGCACGACGCCAACCTCACGCATTTCTCGGCGTGGTGGCGGCGCGCCCGGCGCTCGGGCCATGCCTATGCCGAGCATGTCTGGCGGCACGGGGCAGCGGCGCTGCCGAGTTGGCGGCGACAGGTTTGGAGCATTGCGCTCTGGGGCTTGGCGATTCCTTTACTTGGGATAGCATTGCTCGCGGCATGGGCTTTGGGTGCACCGACACATTGGGCCGCGGCGCTGCTCTTTGCCGTCTATCCGGTCCAGATCCTGCGCATTGCGGCGCGAAACCGCAAAGGCCCGGGCTATGCCGCATTGATCGTCATCGGAAAATTTGCCGAGCTGGGGGGAGCCGCCCGCTTCTATCTAAACCACGCCCGGGGATATGCGCCCAAACTGATTGAGTATAAGCAGCCCGCATGAGTAAATTCGGTGACATGCTGGCGCAGATTGGCGAGGATTACCGCGCGCATGGTCGCGACTGGACCAAGCCGGGTTTCCGGGCGCTGGCGTTTTACCGGTTCGGCGTCTGGCGGATGACGGTACAAACCAAGCTGCTTCGTGCGCCGCTTAGCGTATTTTACCGCGCCGGATTTCGCTTTTGCCGCAATGTCTATGGCATCGAACTGCCGTATAGTGCCGCGATCGGGCGCGGGGTCATAATCGAGCATCAGGGCGGAATCGTCGTCCACGGTCGCACGGTGATTGGCGACGGGTGCGTCATTCGCCAGAATTGCACCTTTGGCATCCGCAGCACCGATGACCTCGACGCGGCACCAATCCTCGGCAAGGGTGTCGATGTCGGGGCGGGCGCGGTTGTTCTCGGACGCATCCATTTGGGGGACTGCGCGGTCATCGGCGCGAATGCCGTGGTCCTCATCGATGTGCCAGCGGGCGCGCTGGCGGTTGGCGTTCCCGCCAAGATAAAGCAGACGGAGCGCGGTTAAATCCGGCCAAAGCCCTGATTATTGGCGACCGTATCCTTGCGGCCAAATCCGCGGCGCTCGACCAGCGGATTGGTTTCCTTGTCAAACGCATCCATCGTTTGCGTAAACAGCGGACGCAATTTCACGACATGTTGGATTGCGCCATCGGGGGCATGACTCCATTCGACGCATTGGCGTGCCTCGGTTTCGATGGTTTCAGCCAGATCGCCGAGAGCATCAGCGCCGAACTGGCGCGCTTCACCCTTGAGCGTGTGTGCAGGCATCACCATGGCGACGGCATTGTTCGCGCGCACGGCCGTTTCAAGCGCGTCGACTGATTTCGCGCCATCCTCGCGGAAATAGCCAAGGATACGGATGAAGTCGCCGCCCAACTCGCCACGCGCAGTCTGGAAAGCCACCCAGTCAATGATTTCGTCTAATTCTGACACGCACCAACGCTCCATTCGCGGGCCCGGTCTAGGTCAATCGCGTTAACGCGCCGTTACGCACGCGCCGCGCTTCGCCCCGATCCGGCGCAAATCATTGCGGCGCAAACGGATTTTTCGGTGCGCGGAAGGTCAGCCGCACGGGGACCGCGCCAAAGCCAAGGTCGCGGCGGATGCCGTTGACGAGATAGCGCCGGTAACTTTCGGGCAATTGATCGACGCGCGTTCCGAAAATAACAAAGCTCGGCGGGCGCGATTTGATTTGCGTGACATAGCGCAACTTGATCCGCTTGCCACCGGGCGCGGGCGGCGGATTGGCTTCGAGCGCGCGCTCGAACCAGCGGTTGAGTTCACCCGTCGGCACGCGTTTCGACCAGGCGTCGCGCGTTTCGAAAGCGACCTTGAGCAGCACATCAAGCCCCTTGCCGGTCGCCGCAGACACGGTCAGCAACGGCACGCCCTTGACCTGCGCAAAACCATCATCGAGCGCGGCACGCACACCATTGAACAGCGCCGACTGGCCCTCCGCCACGTCCCATTTGTTGAGCGCAATCACCATCGCCCGGCCTTCGGTGAAAATCTGGTCGGCAATCCGCAAATCCTGCGCTTCGAGTCCGCGCGTCGCGTCAAGCAGCAGGACGACCACTTCAGCAAAATCGATGGCGTGCGCGGTATCCGCCGCCGACAGCCGTTCGAGCTTGTCCTCGACCTTCGCCTTGCGCCGCAATCCGGCGGTGTCGATCAATCGGACGGGCTTGCCTTCGAATTCCCATTCGATACTGATCGAGTCGCGCGTGATACCGGCTTCGGGGCCAGTGATCATGCGGTCCTCGCCAAGCATCTTGTTGACCAGCGTCGACTTGCCCGCGTTCGGCCGCCCGACGATGGCGAGTTTCAGCGGCCCGCCCTCGGCGACCTCTTCTTCCTCGTCGTCTTCAACACCTTCGCGGTCGAGATGCGGCAGTAGTTCTTCGAACAGATCGGCGAGGCCCTCGCCATGTTCCGCCGACAGCGCCACCGGATTGCCGAAGCCCAGCGAAAAGGCTTCATAAAAACCGCCGTCACCGCTCGACCCTTCGGCCTTGTTGGCAACCAGCACGACCGGGGTTTTCGATCCGCGCAACCAGCGTGCGATTTCCTCGTCAAGCGGGACGATCCCCGCACGCGCATCGATCACGAACAGCGCGACATCGGCCATATCGACTGCGGCCTGCGTCTGCGCGCGCATTCGTCCGGGCAGCGTCGCGGCATCCTCGTCTTCAAAGCCCGCCGTATCGACCAGCCGGAAATCGAGGCCGAGCAAATGCGCATCACCCTCGCGCCGGTCGCGCGTCACGCCCGGCCGGTCATCGACCAGCGCAATCCGCTTGCCGACCAGCCGGTTGAACAGCGTCGATTTGCCCACATTGGGGCGTCCGATAATGGCAACAACGGGCAGGGGCATAAGAGGGATCCTAACTCCCCTCCACGTCTTCGTGGAGGGGCCGGGGGTGGCCCCTACTACTTTGATTTCACGCTACGACCTGACAAAAGGAGCCACCCCCAACCCCTCCAGCAAGGGCTGGAGGGGAGCAGATCGCGTCAACGAAACGCCGTAATCTTCCCCGAATTGTCGAGAATATACAGCGTCGAATTGGCGACGACCGGCGACAGGAAAACCGGCGCGCCGATCTTCGTCGTAGATTGCACCTTGCCGTCGCCTGCGCCGACGCTGACCATCTCACCTTCGGATGATGCCAGCATCAGGCGATCCCCTGCCAGCACCGGCCCGCTCCACGTCACAGGACCGTTCTTCGACTTTTCCTTGCGATAGCGTTGCAGCGCG
This sequence comes from Sphingomonas sp., assembly GCA_031362355.1. Classification (GTDB taxonomy): domain Bacteria; phylum Pseudomonadota; class Alphaproteobacteria; order Sphingomonadales; family Sphingomonadaceae; genus Sphingomonas_O. The sequence goes on from JANLSJ010000016.1 coordinate 101,524, forward strand.
GTTGACCAGCGTACTTTGCCGGTCGCGCGCGCGATGCACAGCAGCTTGGCTTCGTCGGTCACGACAAACAGCCATTCGCCCGCCACCCAAGGCGTCGAAATGCCCGCAATATTCATTTCCCACAGCCGCTGTCCGGTCACTAATTCAAGGCTGACCATCCGCCCGCCCTGCCCGACCGCAAATACGCGCCCCTGATCAACCACGGGTGCGGCATCAATGTCCGACAATGTGCCGACCGACGTGTTAATGCTCGTCCGCGACAAAGCTTCCTGCCACACGGTGCGACCGTTTTCGTAACGATAGGCGTTCAAATCGCCTGACGAAAAGCCAGCAACCACGGTGCCTTGCGCCACCGCAGGCGCGGCCACACCGAACACGCCCGCCAGCTGCACTGCCGCCGCTTCGGTCCATTCGACATTGCCGTCGCTCGCCTTCAGCGCGATCAGCTGATTGTCCTGGCTCATCGCATAAACATTGCCGAGCGCCACAGTGGGCGCCCCGCGCAACGGCCCGCCGGGGCGTTTTTTCCAGACGACCGAGCCGTTCGACACGTTCAGCGCGCCGACGTCACCGAGGCCATTGGTCGCATACAGGAACGCGCCTTCGACGCTGACTCCGCCACCGAACAACGACGAACTATTCTTGCCGCCGTCGCCGAACTGGACCGACCAGAGCTTCGCGCCCGAATTCGCGTCATAGGCTGAAATCACCGCATCGGTGCCCATCGCATAGAGCTTGCCATCGGCAATCACCGGCGACGCGGCGAGACGCGCTTCCTTTGATGCCCCGGCAATCTTGCCAGTCCAGGCCGTGCCAAGGGTCGCGCCAAGCGCCGGATGACCCATCGACTTTGCGGCATTCCCGCCGGTCTGGGTCCAGCTATCGTTGGCCGTCGCAGCAGGCAGCGTCACCGCGACATCAGCGAGTGCGGGATCAATTTCAACACCGCTTTCGGACGTCAAAATCGCAACACGGTCGCCCAGCAACGCCGACTTCGGCTTGGATCCCTTGAACAATCCGCCGGCGCATCCGCCCAATATTGTCAGTCCCGCGAGCGCGACCAGCGCTTTACTTCGTTTCATCATAATCACTTGGTGCCTTCTGCCGGAGCCGCATCGACTCCCAATACCCCAGCCAGCTGAACGACGCGCGAACGGATCGTTTCGGGCACAGTCTCATCCTTGGCGACCGCGCCGAACATCGCGGCAGCAAGATCATTCTGCCCTTTTCGCAGATAAGAAATGCCGACCATTTCGCCCGCGCTCCCGAACCATGGATTGCCCTTGATCGCGAGCGGCTTCAGTCGCGCGATCACGGCTTCGGGCGTCATATTGTCAAACTCCGCCGCCGTCTGTCGCACGAGCGCGAGGTCGCGATACGGCTGGTCGAGATTTGCATCGGCTGCAATCGCGCCAAATGCCGCCGCCGCGCCTTTGTTGTCACCCTTGCTGAGCAACAGCGCCGCATTGGTCAGCTTGGCCGCCACCGCTACGCCTTCGCTTTGCGACTTGGCCAGCGTGTCGAGCTGCGGCTTGACCGCGTCCGTCTTGCCCGCGCTTAGTTCATCAAGTGCGGTGCTCAACTGCTCGCCGTCAACACCGAGTTTGGTCTCGCGATCACTCTGCCACCACAGATACGCGCCAAACAACGCCAGTCCGCCAACCACCAGCGCAATGATCCAGCGGCCATAGCGCTTCCAGATCGTCAGCGCCTGTTCGCGGCGCAATTCGTCATCGACTTCGCGGATGAATTCTTCGTTGGTGGTGGGCGGTACGGCCAAGGGGTCGTGCTTTCAGCAAGTAAATCTGGCGGGCAGCCTTAGCGGGCGTTGTCCGGCGGGGCTAGCCCTCACAATTCGTCGATCATGCCCGCCAGCGTGGCAAGGCAATCGCGCGCAAGTTGCCGCGACCGTTCGGGCGACCAGCCACGCTCTGCATCGGGCGCATCGGCATTGTCCTTGAACGGCATTTCAAGCGTCATCGATACCGCACCAAAGCGCTCGGCAAGCTGATTGGTCGACATCGTCAGATTGGCCTTGCCTGCGCCCGCTGTCGGATAGCCATGCTTGGTCTGGAAATCGGGCGTGGCCGCCGCGAGCCGCGACAGGAACATGTCATAAAGATCGCCCTGCCGCTGCGTCCACGACGGGATGCCGTGAAATCCCGCCATGAAAGCATGCGGGATTGATTCATCGCCGTGCACATCCATCGCAAAATCGACGCCGGTTTCGTCCATTGCCGCGCGCACGTGCCAGACTTCGGGGCTGCGGCTCAGCGTCGGCGATGCCCATTCACGATTGAGATTCACGCCGACCGAATTGGTCCGCAAATGCCCGCGCGCGCTGCCATCGGGATTCATGTTCGGGACCACATAAAATGTCGCGGCTTCCCGAAGCTGCGCCGCAACCGCATCGTTCGACACCAGCAGGTCGAGCGCCCCTTCCATCCACCATTCGGCCATCGTCTCGCCGGGATGCTGGCGCGCATAGAGCCAGATTTGCAACGGCCCATTGCCGATGCTCAGCATGTCGAGCGGGCGACCGTCGCGCGTTTCACCAAGCACCCGGTGGCCGACATGCGGTATCGCCGCGATCCGGTCGACCAGCGCGGCATGCCGGTCCATCGGGTAGGGCGCAAAATAAGCGAACCAGATGCTCTCGCCATCAGGCGTGTGACGGATGGTCAGCACGCCATTGATATAGTCGGTATCGGTACGCAGCCAGTCGCTATTGTCGCTGCTGACGCAGGCGCGATAGCCGGGCCAGCCGGTTGGATAGGCCGACCCTGCACCATTGGTGATCCGCAGCTCCAGCGCTTGCCCCTTCGCGCCGTCAACGCGAAAATAGAACCATTGGTAGAATTGCGAATCCTTGTCGCGGCGGATGGCAAGATTCGCCCTCCCTCCGTCGATGCTCGTTACTTCGATATTGCTGCCGTCGAAATCGCTGTGAATGCTGATGCTCATGGCACGCTGATAGTGCGCCCGCTCTCGCCGGGGAAGTCTTTGAATAAGGCTGTGGCCAGTTTGTCAGCAGCGAGCCCTGGCTGCGATGCCGGAGCGGTTGAAGGCGCTGCGGTTTCGGCGCGGCCTTCCCAGACGACGCCCTTGCCGCCGCGCTCGCGCAGCTGGACCGAAAGGCGCGTCACGACAGTTTCCCCGCTGCGGTTGCCGCCGAGGCCAAAGCTCACGCCTGCACCAACGCCACCGCCATAGCCGCCGGTGCCGCCACCAATCCCGATGCTAATCGGCGAACGCTTGGGCGCGGCGGCGCGGGCATCGCGCGTCACTTCGCTTGAAAAGGTATAACGCGCGTCGGTACCGCCTGCCGCGAACCCAAGCCGCGCCAGTTCACGCGCGACTGCTGTATCATAGGCCGCGCGTTCGAGGCTGTTCTCGACGACGACCGGCGCGACCGGTGCGCGCACAATCTCACCGCCCAGATGAAAGCGCGTCACCTGAACCGGTGGGATGCTTGCGGCACATCCGCCCAGCGCCAGCGCGATGGATATAAGCAAAAGACGCGTCTTCATGATCCTACTCCCGACAAGTCATTGCGTGTATAACACGCGACAGCGGCCTTAGTGCCGCATTCGTCTTGACTTCGCCAGCCCGCTTGCCTAGGCGCGGCGCTCGCAATTCTCCTAGATAAAGACCGCCGCCATGAAGATTCGTAACTCGTTGAAGTCCCTCAAGGATCGCCACCGCGACAACCGCGTGATTCGCCGTCGCGGGCGCACTTATGTGATCAACAAGACGAATCGGCGTTTCAAGGCGCGCCAGGGCTGACCGTCATGGCCGATGCGCGACAAGCACGGCCCTTTCGTTTTTTTGTGATCACATTGTAGTCTCAACTTGTTTCCGCTAGGGTGGATCAAGTGGAGAGCGACATGCAGCTATCGATTCGTGAAGCCAAGGCCCGTTTGTCCGAAGCCATATCGGCGATGGAAAAGGGCGAGCGTGTTGTCCTGACGCGATTTGGCAAGGAAGTGGCTGAACTGCGGACTCCAGAATCGACAAAGCGTGGCCTGGATTTCGATGCCTTTGCAGCCTGGCGCGTGGAAAAGGGCTGGGTCGATAGTGCCCTGCGGCTGCCCGATAACTTCAATGATCCCGCATTTAGTCGCAAGGTATTGGGCCTCGACGATTGAGGCTGCTTCTCGATACCCATATTGCCTTCTGGCTGGTCTCGGATCAAAGTGAGTTTACGCCCCAAGAATGGTATGTGCTTCGCGATCCTGCGCACGATCTTTTTCTGTCAGCTGTGGCGATATGGGAACTCCGACTGAAATGGGACAGCCTGCATCGCTCCGGCGATCGCAAAGGGCCGATCAACCCGCGCGATGCGCTCGACGGTTTTCGACGCCTTCGCCTGACCGTCATAGCGCTTGATGCAGATATTGCAGCGACACCGCTGCACCACCCGACGCAACACAAAGACCCTTTCGACCAGCTGCTCCTCGTCCAGGCTCAGGAAGCCGGGATGAAGCTACTCTCGCGTGATGGCGACCTCATCGGCCATCCGCTCGTCTTTAACCCCGATGTCCCTTGAGCTCGTCGCCCGTCAGGCGAACGACATGCAGCACGTTGGTCGATCCCGGCGTTCCGAACGGCACGCCCGCCATGACGATCACCCGGTCCCCGCCGACGGCCAGCTTGTGGCGTAGGACCATTCGTTTCGACTTCGCAACCATGTCTTCAAAACTATCGACGTCGCGCGTGTGAACCGCGTGGACACCCCAGAGCAGCCCTGATCGTCGTGCGGTTTCAGCGTTGGGTGTCAAAACAAGCAGCGGCACCGACGGGCGTTCGCGCGATATGCGCCGCGCCGTGGACCCCGATGAGGTAAAACAGATAATCGCTTTCGCCCCCACCGTAATCGCGATTTCACGCGCGGCTCCCGCCAATGCATCGGCGGTCGTCGGATCGGCCTTGGTCTCGGTAAAATGCAGGCGAGCCGCGTAACCGGGATCAGCCTCCACGGTCATGGCGATCCGGTCCATCATGCTAACCGATTCGACCGGCCATGCGCCCGCTGCACTTTCCGCCGAGAGCATTACGGCATCCGCGCCGTCATACATCGCGGTCGCAACGTCCGACACTTCTGCGCGTGTCGGCGTTGGCGCGGTAATCATCGATTCGAGCATCTGCGTCGCCACAACCACAGGCCGGCCATAACGCCGCGCGGTCTCGACAATCCGCTTCTGCGCAGGCGGCACGGCTTCGGGCGGGAGCTCGACGCCGAGATCGCCGCGCGCGACCATCACGGCATCGGCCATTTCGATAATGTCCTCGAGCCGGTCGAGTGCCGCCGGCTTTTCGATCTTAGCCAGTAATGCCGCACGTCCCTGAATGAGCTTGCGCGCTTCGGCCAGATCCTCGGGCCGCTGCACAAACGACAGCGCAACCCAGTCGACACCCTGATCGAGCGCAAATGCCAAGTCAGTGCGGTCCTTCTCGGTCATTGCGGCCATCGGGATGACGACGTCAGGCACGTTGAGCCCCTTACGATCCGACAGCATCCCGCCGACCTCAACGCGCGTCATCACATGATCATCCGCCATCTCGGTCACGCGCAGGACGAGCTTGCCATCATCCAGCAGCAACCGCGCGCCCACTTCGAGCGCGGCAAAAATCTCACGGTGCGGCAGACAGGCCCGCGTCGCATCCCCCGACGTCGGGTCGCGGTCGAGCCGGAAGCTTGCGCCGGTCTTCAACTCAACCTTGCCATCCGCGAACGTGCCGACACGCAACTTTGGCCCCTGAAGATCGGCCAAAATCGTCGTCGGACGCCCCAGCACTTTCTCAAGCCCCCGGATCGCAGCAATCGTCGCCTTGTGGTCGTCCTGCGTCCCGTGGCTCATATTGACGCGGAACGCATCGGCCCCGGCGCGCATCAGCTTTTCGATCATCTCGGGCGTCTTGCTGGCAGGACCAAGCGTCGCGAGGATACGGACTTTGCGGGTGCGCGCGGGCAGTGTTTGAACCAAGATTGTCTCTCCCGGACTGGTCGATCCCCCGAATAGAGCCTAATCGCGACACTTCAAGCGAGGGTATTCATATGCAAGAGATTTCAGATGCCGTAGCGGCGGCCGCATTCCGCCGCCTCGTCGCGCATTTGCAGCATCGGCAGGATGCAGCGAACATCGACCTGATGGGGCTGGCTGGGTTCTGTCGCAACTGCCTGTCCGATTGGGTTGCCGAAGCGGGGAGCATGCCCAAAGACCAAGCGCGCGAGGCGATTTATGGCATGCCCTATGCCGAATGGAAAAAGGACCAGCCCGAAGCGACCCCCGGACAGATTGACCGGATGAACGCCAGCGTCGCAAAAAACCGTTTGGGTTGAGCTTGTCGAAGCCTTGTCCTTCTTCTAACCGCGCTAGCTCAGAAAAGGACAACCCTTCGACAGGCTCAGGGCGAGCAGGTCTGGGGTGTGAACAAGGATTTATATGAGCGACATCATCCAAGCCGACCAACTGCGCCTTTTGATCGAACGGATCGAGCGGCTCGAAGAAGAGAAAAAGGGCATCAGTGACGACATCAAGGATGTTTACGGCGAAGCCAAAGCCGTCGGTTATGATCCGAAAATCATGCGCCAGATTGTCCGTCTTCGCAAAATGGACAAGAATGACCGCGACGAAGCCGAAACGCTGCTCGACATGTATAAGACCGCGCTGGGCCTCGCCTAATTTATAGGAGACACTGCCATGATCATGACCACCACGACCAGCATCGAAGGCAAACCGGTCCGCGAATATCTCGGCATCGTCACGGGCGAAGTCATTGTCGGCGCAAATATCTTCAAGGATCTGTTTGCCAGTGTCCGCGACATTGTCGGCGGTCGGTCGGGTGCGTATGAATCAACCTTGCGCGATGCCCGCAAGACCGCGCTTGACGAAGCCGCTGCCGAGGCGCGCGCGCTGGGTGCAGACGCTGTTATCGGTGTCGATCTCGATTACGAAGTGCTGGGCCAGGGTGGGTCAATGCTGATGGTCACGGCGTCGGGCACCGCGGTGAAGTTCTGAATTATGGCAGGTCACAGTAAATTCAAAAACATCATGCACCGCAAAGGTGCGCAGGATAAAAAGCGCGCAGCGGCATTCTCCAAGCTCAGCCGCGAAATCACCGTCGCGGCCAAATCGGGCCTCCCCGATCCGGCGATGAACGCGCGCCTTCGCAGCGCCGTCATCACCGCGCGCGCGGGCGGCATGCCCAAGGACAATATCGAGCGCGCGATCAACAACGCGTCGAAAAACGACGGCGCGAATTATGAGGAAATCCGCTACGAAGGCTTCGGCCCCGGCGGCGTCAGCCTCATCATCGAAACCCTGACCGACAACCGCAATCGCACAGCGACGAATGTGAAGACCGCTGTATCAAAGAACGGCGGCAACCTCGGCGCACCCGGTGCGGTCAGCCATGCCTTCGACCGCTTGGGGCAGATCACCTATCCGGCCAAAGCGGGCGATCCCGACACGGTGTTTGACGCGGCGTTGGAGGCGGGGGCCGAGGGTGTGTCGTCCTCCGAAGAGGGCCACGAAATCTGGACGGCGCAGGGCGATCTCCACGAAGTTGCCAAGGCACTCGAAGGCGCATTGGGTGAACCCGAAGGCGTCAAACTCGCCTGGCGACCACAAGTGATGGTCAGCGTTGACGAGAAGGATGCGGGAACGCTGATGAAATTGCTCGATGCCCTCGACGATGACGACGATGTCCAGACCGTGTGGGGCAATTATGATGTCTCGGACGAAGTCATGGAGCGGTTGGGTTGAGTGATACCTTTCCCTCTCCCCTTGCGGGAGAGGGCGACTCAGCGAAGCTGAGCGGGGAGAGGGGTTTAAGGGAAAGCTGCCACTTATTCCCCTCACCCCGCTCGCGCTGCGGCGCGAGTCGCCCTCTCCCGCAAGGGGAGAGGGGCCTTGTATTGTGATCATCCTCGGCCTCGACCCCGGCCTCGGCACGACCGGCTGGGGTGTGATTGTGGCACAAGGCAACCGCCTCAGCCATATCGCCAACGGCCAGATAAAGACTGACCCGAAGATGCCGCTGGCTGAGCGGCTTTATGTCCTCGATACCCTGCTCGCCGATCTCCTCATCGAACATAATCCCGAAGGTGCCGCAGTCGAGGAAGTCTTTGTCAACACCAATGCGCAATCCACCCTCAAGCTCGCGCATGCCCGCGGCGTGATTTTGCTGGCGGCGGCGCGGCGCGGGATTGTTGTGGGAGAATATGCGGCACGGCTGGTGAAGAAAGCCGTCGTCGGCACCGGCGCGGCGGAAAAGGCACAAGTCCAGGCGATGCTGAAAATCCTCCTGCCCGGCGTGAAAATTGCCGGGCCCGACGCCGCCGATGCGCTCGCGGTCGCGATTTGCCATGCGCATCACGGCGCGGGTAGGACGATGCGATGATCGCCCGCCTCACCGGAACACTCGCCGAAACCGCGTCGGACCATGCCGTGATCGACGTCGGCGGCGTCGGCTATCTGGTACAGGCATCGGCACGGACGCTGACCACGATCGGGCCAGTCGGCGGGACGGTGATGCTCTTCACTGACATGCAAGTCCGCGAGGACTCAATGACGCTGTTCGGCTTTGCGAGCAGCGAGGAACGCGAATGGTTCCGCTTGCTCACCGGCGTTCAAGGCGTCGGCGGGCGCGTGGCCTTGGCGATCCTCTCGGTCCTTGATGCCACCGAACTCAGCCGCGCCATCGCCAGCGCTGATGCGACAATGGTCACGCGCGCCAACGGCGTCGGCCCCAAACTCGCCGCGCGCATCGTCAACGAACTGAAGGGCAAGGTCGGCGGCATTGCATTGGGTGCCCCCGGTGTGGTGGCGGTTGCCGGTGCCGCGCAGGACGCAGTGTCGGCACTCATCAACCTGGGCTTCCGCCCCGCCGAAGCCAGCGTCGCGGTCGCGAAGGCCGACGAGGAACTAGGCGCAGGTGCGGGGCTCGATGCGCTGGTGCGGGTGGCGTTGAAGAAAGTGGCGCGGTGATGACGCTCCACCGTCGTCATGCTGGAACTGTCTTTGCGGTTCCCAAGCCGCTCGACATATCTGCGCAAATCACTATACCATGCCTATGTCACAATTGAATGTTTCCGTCCCGCCTGCGCTCAAAAGCTGGGTGGACATGCGTGTCGCCGAAGGGCGATACAGCAGCGCGAGCGACTATGTCCGCGATCTAGTTCGACGCGATCAGGACAGCGCCGAGAACGAGACCCGCTGGCTGCGCGGTTTGATTGACGAGGGGCTTGCATCGGGCATGATCGACGAAGAGCCCGAAGCCGTTATCGAAAGCATTATTGCCGAACGTCACGCGCGGCGTGGCTGAAATCAGGCTCAGCCCGACGGCGCGCGCCGATCTGGCCAGCATCGATGAATATAGCGCGGAACAGTTTGGCGATGACGTGGCCGATGTCTATTCGCGCGGCTTTCACGAGGTTTTCGACCTGCTGCGCCGTCACCCCATGGCTGGCGCGGAAAAGCGCGAATTGGGAAATGCCGTCCGCTGCTTTGTTCACCGGCAACACCGGATTTTCTATCGCGTGGACGGCGACCTCGTCCTGATCATTCGCATCATCCACCACGCGCAAAACGCACGGCGGGCGTTGAGGAAGGTGGAGGGGTGAGCAACGAAGTTTACGCTGCTTTGTTCGGCGTCTTGGCCGGGGGGTTCATTCAAACGATAATTGCTCACTATGATCGGAAGCGAGAAGCGGAGTCTGTCTTAACTGCGTTGGCTGCTGAGGTTGACGCAATCTGCCGACTTGTCCGACACCGGCGCTATCTTGTAGCCATTCGCGAGCTTTTGGAACATATCAACAACGGCGGTGAACCCGCTTATCTAAGTGTCGACGTGCGGCAAAATTACTTCGCTGTATTTGATGCGCTTGCGCCGAAGCTCGGTAGTATAGCGCCCAACAAAGCAGCAAAAATCGTCAACTTCTACGCATACTGTAAATCGGCGATTGACAGCTTGCGGCCTGATGGCAACCTCAGCGTAGGTGCGCGACCGGAGGACCTCACGTTAAACTTGGTGGAGGTTGAACGGCTCTTGGCGGCTGTGCTGTTTCTTGGCGACGAAATCGTTCAAATGCCCAAATTGCCCTTGGCTACCGCAGCATGACCTCACCCCTCTCCCCCCAGCGGCAGCCCGAGGACATTGACGCCGCGCTGCGCCCGAAGACGCTCGACGAGTTTGTCGGCCAGAAAGCCGCGCGCGAGAATCTTCGCATCTTCATCGCGGCCGCGAAGGCGCGCAACGATGCGCTCGACCATGTCCTGTTTTTCGGCCCGCCCGGCCTCGGCAAGACCACGCTCGCGCAGATCATTGCCCGTGAACTCGGCGTCGGATTTCGCGCCACGTCGGGGCCGGTCATTGCCAAGTCGGGCGATCTTGCCGCGCTGCTCACCAATCTCGAGGATGGCGACGTCCTGTTCATCGACGAGATTCACCGGCTTGCCCCCGCAGTCGAGGAAATCCTCTATCCGGCGATGGAGGACCGCGCGCTTGACCTGATGATTGGTGAAGGACCGTCTGCCCGAAGCGTCCGCATTGATCTGCCCAAATTCACGCTTGTCGGCGCGACGACGCGGCAGGGGTTGCTGACCACGCCCCTGCGCGATCGTTTCGGCATCCCGGTGCGGCTGCATTTCTACACCGTCGACGAACTCGAAAAGGTCGTCACCCGCGCCGCCGCCCTGCTCGATCTCGATATCGCCCCCGATGGTGCCGCCGAAGTCGCCAAGCGGTCACGCGGCACCCCGCGTATTGCCGGACGGCTGCTCCGCCGCGTCCGCGATTTCGCCAATGTCGCGGGCGATGTAACGGTGACGCGCAAGATTGCCGACGCCGCGCTCACCCGCCTCGAAGTCGATGGCATGGGCCTTGATGCAATGGACCGGCGCTACCTGACGATGATTGCCGACATCTACAAAGGCGGCCCGGTCGGCGTCGAAACACTCGCCGCTGGCCTGTCCGAACCGCGCGACACCATCGAGGAAGTGATCGAGCCTTATCTTATTCAGCTTGGTCTGGTCGCGCGGACGGCGCGGGGTCGCTGTCTGAATGCGGGGGGGTGGAAGCATCTGGGCCTGACCCCGCCGAGCGATGTTCAGGACGGTCTGTTCGACGGCTAACGTCCTCATCACGGCGCGGCTCAAACCGCAACACCCGCTCGCTGCGCCGCACGACAAAGCCGACCAAGCCAAAGCCCAGAATGAGGAAAATCCACGTTTCCGGCCCCATCCACGTCGAAAACGCTTTTGCCCCCGCGACGACATCATCGACACTTTCGCGAAAGCCATTGCGGCTCGGCGTTAGCGGCTTTTCGTCTTGCCCGGTGAAAACCAGCGCTTCTTCGGAGGGCGGCGGGATAATGGCATTGTCCGCCTCGACCGCTGCAAAACTGCCATTATCGGCATCCTCGGCGGCGAGCGCGGGCGCACACAGCATCAGGCAGGCGGCAGCAAGAACGCCGAAGCGCATAGTCAGGGTCCGCATCACACCCCCCATATCCGCTTATGGCACGGGCCGGTCAATGACGCCGACGCCCTCCGATAAACTGTTGGAATTAGCAGTCGAACGGGGATTCCCTCAACTCGTCGCACCCCCTAAGGCGGCGTGACAGGGTTAATTCAGGTTCGAACCCCGACACGGAGATATAATGAACAGCCTCGCGACCACCACAGATGCGGCGATGATGTCGCCGATTGCGCTCTTCCTCGCGGCGGACATCGTCGTGAAGGGGGTTATCGTTGCGCTGCTTCTCGCGAGCATCTGGACATGGACGATCATCATCGGCCAATGGTTGAGCCTCGGCAAAACCGCACGCGACAGCGAAAGTTTCGAACGCGAATTCGTCAAAGCCGATGATGTCGAGGATTTCGCGCGCAGCCATCAGGCATCCAAAATTCCCGCCGCACAGATATTCCAGTCAGGCTTTGCCGAATGGCGCGCCTCGACCAAAGTAAAACCCATCGACCGCGACGGGACGCGTTCGCGGCTTTCCACCGTCATGGCGTCGACCATCGCAGGCGAAGTAGATCGATTGTCAGAACGGTTGAATGTGCTGGCGACCATCGGCTCGGTCGCGCCGTTCGTTGGCCTGTTCGGCACGGTCTGGGGCATCATGCGCAGCTTTACCGGGATTGCACAGGCGCAGAATACATCGCTCGCCGTCGTCGCGCCGGGGATTGCCGAAGCGTTGTTTGCCACCGCGCTTGGCCTGTTCGCGGCGATCCCTGCGGTCATTGCCTATAACCGCTTTGGCCACCGCGTGAACCGGATCGAGGCGCGGCTTGGGCGCTTTGCCGACGGGTTCCACACGACGCTCAGCCGCGAACTGGATCGGGTAGCGTGATGGTGATTGGAGCCGCATCCCCGAGCGGAGCGAGGGGCGCTGTCGAGCGCCAGCGAGACCCTTTGCCGCAACAAACCTCGCTTCGCTCGGCAGGGCCCCTCGCTAACGCTCGGGGACGCGGGGGATCATCGTTTTGAGCATCCCCCTTCCCTCAACCCGCGCGCGCCATCGCCGCGTGCCGATGGCCGACATCAACGTGACGCCGATGGTCGATGTGATGCTCGTGCTGCTGATCATCTTCATGGTGACGGCACCCTTGCTAACCGCGGGCGTCCCCGTGAACCTGCCCGATGCGCGCGCGAAGCCGCTCGATCAGGACCAGACGCCGATATCGCTGTCGCTCGATGCCGATGGGCGCATCTTTGTGGGTGATGCCGAAGTGGCGACGGCAGACCTTCCGAATATGCTCGCACGATTGGCGGCGCGCGGTGGTGACAAGCCACCGCAGATATTCCTGCGCGCCGACAAGGGACTCGACTATGGCCGCGTCATGGCCGTGATGGGTGAGCTGAACCGCGCGGGGCTGAACCGCGTTGCCCTTGTCGCAGTGGGACAGGACGGGCCATAATGCAGCGTACCGAACAGACCGGGCTTGGCGTTGCTGTTATCGGCCATATCGCGCTGTTCGGAGCGCTGTCGCTGGGCCTGTTTGCCGCAACGAAACCAATCGCGCCGCCTGCGCCGCCAATAGACATCCAGATCGTCGACAAAGTCGGCCTGACCGATACCGCGCCCGAACCGCCCAAGGTTGCGCCCGCGCAGAGCGTCGCGCCCGACGTCGGCAACCCCGAACCCGAAGCGCCGACACCAGCACCGCCCGAGCCGATGCGGCAGCCCCCTGCCCCCGTCCAGCGCGAAGCCGTTGCGCCGCCAAAACCCGCGCCGGTGCCAAAGCCAACACCCAAGGCCGTCGCCAAGCCCGTGCCGTCAAAACCCGCTGCCAAACCATCAGTCGCGCCCGCGCGCGGATCGAAACTGGGCGATGATTTCCGCAAAGGACTGACCGCCGCTCCCTCGACCAGCACGTCGCAGGCGCCACGCGTTGCGACCATTGGCCCTGCGCAGCTCGCGGGCCTCGCCGCCGCAATCCGTCGTCAGGTTCAGCCCTGTGCAGACCGCATCGCGACTCCCGGTCCCGGTGCCGAGCGGATCACGACCAAGATCAATTTGCGGATGAACCGTGACGGCAGCTTTGCCGCCAATCCGGCGGTCGTCAGCCAGGTCACTGACGAGGACAATGCCCGATATGGCGGGCGCGTCGGGGAACTGGCGAAGGCGGCATTCGTTCAATGTTCGCCGTTCGAGCTTCCGCCCGAGCTCTATGATGGCTGGAAGAACATCAATCTGAACTATAAACTGCCGGGCTAGGTTTGAGGATATGCGATTGAGAATTGGTCAATTTTTACTGATCGCGGCGATCGCGTTTCCGAGCCTTGCCGCCGCGCAAACGCCGGTGCCGCCACCGCCATCGGGCAGCCCCATCGAAGTTGACGTCGTGGGCGGGACGACGGCCGATGTCGTTATCGCCGTTCCCGTCATGCCAACGCCGCAAGTGGCCGCGACTGACGCCGGATCGACCGAAGCCTTGGGTCGTCAGGTTGCTGAAGTCATCGCGTCAGACTTGCGCGGATCAGGCCTGTTCAAACCGCTCGGGCCGTCGGGCATATCCGGGATCACCTTCCCCGAAGTGACGGCCCCCGCATTCGCCAAATGGGGCAGTGCCGCCGCGCTCGTGCAGGGCTTTGTCCGCGCCAATGGCGACGGGCAGCTCACGGTTGGTTGCTATCTTTACGACGTCGCCCTGAAATCGGAACTCACGCGCAAGGGATTTGTCATCGGCGCGCGCGACTGGCGGCGGGCGGCGCATAAATGTGCGGATGCCATCTATGCGCGCCTTTCGGGTGAAAGCCCGTTCTTTGACAGCCGCGTTGCCTATATCGCCGAGACTGGCCCCAAGGAAAACCGCGTCAAACGCCTCGCGATCATGGATTCGGACGGGGCGAACCACCGCTTCCTCACCAATGGCCAGAATATCGTCCTGACCCCGCGTTTCTCGCCCGATTACAAGTCGATTGTTTATCTGAGCTATGCCGGAAAGCGCCCGCGCATCTATGTCTATGACATCGGCAGCGGGCGTCAGCGGATGGTCACCGAAGGCGGATCAGCCGCCTTCGCGCCGCGCTGGTCGCCCGATGGCCGGACGATCCTTTATTCGATGGCGATTGCCGGCAACACAGACATTTATGCCGTGCCCGCGAGCGGTGGCACCCCGCGTCGCCTGACCAATTCGCCGGGCATCAATGTCGGCGGCAGCTTCTCGCCCAATGGCCAGCGGATTGTCTTCGAAAGCGACCGGTCAGGCTCGCAGCAGCTTTACATCATGAACGCTGACGGATCGAACCAGCAGCGCATCAGCTTTGGCGGCGGACGTCACGCGACGCCCGAATGGAGCCCACGCGGCGACCTGATCGCGTTCACCAAAATTGCGGGCAATTTCCGCGTCGGCGTGATGAACCCCTCGGGTGGTGGCGAGCGCTTGCTGACCAACAGCTGGCAGGACGAGGCGCCGACATGGTCCCCGAATGGCCGCGTCATCCAGTTCTTTCGCACCAGCCAGGGCCGCGGCGGCAAGTCATCGCTGTGGCAGGTTGACCTGAGCGGCGTCAACGAACGTCGCCTGCCCATCCCGGTCGCGGTCGGTGGGTCAGACCCGACCTGGGGGCCATTACTCCCGTGATACGCAAGGAAAGGACCACCATGATGCGCTCCACCACAACCCTGATGATTGCCGCCTCGCTGCTCGCGCTCGGCGCTTGTGCCAAAAAGCCGCCCAAGGAATTACCGCCCGCGCCGGTGGATACCACGGGGCCAGTGACACCGCCGACAACAGGCACTGGTATCCTTCCCGGCAGTCAGGAAGACTTTGTCGCGACGGTTTCGTCCGACCGGATCTTCTTCGATACCGACAGCTCGGATGTTGATGGCCCTGATCAGGCGACTCTGCAATCGCAGGCCGCATGGCTCGGCAGATATGCCGACAAGCGCATTACCATTGAAGGGCATTGCGACGAACGCGGGACGCGCGAGTATAATCTTGCCCTGGGTGAACGCCGCGCCAACGCGACCAAGAACGCGCTTGTTGCGCTTGGTGTATCAACAGCTCGGATAACGACCGTCAGCTATGGCAAGGAACGCCCCGATGCTGTGGGATCGGACGAGGATGCCTATGCCAAGAACCGTCGGGCGGTGACGGTGACGGTGCAGTAAAGCGCGAAGAGCCGCGTAACCTAAGTTATTTGTTATTCCTTAAAAACGATATATATATGATACCATATTTTAGGGAGGGTGTCATGTCGAATTTGGGGAATAACAACGCGCTGAATGCCAGCCGTGAGAGCGTCGCGTCGACGTTCAGTGGCTATGTGATGCTGCTGTTGCTGCTCGCCGCGCCCTTGCTTGGGCTTTACGGTTACGCGACGAACGGCGGCACCGGCGTGTTGCTGGTGCTCATTGCTGCGTTTTCATTCGTGCTGATCATGCCCGGCTTTTACATGCTCCAGCCCAATCAGGCCTCGGCGATCACATTGTTCGGCAGCTACAAGGGGACTGACCGCAAAACCGGCTTGCGCTGGGTGCTGCCCTGGTATGGCCGCACGAAAATCTCGGCGCGTGCCAACAACCTGATTTCGGACAAGATCAAGGTCAACGATCTGCGCGGCAACCCCATTGAAATGGCCGCCCAAGTCGTCTGGCGTGTGACGGATACCGCGCAGGCATTGTTCGATGTCGATGACTATAAGGCGTTCGTGATGGTCCAGATCGAAGCAGCAGTGCGCACCATCGGATCGCGCTACCCCTATGATGATTTCACGCATCAGGAAGTGACGTTGCGTGGCAATCATGACCAGGTCGGCACTGAATTGCGTGCCGAGTTGATCGAGCGGCTCGCCGTCGCAGGGATCAGTGTCGATGAATGCGGGTTCACGCACCTTGCCTATGCGCAGGAAATTGCCAGCGCGATGCTGCGGCGGCAACAGGCCGAAGCGGTGGTCGCGGCGCGCAAGACGCTGGTCGAGGGCGCGGTCGGCATGGTCGAGATGGCGCTGACCATGTTGTCCGAAAAGAAGGTCGTCGAGCTGGACGACGAACGCCGCGCGGCGATGGTCAGCAACCTGATGGTGGTGCTGTGCGGTGAGCGTGACACCCAGCCAATCGTCAACACCGGTTCCTTGTATCAGTAATATGACCGAGGCCCGCAAAGCCTTCCCCCTGCGCCTCGATCCCGCACTCCATGCGGCAGTCGAGCGCGCGGCTGCGGGCGATCTGCGGAGCGTGAATGCGCAGATCGAATGCTTGTTGCGCGAGGCTTTGGGGCGGCGGGGGGTCAAGGTTGGCGTCAGCGAGATGCCAAAACGGGGTAGGCCGAAAGCCTAGTCCATCGCCTCATCAAGAAGCCGTGCCAACCGAACTCCGCCGCGCAGGATTTGTTGACGGACGACGGGGATCAGGGCCTCGATCTTTGCATTGTCAAGCGCCGCGCGGGGTCCCGTCGGCCCGCACGGATCGCCGAGCGCCACGCCATACCCCGAATCGCGCGCAACCTGCCAGCTTTCGCGGCTCCAGTCGGCCACTGTCCCCGCCGCCATATCAGCCCGCGCTTCGCCTATCAGCGTCGGCGGCGTCGAGATTGCGCGCTCGGCAAGGTAGCCGTCCCAGACGCTGTGCAAATTCATTCGCGACCCTGCGAATACGCCATAAGCGGCCTTCTGGTCATTCCCGCCACGATCAGTCCGGTCGCCGGCATGCATCGGCATGTGCAAATCGCCAACAAAATGTGTGAGAAATGCGAGTGCCATGACCCGCTCGCGAACGGGCAGCGATTTGTCGGCAAGCAACTTGGCGTTGCGGGTGATCTGCGCCGAGACACAATGGCCGTCCTTGCACGCCGCCGTAAGATCGAACGGCTTGCAGATATCGACATTTTGATAGTGCCAGCTGAAGGCGTAGTTGAAGCGCTCCTTCAAGCCTTTGATGCAATCTGCCCAGACGCTCGCCTGCTCGAGCGTGTGCGCGGGGCACGTAGGCGTGTCGAGCGACTTGCTCTGCCTGAGCAGCGCGTTGACGCTTGCGCGGGTCGATGGCTTCACCTTGGCCATCGCGATCTTGGCGACAGTTTCATGCCCATATTCCCACCATGCATCAGCGGGAGCCGGCACGACGAACATCAAAAGCAGGACCAGAAAACGATAAGCCATCGGCGCGCGATAGCCGCCTGCGTGCCTCAGGGCGATGCAAAAAGCATCATTGTCCGGCATTAACCACGGAAGCTTTGCAAACGGTTCAACATGGTTTAAGAGCGATTCATCGTGTTCGACCGCGCGTGCGTTTTTGGGTCGGGAAAATGGGGGTTTGTATGAGTAAGATGCTTTCTACTGCGGTTCTCGCAGCCACTTTTGCGCTTGCCTCGACACCGGCAGCGGCAGCAACAACGTTGAATTTCAGCAACGCCTGCGGCGGCGCTTGCGCAAATTATGGTGTAATTTCGCAGAGCTATGGCGACATCGCCGGTGTTCTCGATATTTCTTACCGCTCGGTTACTGGCCAAGGCAGCGACACGACGGTTGGTGACGTCGCTACATGGTCGACCGGATACGGTTTGCTCTCAGACGTCGCCTATGGCGCAAGCGGCGCGACGCTTGAAATCGCGTTCCGCTTGCTCGATCCAACGAAACAGATCACATTCAATTCGGTGCAATATGCCGGTTGGACGAATAATGGTTCCACATCGACCCAGATGGCGCTCTTCAGCTTGGGTGGTGGTGCCTTTGCATTGCCGATCACGGCTTCGGGCAGTGTTGTTGCGCCGATCATTGATCCCGCAAATTGGGCACCGAATGTGACCTCGATGGATGGCTTCCGCTTCCACTTTGGCGCCGATGCCTATTATGCTGCCATCGACAACCTGACCTTCACGATCAGCAACATCAATGTCGGGGCTGCTGTGCCGGAACCGGCAACGTGGCTGTCGATGATCCTCGGTTTTGGCCTGATCGGCACTGCGGCTCGTCGTCGCACAGCGCGTTCGACCGTCGCGATCGTCTGACAAAACTGGACATCCCAAGCGTGGGGTCGTCCGAACGGAAATAAAAAATGCGCGTCGGTAGGAATACCGGCGCGCATTTTTTTGCGCTAGGGGCGTTGGCCACACAAGGAGACACGCGCGCCAATGCCCACCCTCGTTCTGATCCGTCACGGTCAATCGACATGGAATCTCGAAAATCGCTTCACCGGATGGTGGGATGTTGATCTGACCGAAAAAGGCGTGGGCGAAGCGCGGGCGGCGGGCGCGCTGCTTGCCGAAAAGGGCATGGATTTCGACCTGTGCTTTACGTCGCTGCAATCGCGGGCGATCAAGACACTTAATCTAGCACTTGAGGCAATGGGGCGGTTGTGGCTGCCGGTCGAGAAGGACTGGCGGCTTAACGAGCGGCATTATGGCGGGCTAACCGGCCTCGACAAGGCCGAGACAGTGGCGAAGCATGGGGATAATCAGGTCAAAATCTGGCGGCGCAGTTTCGATACGCCGCCGCCACCAATGGAAGCCGGAAGCGAGTTCGATCTATCGGGCGACCGCCGCTATGCCGGCATTGCCATTCCCAATACCGAAAGCTTGAAAGACACGATTGCGCGCGTCCTGCCCTATTGGGAAACGCGGATTGCGCCTGAACTGCGCACCGGCAAACGCGTGATCATATCCGCGCACGGCAATTCGTTGCGCGCGCTCGTCAAGCATTTGTCGGGCATTTCAGACGATGACATTTCGGGCCTTGAGATTCCGACCGGACAACCGATTGTCTATGATCTGAACGACGATCTGACCGCGCGCGAGCGCTATTACCTCAGCGAGCGCTGAGCCGCCTTTGCAGCATACATATCGCTGTCAGCACGGGCGAGAATGGCATCAACGCTGTCGCTGGCGCGGATCATCGTCAGACCAATCGAAAGACCAACGCCGAGCTGGCGCGCGCCAAGATCAAGCGGCTCGCCTGCCAGCACCGCGACGAGCGACGCCGCTTTAGCCGCCGCTGCGTCTTCGTCGAGGTGGTCAAGCAGCAACCCAAATTCATCGCCACCGATCCGCGCCACAACATCGGTGGCACGCAGCTCACGCATCAGGATCGCCGCGACATGGATCAGCGCAGCGTCGCCTGCCTGGTGGCCATGGGCATCGTTAATTGCTTTCAGCGCATTGACGTCAACAAACATGACCGCCGCCGGGGTGCCGTATCGCGCAACCTGCCGCGACACACGTTCGACTTCGCGCACAAAGACGCGGCGATTGGGCAGCGGGGTCAACGTATCGCTATCGGCGAGACGTTCTAGTTCCTCGACACGCGTACGCATACCATCAAGTGCTGCGCGCAAGCCTTCATTCTCGGCCAATAGCTGCGCCATTGCCGAGCGGCTTTCGGGGTCCAATGCACGATTTAACACGATGATTCCCTTTCGGAACGCCATAGCCCAAGCCATCGCATTCGCCAAACCAACATCGTTAACGCAGACACGAAAACGGCGGCACCCGTAAGGGCACCGCCGTCTTTGAAACCGATATGGATGCGGTTTAGCGCTTCGAGAACTGGAAGCTCTTGCGCGCTTTCGCTTTGCCGTATTTCTTGCGTTCGACGGCGCGGCTGTCGCGGGTCAGGAAACCCGCAGCCTTGACCGGTGCCCGCAGGATCGGTTCAAAGCGAGTGAGCGCCTGCGAAATGCCGTGACGAACGGCACCGGCTTGCCCGGACAGTCCACCGCCCTTGACGGTGCACACCACGTCATAGCCACCGACGCGGTCCGCAACTTCAAATGCCTGACTAATCACAAGACGCAGTGTCGGACGCGCAAAATAGACTTCCTGATCGCGGCCATTGACAGTGATCTTGCCGTTGCCGGGCTTGATCCAGACGCGCGCAACGGCATCCTTGCGGCGACCGGTGGCATAGGCACGACCCTGTGCGTCGATGATCGCCTCGCGCAATGGCATTGGTTCGCGTACCGGCTCGTTCGAAACCGGGGCTGCGATGTGATCTTCGCTTTCGGAAACCGGTGCTGCGGGGGCTTCGGCAACGACAGGAACGGGAGCGCCGGTCAGCGCAGCCAGATCGGCAAGCGACTGGCGATTATCGGATGTTTCGGACATTATGCGCCCACCTTGTTCTTGCGGTTCATGCTGGCGATGTCGAGAACTTCGGGGTTCTGCGCTGTGTGCGGATGGTCGGTGCCCTTGAAAATACGCAGTGCGCGCATCTGGTCACGACCAAGCGGCCCACGCGGGATCATCCGCTCGACCGCTTTTTCAAGGACGCGCTCGGGGAACTTGCCGTCGAGGATCTTTGCGGGCGTCGTTTCCTTGATGCCACCGGGATGGCCGGTGTGCTTGTAATAAATCTTGTCGGT
>JANLSJ010000047.1:0-3208 GCA_031362355.1 Sphingomonas sp.
AAATCTCGGATTCAACAAGATTTTGCTCTTTGGCGGTTTCGATAGCCTTGGTACACGAAACGAAGCCTATATTTTCGATAGAGTAAGCAAGCAGTGGACACCGTTAGCGCCGACACCATTCGCGTTACAGGATGCACGGACACTTTCCGCTGCCGGACCTTCAAACTTCGCCAACGGCACTCTTGGCCAATCCGGCGTTAGTTGGGTTTACGCCTTGGGCGGATCGGGCGATAATGCCCAACCAACGGCAAACCGAAGAATCTTTCGATACGATATAAACGTCGACAAATGGATCGTGGTTCAGGACGCAAATGGCGTCGATATTCAGATTCCTGGCACCTTTCCGGTCGAGGTAGCAAGTGTTCAGGGCGCGATGCTCATCATAACACACGGCGAAGACGGAAGTTCGATGGTGGTTTACAACCTTACCCATCCCTCGCCCGGAGCGATAGTGTACGGAAGCCCCGGTGCCTTAGGAACGGGAAAAGGTGCCAAATTGACTGCGACGATCTATCCTGATGGTGCTCAACCACGGACTCGGGACCGCTTCGCTTTGTTGCGGTGCAGCGCGGATGCGTGGGTGATCGGTGGGGCATATGGGCATGGCCCATCATTTTCCGACCGAAGTCGATATGTGGAAAAGCTGACGCGGTAGTAAAATGATTGGGAGAATATCATGACCAAAGTTTCAAAGAAAATCATGGGCGGCGGGGTGTTGGCGGCGATGGGGTTGAGTGCGCTTTCGCCGGTGCAGCAGGCTGGCGCCCTGCTGTCGGTGGCGGGGGCGGCGATATGGGCTTCGCCTGCTTTGGCAACCGCTAACATTCCGGGCGTTGGTCTCGTCATCAAAAAGAAGCCTGGCAATGCACCAATCATTGTCCCTTCCGATAAAGACGGCGTCGTCCGCCTCTCCGGGCTGGAACCGGGGGAATATGAGGTCAAGTTGATCGGCAAGGGCGCGCCAGTGACGATGACCGTCGGCAAGGAAGGCAAGCTGTCCTTTGTCGCGTTGCGCAATATCACCGGCTACCCTGATCCCAAATCCGCCGATCCGCGTGCGCGCACCGCTTTGCCGGTGGTGCGTGAATGGGTGGAGGCATGCTGCGACAACACAGACAATTGGGATAGACTTGCCTTCGACACGAAGGCCATGCCAATGCCCGACGTCAACACCAGCACTATCGAACAACTGATGCGCGGCACCAACAACAGCCGTAAAGCAGCCGCCTCCATTATCGCGGAACGCGAAAAGGGCGGACCCTATAAAGACCCACTCGATTTCGCGCAGCGCGTGGGCCAGAGCGTCACCGTGGATTTCGGATATTCATCGGTCCGCATCGGCGACACGACGATTATTGCCCGGGGCGGAAATCCGAAAGATCCCGGCTTCAAAACCATTGCTGGCAGCGGCGTCGTCGAACTTTACGGCAAGAAGCATAATTATGTCGGGCATGTTACCTTGCTGAAGTAAAACTGCTCATTTCGGCATCAACACCGACGTGAAGCACCGGGGGTGGACGCGACCCTGCCCCCGGTGCTCAGTCCCTATCAAAAGCAAAAGGCGACATTCCCCTCTCGCGTTCGTTGAACACCAGCACCCTGCCCGCTGGCGGCGCGCTTCTTTGCGGGCATTCTGGCCGTGTGCAGGCGGGGCAGCCGAGGCCAATCGGTGTGGCGCTGCCGGTGGTCAGTTCCATGCCGCGTGCAGCGGCCAGGGGGGCGGCGAGTTTGGCCTCCAGCCCCAGACAGATCGCGAATTCGGCGTTGACAGCGCCCGACATCCCGGCCTGCGGGTGGACGGTGCGTGATAGGGTGAACCAGCGGGATTCGTCTTCCAGCTCGACCAGATGCGGGATCAACTGGCCGGGGCGGTCGAAGGCGTTGTGGACGTGCCATAACGGGCAGCGGCGGTCGGTTTCGACCAGCGGCGAAGCGCTGGCGCCGGCGAAGCGTTTGCTCGATTGCCCGGCATGGTCGATTCGCAACATGAAAAACGGCAGCCCGCGTGCGCCCACACGTTGCAGCGTGGTCAGCCGGTGTGCGATCTGTTCGAAGCCTGCGCCGAAGCGGCGTTGCAAGAGGACGATGTCGTAACCCGTCGCCTCGCACGCGCGCAGGAAGCGGGCGTAGGGCATCATCACCGCAGCCGCGAAGTAGCTCGTCAAATGGCGGCGGTAGAGCCGTTCGCCAGCGCGGTCGGTGAAGCTCGCGCCGCTGACCAACGCATCGATTTCGGGCTTGGCTTCGATTTGAGCGAGCTGGAACGCGGCGGCGAAGGTGCGGCTGGCGGAATCGAGCAGTTCGGATATCTGGAGCTGGCGCGCGTGAAGGTCGAGGCGGCGGAGCAATGTCGGCATGACGTCGATGGGAAGGATCCGGATGCTAAGCTGGTGCTTGACGCGGAGGCGCTCGGTAATTGCGGCGTAGAGGTCGTTGCTGGCGATGCGCAGTTCGTCGGAGAGCGTTTCGGCTTGCGCGTCCAGATCGGCGAAGTGGTTGCGCCAGCGCTCGATTTCGCGGCGCAGTGCTGCGATGGTTTCGGGTTCGATATGCGCCGGGGTCGTGCTGCCGATGTCGCTTGGGCTGCTGCCAGCGAGGCGGTCGAAAACGCGCGCGAAAGCTTCGGCGGCGTCGGGGCTGGCGGCGATCCACTCTTCCACTTGGGGTCGGTCAATCGTCAGGTCGGCGAACATCGGGTCGCTCAGACGGCGGCGGATGGCTTCTACGCCACCACCGGGTGTCGCGCCGGTCAGCGTGCGCGGATCAAAATCGTAACGCTGCGCAAGTTTGAGCAGCAGCGACGCGGTAAGCGGTCGCTGGTTGCGCTCGATCAGGTTGAGGTAAGACGGCGAAACGCCCAGCGCCCCGGCCATAACAACCTGCGTCTGCCCGTTGGCGCGGCGAATGCGGCGGACGGCGTGGCCTGCGAATAGCTTCTGCTCCATTGGCCGCGCTTGTCACATAATTTACAACATGACAACAAAATACCGTGTTGCTGCGACGCACACACAATAAATATGACAAATTTGATTCGACGCCGTGAACAAAGATCGTCAACTTCCGGTCAGAAAACATCGACTCCCCGAAGGATTTGTAAATGTCTTATCAAAACCACATCGAAAACATCGGAAAGCTCATCAACAGCAAATCGGGAACTTGGGACGGCATCAGCGCCGAAGCCGTTACCCGGATGCGCTTGCAAAACCGC
>JANLSJ010000017.1:0-135926 GCA_031362355.1 Sphingomonas sp.
GCCCTGAGCCTGTCGAAGGGCTGTCCTTCTTTCGCGCTGACCGAGCAGAAAAAGGACAAGGCTTCGACAAGCTCAGCCCGAACGGTTTTCTTTATCCCAACCTTCCTCTAAGCGCACCGAACTTATGACCGAACCGCGCGACTACCGAGACACCGTCTTCCTGCCGAAGACCGATTTCCCTATGAAGGCCGGACTCCCCGCCAAGGAGCCGATCATTCTGGCGAAATGGCAGGAGCAGCGGCTTTACGAAAAGCTGCGCGAGAGCCGCCGTGGCCGCGAAAAATTCATCCTCCACGATGGCCCGCCCTATGCCAATGGCGACATGCACATCGGCCATGCGCTCAACCATATCCTGAAGGACATGGTGGTGCGGACGCAGAGCCTGTTGGGCAAGGACGCGCCCTATGTACCCGGCTGGGATTGCCACGGCCTGCCCATCGAATGGAAAGTCGAAGAGGCGTATCGCAAGAAAAAGCTAAACAAGGACGAAGTGCCCGCAGCGGAATTTCGCGCCGAATGCCGCGCTTATGCGCAAGGCTGGGTCAACACGCAGCGCGAACAGCTCAAGCGGCTGGGCATCAATGGCGACTGGGACCACCCCTATCTGACAATGGATTTCGCCGCCGAAGCGACCATCGTGTCCGAGCTGATGAAGTTCGCGGAAGGCGGCCAGCTCTATCGCGGTGCCAAGCCCGTGATGTGGTCCCCCGTCGAAAAGACCGCACTGGCCGAAGCCGAAGTTGAGTATGAAGACATCGTTTCGACGCAGATTGATGTGGCGTTCGAGATTGTGGAGTCGCCGATCCCCGAACTGGTCGGGGCGCATGCGGTGATCTGGACGACAACGCCGTGGACGATCCCGGTGAACCAGGCGATCGCTTATGGGCCGGAGGTTGAGTATCACGTTGTAACTGCCGTCGCTGCTGATCGAATCTTGCGGTCCGATGAGGATATGGGCGATGTGCCCAATGGCGGTCGCGAAATTGGCAGGTATCTGATTGCATCTAAGCTGTGGGACGCGTTCAGCGAGCGGCTAAACCAATCCCTCGGAGTAACCGTTCATTTGCGGTCCGATGCCGATTTTGACGGAAAAGACCTCGCCGGAACCGTTGCGTGCCACCCGATGCACCGTCTCGGGGGGTTCTTTGCCAAGTCCCGCCCGTTCCTCCCCGGCGATTTCGTCACGACCGAACAGGGCACCGGCCTCGTCCATATGGCGCCAGACCATGGCGAGGACGATTTTGACCTGTGCAAGGCCAACGGAATCGAGCCGGTTTTCGCGGTCGAGGGCGATGGTAAATACCGCGCCGACTGGGCATGGCTCGGCGGGCAAGGCAGTGTCATCAACCCCAAGTTCAACGCGCCCGACGGCCCCATCTGCGAGGCGTTACGCAAAAGCGGCGCGCTGCTCTCGGCGAGCGCCGATTACAATCACAGCTACCCGCATTCGTGGCGCTCCAAAGCGAAACTCATCTTCCGCGCGACCCCGCAATGGTTCATCCCGATGGACCTTCCGCTTTCTCCCCTCCCCTTCAGGGGAGGGGCCGGGGGTGGGGACTCGACACGCGACATTCCGCCTGCTTTGAGTCCCCACCCCAACCCCTCCCCTGAAGGAGAGGGGCTTAGTTTGAGGGAGACCGCCCTCGCCGCCATCGCCGACACCCGCTGGGTGCCCGAAAAGGGCCAGAACCGCATCACCGCGATGGTCGAAGGCCGACCCGACTGGGTCATCAGCCGCCAACGCGCATGGGGTGTGCC
Organism: Sphingomonas sp.; assembly: GCA_031362355.1. Classification (GTDB taxonomy): domain Bacteria; phylum Pseudomonadota; class Alphaproteobacteria; order Sphingomonadales; family Sphingomonadaceae; genus Sphingomonas_O. Next base: position 1,759 of record JANLSJ010000017.1, read on the forward strand.
GATCACACTGTTTGTCGACCGCAAGACCGGCCAATATCTGTGCGACCCCGCGGTCAACGCGCGGATCGTTGCCGCGGTGCGCGAGGGCGGTGTTGATGCGTGGACCGACGAGCGCGCGCGGGAGTATCTCGGCGACGCTTACAACGCCGCCGATTATGAGCGCCAGACCGACATTCTCGACGTCTGGTTCGACAGCGGCTGCACGCACGCCTTCGTCCTCGAATCGGGCAAATGGCCCGATTTGCAGGCTCCCGCCGACCTCTATCTCGAAGGATCGGACCAGCATCGCGGCTGGTTTCAGTCGTCGCTGCTCGAATCCTGCGGCACGCGCGGGCGGGCGCCCTATAAAGCGGTGCTGACGCACGGGTTCACGATGGATGCGAAGGGCATGAAAATGTCCAAATCGCTCGGCAACACGATCAACCCGCTCGACCTGATGAAGGAAAGCGGCGCGGACATTTTGCGGCTGTGGGCGCTGTCGGTCGATTTCACCGAGGACCACCGGATCGGCAAAGAGATATTGTCGGGCGTGTCGGACCAGTATCGCAAACTGCGCAATACGTTCCGCTATTTGCTCGGCGCGCTGGAGGGGTTTGACGAGAGCGAGCGGGTGCCGGTGGCGGAAATGCCCGAGCTGGAGCGCTATGTGCTCCACTTGCTCGCGGACATGGACGCGAAGCTGCGGCAGGCGGTCGATGATTTTGATTTCAACACCTATGTCCGGTGCCTGAGCGATTTCGCCAACAATGATCTGAGCGCGTTCTTCTTCGATATTCGCAAAGACAGCCTCTATTGCGACGCCCCGACGTCGGAGAAACGCCGCGCGTATCGCTCGGTCCTCGACACGCTCTTCCACGCGCTGGTGCGCTATGCCGCGCCGGTGCTGGTGTTCACGAGCGAAGAAGTGTGGGCGACGCGATTCCCGCATGCGGAGAGCGTGCATTTGTTGGAGTGGCCGGAGGTTGATGCGGGGTGGTTGGATCAAGGGCTGGCTCAAACTTGGGAGCGCTTGCGGTTATATCGCAGCGAAGTGAATGAGGCGATTGAGCCATTTAGGCGCGATAAGGTTGTCAAATCGAGCCTAGAAGCAAATGTCTCGTTCAGTTTTCCAATGTGTCACGACATCGAGTCTCGCGCCGAAGAGTCTCTGTCAGAATTGTTCATAGTGTCGGACGTTTTACACCAGATTGTGAGTGGCACAAACCACAGCACATCTGAAGTTCCAGACATGGCATACGATCATCCTGCAGGTGCTTACGTGTCGGCTGATCGAAACAGGGGTATAATAATTACCAAAACCACCCACCACAAATGCGGTCGCTGCTGGCGGCATTTGCCCGAAGTGAGCGAAGACGGCGCGCTGTGCGGGCGGTGTGCGGAGGTGGTGAATGGTTGATCCGTATCAATTCCTCCCCGGAACGGGGAGGGGGACCACCGCAGAGTGGTGGAGGGGTCTCGTGTCGCAAATGCAGTTGTGGGCGTTACGAGCGACGCCTCCGTCAGCCCAAGCGGGCTGCCACCTCCCCGTTCCGGGGAGGATTTAAGCGATGAAACAAGTCCGCACCATCGGCCTCATCGCCGCGGCCTTCATCTTCGCGCTCGACCAGTTCAGCAAATATATGGTCATGGTCCCGTTCGACCTCAAAGCGCGCGGCCAGATCGAGTTGCTGTCGTTTTTCAACCTGACATGGGTTGAAAATTACGGCGTTTCGATGGGGTTCCTCACCGCCGATACCGAACTCGGCCAGTGGCTGCTCATCGCTCTAACCGGCGCGATTTCGGTCGGTGTCCTTGTCTGGCTCTGGCGCGAGAAGAACCGGCAGGATGTGCTGGCGCTTGGGCTGATCCTTGGCGGGGCGCTCGGCAATATTGTTGATCGGGTGCGGTTCGGCCATGTCGTCGACTTTGCTGATCTTCATTTTGGCGACATTCGTCCCTTTCTGGTGTTCAATGTCGCCGATGCGGCTATAACCATCGGGGTTGTGATTTTATTGATGCGCGCGCTGCTGGTGCGCGAGAAACCGAAAGTTGAAACGAATGCGTAAATATATCGTGATCGGATTGCTGGCATCAACGCTGGCGGGATGCGGATCGTCGAGCGGCATCTTCAACCGCGCGCGGCCGAATGAATTCGCGGTCACGCGCGCCGCGCCGCTGGTCGTGCCCCCCGATTTTGCGCTGACCCCGCCCGCCCCCGGCACGGCGCGCGCACAGGAAGCCGATTCGTCGCAACAGGCTTTGCAGGCGATGTTCGGTGGCCCCGCGCCGCGCAGTGCCGCCGAAACCGGCGCACTCAATCAGGCAGGGGCAACGCGTGCTGCCGCCGGAATTCGGTCAAATGTCGGTGATCCCGGGACCAATGTCGCGGACAAGGGCGCCGTCACCCGCGACATCATCGCCGCGCCCGAAGGCGACGGACAGGATGCGCGGGCAACGACGCCCAAGTGAACTGAGTTTCCGTTGAGGCGGAGCCTGTCGAAGCCCTGTCCTTCTTCTTGACGATTGCCGAGAAAAGGACAGTCCTTCGACAAGCTCAGGACAAGCGGTTTTTTCTCGCTAGAAGCTCACACCCAGCGTCGCGACAACGCCGCCGCTTGCCGCGTTCTTGCCACTTGGCGTGATGAAGTCACCTTCGGCATCGACATATTGAATGCCGACCGTGATCGCCTTGAACGTCGCAGATGCGCCGAGGCTCCAGTCGGTATAGGAATTGCCGATCGACAGCCAGCTTGGGCCCCATGTGTGGCCGATGTGCGCGCTGAGGCTGATCGGCGTATTGGGAATACCGGCCGAAAAGTCGCCCGCGAGATAGACATTGTCGTTGCTCGGGCTGATCTGGTCGAGCGCCAGCGCTTTTTGCTTCGGCGCATAGGCCAGCGTTGCCTTCGCCGTCACGGGGCCCAGCGTTTGTGACAGTGCAACATAGGGCTCGGCGAAGTTGGTGTTGCCACCGCCGGTCTTGGGATAGGCATAGTATAGCAAGCCGGCATCAAGCGTCGTCCCGCCGAATGTCTTCTTCCAGCCGAGGATCAGGTCGATTTCCTGGCTCGTGTTCTGACCGGCAACGACATAGCCGCTGACCGACGAACCCCAGACGGTCGCGTAAAAGCCCGATTCATGGCCGACCGTGATCGATCCCTGCACTGCGGGCAGCTTGTTGGTCTGCGAAATGCCGCGAAAGCGATAGTCGCTGACGACGGTCGCCGAGCCATTGATGGTGACAGCAGGCGTTTCTTCGTCCTGCGCCAAAGCGGGTGAGGCGACCATAAGGGCCGCGAGGCTGGCACAGCAGCCGAGGCCAAAGCCCCTTAGGAACGTGCGCATATATAATCCTTTTGAAAGAATGCGTTACGTTCCGCCTGCGTCGCTGTTTCGCGGCCTCTTTGCGGGCTACAATTGCATCGACTGCACTTAGCTGCCGAAAAATGTTGCGTTGCACAACAAAAAAACGACATGAAAATGTGTTAGCGTCATCCAGTGTTGCATCATCGCAACAATCAGGCGCGGGTGAGCGCCTGTGAAAGATCGTCGATCAGGTCGCGGGCATCTTCGAGTCCGATGCTCAGACGAATCACTGTGCCGCCGCTCCAGTTGGTCGCCGTGCGGCAACGCGACGGCTCGACGGGGACCGCCAAACTCTCATACCCGCCCCAGCTATAGCCGATGCCAAAATGTGTCAGCGCATCGACGAGCTTGTGCGGATCGCCCGCGGCAAGTGTGAAGCCGAACAAGCCGGTGGATCCCGTGAAATCGCGCTTGAAGAGGTCATGTCCGGGACATTCGGGGAGCGCAGGGTGCAGCACCTGCGCCACTTCGGGCCGCGCGCGAAGCCATTGCGCAATTTCGAGCGCTGATTCCTGATGCTGGCGCAACCGTAACGCCAGTGTCCGCAATCCGCGTGTCACCAGATAGGCGTCGTCGGGGCTGACGCAGTGGCCAAGCACCTGTGCGGTGTCGCGCAGCACTTCCCAATGCTCGGCGGAGGACGTCACCGATCCCAGCATCACATCCGAGTGCCCGGCAATATATTTGGTGCAGGCGATAATCGACAGGTCAACGCCCATCGCGGCGGTCGGCAAATAGAGCGGCGTCGCCCAGGTATTATCGATCAGCGTGACCAATCCGTGCGCCTTTGCCACTGCGACGATGGCGGGCACGTCCTGCACTTCGAAGGTCAGGCTGCCCGGCGATTCCATGAAAATTGCGCGTGTGGCGGGCGTGATATGCGCCTCAATGCCCGCGCCAATCAGTGGATCATAATAGGTTGTCGCAACGCCGCGCTTGGCCAGATAATCATCGCACAGCCGCCGCGTCGGGTCATAGGCGCTGTCGGCCATCAGCAGGTGATCGCCGGGATGGAGCACGCTCAAAAGCGCCCCTGCGACCGCCGCGGCACCCGACGGGTACAGCATTGTCCCCGCCGCGCTCGAATCAAGTGCGGTCAGCGCTTCGGCCAGCGCCCATTGTGTCGGCGTGCCGCGTCGCCCGTAAAACCAATGGCCATCGGCATTGGTCTTGATACCGTTCTTCAGCGCGGCGACGTCATCATAGAGAATGGTCGACGCCCGCCAGACGGGCGGGTTGACGACTTTGCCGTCGCCTGTCCATTCCTTGCGACGGCCGCCCTGAACGACTGTTGTGGCCGGGCGATTGTCGCCCGTCACGCGGCCCCGATTTCCTTGGGTGTGTCCTTGTCGGCACCCCATTCGCTCCACGATCCGTCGTAGACCGCAACCTTATCATTGCCGAGCAGATGGGCGCCAAAGGCTATTGCCGTGGCGGTAACGCCTGACCCGCAGGTTGCGGCAATCGTCGCGTCAACGTCTACGCCGGCATCCTTGAATGCCGCGCGCAGGGTATCGCCGGTTTTCCACGTGCCGTCAGCATTGAACAAACCGCTCATCGGCAGATTTTTGCTACCCGGCATATGCCCCGGGTTCACGCCCAGCCGCGGTTCGGCTTCGCGGCCCTCGAATCGCCCTGCGCCGCGTGCATCGACGATTTGTTCTGCCTTGCTGTCGAGAAGCCCAAGCATCTGATCCTTGGTGCGGATGTGGCTCGCGTCTTTCCAGACCGTGAAGTGGCGGTGACGCAGCGTTTCCTTGCCCGCTTTGGTTTCGCGCCCTTCAGCTTTCCACTTGGCGAGGCCACCGTCGAGAATCGCAATCTGGTGTGCGCCGAACAAACGGAGCATCCACCACGCACGCGCAGCAGTTTTCACGTCCGAATCATCGTAAAGGACGATGCGGCTGCCATCGCCAAGGCCGAGTGACTGCATCCGGCTCGCGAATTTCTCGGCTTGCGGCAACATCATCGGCAAGTCGCTGGTCGTATCGGCAAGTCCGCCCAAGTCCATGAATACCGCGCCGGGAATATGCGCCGCTTCATATTCCGCCGCCGCATCGCGCGCATCCAGATGCCAGCTCGCATCGACGACGCGCAGGTCGGACGCCCCCAGTTCCTTGGCCAGCCATTCAGTTGAAACCAACGCGTCCATAAAGGCACTCCATTCCCTGATTCTGACGACCCTTAGAGAGCCGTTCCGCAATCGTCGAGTAATCTGCCACAGGCCGCGGCACAAAAAAAGACGCGCGCCCGTTTCCGGACACGCGCCTCTTTAGTCAACGCTGTTGCTTAGCAGCAAGCGCCGCCCATGCAGCATGCTGCGCCAACCGCACAGCAGGTATCAACGACCCCCTGCACAGTAGCCGGTGCCGCTGCATATGCACTCGTCGCCGTCATGGCGGCAAGTGCGACAAGCGATTTGATCATGTTTGTCATGATAAACTCCATTTGAAAAAAGGATGAATATGTTTTCGATCGCCTATCGCGGCGGCGGTGGGATCGGGCGCACCGACCGACTGGTCAGCGGCAATAGTATCACGACACGCGGTGCACCGATCATCGGTGACATCGGCTTTGGCGCATCGGGCGCCTCGGCTCCCACCACACAACACATCGCACAACCGCTCATCATTATTCCGTGACGATCTGGGCAAGCGTCGCAGGATTTGGCGCATGTGTTGGTCATGGCCGATGCCGGGCGTGCCATCATCGGTGACACCGCAAATGCCATCGCGAGCATCGTCATAATGCCCACGCATCGCAGTGTCATATGCCGGAACCAACGTCGCATCATTGTTACTGGCTACTCGTTTTTACCCTGACAGTCGATATACGCGTTTAGCGCATAAATAGTTACGCATTGCCCGCGTCGAGACCGTCGAGAAATTCTGCTGCCGAAGCGCGTAAAGCGACTTTCGTTTCATCGGCCATCTTCGCCCAGTTGCGATAAGGCATGGCGAGGCGGACGTTCTTGCCCAGTTTGTCCTCGTTGCGCGCAAGGAAATCCCAGTAGAGCGCGTTGAAGGGACAAGCGTCGGGGCCGGTGCGCTGCTTCACATCAAAGCGACACCCCCCGCAATAATCCGACATGCGGTCGATATACGCGCCCGACGAGGCATAGGGTTTTGACCCGAGCAGCCCACCATCGCCGAACTGGCTCATGCCGAGGACATTGGGCAGCTCGACCCATTCATAGGCATCGGCATAAACTTCGAGATACCAGCGCGCGACCGCCTTGGGGTCCGCGCCGATCAGCATCGCGAAATTACCGGTGATCATCAGCCGCTGAATGTGATGGGCATAGGCCAGATCAATGGTCTGGCCGATGGCCTGGCTCAGGCATTTCATCTTGGTGTCGCCGGTCCAGTAAAATGCCGGCAGCGGGCGGTGGGCGTTCAGGAAATTGCGGTCGCCATAATCCGGCCCCTCGCGCCAATAAATGCCGCGGATATATTCGCGCCAGCCGATAATCTGGCGGATGAACCCTTCGGCGGCGTTGATTGGCACACGTCCGGCGCGATATTCGGCCTCGACGGCGCGACACACTTCCAACGGGTCAAGCAAACCATTGTTGAGATAAGGCGAAATCAATGCGTGCCAGAGCAATGGCTGATCGGTGACCATTGCATCCTGAAAATCGCCGAACTGCGCGAGAGCCACATCGATAAACCGGGCGAGCGCATGCAGGGCATCATCGCGCGTCACCGCCAGTTCGAAGTTGTCGAGGCTGCCGATATGGTCGGCAAAGCGTGCCGCGATCATATCGATCACATCCTGCGTCACCGCGTCGGGCGGATAATGCGGCGCAGCCGGCACAAACAGGTTGTTCCCCGCAGGTTTGCGGTTTTCCTTGTCGAAATTCCATTCGCCGCCAGCCGGCTTGTCGCCATCCATCAGCAGCCCGGTCTTGCGCCGCATGTCGCGATAGAAATATTCCATGCGGAATGATTTTCGCCCCTCGGCCCAGTCATCGAACTCGCGGTGCGTCGCGATGAAGCGCGTATCGGCGCGGATCTCGACGGGGATACCAAACATCGTTTCCCACGCGTCGAGCATCGCTTGCACGCGCCACTCGCCGCTTTCGGTGACGACAATCCGGTCGGGCGCATGCCGCTCGACTGCGCGGGCAATCTCGCCGGTAAAGCTGCCCACATTGTCGGGATCGTCGAGTTTTACATAATCGACGGTCCAGCCTGCCGCGCGCAATGCTTCGGCATAGTGGCGCATCGCCGACAATATGAACGCAATCTTGCGTTTATGATGGCGGACGTAAGTGGTCTCGTCGGCCACTTCCATCATCAGGATGATACAGTCCGCAAGGTCCGCTTCGTGAAGCGAGGACAGGTCGAACGACAATTGGTCACCAAGGACCGGGATGAGAGTCGTCAACAAAAACTCCGTTCAGGCTGAGCTTGTCGAAGCCCTGCCCTTCTTCTTGGCTATAACAAAGACAAGGACAACCCTTCGACAAGCTCAGGGCGAACGGTTAGGTAAAAAACATGACACCGAAATTTCTTGGCCAGACCAGCAGCCTGCCCGCCTCGCCCGATGAAGCAACGCTCGATTATGTGCCCAATCCGCGCCCCGGCAAACCTTATCTGGTCCGCTTTACCGCGCCCGAGTTTACGTCGCTGTGCCCCGTCACCGCACAACCCGATTTCGCGCATCTCGTCATCGATTATGCGCCGAACGAAACTATCGTTGAGTCGAAGTCGCTGAAACTGTTCCTCGGCAGCTTTCGCAACCATGCCGCGTTTCACGAAGATTGCACCGTTGGCATTGCCGAATGCCTGTTTGCCGAAATGGACCCGCACTGGCTGCGCATCGGCGGATACTGGTATCCGCGCGGCGGCATTCCCATCGATGTGTTCTGGCAATCGGGCGAACCGCCTGCGGGGTTGTGGCTCCCCCCGCAGGATGTGCCAGGATATCGTGGTCGCGGATGATGATTTGCTGTAAGACTATCATATGACCGCGATTCCCCATTATCACAGCATTGGCATTGTCCCCGACGACATCGATTTCATGGGGCATGTCAACAACGCGCGCTACCTGAACTGGGTTCAGGACGCGGTCGTCGCGCATTGGGAAAAGCTCGCCCCGCCATCCGCCGTCGCCGCGCACCTCTGGGTCGCGCTCAAACATGAAATTACCTATCGCAAGCCCGCGTTTCTGAATGACGAAGTGATTGCCACCGTTGTTTTGGAGAAGGTTCAGGGCGCACGCGCATTCTACCAGACGCTCATTAAACGCGGCGAGGATGTGCTTGCCGAAGTGCAATCAAGCTGGTGCTGCATCGATGCCCAAACGATGCGCCCCGCGCGCATCGCCAAGGATATTGCAGATCATTTTTTTGGTAAGTAAGCAGCGAGCGGGTCTATGTCCGAATTCACCGACTATTTAACTGACTACCACCGCGCCTTCATCGCCAAACAACCGATTTTCTTTGTCGCCACTGCCGCCGCCGATGCGCGGATCAACCTCAGCCCTAAGGGGATGGACAGCTTTCGGGTGCTCGATGCGCATCGCGTGGGCTATCTTGATGTCGGCGGATCGGGGAACGAAACGCATGCCCATCTTGCCGCCGATGGTCGTGCGACGATCATGTTCTGCGCGTTTGACCGGCCCGCGCTGATCCTGCGCATTTACGCGCATGGCCGCGCGATCCTGCCGCAGGATGCGCGTTGGGATGAGCTCGCCGCGCATTTCGAAATGCTGCCCGGCACGCGCCAGATTTTCGAATTCGACGTCGACAGCGTGCAGACAAGCTGCGGCTGGGGCGTGCCGCTGATGACCTTTGAGCGCGAGAGTCAGACGCTCAAGAAATATGCCGCAAAATATAGCGAAGCCGAATTGCTCGCCTACCAGCGGAACCGCACCAAGAGTATCGATGGCCTGCCGGTGCGCCTTCAGGATCGTGTGCCGCAATAACTGCCTGTTTTTCAGGCAACACGGTTTTGCGCTGCACAATTTGAATCCATAAGCTGCTCGAAATTGACGCCTTCCGCTCGTCGTCGCAACTGGCACGTCTCTTGCTGCGTTGCACAACGAACAGCCAAGGGGGCGGCATGAAACTCGTCGTTGCAATTATCAAACCGTTCAAGCTCGATGAGGTACGCGAAAGCCTGACCGAGCTCGGCGTTACCGGCATGACCGTCACTGAAGTCAAAGGCTTCGGGCGGCAAAAGGGTCAGACTGAAATTTACCGCGGCGCCGAATATTCGACCAACATGGTACCCAAGCTCAAGATCGAAGTCGCCTGTCCGACCGACCTCACGGATCGTGTCGTCGAAGCGATTCAGGCATCGGCAAACACCGGCGCCATCGGCGACGGCAAAATTTTCGTGCTCGAGATCGGCCAGGCCGTGCGCATCCGCACCGGCGAAACCGACAACAACGCACTTTAGACCGCAGGGGGACTTATGAAGATTTTCGATAAATTCGGGCTGGCGATGACTGGGGCGGCATGCACCCTGATCGCGGCCACGCCGGTCTGGGCAGCGGACCTGATCAAGGCACCGACCATTGAGCAGCAAGCAACGATGGTCAACAAGGGCGACACCGCCTGGATGCTGATTTCCTCGGCGCTCGTGCTCATGATGTCGGTGCCCGCGCTGGCCTTGTTCTACGGCGGCCTTGTCCGCACCAAGAACATGCTCAGTGTCCTGATGCAGGTCTTCATGATTGTCAGCATCGCTGCGCTCGTCTGGGTCTGCTGGGGCTATTCGCTCGCCTTCACCAGCGGCGGCGACAATATGTTCATCGGCGGCCTTTCAAAGGCGATGCTAATGGGCGTGACGGGCGGCACCTATGCCGCGACGTTCTCGAACAACGTCTATATCCCCGAATATGCGTTTGTCGTCTTTCAGATGACCTTTGCGTGCATCACGCCCGCGTTGATCGTGGGTGCATTTGCCGAGCGCGTGAAATTCTCCGCTCTGATGGTGTTCGTCGTCGCGTGGCTAACCATCGTGTATTTCCCGATTGCGCACATGGTGTGGTTCTGGGCGGGTCCGGACTTCCTCGTCGATACGCCGAAAGACGCCGGCTATCTGTGGGATATGGGTGCCATCGATTTTGCGGGCGGCACCGTGGTGCACATCAATGCAGGAATCGCAGGCCTCGTCGGCTGTCTCATGATCGGCAAACGCACCGGCTTTGGCAAGGAAGCAACCCCACCGCACTCGCTCGTCATGACCATGATCGGGGCTTCGCTGCTGTGGGTGGGCTGGTTCGGCTTTAACGCCGGGTCAAATCTCGAAGCCAATGGCGTCACCGCGCTTGCCTTCATCAACACATTTGTGGCCACGGCGGCTGCTGCGGTCAGCTGGGCAATTGTCGAACAGATTGTCCACGGTCGCCCATCATTGCTCGGTGCGGTTACTGGCGCGGTCGCAGGGCTTGTCGCGATTACACCCGCCAGTGGTTTCGCCGCGCCGATGACGGCCATTGTCCTCGGCCTTGTCGTGTCGCCAATCTGCTACATCTTCGTCTCGAAAGTGAAGAACGCGCTGAAATATGACGACACGCTCGACGTGTTCGGCGTTCACTGCATCGGCGGGATCGTCGGCGCGATTGCAACCGGCATTGTGGCCGATCCGGCGCTCGGCGGGCAGGGCATTTTTGACTATTATGTTTTCCCGGCTGGCATGGTCGATTACGACATGGGTGCGCAAGTCTGGAAGCAGATCAAGGCAGTCGCCATCACGCTGGTCTGGTCAGGCGTCGGCTCAGCCATCCTATACTTCATCATCGACAAGACAATCGGGCTGCGTCCCAGTGAGGATGCCGAGCGTGAAGGGCTCGACCTCGCCGAACATGGAGAGCGCGCCTACAATTACTGACTTTACGAGATTGGGATGGCGACGCGACTCCGTCATCCCAAACCAGGTTCCTCCTGCGAACCACTCGGCCCGGAACGGATGTTCCGGGCCGTTTTTTATGTGAAGTCCGGCCCGAAGCAGCGAAGCTGAAGCGGGACACGGACAAGCACGGACGGAGACCCGAAGGTGTCGACCGACGGCGCAGCTTTGCTGCGACGGCCACTGGTTATTCGTTGTGCGCCAAGGGCAAAGCCCGCGTCGTCGGTCGGCTGATTGCCGCCGTCCGGGCTTGCACGAGTCGAGGCCTAGCTTGTTGCTAGGCCATGCCGTGCTGTGCCACAAAATCAGCACACCGCTCGCCGATCATGATGCTCGGTGCATTGGTGTTGCCGCTGACGACCTGCGGCATGATGGAGGCGTCGGCGACATAAAGCCCCTCCACCCCACGCACGCGCAATTGCGGATCGCACACGGCATCATCGTCGGACCCCATCCGCGCCGTGCCCACTGGGTGATAAACCGTGTCGGCGCGATTGCGGATCAGGGCCTCAAGCGCGGCATCATCCGTCAGATCGACCGGGCTGCGGTCCTTGCCGCCAAAATCAGTCATCGGCGGCGTTTCGAGGATCCGGTACATCGCCCGCACCCCGCGCTTCAGCGTCGCCATATCTTCGGGTGCTGTCAGGAACGCCGGGTCGATCAGTGGCATCGTCCGCGCGTCACCATCGGCAAGGCGCACAGTGCCCGTGCTCTTCGGGCGTAACACACAGGCATGGCAGGAAAAGCCGTGTCCCGGCACTTTTTCCCGGCCATGATCTTCAACCATCGCGACAACAAAATGCAGCTGAACATCGGGGCTGGGTTCGTCGGGATCAGTGGTGATGAAGCCGCCAGATTCCGCAAAACAGGTTGTCATCATGCCTTGTCGTTGCCGAACCCATTTGGCGAGCGACCCCAGTGCCTTGATCGACCCGATCAGCGAATTGCCAAGGAATTGCGAGCCGGGCACCACGAATGCCGCAACATAATCGATATGGTCCTGCAAATTGGTGCCGACGGCGGGACGAACGACTTTGACCGGGATACCGTGCGCGGCGAGATGCACCGGATCGCCGATGCCCGACAGCATCAGCAGCTGCGGCGTTGCAAATACGCCCCCGGCGAGCACGACAGCACGCCGCGCGCGGACCGTATGTTTCGTCCTGCCCCGGCGATACGCCACGCCAACCGCGCGGCCGTCCTCGATCAGCACCTGTTCGGCCAGCGCCCCTGTGATAATCGACAACGACTCAGGCGGCTTGCCGTCGCCAAGATAGGCGCGCGCCGATGACCATCGTTCGCCGCCGCGCTGCGTCACCTGATAATGGCCGACGCCTTCTTGTCGCGCGCCGTTGAAATCGGCATTGCGGCGATATTGCAGGGCTTCACCAGCCGCGACAAAGGCTTCGCTGGCCGGGTGCGGGCTGACTTGATCGCTGACCCACAGTGGACCATCCGCGCCGTGCCACGCATCGCCGCCGCGCACATTATGCTCGGCGCGTTTGAAATAGGGGAGCACGTCCTCATACGACCAGCCATCACAGCCCAGTGCTGCCCAATTATCATAATCCCACGCGCTGCCGCGCACATAGAGCATGGCATTGATGGCACTTGACCCGCCGAGGCCGCGCCCACGCGGCTGAAAGCCCCGTCGACCATTCAAGCCCTGTTGTGGCACGGTTTCATATTGCCAGTTGGTGCGCGTCGTCTGGAATGGTCCCATGCCTGGAATGAGCGTGCGAAAGCCGGTATTTCGCCCGCCCGCTTCGATCAGGCAGACGCGGTATTTGCCGCCTTCGCTGAGCCGTCCGGCAGCCGCACTTCCGCCCGATCCGCCGCCGACGACGATGATGTCATAGTCTTCCATGCTTCGTCCCGCTCCATCCAGCGCCGCCGGATCATGTCCGATGTGTCGCGCGATCCGTCATGGCTCCAACCCGGCGGGGCCAGCAGATAGTGCAGCTTGTAACGCATCGGCGCGCGCCACAAGTCCCGCGCGATGCCGATCCATTCGTGAAACACACTCCAGAGAAGGTTGAACGTGCCAAGGTTTTTCACAATGCCGTAGCGGCATTTCTCGCTGTCCAGCTCGGGCGTGAAGCTGCCAAATATTTTATCCCAGACGATGAAAACCCCCGCATAATTGCGGTCGAGGTAGCGCGGATTGGTCGCGTGGTGGACGCGGTGGTGCGATGGTGTGTTCATGACCGCTTCAAACCAACGCGGGCAGCGGTCGATCACTTCGGTGTGAATCCAGAATTGGTAGATGAGGTTAAGTCCTGCGCAGAAAAGGACCATGGCCGGGGGAAAGCCGATGAGGAACAGCGGCAGGCGGAACAGGAACGAGCCAGCGAAAAAGCCTGTCCAAGTCTGGCGCAGCGCGGTCGACAGATTGTAGTGCTGGCTGCTGTGGTGGTTGACATGGCTCGCCCAGAACCAGCGGACACGGTGCGCGCTGCGGTGGAAAGCGTAGTAAGCGAAATCGTCGAGGATGAAGCACAGCGGCCACGCCCACCAGATCAAGGGGATATCGATCAAACGGAATTGATATACCCAGATCGCCATTCCCAGCAGCAATCCGCCAGTCAGCAAGCCCGCGACCGAGCTGCCGAACCCGAAGAGTAGCGACGTCAGCGTATCCATCGGTTCGTACCGCGCGCGGTTTTTTAACCGCGCGCCAATCATTTCAGCGAGGACCAGGATCACAAACGCGGGAACGGCATAATCGACCGGATTGGGAAGCGTCGTCACGCCACCCGCCGCAATCCCGCTGCCCAGATCGCGGCCTGATCCCCCAGATCGAGGGTGATCCGCCCGAACGCCGCTTCATCGGTGCCCAGCGTCAGCAGCTTCTGGTCAAGCCGCGCATCAAGCGGCGCGCAGAGAATGCGTGTGACGAAATTCACGCCGTGCCGCCGGATCAACATGTGCCGCCCGTCCCTATCTCGAGCGATCCCCGCAATCCCCGCGCGGTCAATGATCACATCGACAGACTGAAATCCCTCTTCCCCGGCAATGCGCAGCGCATCATCGCGGGTCAGGCGAACATCGCCGCCGAGCCCCATCGCTTTTGCCGTCCATGCGAGCAGCAAGACAGCAATCAATGACCCGACAAGCAGCGCCCAATTCATCGATTGCCCGCCACAACGTCGATCAAGTGATCAATCGACGACAAGTCATAGCCGCCGCCTGCTGCCTTGGCCTGAAGACCCGCTTTATCATCGCCCATTTGCGTCCGCGCCAAGGCCCAGAGCAAAGTCGAGCGCGTGCCCGAGCGGCAATAGGCCAGCACGGGCCCGGTTGAGGTTTCAAGTGCAACTGCCATCGCGGCAATCTGCGGCCCTGAAAATCCGGCATGCGTCACCGGAATCGCGACATAGCCAAGCCCTGCCGCCAGCGCTGCCGCTTCAATTTCGGCGCCCTGCGGCTCGGACGGCTCTTCGCCATCGGGGCGGTTGTTGATGATGGTGGTGACGCCGAGCGCTTTGGCTTCGGCAATGTCGCTCACGGCAATCTGCGGCGCAGCGAGGAAATGGTCGTCAATCTTGCGGAACATGGAACCCTCTCCCCGAAGCACCGGCATAGCCGATCTTCGGAAAGAGGTGAACCAAATGCTTTAGGCGAAAGCGAGCATCCGGCGGCGGCGCAGCGCGCCCCCGACAATGCCGAAGCCTGCAATGATCATCGCCCATGTGCTGGGTTCAGGAACAGCACCCTGACCGCCGCCACCGATCGTGATTGTGCCGGGGCCGGTGATTTCCAGCGAGTAGCGACCGAAATCGGTATTCGCAAAGCCCGTTGCGATCGCGAAATAGGATACACCCGCCATCAAGTTTATTGTCAGAAGTGAATCGCTGCCCGGGCCCCCGTCATCGTCATAGGCTAACGCGTTGGTCAACGCCGCTAACGGAAAGAAGGCGTTGTTATGAATGCCCAGAAACGTGTCAAACGCTGTCAGTGGCGTCATCGCCAATGTGTAGCTGCCATTCGCCGACACCGTAAAAGCCGTCACCTCATAGCCGACCGCAGTCCCAACGCCCGACAGACCAACAGGTGGCGCACCTGCCAGCGGGCGATTGAATGTTGGCCCCGTGGCCGTTGATCCAATAACAGTAACAGCCGCTGCTGGTGACGCGAGAACGGCGCTGAATGCGAGCGCGGCAAACATCAATTTCTTCATGGCGATCCCTTTTCGATTGTCGTGACGCCGACTCGGGTCGACGGTTCTATCCTGCGCAAACTCTTATACTGTCTCGACAAAATGACCCTTGTTAATGTTTTGTCAATGTTTATCCGCGCTTCGCCGTGCCATTTTCGGACGTTTACGATGACGCTGCCTGAATAACCGCCAGAAAACTGCTGCCATAGGCCTCCAGTTTGCGCGCACCGACCCCCGTGATGCGACCCAATGCGGCCAATGTCGCCGGGCGAACCGTCGCCATCTCGCGCAATGTCGAGTCGTGGAAGATCACATAGGGCGGCAATCCGGCCTCGCTGGCCAGCGTCCGGCGGCATTCGCGCAGCGCCTCGAACAGTGGATCGCCAACCGGATTGGGCATGCCACCTGTGCGTTTTGAGCGCCGCTCGCGCTTCGGCGGCAGGATCAGGTCAACTGACGCTTCGCCTTTCAGGATCGCGCGGGCATCGGCCCCGAACATCAGGCCGCCATGCTCGTTGGTCTCGAGCGCTCCGCGAAGGAGCAACGCGCGGGCGACCGGCTTGATCATTGCCGCTTCTTCGCCTTCAATGATCCCGAACACAGACAGCCGGTCATGGCCAAGCTTTAAGGCGCGTTCGTTGGCCGTGCCGGTCAGCACGTCCTCCAGATGCGTCACGCCAAAGCTCTGCCCGGTGCGATAGACAGCGGACAGGAATTTGCGGGCAATCTCGGTCGCATCGACCTGCCCTGTCGGTGGGTTCAGACAATTGTCGCAATTCCCGCAGTTGTCGGGCGCGGGGTCACCGAAATGGCGCAGCAGAATCGCACGGCGGCATCCCGGCGTTTCGACCAGCGCTCCCAATGCCTTGAGCCGTGTCTTCTCGCCTGCGACGCGGGACTCCTCGACTTCGGTCAGCCGTTGTCGCGCCTTGGC
The DNA here is from genome assembly GCA_031362355.1 of Sphingomonas sp. Classification (GTDB taxonomy): domain Bacteria; phylum Pseudomonadota; class Alphaproteobacteria; order Sphingomonadales; family Sphingomonadaceae; genus Sphingomonas_O. The sequence continues at coordinate 18,059 of JANLSJ010000017.1, forward strand.
GAAATCATCGGTGCCCCAAAATAGATAGGCCCCCGCCGGATCGCCGTCGCGGCCCGCGCGCCCGGTTTCCTGATAATAGGCTTCGATGGATTTGGGCAGCCCGGCATGTGCAACGAAGCGGACATCGGGCTTGTCGATCCCCATCCCGAACGCAATCGTCGCGACCATCACCATGTCTTCGCTGTTGACGAAGTCAGCTTGGTTGCGGCGGCGGACATCGGCGTCGAGGCCCGCATGATAAGCGCGCACCGCCCGCCCGGTGCTGGCCAATTGCGCAGCGAGCTTCTCGGTGCCCGCGCGGGACTGGACATAGACAATGCCGGGGCCCGGATGCGTCGCGACGACGTCGGCGACCTGTTGTGTCGTCCCGGCACGCGGGGCCATATGATAGCGGATATTGGGCCGGTCGAACCCTGCGACGATCAACCCTTCGCGCGGGATGCCGAGCTGATCGCAAATATCCTCGCGGGTATGCGCGTCTGCCGTGGCGGTGAGTGCAAGCCTTGGCACCTGCGCAAAATCATCGAGCAGCGGGCGCAGAAGCCGATAGTCGGGCCGGAAATCATGCCCCCATTCGCTGACGCAATGCGCCTCGTCGATGGCGAACAGGCAAAGTGGCGATTCACGCAGCAGCCCCCGAAAACTAGCCTGCGACGCCCGTTCGGGCGCGGCATAAAGCAGATCAAGCTGTCCGGCACGAAACCGCTCCACCGTCTCGGCGCGGTTCTCGTCCGCCGACGTCAATGTCGCCGCGCGAATGCCCACCGCTTCCGCTGCGCGCAGCTGGTCATGCATGAGGGCAATCAGTGGCGAGATAACGATGCAGGTCCCGGGCAGCGCGACCGAGGGCAATTGATAGCACAGCGACTTGCCGGCCCCCGTCGGCATGATCGCCGCCGTCCGCTGCCCCGCCAAAACGCGCGCAACGACATCAGCCTGCGCGCCGCGAAAGGCGGGAAAGCCGAAGGTGGTGTGGAGGATTTCGAGGGGGGTCACCTTGCAGCCAACCCAAGCACGATCAGAAGCGCCGCGTCCACTTCCGACAATTCAGTCTCGCTGAGCTGCCCTATGATTTGATGCACTTGTTCTCGTTTGATCACGATGGGGATGTCGATCATAACCTCGCTCAGCCGGTCGAGACCGTTTTCTTTGGTTGGCGTGAAGCGCGGTCGAAGACCGATCTGCCTGTTATCGGGCGTCGAGAACCCGACAAGGATCAAGGTTGGCGGCGTGAAATCTTCCGCCTGCACGACGACATACGGACGCGGTTTGCCGCCATATCCGCCACCCGTCGCCGCGACGACAACCGAACCCCGTTTCAATCCCCATCCTCAGGTGGCCAATATTGCAAGGCCTGAAGCTCTTCAAAAACTTCGGGATGACGCTCATGCCATTCACGCAGCGCCTCGCTATCGCGTCGCACCTGTTCCTTATATTCGGGTGTCGATGTGTCCGGCAGCCAAAATGTGCGTGGCTTAAGCCCCTTCGCACGCATCGCTGCTCGCCAGCGTTTGGCACGCTCGGCACCGCTCAAAGGCTTTTCAAATCCCATGATTCAGCGTTACACGTAACGCAAATTTCGGGCAATCAGATATTGTCTGCCTGCACAATCTGCGCCACCAGAAGTTCCATTTAAAGGGAGTATCGCTTTGCCCCGCCTAAATCGAAAAATAGCCCTCGTTACAGGAGCCGCGCGTGGCATCGGCGCGGCCATCGTGCGTATGTTCGCTGCTGAAGGCGCTATCGTTTGGGTGACTGATGTCGACATCGAAGCTGGCGAAGCACTTGCGCACGACTTGGGCGATAAAGTGCGCTTCGCCAAACTCGACGTCGGCGAGGAAGCCGATTGGGAAGCCACCATGGCCGCGCTCCTCGCCCGCGACCACCGCCTCGACATCCTCGTCAACAATGCGGGCATTACGGGCTTTGAGGACGGCGCGGGACCGCATGATCCCGAACATGCCAGCCTCGCCGAATGGCATGCCGTCCACCGTGTCAATCTCGATGGCGTCTTTCTCGGCTGCAAACACGCCATCCGCGCGATGCGGCCCACCGGCACGGGCGCGATCATCAACATGTCATCGCGCTCGGGGCTGGTCGGCATTCCGGGTGCGGCGGCCTATGCCTCGTCAAAAGCTGCGGTGCGCAACCACAGCAAGACGGTCGCCCTGTGGTGCGCGCAGCAGGGGCTGAAAATCCGCTGCAACTCGGTCCACCCGGCGGCGATCCTGACGCCGATCTGGGAAGCGATGATCGGCGACGGCGGTGACCGAGATGCGAAAATGGCAGCACTGGTCAAGGATACGCCACTCAAACGCTTTGGCACGGTCGAGGAAGTCGCGGCGCTCTGCGTCTTCCTCGCGTCGGACGAGGCACCCTATATCACGGGTTCGGAACTGGACATTGACGGCGGATTGCTTGCCGGATCGGCGGCATCGCCGGGGTCTTAGTCTATTCCGCCGCGGCTACTGCCTCTTCGGCTTCCGCCGCCTGTCGTGCCCACATTTCGGCATAGAGCCCGTTCTTCGCGATCAACGCCGCGTGCGTCCCGCGCTCCGCCACTTGCCCCGCGTCGAGCACAACAATCTCGTCGGCATCGACAATCGTCGACAGGCGGTGCGCGATGACGATGGTCGTGCGGCGCTTGGCGATGGCGCTCAGTGTTGTCTGAATCTCGGCCTCGGTCCGGCTGTCGAGCGCGCTGGTCGCTTCATCGAGGATCAGGATCGGCGGATTTTTGAGCAAGGTCCGCGCAATCGCGACGCGCTGCTTTTCGCCGCCCGACAGTTTCAGACCGCGCTCGCCAACTTTGGTGGCATATTGGTCGGGCGTCGAGGCAATGAACTTATGGATCGCTGCGCCGCGCGCCGCGCCCTCGACGGCGGCCTGATCCGCACCCTCGCGGCCATAAGCAATATTATAGCCGATGGTATCGTTGAACAGGACGGTATCCTGCGGCACAATGCCGATCTGCCCGCGCAGGCTCGATTGCGTCACCTCGCGAATGTCTTGCCCGTCGATGGTGATCCGCCCGCCGGTCACATCGTAAAAACGATACATCAACCGCGCGAGTGTCGATTTCCCCGCGCCCGACGGCCCGACCACCGCCATCGTCCCACCCGCCGGAATGTCGAAACTGACTCCTTTGAGAATCTGGCGTTCGGGGTCGTAGGCAAAGCTGACATCCTCGAACCGGACGACGCCCCCACCGACATCAAGCGGCACCGCACCCGGCGCATCAACAATCTCGGCGGGCATATCAGTCAGCGCAAACATCGCCGCCATGTCGATCAGGCCTTGGCGAATGGTGCGATAGACCATGCCGAGCATATCAAGCGGGCGAAAAAGCTGCGCCAGATAGGTGCTGACGAACACGACGTCCCCGGTCGTGAATTCGCTCTTTGACCAGCCCCAGACGACATAGGCCATCGCGCCCGCCATCATCAGATTGGTGATCAGCGACTGGCCGATGTTGAGCGTTGCCAGCGAGTTTTCCGATTTGACCGCCGCATCGGCATAGGCGCGCGCAACTGCTTCGTACCCCGCCGTCTCGCGCTTTTCCGCGTTGAAATATTTGACGGTTTCATAGTTCAGCAGCGAATCGACCGCGCGCGAAACCGTGCGCGTGTCCATGTCGTTCATTTCCTCGCGCAGCTTCGCCCGCCAGTTGGTCACTGCCCAGGTAAACCAGGTGTAGGCAACGACCATCACCAGCGTCGCCGCAACCAATGAGAAGCCGAACATGAGCCAGAAGGTGACCGTGACGACGATCAACTCAATGACCGTCGGCGCAATGTTGAAGAGCAGGAAATAAAGCATCGTATCAATGCTTTTGGTCCCGCGCTCGATCACTTTGGTGACGCCGCCCGTCCGCCGCGCCAGATGGAACCGCAACGACAGCGCATGGACATGCTTGAAGACATTGACCGCCAGATGCCGCGTCGCATCCTGCCCGACGCGCTCGAACACCATGTTGCGGACGTTATCGAACACGACCCCGGCGAAGCGTGCGCCCGCGTAGGCGGCGACCAGCGCCATCACGAGGCCGACCGCTGCGGCTTGATTGGCCGACATCGCATCGATTGCCCATTTATAGGGGTAGGGGCCAAACAGCGTTATTGCCTTGGCCAGCAGCACGAGCAAAACCGCGCCGACCACGCGCATGCGCAAGACGCGGTCATCCCTTGGCCACAGATAGGGCAGGAAGCGCTTCAGTGTTGCAATACTGGCGGGGGTATCGGACGTTTCGGTAACGGGTGGCATGTGCGGCCGATATGGCGCGACCTAAGCGCCGACGCAACGCGCGATCATGGCATGTCGGTCACAAAAAGGCGACAGGGGGTGATATTTGCTTCGGGGCAGGGGCGTTCACGCGGCTTGGGTGGCCGTGATTTCCGGTTCCGGGGTTCGGCATCTGCATGATCAAATTGATGCGAAATCCGTACGCCCGACATGATCTGTGCCCGCGCAACGGCAACGGCTGTGACATGAGGTGCCGCTTCGTTCGCGCGCGATGGCCCGGTCACCGCACTCAGGAAAAAGATGGTTAGCAGCATGTTAACGATGATGCGTCGCGCGGGCCGTCTAGTGCCAGCCGTTGCATGCGGAGATATTGTGTCGTTAAGGGACTGTCCCCGAACGATACGCCGCAAAATAGGAATATCGACCATGCCTGTTCAACGACCGGATCGAGACGAAGTTTAGGGACATGACGCGCCACCTGAAACGCGCTATCCACCTACCATCACGCTTTGACGGAGTTCCCCATGCGCGCCTTGATTGCTGCTCTTGCTCTTTCGATCCCCACGCTCGCGCAGGCGGCGCTACCCGTCGGTGCGGCAGCCCCCGATTTCACGACAGCCGGTGCCATCGGCGGCAAGCAATTCAGTTTCTCGCTCGCCAAAGCCCTGAAAAAGGGGCCGGTTGTGCTCTATTTTTTCCCCGCCGCCTTTACTCAGGGCTGCACCATCGAAGCCCGGCAATTCGCAGTTGCCAGCGATGATTTTGCCAAAGCCGGGGCCACGTTGATCGGCGTCGCGGCGGACCCCATTGACAAGCTTGCCAAATTTTCGGTCGAGGAATGCCGCAATAAATTCGCGGTCGGCGTTGCCAGCCCCGCAATGATCGAAGGCTATGATGTCAAACTTCCTGTCATGGCGCGGTCAAACCGGACCAGCTATGTCATCGGCAAAAATGGCCGGATTGCCTTCGTCTATTCAGCCATGGCCCCCGATGGGCATGTGACGGGCACTCTGGCCGCCGTAAGAGCGCTGAAAAGCAGGAAATAATGCCGCAGCGTTAACCCGCTGGAAACCCGTTTCGCGCTAATTTCCTGTCATCGCGATTGCGCGACGGGGGTTTCGGACGGACATGGCCAGCAACGCTTTGCCCAGCGAGCATCGCAAAACGATGCGCCTTGATGTGCGCTTCAATGCCTGCTTGCGCGAGCCGGGTTCGTCACAGAAATTCGAAGTCGATGTGATCGATCTGTCGATGACCGGCTTCCGCTTTGAAACCAGCTTTACGATCCGGCCGGGGGCCAAGGTCTTTGTGACCATTCCGGGGATGAACACATTGGAAGCCACCGTCCACTGGGCGCGGGGCTATGTTTACGGGGCTCAGTTTAATCAGCCGCTCTACGCAGGCGTTTTTGATCTGATCGCAGCACGTCACAAGAAGGCGTGACGGCGCGGTCGGGCGCGCCCCATCAGGAACGCGCCCGCCGGTTAGAAACTATTTGAGATGCTTCGAGAGGTACTTGTTCATTTCGAACATCGTGCACTTGTCGACGCCGAACACCGCTTTCAGCTTGGCATCGGCAACAATTTCGCGCTTGTTCGCGGGGTTCTGCAGATTGTTGGCTTTGATATAAACCCAGATCTTGCTGACCATGTCACCGCGGGTCACCGTGCCGGCGCCAATGACGGCGGCGAGTTCGGGTGATGGTGTCAACGGCTGTTGCAGTGCGTTGGGTTTCTTGACGTCGGCCATGAATGTCCTCCCTTTAAGTTCGTCGCGCTGAGTTTGCGCTGTGCGACTCGATGTTCCGCCTTTGTCGCCGCGTCAAGCCATCGGAGGCCGTCACAGGGCATTTTTGCGACAATTTGGTAAATAAGTGCCCGATTTTGCTTGGTGCCGCCCTAGAACGTAGCGGATTTGCCCCCTAAGGGCGCGGTCATGGCCGCACCGATTTTGAGTTTTGAAGACCTTGGTTTGATTCAAGGAAGCGGCTGGCTGTTCCGCCATCTCGATATTTTCGTCGCCCCGCGCGACCGGCTGGCGCTGATCGGGCGCAATGGCGCAGGCAAAACGACGCTGCTGCGGCTGCTCGCTGGGAGCCTCGAATGCGACGAAGGGCGGCGGACGATTGTGCCGGGATCACGGGTCATCCTGCTTGAGCAGGAACCGGCGATGAAAGGTTTTGCCACCCTCCGTGACTTCGCGTTGTCAGGCACAAACCCGCCCGCGCTCCACGATGTCGAAGCCATTGCCAGCCAGATCGGCATTGACCTCTCGCGTGATGCCGCGTCAGCGTCAGGGGGCGAACGCCGCCGCGCCGCGATTGCCCGTGCGTTGTCGATGGACCCCGATGTGCTCCTCCTCGACGAGCCGACCAACCATCTCGATCTTGCCGCCATTGATTGGCTGGAAGACTGGCTCGGGCGCTATCGCGGCGCGTTCATCGCGATCAGTCATGACCGCACCTTTCTGACGCGCCTGACAAAGTCGACGCTCTGGCTCGACAGGGGCGCGATCCGGCGCAAGGACATTGGCTTTGGCGGCTTCGATGCCTGGACCGAAGCGATTTATGCGGAAGAGACACGCGCCGCCGAAAAGCTCGATGCCAAGCTGAAGCTCGAGGAACATTGGCTGCTACGCGGCGTAACGGCGCGGCGTGCGCGCAACGAAGGGCGCAAAGCCAAGCTCATGGAAATGCGCGCTGCGCGGGCGTCGATGATGGGGCCATTGGGCGGGGCAAAGATTTCGCTTGGCAATGATGATGTCCGCACGAAGTCCGTGATCCGCGCGGAGCATGTTTGGAAAAGCTTCCCCGCTCCCGTTCGGGCTGAGCCTGTCGAAGCCTTGCCCTTTTCTTCGGATGCAGTGCCGAAGAAGGACAACCCTTCGACAAGCTCAGGGCAAACGGCCGCTGCTGGTGATGATCGCAGAGTTATCATCAAGGACTTCTCGCTCCGCATCCAGCGCGGTGACCGCATCGGCGTTGTCGGCAGCAACGGCGTTGGCAAATCGACGCTGCTCAAACTCCTCACCGGCGAACTCGCGCCCGACAGCGGAACAATCACCCTCGCCAAGACGCTCGACAGCGTCATCATCGACCAGCAACGCAGCCTGATGGCACCCGACAAGACCGTGCGGCAAGTGCTGGCCGACGGCGGCGACTGGATCGAAGTGCTCGGCATTAAAAAGCACATCATCGGCTATCTCAAGGAATTCCTGTTCGACCCCGGCGTCGTCGATGCGCTGGTCGGGACACTCTCGGGCGGCGAACGATCCCGGCTCCTGCTGGCGCGTGAATTTTCGCGACCGTCGAACCTGCTTGTGCTCGACGAACCCACCAACGACCTTGATCTTGAAACGCTCGACCTCCTTCAAGAAGTCATCGCCGATTACGACGGCACCGTCCTGATCGTCAGCCACGACCGCGACTTCCTCGACCGCACCGTCACGATCACCCTCGGTCTCGACGGATCGGGCAAGGTCGATATTGTTGCCGGGGGATATGGCGATTGGGAGAAGCGCCGCCGTGCTCCTGCGAAAGCAGGAGTCCTGCCGACATCAGCAGCTGCGCCATCTCCAAGGCTCCTGCCTTCGCAGGAGCACAGAGTTTCTGTCAAGAAACTCACTTACAAAGACCAGCGCGACTACGAAATTCTGCCCAAACGCATCGAAGACATTGATGCCGTCATCGCCCGCGACGAAGCGCTGCTTGCTGACCCCAATCTCTACACCCGCGATTTCGCGAAATTCGAAGCGCTGACCAAAGCCATCGACGCCGCTCGCGCCGAAAAGGACGCAGCGGAAGAACGCTGGTTGACGCTCGCCGAAATGGTCGAGGCCTTAGCCTAGTGTCCGCCCCGCACGACCCGCCAGCTCGACCACATAATGCCACGCCACGCGGCCCGACCGGCTGCCGCGCTGGATCGCAAAGCTGATCGCGTCCCGCGCATCGAAGGGCAGTTTATGTGCGTCGGCATAAGCGCGGACCATCATCACATAAGTCTCCTGATCGCAGACATGAAAGCCAAGGCTGAGCCCGAAGCGGTCGGCGAGCGCGAGCCGGTCGTCAACGACATCGCGGACGTTTATTGCGGACTCCTGCTCGGCCAAATCGCGCGCGACAATGTGGCGGCGGTTTGACGTGACATAGAGCCGGACACGCGCGGGCCGCGCACTGCTCCCACCATCCAGCACCGAACGCAAAGCCCGTGCTGACGCGATGCCGTCGTCAAAGCCGAGATCATCGATGAAGACGATGACCGGGCGCGACCAGCTTGCGATAGCGTCAAACAATGCAGGCAGGCCGGAGACATCAGTCGCTGCCAGTTCGACCAACGCCAATTCTCCGCCGACCGCGCCCACACAGGCCTTGACCAGCGCCGATTTCCCCATCCCGCGCGATCCCCAGAGCAACGCATCATGCGCCGCATGCCCCGCCGCCAACCGCTTCGTGTTGTCGAGCAGGCGCGCCTTCTGTTCGTCAATACCTGTCAGCAAGTCGATGGCGAGCGGCGCGAAATGGGCAGCATGCAACGCGCTTCCATTCCACACATAAGCCGCAGCATCGGCAGGCGGCGGCACAGGCGCGGGCGGCACCATGCGTTCAAGGGCATCGGCAATGCGGCGAAGGGTCTCGTCCATCAGCAGCGTCTAAAGCGATTTGAGCGCGGCTGCCAATTCCTCGGCATAGCGCACCTCGCCCGGTGCCATCGCCACGGCTTTTTGGAGCAGCTGCACGGCTTCCGCCGCCTTGCCTGCCCGCGCCAGAAACGATCCATAGCTCGCCGTCGCCAGCGGGTTCATCGGCGCTAGTTGATAAGCGCGCGCACCCAGTTTTACGGCTTCATCGGCCTGTTTCAAACCAACCTGCGCCCACCCGGCATTGACCAGCCGCACCGGATCGCGATTGCCCAGTCGCACGGCCAGCGCATCATAAATTGCCGCCGCTGCCGCAAACTCGCCGCGCGACAACGCGCGATCCGCTGCGGCCCGCAGTGCTGCCGGATCGGCGGGATTGCGGGTTAAAAACTCGTCGAGCGAGGCAAGCTGCTCGCCACTGAGCACACCCGCACCCGCGCGCGCGGCGCGATCCAGCGCTTCTGCCGCCGCCGTGCGATTGCCCGTCGCCTCAAATGCCCGCCCCGTCAGGGTCAGTGCATACCCATCTCCGCGCTCCGCCAACGGTCGCAGCACATCAATCGCGTCCGCGCCGCTGCCCGAACGCCACAGTGCCAGCCCCAGCAACCGCCGCGCCTTGGCATTGTCGGGCTGGTCATTCACCAGCGGACGAAGCTGCGCAATCGCACCGTCATTCGCGCCGGCTTGCATCAACAGCATCGCGCGCATCAGCGCCATGCCGCTGATCCCGTCCATCCGGTCGCCCGCGCGATACAGGATTGTCCGCGACAAATCCCATTTCCCCGCGCGTGCTGCAAGAATAGCCTGAAGATAACAGGCCTGCGCATTGTTCTTCGACAGCACCAGCAAACGGCGCGTCACGGCGAGCATTTCGGCAGATTGCCCCGCATCACCAAGAGTGGCGGCTTTTTCGAACAACACGTCGAGATGGTCGGGCTTCACTTGCAACGCGCGCTCATACCAGGGCAGCGCAGGCAGCAAGCCGTATCGGTCGCGGACCAGATTGCCCGCATAAACAAGAACATCGGGATTCTTCGGATCGAGCTTCAGCGCACCTTCGACATCGCCCTTGGCAAGCAGGGTGCGCCCCGTAACAGCAGGTTTCGACGGCGTCGGGGCCGTGGCTAGCGCGCCGACAGCCAGCATGGTCAATCCCGCGAAGGCGGTCAGGTTACGCCGAAATGTCATAGCTTTTCAGCAAATCATAGAGCGTCGGGCGGCTGATCCCGAGCAGCTTGGCGGTGTTCGAGATATTACCGTCCGCGCGCGACAAAGCGCGGGCGATTGCGCGGCGGTCGGCGGTTTCGCGCACGGCTTTCAGATTGATGATGTCGCTCTCTTCATCGGCGCTATCCAGATCGAGGTCCGCCGCTGTCACCATTTTGCCGTCGGCCATGATCACCGCACGCTTCATTCTGTTCTCGAGCTCGCGGACATTGCCCGGCCAACCCCACGCATCAATCGCGGCGAGCGCGTCGGGGGCAATGCCCTTCACCTCCTTGTTCATGCTGGCATAGCGCCCCATGAAATGCCGCGCGAGCAGCCCGGCATCGCCCGGTCGTTCGGCCAGCGCCGGGATTTTGATGACGATTTCGGCAAGCCGGTAATAGAGATCTTCGCGAAAACTCTGCGCCGCGATCATCGCATCCAGATCTTGATGCGTCGCACAGACGATCCGCGTGTCCACCGGGATCGCCTTGCGCCCGCCGATCCGCTCGATCACGCGCTCCTGGAGAAACCGCAACAACTTGACCTGAAGCGGGAGCGGCACATCGCCGATTTCGTCGAGAAACAACGTCCCGCCATGTGCTTGTTCGATCTTGCCTTCGGTCGTCTTGACCGCACCCGTAAATGCGCCCTTTTCATGCCCGAAGAGTTCACTTTCGAGCAAAGTCTCAGGGATCGCTGCACAGTTGATCGCGACGAACGCGCCTTTCTTGCGGTCGCTCGCGTCGTGCAGCCCGCGCGCCAGCAATTCCTTGCCGGTCCCGCTCGCGCCGAGCAGCATGACCGAGACGTCGGCATTGGCAACCCGCTCGATGGTCCGCGCGACTTTGAGCATTTCGGGTGCCGCCGTAATCATCCCGCCCAGCACGGCATTGCCTGTCACTGCTTTTGACAGCCGCCGGTTCTCCGCCTCGATCCCGTGCAGATGGAACGCGCGGCGAACGATCAGGCCGAGTTCGTCGATGTCCACCGGCTTGGCATAAAAATCATAAGCGCCGCTCGCAATCGCCCGCAGCGCCGACTCGCGCGCGCCATGTCCCGAGGCGACAATCACTTTGGTATCGGGTTTCAGCGCGAGGATCGCATCAAGCGTCGCAAATCCTTCGGCGGTCCCATCGGGTTCGGGCGGCAGGCCCAGATCGAGGGTGACGACATCAGGCTCCTCGGCTCGCAGGGCGTCAATCGCGCTCGCCCGGTCGCCCGCCACGATCACCTGATAATCATCATAGGCCCAGCGGAGTTGGCGCTGCAGCCCCTCGTCATCCTCGACGATGAGGAGCTTGGGTTTGGTCGCATTAGTCATTGCTAATTCCGTTGAGGCTGAGCTTGTCGAAGCCCTGCCCTTCTTGTGTGCAGTGCGGAAAGAAAGGGCAGTCCTTCGACAAGCTCAGGGCGAACGGCGCGGATGAAATAGCGGTCATGCCACCAGTGCCTCATGCCAGCGCGTCGGTGTCGGCAGCCAGATCATGAAACGTGTCCCTTGTCCCGGTTCGCTGTCCACCGTGACGCGCCCGCCCATGCCAACAATGATCGTCCGCGCCTCGAATGCGCCAATCCCAAAGCCGCCATCCTTTGTCGACGCGAACGGCCGGAACAGCTGACCGCGCACGAAATCAAGGCTCATCCCATGCCCCTTGTCGGCAATCTCGATGCCGGTTTCCTCGCCCTGTTTCAGGACCGTAATCGTCACGGGTTCAGAAGGCTCGCTTGCGTCAATCGCATTTTGCAACAGATGCCCCAACGCGCCTTCGAGCCGCACCGGATCGGCCATCGCGCACAGCGCCATGTTGCCCGCGACGATCACCGGATGCTGGATGCGCTTGGCACCCGCCAACTGCGTCACGAGCGGCCCCAGTATCACGCTGCGTGGTTCTTCCGCCCGCCCTGTGTTATGTTGCGACAGGCGCTCCAGCAGGTCGTTCATCTTGGTGGTCGACGATTGCAGCGTTGCAATCATATCGGCGCGGAATTCGGGCTTGTCGGCATGGCGCTCGGCGTTGCGCGTCACCAAAGTCAGCTGGCTGACCAGATTCTTGATGTCGTGCATGATGAAGGCAAAGCGTCGGTTGAACTCGTCGAATTGCTTGGCATCGGACAGCGCTTCTTGGCCGCGCGCTTCGGCAAGATAGCTCGCGACTTGCCGCCCTGCGACGCGCAACATGTCGAAATCTTCCCAGTCCAGCGTCCGCGCCAGCGGGGGGCGCGACACGAGCACAGCCCCCGCCAGCCGGTCGAAATGGATCAGTGGAACAATCGCCCAATTTGCCGCATCAGCCAATATCCATGCCGGAACCGCGCGCGCTTCCTCGGCACTGTCGTTGGCCTCGGCGCGCAACGGGTCCAGCTCGAGAATGCGACCCTGCGCCAAGAGCGCGACCAGTTCCTCGCCCGGCACGAAAGCGGGGACGAGCGACATGTCCCAGTTCCACCCCGCGCGCGCCGCCAGCCCGGCATCCTCGGGCACCAGCAGCAATCCTGCGGGGGCTTCGGTAATGTCGGCAATCGCTTTCACCACGCGCACGTCAAGCGGGGCGGGCGCATCGCCGGGGCGGCCCAGCGTATCGGTAAAGCGCAGCCATTCGGCGCGATAATCATAGCGGTGCGCAAACATATGTTTCGACAGCAGCACGCGGACCCGTGCGCGCAGCTGCGGACTCGGCATGATGATCACAGCCGCAATCGCTGCTAATGTCAGCGAGCCGACCTGCACAATCGCTGCGCCCGATGCGCCGACCGCGTCGAGCACTGCCGACACGATGACCGTCAGCAACAGATACGCCGCAACAATGCCAAGCGAGAGCGAGCGAAACGCCACGGTGCGTGACAGGCGGATCGACCAGCCCTGATTTCGCCGCGCCGCCAAAGCAAACACGGGGACCAATCCAGCCACGGCAAACCCGCGCATCGCGACGAGCCAAGCCATCCAGTCTTCCGCCAGATAAGACAATGTGTAGAGATTTAGGTCATAGGCCCAGAGCAGCGCCAGCGCTGTCATCGGCAAGCCAATGCCACCGCGTGCACCCGCCGCCGCGGCAGTGTAGATATTATGCACCAGCACCAGCGCACCGATTGCAAACATCATCCGCATCACGAATGTCGCTTGCATCAGCAGCGCCGCGACCTCCGCATCGGCCGTCAGATAATGCGCGGAGACCCCAATCCCGACCTGCAACCCCGCCACCAACAGAAGCGCGGCATAAACCGCGCGCAGCGACCACATGCGCCGCTCGCCCTCGCCGCGCCGGAGCAGCGCATACATAAAGCCGAGCCACCCCACGTTTCGAATCGTTTCAATATGACCCGTGATGACGTCGGTCGGCCCCCAAGCCGCGCCCGCGACGGCCCACAACGCCGTTGCCGCACAGGCCATCGCCAGCACCCAGCGGTGCCGCTCGCGCCGCGCCGCGCGCACTTCGCTGACGGTCAGGATGCCAAACAGCAGCGCCGCCAGCGCATGCCCCAGATAAGCGATTAACCCGATCATCGCGCCCCTTCCGGAAACAGAACCACACGGATCGTCTGCAACAGGATCACGACGTCGAGAAACGGCGTGTAATTCTTGGCATAATAAAGATCATATTCGAGCTTGTGCCGTGCATCGTCCATGCTTGCGCCATAGGGATAATTGATCTGCGCCCAGCCGGTAATGCCCGGCTTCACCATGTGCCGCTCGGCATAATAGGGCATTTGCTGCGCGAGTTCGGCAACAAAGGTCGGGCGCTCGGGGCGCGGGCCGACAAAGCTCATCTCGCCTTTCAGGACCGTCCAGACCTGCGGCAACTCGTCGATGCGCAGCTTGCGGATGATTCGACCCACCCGCGTGATGCGTGGATCGTCCTTCTCCGCCCAGACAGCCGTCCCCGCCACTTCGGCGTCGACGCGCATCGAGCGCAATTTGAGGATATCAAATTCCTGCCCGAACAGGCCCACACGCGTCTGGCGATAAAATGCTGGCCCTTTTGATTCGAGCTTCACGAACAGCGCGGTGATCATCACCAGCGGCACCGTCAGCAGCAACAGCAGCCCGCTCGCCAATATGTCGAAAATCCGCTTGGCCACCGACGACAAGCGCCGCCCGCTCGAAAAGCCATCCGAGAAAATCAGCCACGACGGATTAGTGCTGCGCAGATCAACGCGCCCTGTCTCGCGCTCGAGAAACGTCGTGATTTCATTCACGTGCACTCCCGCGGTCCGCACGCGGAGTAAGTCGTTGAGCGGAATGGCATTGCGTCGCTCTTCCAGCGCCAGCACGACTTCGTTGGCATTCAGCTTCGTCACATAATCCGACAGATTCTCGATATACTCGCGCGACACTGCGGTCGGGATGACGCTGGGCACGTCGCCCATATCGACATGGCCGACGACGGTGAACCCCGCGCCTTTCGAATCGCCCAGCCGCCGCAGCCGGTCCGCCCGCTGCCCCGCGCCGAGCACCAGCACGCGGCGCTTGAACGTCTCGCTGCCCAGCGCCTTGCCCAGCATCGCGCGGATCGCAACGAGCAGGATGAACGCGATAATCATCGCGTAAAGCGAGTTCGACCGCCACAGCGTCGCGCCCGGAATCGCGAAATAAACCATCGACAGGAAAATCACGCCAAGACAGATCGCCACCAGCAGCCGCGCCGCCGCAAAGCGCAGCGACTGCACCGAATCAACGCCGTAAACGCCGACCGCGATCATCGCGAACTGAAGTGACAGTGCAAAACTGACCAGCGGGACCAGACGCGTCACGGCCGGATCGACAAACATATCGATTTGTCGCGCACGGATCACCCAGGCGAGTTCCGCCGCGCCCAGCAGCAGCACGAAATCGAACAGCGCGAGCAGCAGCACCGCATAGGGCACATAATGTTTGAACAGTCTGAACATGCGCGGTTTGTGGTCGTCCCTTACCTTAAAACGTCAAAAAACCCGACACCTGAAAACCCCTGTCGGCCAAATTGACAAAAATTTCCTGAAAATCGCGTTTAATATCTTTATGGGCCTGATTCATGGATGAAATCACTCTTGTTGTTCCTGTCATCTTGTCGGGCGGATCGGGCACGCGCCTGTGGCCGATGTCACGCGACGAACGACCCAAACAATTCCTCGCGCTGACCGGCGAACGGACGATGTTTCAGCTCACGCTTGACCGGGCAGGGGATGCCGCGCGATTTGCCGAGCCGCTGATCGTCGCCAATGCGCGCCATGCCGATCTGATCGAGGAACAGCTTGAAGGACGCGCCGCGACGCTGATCCTCGAGCCCCTTGCCCGCAACACCGCACCCGCCATTGCGCTGGCCGCGCTCGCTGCCAACCCCGCCGATCCGCTGCTCGTGATGCCCAGCGACCATGTCATCACCGATGTCCCCGCTTTCACGGCCGCCATCGATGCCGCCTTGCCGCTCGTCGAGCGCGGCTGGCTCGCCACGTTCGGCATCACGCCCGGTGCGCCCGAAACCGGCTATGGCTATATCCGCACCGGCGAAGAAGTCGCCCCCGGCGCCCACCGCGTTGATCGTTTCGTTGAAAAGCCCGATGCCGCGACGGCCGACGCCATGCTCGCCCAAGGCGGCTACGTCTGGAACGGTGGCATCTTCCTGTTTCGCGCCGACGCCTACCTTCGTGCGCTTGCCGAATTCGCCCCCGCCATGCTCGATGCGGCCCGCGCCAGCATGGAAGCCGCCACAACGACCGGCCAGCGCATCCTCCCCGATGCCGACGCTTTCGCCGCCAGCCCGTCCGATTCCATCGACTATGCTGTCATGGAAAAAGCAGACCGCGTTGCTGTCGTCCCCGTCAGTATGGGCTGGTCCGACATCGGATCATGGGACGCGCTCCACACGCTTAACGCCGACGCCTCAGGCAACGCGCATTCGGGCGATGTCATTGCTCTCGACACCAACGGATGTCTGTTGAGCAGCGACGGCATCCAGATTGCGACCGTCGGGGTCAGCGACCTTATCGTCGTGGCCAGCGGGAATTCGGTCCTCATTCTCCCGCGCGGCGCGAGCCAGGACGTGAAACGCGTTGTGGCGGCGCTCAAGGCAAAGCAATGACGTCTTGAAGGCGTAATCAACGAGGCATAGACTTTATCTTCGCCAAGCGTTCGAGGCGAGTCGCCCGTTGGCAACACGAGGCTTTTCGGGCTTTTTCGTAAGAGAGGAACTGCTATGAAGTTCGTCCTGCCCATAATCGCTGCCGCTGCAATTGCGGTTGCCGCCACACCTGCCACTGCCGCGACTTGGTTCAGCACCACCTTGTCGGGGCTGAACGAGACCACCCCCAATCCCAGCACGGCGACGGGATCGGGCACGCTGCTGCTCTCGGACGATCAGAATTCAATCGATGTCTTCCTGCAATGGGAAGGGCTGACCGGCCCTGCGACCGGGGGGCATGTCCACTGCTGTGCGTTTCAGGGTGCGAATGGCCCCATCGCCATTGATTTCGGTCCATCCGCCGCTGCCACGGGGTCGCTGACGCGGACCTATAACCTGACACTCCTTGCCACATATTCGGGTGGGTTCCTGTCAGCCAACGGCGGCACAGCGGCCAGCGCGCGGACGGCATTCCTCAACGGGCTGATCGGCGGCAAAGCCTATTATAATGTCCACAGCGCGCGCTATCCCGGCGGCGAAATCCGCGGCCAGCTTGCCGCTGTGCCCGAAACCGCGACATGGGGCATGATGATTGCCGGGTTCGGGATCGTCGGCGGCGCGATGCGCGTGCGGCGGCGTGTCACAATCGCACCCTAGTCCCCCGCAAACACAAATGGGCTCACCCCGCCCTCAGGTTTTTGAAGACCAACGGCGTGAACGCAATTTGAGCGGCGCGTTGCGGACAAGCGGCGCTTCATTCGGTCCGGATGATCTCGTCGCGCCGTCTTTTCAGAACCGCTTTGCGGACCTGGTCAAATAGTCGGGGCGGCACCTTGCCGTAAAAGGCGCTTCCGTCGCGCAAAGGCACAACATCGGGTCCAACCCACACGAACCTGTTTATCTCGGTTGGAGTGATTACCGACAGGTCGGACAGGCCCAGCATGGCTCTGACTCGCTCGGGAATGGAAATCGCTTCATTGGTGTAGCGGCGGGTTGAAATCGGCACGACGCGAACCACCAGCCCCTTGGGTTCGACGCGCGCAGAAACAACGAGGCAGGGGCGTGTTTTCTTGCCTTCTTCAAGGCCGCGCGCCGCTTCGTCTTTCCACAGATAAGTATAATGGATGACGTCGCCCGCTTCAGGCGTCGTCCATAAGCGCGTTGAGGTGGTCATATCCTTCGGGATATTTTGCATCCCGGATGGCTTTGAAGTCGTCATCGCTTAAATCCTTGGCGCTGACGGCGACATGATCAAGAAGCGCGAGCCGACGATATTCAGAGGATGGCATCATGACCACCCGGGCCGTACCGTTGCGCTCGATCTCGATCGGGTGAGTCATCGCCTCATCATAAAAATGGCCGAAGCGCTTTGAGACGTCGCTCGACGTTGCGCGGTCAATGGCTGTTGTCATTAATGAGGTTCCTTATGAACCACGATTGAGGTTACATCGAAGCGCTTGCTTCATCCGGTAATTACGCAATATCCGGAATGTGCAAATTTGTCAACCGCACTTTTTTGATGTCGACCCGCACCCTAATCCCCCGCAAAAACAAACGGGCTCACGCCCCGTTCGCGCTCGTTGAACACCAGCGGGCGTGACGCGGGCGGGGCGGCACGCTGTGGACAGTCGGGGCGGGTGCAGGCGCGGCAGCCGAGGCCGACCGGCGTTGCTTCGCCGCGCTTCAGGTCGAACCCACGGGTTGCCGCCAAGGGTTCGGCGACGCTCGCATCAATCCCGATCCCGACCGAAAATTGTGCGCGGACCTGCCCGATGCGCCCGCCTTGCGGAGACACAGTGCGCGCCAGCGTGAACCAGCGCGTGCCATCCTCCAGCTCGACCACTTGCCGCACCAGCCCGCCGGGCCGGTCGAACGCGCTATGCAATTCCCAGAGCGGACAGCGCCCATCGGCCTCGACCAGCGGCGACGCACTCGCTCCGGCATAGCGCTTCGAGCTTTGCCCCGCGCGATCAATACGGATCATGAAGAATGGCAAACCGCGCGCCCCCACCCGCTGCAACGTCGTCAGCCGGTGCGCGACTTGCTCGAATCCCGCGCCAAACCGGCGTTGCAACAACTCGACATCATAGCCCGTTGCCTCGCACGCGCGCACGAAGCGTGCATAGGGCATCATGATCGCTGCCGCGAAATAGCTTGTCAGGTGGCGGCGATAGAGCCGCTCGGACGCGCGGTCCGCAAAACCTGCGCCATTCACCAGCGCGTCAATTTCCTCCTTCGCTTCCAATTGCCCGAGCTGGAACGCTGCCGAAAATGTCCGACTCGCAGGGTCGAGCAATTCCGACAATTGCACTTGCCGCGCATGCAGGTCGAGGCGGCGGAGCGCGACCGGCATGACATCAACGGGCAGGATGCGGATCGACAACTGGTGCGCGACCCGCAATCGCTCGGCGATTGCGCCGTAAAGATCGCCTGATCCGATGCGCAACTCGTCCGCCAGCGCTTCTGCCGCCGCATCGAGGTCGCCAAAATGGTTGCGCCAGCGCTCGATTTCACGGCGCACCGGCGCAATGGGGTCATTCACACTCGCCGTGCCTTCCCCCCGTGCATCAAAGGCGCGGGCAAAGGCTTCGGCAGCATCGGGCGCGAAAGTGATCAGCTCCTCAATGGCTGCCTTGTCGAGATTGAGGTCGGCAAAGGCCGGATCGGCCAGCCGCCGCCGCAAGGCTTCAACCCCGCCCCCCGGCGCTGCCCCCGTCAGTGTGCGCGCATCGAAATCATAACGCTCGGCCAGCCGCAGCATGATCGGTGCGGTCAACGGGCGCTGGTTCCGCTCGATCAGATTGAGGTAGGACGGTGACACATCCAGTGCTTCGGCCATCGCGCCTTGGGTGAGTCCCGACGCCCGGCGGATGCGCCGCACCGCATGACCTGCGAAGATCTTTTTTGTCATAATGTTTACAATATGACAAAAATTTACTCTGAAATCCAGACCCAATCACAACAAAAATGACAGTTTACGATGGTGTATTTGCGTGAAGTTTGTCAGGTTTGATGTAGATTTTGTCACATCGAAAGTCCTCCCCATGACCTACACCCAGCACATCTCCAGCACAGCGGCCCTGATCCAGTCCAAAAGCGGCACTTGGAACGGCATCAGCGCCGAAGCCGTTGCGCGTATGCGGCTTCAGAACCGCTTTCTGACTGGCCTCGACATCGCCCGCTACACCGCCAAAATCATGCGCGAAGACATGGCCGCCTATGACGCGGACTCGTCGCAATACACCCAGTCCTTGGGCTGCTGGCACGGCTTCATCGCGCAGCAGAAGTTGATTTCGATCAAGAAGCATTTCGGCACGACGAAGCGCAAATATCTCTACCTCTCCGGCTGGATGGTCGCGGCATTGCGTTCCGATTTTGGCCCGTTGCCGGACCAGTCGATGCATGAGAAGACCAGCGTCCCCGCGCTGATCGAGGAACTCTACACGTTCCTGCGCCAAGCTGACTCGCGCGAACTCAACCTGCTGTTCCGCGATCTCGACGCCGCTGGCCCTGCCGACCGTGCCGCCATTCAGGACAAGATCGACAAGTTCCAGACCCACGTCGTCCCGATCATCGCCGACATTGACGCCGGGTTCGGCAATGCCGAAGCCACTTATCTGCTCGCCAAGAAGATGATCGAAGCCGGTGCCTGCGCGCTCCAGATCGAAAACCAAGTCAGCGATGAAAAGCAATGCGGGCATCAGGACGGCAAAGTCACCGTGCCGCACGAAGACTTCCTCGCGAAGATCCGCGCCTGTCGTTACGCATTCCTTGAGCTCGGTGTCGAGGACGGGATCATTGTGACGCGCACTGACTCGCTGGGCGCCGGCCTAACCAAGCAGATTGCCGTCTCGAACGAACCCGGCGACTTGGGCGATCAATATAACAGCTTCCTCGATTGCGAAGAGATTGACGCCTCAACCGCGCGCAATGGCGATGTCATCATCAATCGCGACGGCAAGATGATGCGGCCCAAGCGGTTGCCTTCGAACCTCTTCCAGTTCCGCCCCGGCACCGGCGAAGACCGCTGCGTCCTCGACTCAATCACCAGCCTCCAAAACGGTGCCGACCTGCTCTGGATCGAAACCGAAAAGCCGCATGTCGAACAGATTGCCGGCATGATGGACCGCATCCGCGCGGTCGTGCCCAATGCGAAGCTCGTTTATAACAACTCACCGAGCTTTAACTGGACGTTGAATTTCCGTCAGCAAGTCTATGACGCGATGGTCAAGGAAGGGCTCGACGTTTCGGCCTATGACCGCGCCAAGTTGATGGGTGTCGAATATGACGAAACCGAGCTCGGCATTGCGGCGGACAAGCGCATCCGCACTTTCCAAGCCGATGGCGCCAAGCGAGCAGGGATTTTCCACCACCTGATCACGCTGCCGACCTATCACACCGCCGCACTGTCGACCGACAATTTGGCGAAGGAATATTTCGGCGAGGCCGGAATGCTTGGCTATGTCGCGGGCGTCCAGCGTCAGGAGCTTCGCCAGGGCATCGCCTGCGTGAAGCACCAGAATATGAGCGGGTCGGACATTGGCGACGATCATAAAGAATATTTCGCCGGTGAGGCCGCACTCAAGGCCGGTGGCGCACATAATACCATGAATCAGTTTGGCTGAGGACCGGACAGCGGCAAAGCCGCTGTCGTCAGTCGGCCCACTGGGGCCGCTGGCCGGTCTTCCGGCGTGTGCGGCTTAGCTTCGCTAAGCCGTTCCGCCTTCAGACTTCCTGGGGAGGAAGAACACCCGTCGGCGTCTCGTCGGCGGGTGTTTACAATTGCACTAAACGCCATCGCACGACAAAACGCGACGCATGAACTCTGCCGACGGCATCCGCGTCCTGATTGTCGAGGACGAACCCATTGTCGCCATGCTTGCTGAGGATTTGCTCGACAGCATCGGCTGTATCGTGGCGGGCACAGTCACGAGCATTGCCGAGGCGATGGCGGCGATCAAGACCATGATGTTCGATGTTGCATTGATCGACGTCAATCTGGGCGGCGAGGATGGCCTGGTCGTTGCCGATGCGCTGAAGGCCCTCGGCATCCCCTACATCATCACCAGTGGTTATGGCGCGGAAGGACTTGCGCCCGGCCATCCCGATGCGCCGGTGCTTTCCAAACCTTATGCCATTGCCGCGCTCGAAGACGCGATCTGTCGCGGTATGGCCTAACGCCGCACCCGCGGACACGCGCCGAGTGCCTGAATGACATAGGTATAATCACCGCGCGCCGCTTCGGCATCGCTTGCCGGTAGCTCGGCAGTCGCCGCATCGGGCAACGCGCGCGGCAGAAAGCAGGCCAGACGATACCAGGCGAGCGTATCAGGCGCGGGTGCCGCGGCGGCTTCATCGACGATCTCACCCAGCGAAAACGCCCAGCGTTTCGGTTGGCCGGGGCGCGTGAGGACCGTCATCGAGATGGGCGCGCGGGTGACAGTCGACAGGAATATCTGCGTTTCACCTTCGCCGGTTATCGTGCCTGGGGTGTGAAAAGCGCTGGCAATGCCCGTCATCGCGGGGGGCGCGTCGGGGGCGGCGATGCTGACAATGAGATTGCGCACGCGGGTTTCGATCGAAGGGCTCCAGAAAACCTGTGCATCGCGCGCGGCGAGCCGGATCTCGCCGGGTCTGCCAGCGACGGGCAGCGCAGCGATCAAGACGTCTGCTTTTTTGAGTTTGGGGATTTTGCCACGCGAATCGGGCAGCATATCGACCAGCCAAATGAGACGCGGGGGCACTGCCTGAGTCCCGCGAATCAGCGCCGTCACATCGCCTTCGACATAGAATCGTACCGCGCCAGTGGGGTTTGGCGGCCCCTTTAACGCCGTTGCCGAAACGATTTTTGCGCGCAGGACGAGTGGCGCACCTGCAAACAAATCAGCCACATCGGCATAGCGCCAGGCATCAGCAGGCGACGTCGGCGCAGGCTTGGGAATCGCTGCAAATCCGCCATTTACCATCGATCCTACGGCGATTGCGAGGCTAATCATAGCGAACTTTTTTGTTCGATTTGGAAACATTGTCATGCGTTTCGTTCTTTCCGTCTGTTGCATTTTGTAACGGTCGTGTCAGGTTCGGGTTGCACGAACGAACATGAACAAGGATTAAGCGATTGCGCGGCGTTGGAGGGGACGATAGTGTTTCCATGCTGTCAATGAAACGAGAAGAGTTCGGGCAGGGTGGGGTTGCAGATTGTTCCGGAGCGTTTCCGGCTGATGGTCTGGGTTCCCCATTCACGGTCTGTTTGAGGGAGTAAGAACGCCGGATGTCCTATACAGACAATAAAGAGATGACGCCTGCGCGGATGTGGTCGATTGCGATCGTCGTCCTCATCCATGCGATTATTGGCTATGCGCTGGTTATGGGCGGCTATAATGTCGTCAAGAAGGTTGCCGCTGATCTGAACACGTTTGACGTGAAGGATGAGCCGCCACCACCCGTCGAGCCGCCGCCGCCGCCGCCGCCGGACAAGAATATTCCGCCGCCGCCCGTCGTGTCGCCGCCGCCGATTGTGAACACCAATCAGGCCCCCCCGCCGATTGTGACACAGTCGACTCCGCCGCCGGTCTTCGTGCCGACGCCGGAGCCACCGCGTCCCGTGCCGCCGCCACCGCCGCCGAAACCGCAGGTTGCGACGAAGGCCGTGTTGCGCGGAGGTTCGATTTCGGATGAGGATTATCCGCCAGCCGCCGTCCGTAACGAGGAAGCGGGCACTAGCGTTGCGACGTTTACGATCGGGACCGACGGTCGGGTTGCGAGCTGCAACGCAAACGGTGCAAGTGCGTCACTGGATGCCGAAACCTGCAAGCTTATTATTCGCCGTTTCCGCTTCAAATCTGCGCTTGATGCTTCCGGGCAGCCGATTGCAGAGACGCGGAGCCAGCGCGTGACGTGGCGACTGCCGAAGTAACCGACCATCACTTTCAAATATTGATTTAAGAGGGAAGACCGAACAATGTTGATCACACTTGCAGCCGCAGCCGCGGCAGGGGCTCCAAAAGCCGCACAATATGGCCTGATGGCATCGATCCGCGAAGGCGGGCCGGTCACGATTATCACGCTCGCCATCCTCGTCATCATGTCCGTGGGCACGCTCTACATTCTGCTCACCAAGTGGTGGGACCAGAACAAGATCATGGGCCAGGCGCGCAAGGTCCGTGCAGGCTTCTGGAACCACGCGACGCTCAAGGAAGCGGCTGCCAAGCTCGACAAGGACACGCCCTATAAGCAGATCATTGACGATGGCTTGCGCGCGCAGGAACAGCATACGTTGCTGACCGATCCGGTTGACCAGCATGACTGGGCGCTGTCGACAATGTCGCGTTCGCGCGCGGCAATTGAATCAAAGCTGAAGCAAGGACTTTCGTTCCTCGCGACTGTGGGTTCGACTGCGCCGTTCGTCGGCCTGTTTGGGACTGTTATGGGCATTCTGACCGCGCTGGTGAAAATCGGTGCCTCCGGACAGGCGTCGATCGACACGGTTGCCGGGCCCGTCGGGGAAGCGCTTTACATGACTGCCATCGGTCTTGCCGTCGCGGTTCCGGCGGTGCTTGCCTACAACTGGCTTCAGGGCCGGAACAAGGCGATCCTCGAAGAAATGGGCACGTTCACCAATGACGTTCACGGCTGGATGGCATCGAACGGTGCGGTCCGTCCAGCCCGTGTCGGTGCGGCGAAAGCAGCGGCGGCCAAGCCTGTTGCAGCAGCAGCCAAAGCCTAAGACGGAAATGGGTCGGGCGGGTCGTATGGATCCGCCCAAGACCTTCAAAATGCAACAGGACAATTTTCTATGTCAATGGCTGTAGGAGACGACGACGGCGGCGAAGAAAAGCCCCTGTCGGAGATCAATACGACCCCGCTGGTGGACGTCATGCTGGTTCTTCTCATCATCTTTCTGATCACGATTCCGGTCGTGGTTCAAAATGTTGGTGTGAAGCTTCCCAAGGTTCGGTTTGACCCCACCGTGACGAAGCCCGAAAACGTCTCGCTTTCGATCCGGGCTCCGACCGGCGCTTGTGAAGTCTATTGGAATCAGACACGCGTCGATTCGAATGAGTTGCTCGACCGTGCGGTTTCAAAGCTGAAGCTGGAAATTGAAAAGCAGGGCGGCGTGAATGCTCCCGGCCTCGAACTGCCCGAAGCGCATATCCGCGGCGATGTGAACACGCCCTACCGCTGCATCGGTGGTGCGATTTATGTCATGCAGCGCGCAGGCTTTGCCAAGGTTGGCTTTATTTCCGAACCACCGCCGGGCGGCAATGCACGCGCCTAAGGCTGATCGCCGTTCGCGGCAGAAATTTAAGGAGTTAGCCTGATGTCTATGAGTATGGGCGGCGGTGACGACGAAGAACCTATTGGTGAAATGAACACGACGCCGTTGATCGACGTGATGCTCGTTTTGCTGATCATGTTCATCATCACGATCCCGATCCAGACGCACGCGGTCAAGATCGATCTTCCCGCAAATTCCCTTCCGACCGATCCCCCGCCGATAAAACCGGACATCAACAAGGTGTCAATTGATCCGGCGGGCACGATAACGTGGAACGGATCGGGGATTGATCTGGTGACGCTGCGCCAGTATCTCGATTCAACCAAGGTGATGGTGCCCGAGCCCGAGCTGCATGTGCAGCCCGATGCACAGGCCCGCTATGATACCGTTGATCAGGTGTTGGCCGTGATTAAAAAGTCCGAGATTACGAAGCTCGGCTTTGTCGGCAACGAACAATATTCGGTGTTCGGAAAATAGTTTTTCCTGACTATGGATGAGAAAAGGCGGTCCCGAAACGGGCCGCCTTTTTTGATTGTTGAGAACAATATGAGCCGCTCTAAAGCGCTTTCTCGTAAATTCGATAGACCTTGTTGATCTCCCCGTTGATCGCCTCGCCGACTGATTTCATCGGGCCATTATCATCGAGCACCCAGCCGAACTCACCGCGGCTTGCGCCATATTTGACCGTCGCGTCACGGCGGGTGAATTCGACGAGCATCAGGGCCAGCTGGCTGGCGAGGCGCGTCGATTGCAGTCTTTGCAGCACACCCATCAGCGGCACGCGCATCGTCCGAACTTTGGGGGCGCGAAGCCACCAGAGCAGCTTGGCCCAGTTGAACGGGAACAGATTGCCGCCAAATCCCATCAGTTTCTCGTTGAGATCGGGCAATGTCATCATGAACGCGACCGGCTCGCCATCGACTTCGGCGATGCGAATCAGGTCTTCATAAACGATGGGTTTCAGCTTCTTCCCCGCATAGGCGATTTCGCTGTCGGTGATCGGGACGAAACCCCAGTTTCCGCTCCACGCGTCATTGAGAATGCCAAGGATCAGCGCGGCTTCCTCGTCAAACCGGCGTTTATTGACGCGGCGGATGACGATCCGGGCGTTGCGCTCGCCCGACTGGATGATGCGTTGCGCGAGCGGCGGGAAATCAACGGTGATCGGGATTTCATAAGTCAGCAGGTCTTTGACGCCCTGATATCCACAGCGTTCGATCCAGCTTTCGTAGGCCGCATTATTGTGCCCCATCATGACGGTCGGCGGATGGTCATGCCCCTTTACCAGCAACCCGGGTTCATCCCAGATTGAAATGCTGATCGGCGCGAGAACGCGGGTCATTGCTTTGGCGCGCAGCCAGTTTTCGGCTTGGGCAATCAACGCTGCTGTGGTCGCTTCGTCTTCGGCCTCAAGCAATCCCCAATTGCCAGTGCCCGGCCCCATGCCCTGATCGGCCGGCTGGGCCAGTGCGAGATGGTCGACATGAGCGGATATGCGCCCCGTAACGCGGCCATCTTCTTCGGCAAGGAACAACTGCGCCTCGCCATGTTCGAACCACGGGTTCTTGCGCGGCGTGATCAGCGCATGAACTTCATTCTTGAGCGGTGGCACCCAATTCGGATCGCTCGCGTAAAGTCGGTAGGGGAGATCGACAAAGGCCTTGCGGTCGGCCTTGTTGATGACGGGGCGGATAATGGTCAAATTGCCTCCGGAAATTGGCGCGGGGTGGTAAAGCGACGCCTTCGCCACTATTTAGCAGCAACAGACAACGCATGGACAGCGCATTTTCCCTTGACCGATCCGGTACCGGATCGCCCGCGCACGATACGGTGCAACCCGCACGCGTGCGCGTTGCCGATGATGTTGCAATGCTGCGGACGGCGGCCGAACTGACGCGCGATATCAATGTGGCGAGGCCTGCGGTTTATTGGGGCGATTTTCTGGGGTCGGCAGTGCTCGGCTATGCGGGTCTTGCGGGCGCGATCCTTTCGTCCGGTGTTGTTGCTATTGCATCAGCACTCGTGGCGATCCTCGCGCTCTATCGCGCGGGCAGCTTCATCCATGAACTGACGCATGTCCGTCACCGCGAGCTGCCGTGGTTCCGTTTCGGTTGGAACGCAGTTGTCGGGGTGCCGCTGCTCGTGCCGTCGTTCATGTATGAAGGTGTGCACAACCTTCACCACAATCGCACGCGTTACGGGACGGTCGAGGATCCCGAATATCTGCCGCTTGCGCTCATGAAGCCGTGGACGTTGCCTTTGTTTGTGGTGACTGCCGCGCTGGCCCCGATTGCTTTGCTTTTGCGCTTTGCGGTACTGACGCCGTTGTCGCTCGTGATCCCGCCGCTGCGCCGGATGGTCGTAGGCCAGTTTTCGGGGCTTCAGATCAACCCGAAATTTCGCCGTCGCCCGCCCGAAGGTGAACTCGCGCGGCAATGGTATTGGCAGGAAGCCACGGCAAGCCTGTGGTCGGTCACATTGATCGCGATGGTTCTCGGCGGCGTTATTCCATGGCGCGCATTCGGCATTTATGTCGCGATTGTCTCGGGCACGATGCTGCTCAACCAGACGCGCACGCTCGTCGCCCATCTGTGGGAGAATGAAGGCGACGCGATGACGGTGACTGCGCAGTATCTCGACTCGGTCAATGTCCCGCCACCCGCGACGCTCCCCGCGCTATGGGCGCCCGTCGGCCTGCGTTACCATGCGCTCCATCATCTGTTGCCGAGCCTGCCCTATCATTCGCTCGGCGAAGCACACCGGCGGCTTGCGAAAGCGCTCGATCCCAGTTCGCCCTACCACAAGGGCAATTATTCGGGGCTACCCCACCTTGTCGGGCGGCTGGCGCGGAATACGATCACTCCTCGGTCCTGATCAGCACCGCTTCGCCGATCAGCAGGAAGAGGAAGAACGGCCCCCATGCCGCAAGCAGGGGCGGGTAAGCGCCGAGATTGCCCATTGCGAGGCCGAAGTTGTCGGCGACAAAATACAAAAACCCGAGCGCCATGCCAATGACAGCGCGGACAAAGAGCTTGCCCGAGCGCGCGAGCCCGAATGCCGCGACCGCACCGAGCAGGGGCATCAGGACAGTCGACAAAGGCCCCGAAATCTTGTGCCATAGAGCGGCTTCGAGCGAGGCAGTCGGGCGTCCGGCTGCTTTCAGATCGCTGATCGCAGTTTGCAATTCGCCAAGGGGCAGTCCCGCGCCATCGACATTGGCGAGCGTGAACTGATCGGGGCGGACCGTGGGTGCGACGGTGATGGTGCCAAGCGATGACTTTGTGCCGCTCGCGACGTCGAAACTGTCGGTTTTTTCAAGCTGCCAGCCCGTCTTTGTCACGGTTGCTCGCGTGGCGGTGACGACTTTCGACAGGCTGCCGCCGGTCCGGTCATAAACACTGACGCCGGTCAGCACAGTCTTTGCGCCACGCCCCTCGACGATGTCGGCATGTATCAAATCATCCCCTTCGCGGACCCAGACATTTGCCATTGCCTCGCGCCCGCTCGGCATTTTGCCATAGTCCGCGCTTTCCCACAGCTTGAGCGTTGCCGTCGCGCGCGTGACGATGCGTTCATTGAATGCGAACGACAATCCCGCGATAACCAGACTGGCGGCGATCAGCGGCGCAAGCACCTGATGCGCCGACAATCCCGAGGCTTTCATCGAGACAACTTCGCTGTTCTGGTTCAATGTCGCCAGCGTGATGATGGTGCCGAGCAGGACACAGAAAGGCAGAAATCTCTGGATGATGCCGGGTATGCGCAAACTGACATAAGTCAGTATCTGCCCCTGTCCATTGCCGGGATAGCGCAGGATCGCATCACTTTCGCCAAGCAGATCGAGCACTTGCAGAACAATCACGAGTAGTGCGAGCACGGCGAATGAGCGCACGACAAACATCTTTGCCATGTAGATCGTCAGCGTCCGCGAGGGGAAGAAATCGGGCATCAGCGCGCGCTCTTCAGAAATAGCCCAAGGAACCGCTTAACGAGTCCGGTTACTTTGCCCGCCAGCTTGTCGATGCCGCTGATCGGTTGTCCCCCCGGCACATAGGCAAGCGTGCGAAACATCCAAATAATCACCGCGGCAAAGACGAGGAACGGCACCCACAGCGCGACGAACGGGTCGATCTTGCCGAGCTCGCCCATGCCCGTCGCATACTCGCTGATTTTGTAATAAGTGACGACCGCGATGACGGCCACGAACACCCCAATGGCCGAGGTTGATCGCTTGGGCGGCACGGCAAGCGCGACTGCGAGCAATGGCAACAGCATCATGATCGCCACCTGCACCACGCGGAAATTAAACTGCGACCAGCTTTCGTTGCGCAACGTCTGCGTGCTTTCGGCATCGGTCCCGACAGCGACAAGTTCGGGCAGCGTCAGTTCGCGATCTGCGCCGCCGCGCCCGCGGAACGATTCGATCTTGGGCAAATCGATCGGCAGATCGTGCGCGTTGAAGCTGAGGACGCGGGGCACGCGGAAATTCGGCGCGTTGTGCGTCAGCGTGCCATTCGACAGGCGCAGGATGATGACGTCGGGATCATCGGTCGCCATGAACGCGCCGCGCTCTGCGGTCACGGCCAGACTACGCCCCGCCTTCTCCCGCGCCATGACGAAAATGCCGGTCAGCTTGCGGCCTTCATCGGTGCTCGATTCGATGCGCAGTGTCATGTCTTTACCGAGCTTGGTGAACTCGCCGACCTTGATCGACGCACCGAGTGCACCCGACCGCAATTCAAACCGCAGCCGCTCATAAGCATAGCGCGCCGAGGGCTGGACAAAGCCGACAATCATCAGGTTCAGGACGGCAAAGAAGATCGCGTAGAGAAAGGGCACACGGAGCAGCCGCCAGTAACCTTGCCCAACCGCCTGCAAAACATCGAGTTCGGAGGATAGCGCGAGTTTGCGGAACGCGAGCAAAATGCCGAGCAAGACACCGATCGGGATACCGAGCGAGAGATATTCCGGCAGCAGGTTTGCCAACATCTGCCACACGATGCTCACCGGACCGCCTTCGCTCGCGACGAAATCGAACAGGCGCAGCATCCGGTCGAGCACCAGCAGCATCGCCGCAATGACGAGCGACGACAGCAGCGGGACGATGATCAGCCGGGCGAGATAGCGATCCGTTGCAGAGAGGAAGTGTGCGGAAATGATGGTGCCGTTTTCTGTTGTGGCGCTGCTTCTAACCGCTCATCCGCGCCTTGGGAATCATTAAGCCGCTTGCGCGCGCGCGCGGCGAACGGGATCATTGGCGAGCAATATGCCGACCGCCTTGCCCAGGGACGCAAGCGTAAATGGCTTGCGCAAGACCATATGCCCGCCAAATGCCGCCGCCGTATCGATGTCGCCGGCATAGCCCGTGACGAACAGCACCGGCAATCCGGGATAATCATTGCGGATTGACGCGACGAGTTCGGGGCCGGTCATGCCGGGCATCAGGACATCGCTAACGATCAGGCCGATGTCCGGATTTTCGCGCAGGCGCTTGCGCGCATCGGCCGGGTGGAGGCAGCGGACCGTGCGCAAGCCCAATTCTTCGAGCGCATCACCGGTGGCCGCGAGGACACGCGGATCATCCTCGACCACCAGAACAGTGGTGCCACGCCGACGCGGCAGGGTGGAAATGCTATGCGGCACATCGGGTTCGGCCATCGGGTCGGTCGCGCTGCGCGGTAGATAAATTGACACGGTCGTACCGCTGCCGACGTTGCTTTCGACCGTTACGGCACCGCGTGACTGCCGGACGAAGCCGAAAATCTGGCTTAGGCCAAGGCCAGTGCCTTTGCCGGTCGGCTTGGTCGTGAAAAAAGGTTCGAACGCGCGGTCGAGCACATCGCTGGTCATGCCGACGCCGGTGTCACTGACGCTCAGGCGAATATGTTCGCCGCCATTGACGCCTTCAACGTCGCCGTCTGCCAGCAGAATATTGGTCGTTTTGATGCGTAATGTGCCGCCGTCAGGCATCGCGTCGCGGGCGTTGACGGCGAGATTTAGGACGGCGTTTTCAAGCTGATACGGATCGACAAATATAGGCCATGTATTGTTAGCGGGGTCGAATTCGACCAAGATGGTGTCCCCAATCGTGCGTTCGATCAAGTCGGACATGCCGTGAATGAGGGCATCTGGATCGATCGACGATGGCAGCAGCGGTTCGGCGCGCGCGAAGGCGAGCAATCGCTTGGTCAGTGCCGCCGCGCGATTTGCCCCTTCCATGGCTTGCTCAAGATGCTTGCCGACTTTGGCGCCACCGCTCGCCAACCGGCGCTGCGCGAGCTCAAGCCCGCCGATCACCACCGAAAGCATATTGTTGAAATCATGCGCGATGCCGCCGGTCAGCTGGCCGATGGCTTCCATTTTCTGGGCCTGACGCAGCTTCGCCTCGGTTTCCTCGCGGTGCACCATTTCGGCGCGCAGTTCGGCCGTGCGCTCGGTCACGGCAAGTTCGAGATCGGCATTGCGCACTTCCTCGAGCTGCCGCTGCCGCCAAGCGAGAACCGCTGCCCAGCCGAGGATCGCTGCGCTGACCACCAGCAACAGACCAAAGAAGGAGACAACAAGCCCCAGATTGTTCGACCGCTTGATCGAAGCATCGGCGACGACCCCGCGCGCCGCCAGCGTGTCGCGTTCGGCAGCAATGACCGCTTCAAGCAAACCGTCGATCTCGCCGAGGCTTTTTGATTTGCCGGCCTGATAATATTTCCACAGCGCCGCCGGATTCTGGCCATAGTTGGTCCGCAGAGCGATCGCCGACAATTCCTTGCCGCGCACGGCATAGGCGGTCTTGAGCTGGTTAATCAGAATTTGGGTCGGTTGGTCCTCGATCATCTGGTCGAGCGCATCGAGTTGTGTCCCTGCGCGTCGCCAATCGTCAAGATATTGCCGGCCCAAATCCTTGTCGCCGCTGATAACGAAGCGCCCGAGAAACGCCTCGGCTTGCCCTACGCTTGCATCGAGCGACCGCGCGAGGATCATCGCTTCATAACTCTGTTGGCGCGAACCGAGCGCATCGTCGCGATCCTTTGTCGCGGCACCCAGCATCAGGACCAGCGCAACAATCGTGGCGGCCCCCGCAAGCGCCAAGATGATGCCGAGCATAAGCCGCCAGCGGGATAATCCCTCAGTTTCGCTTTCGCCGTCCATCGGACAATAGAATAGCGCGAATCGCTGCGAAACAAAACACGAGGGTCCCAACCTGTCACGAGCGCGTATTTCACAAGCTCTGACCGGGGGGGCGGTCTGCAATAATTCCGTTTTCATCGGAAACTTTCGGACCTAAAGCGCGATTATGACCACGCGCACGGCCACCACAAAGATCGATCCCCTCATCGAAAGTAAGGCCGATTTGATCGGCGTGTTTTCAAAGGGCGAAAAGCCGAGCGCGGCGTGGCGAATCGGCACGGAGCATGAGAAATTCGTTTACCGGACGGCGGATCATGGCGCGCCGTCTTATGAAGAACAGGGTGGCATCCACACGCTGCTGATCGGGCTGACGCGCTATGGCTGGGAACCCGTGTATGAGGGCGAGACGATAATTGCGCTGTCGGGGCCCGACGGCAGCGTCAGCCTAGAGCCTGCTGGACAATTCGAGCTGTCGGGTGCGCCCCTAGAGAATTTGCATGAGACATGTGCCGAGACCGGGCGGCACTTGAAGCAAGTCAAGGAAGTCGGCGACATGCTCGGCCTTGGTTTCCTCGGACTAGGATTGTGGCCTGACAAAACCCGCGCCGAACTGCCCATCATGCCCAAGGGGCGTTACAAGATCATGCTTAGTCATATGCCGCGCGTCGGCAGCATGGGCCTCGACATGATGCTGCGGACATGCACGATCCAGACCAATCTCGATTATTCGAGCGAGGCGGATATGGTGAAGAAATTCCGTGTTTCGCTCGCGCTGCAACCGCTGGCGACAGCATTGTTCGCCAACTCACCGTTCCTTGAGGGCAAGCCCAACGGCTATCTCAGCTATCGCAGCCATATCTGGACCGATACCGATCCCGCCCGCACGGGGATGTTGCCGTTCGTGTTCGACGATGGCTTCGGTTATGAGCGTTATGCTGATTATATGCTTGATGTGCCGATGTATTTCGCGTTCCGTAATGGCGGTTACATCGATGCCGCCGGTTTGAGTTTTCGCGATTTTATCGATGGCAAATTGTCAGTGCTGCCCGGCGAGAAGCCGACGGTGAGCGACTGGAACGACCATCTCTCGACCGCTTTCCCCGAAGTGCGTCTGAAGAGTTTCCTCGAAATGCGCGGGGCCGATGGCGGGCCGTGGAGCACGATCTGTGCGCTCCCGGCGTTCTGGGTGGGGATATTGTATGACCAGACCGCGCTTGATGCGGCCTATGATCTGGTCAAGGACTGGACGATTGCCGACCAGCAGAAATTGCGGGACGACGTGCCGCGCCTCGCGCTTGATGCGGCGGCGCCCGGCGGCGGCACTCTTCACGCCTTGGCAACAGAAGTTATGAAGATCGCCGATGCCGGCCTGAAATCGCGCGCCCGGCTTAACGGCGCGGGCGATAGCGAGCAGAGTTTCCTCAATCCGCTGCACGAGATTGTCGCTTCGGGTAAAGTCCCTGCCCAGCGCTTGCTCGACCGTTATCATGGCGAATGGAACGGCGATCTCTCGCGGGTTTATGGCGAAATGAGCTTCTGATTTCGGGTGTGCCGTTCATCGCGATCGCCGCCTTGCGACGCCGATCCTATAGTTCGAGATTTTCATCTAAATCCCAAAACGCCCAGCCCCCGATTTCTTTCCCTTCACGATAGCTTCCGCGCGACGCAAGCTGACCATCCTGCTGGTAAGTTGACCACAAGCCTTCCTCAAGGCCATCGCGATACTGTCCTTCGGAGGAAAGCTGGCCATTTTTATGGAACGACTGGAATAGCCCATCACGGATCCATCCGGCACCATTGGCAGACAGTCGGCGAGCATATCGAAACTTCAGCTCGCCACTTTCGTAGGCAATTTCAGCAATATTCAGCGTCATCATTCACAGTGTGGCTTTGCGCACTTGGGCCGATCATGTTTTACCACATTCCATCCAGAAAAAATTGCAGCGCCGTTTTCGGATGCACGGAAGCGCTAGTTTACGGGCGAAAGCTTGGTTGGTGCTGCGGCAATCAACACAGGTGCTGTTTTTGCCAAAAACTGGGGGCTGACTAGATTGATTTGAAGGCAAATTTCGCGGATCGGCCCTTTGATCGTTGGTGACGCCGTGCGCAGTTGCCCGACAAGTTCGTGCCTTGTCGGATCATCATTCAAGGCGCGCATCAGGATGATCGATGCCCATCGCGGTGAGGATGCGGCCAGCGTTGCGAATGCCGAAAGGAGCGCATTCACATAGGTCCGATTATCAACTGACTCGGCGGCGTGAATGAGTGAAAACATCCCCTCATCATATTCGGCATGGTCTGACAGTAAGGACAGAAAATCATGCGGCATCCTGTCGTCCTTGAACGACAACAGTGAGCTTATCGCGCTGTCGATTACCGATGGCTTTGCGCCACCGCTTTCAATCTCTTTGCGCAACGCGCCTATTTCAATGTCATATGTGGTCGTCATCGGACGGGCTTTGCAAAAATGCCAGGGTGCTGTGTCATATTCATATCAATTAGTGCTTTGAGACTAGCCCGAATCTCCGCTGTGTAAAGACCGTCGGCTTGATAGATTTTCCTTGCATCTCTTATGCCTGCGGCAAGCGCGTCACGCGCAGACAAACCTAAATCAGCTTGATTTCCATAGGTGAATGTCGCCCGATGGCGTCCGCCCACGCCGGGATGGGGCTGCTCCATGTTAATTGAAATACCATCAGCTTTCGACACACCGTCTTGAGCCATGCGTTTGGCTGACGGGATATGGTGCGGCGTGATGTTATCGCCTTTCGAACCTGCTGCAACCAAATCGCGGTAAGAACCCACGGCCCCTTCGCCCGGCAAAAGACTGGGTTGAGGTGCCGGCGTCCGTAATTGCACCGCCCCGCTTTCGGACCGCGCGAGTGCTGCACCTTCTTCGGTGGCGCGAAAACGGGTTGCGGCCGTTCCGCCTTGGTCAATAATGACGGATGAACGCTGTCCAAGGCGGGCAAGCGCGGCTTCGTCGGCAACGCTGGCTCGGACGGCAGCGGCGCCAGTTCCAGGCTGGGTATGGGCGATCAGGCGGGAACCTTGCGGCACTTCAACGCCTGTGCGCGTGCCGACGGCAACAAAGCGTTCGTTGGTCGTCAGATTGCGATATAGCGCAACTTCGTTGCCCGATTGACGGCTTGCGGCGGCAAGGTCTTGCGCCGTCACACCGCCCGAGCGAGCGACACGAACCGTGCCGCCACCGGCTTCTGCGCCTTGTAACAAGCGTGCGCCGGAGGTCTCCGCTGCTTCGCGCGCCACGGTCGATGTTGTGAGCGAGACAACGCGCGTTTCGGCCCCGGCAGCGCGCAGCGCCACTTCGCCGCCTTCGCGAGCGACAACGCGCGCGCCGCCAACGGCGATGGCCTCTGCTCCCCGCACGGTGGTGGCCGCTGCCTTTGCCCCCGCGCCGACCGGGATGAAATATGACGCGACTTGTCCCGTCGTCATCCCGATCGTTTCAAAACCTTCGCCGCGGCGAAAGGCATCTTCATGGCGTTGAACCTGCCCTCCAACAAAACCGCTGCCCGCCCGCCAAGTCGCGGTGGCAGCGCCGCCAATGTCTTCAGCGACCCGCGACGGATCCGCCGCGACCGAACGCGCGTAATCGGCAACGGCAATGCCGCCGCGACTGACGCCTGACGCTATAGTTTGGCGCAGTTCGGCGCGGGCCGTTGGAGAAAGTTGCAACTCGGCAGCGCTCGTCGCGAGTGTCCCGGCGACGCCGACGAGGCCTACCGCTTCAGTGGCCAATCCGCCCGCAACGCCAACGGTGAAGCGCGCCCGTTGTTCTGTGCCCGTTATCAACCCCCGTGCGGTCCGCGCTGCAAGGCTGTCGCCCGGAATAGCGCGGCGTGCAATGTCGGCCCCTTGGCCAATCGTACGACCCGTCAGCATGACACCATCACGAATGCCACCCTTAACGGCCGTTTCCGCCTGGCGGATGCCGCTTCTGGCGGACGTCGCCAGTTGCCGCACCGTGCCTTCGGGATCCGCAATGGCACGGCGGCCAAGGTCAATCCCTTGCTGACCAAGATTGCGCGCATGAACAACGGCGGCGCGACCAATTTGACTGGCTTGCTGGGCACCCTGCGCAACGGTCGATTTGACCTCGTTCCACGACGGAAGTCGAGGCGCTTCAACTTTGAATCCGAATATCGAAGTCACGACAAGTTCCTTTTAACAAACGCCAGGATCGTAGAGTGGGGTAGGGGCGGTGGCCGACAAGCTCTGCGCCGCTTCAGCGAAGAAGGCAGTGGCGCGATCAAGCGCGGTCAGTCCGACATCGGGTAACGCGTCTGATTTGGCGGCACCCGAAGCGATTGCCTCATTTACAATCGCCCGAACATCGTCACCTGCGGCATCGGGGTTGCCAATCACCAATGCTTTGGCCTCGCGCGCAAAATCCAGCATTGCGGACTCAAACTGTGCGCCGCCGACGCGATCTCCCGCACCGCCCAGCGCGTTAACAAGGGTTTCGCTGAAGCCTTTCACGGTCGCTCCCAACGCGCCGTCAATCGCCGCCGCCGCGAGGGCGATATCCGTGAGCACAGCGCTGACAGGGGTGCCGCCATTACCGACAGCCGCCGAGGTGGGCATTGCCGATATTGGATTTAGAGAATTAATTTCACTCATCAGCAGAACTTAGCGAAGCCCTGTCGATCAGTCATGTCAGGATTATCCCGACATTTGGCCAGCGCGAACCCACATCCGCGCGAGAAACAGCAGATCGGCAAGCGGCACCGGTTTGGCGCTGCATAGCTTGGCACGTATCCGCGCAATGTGGGTGTCAACAGTCTTGACCGATACTGCGAGCTCATAGCCGATCGCTTTGGGCTTCATGCCTTGCCCCAAAAGCACGAAGACGGCGCGCTCCTGATTGGAAAGCCGTTCGGCGTTGGCCAGCATATCCAGCTCTGCCGCTGTCAAAAGCGTTCGAATCGCTGCAGCGCGAGCAGTCGAGAAAGTGTTTATCGCGCAATCCTCATGATACTGCTTAATCGACTCAAACGACCGACGCGGGCATAAGGTGCGCGATTCCTTTGTGGAGCGCCAGATGACCAATGATCCCGATCCGCTTGATGCCCTGCGCCATTCGGCGGCCTGGGCAGTGACGCGCGGGAGCTTGATGTTTCATCTGGACTTGGCCGCGATGCTTGCCCGTGAGCATCTGCAGGGCAATCCTCTGATCGAGCTTGCCGATGGCTGGGCAGTCGATGTCACCGCGCGCGGCTACGAAGTTGTGTTCATCACTGACGTGCCCGACCGCGAACTGGCCGTGGTCACGTTCGCCGCAGATGGATCGCCGCTTGTCGAGGCGAGCGATGGCGCACCGTCGCCACGCATCCGCGCGCTCGCCCGGGCGGCAAGAACAATGGCAACTTTGGCGGGTCTCGCGCCGCGGACGGTCGTCGCGATACCACCAACCGCAGGCTCGGTCGGCAGCCCACTCGACGGCTATGTGCTGCGGCGTGCCGACGTTGGTGACGATATCGCCATTGGTCCCCATTCGCGATTCCGGTTGTCAGCCGATGGTCGCGATATTGTGTCCACCGAACCGCTCGCCCGGTCGGAGCTCATCCTGCCGTCGCGCAACGAAGGTGATTTGCAGGGCATCACTGTCACCCATTTGCTGGGAGACGTTCCCACCGAAGTGCATGTTTACCTAAGCCTTCGCCACGGCGTGCCCATTGATGTCATCACGACCAGCAACGACGAACACTGGCGGGTGGACGGAGAAAGTATCAGCCTGTTGTAGGGCAAGCGTGGCGCTGATCCCAAAGCCGCCAGCGCAACGAAAGCATCATCCTTGGCGATTGCTTAGAGTGCAACCAAGTTGGTCCGTCGCTTTGATCGTCCGTCGTAGAATCGTGATTGTCTTGGAACGGTGGTGCCCGGGGACGGGATCGAACCGCCGACACTGCGATTTTCAGTCGCATGCTCTACCAACTGAGCTACCCGGGCATTCCTCGCGATGAGGCGAAGCGCGCTCTTATGCGGGCACTGCGCGGCTGTCCAGCCTTCACATGCGTGTGACGCGGACACTCTGGTCGCGGAAGGTTGCGGTGCCGAACACGGTCATGAACGCAATGTCGGTCGCATCGCGGCCCACGGCAATGCGGACGATCTCTTCTGCCTTTGCCATGCCGGTGGCATCGACCAGGTGCCATGCGTCCTCAAGCCACACTTCGACAACCGCGTGGAAATCGGGCGGCGTAACATCAGGCGCATAGGCCGAGACGATCCGCGCCGGGATCATCGCCGCGCGGGCAAAGCTGGTCAGCAGATGCGCATAGTCGCGGCATACGCCTTGGCGCTGCACAAACGTGTCCGATGCACTCGTGTCCGTGGTCGATGCGCCCGACACATAAGCGATGTTCGTCGCGATCCAGTCACGCATCGCGAGGATTTTAGCACCCCCGTCGCGGTCGCCAAAATCCTGTGTGACGAGCGCTTCGAACTTGTCGCTTTCGCAGTAACGGCTCGGCAGCAGATAAGGGACGACCACAGCGGGCAAATCGCGCGGATCGGCGGCGGCGAGACTGTCGAGCGCCACGACGATGCGGTTGATTTCAACAATCGCGCCGTAATGCGCGTGAAACTGCCCAACCCCTGCTGCCCATGTCCGCTGGCCAACGGCTTCATTGCCTTCGACCGGGCGGAGCCGTTCGGGCGAAGAGACGGTCAGCTTGTCGCCAATGATGCGCTGGTCGGCCATTTGCGCGACTTCGACCTGCAGCAGCACGTCATGCGGCTCGGGCAAATCATAATCGAGCACGACATCGATTTCGACGCGCATGGGAATCGGGCCTTTTCTTGAAGCGAAACTCGGCTATGCGCGGATTTTCGCCTTTGGGGAAATGATGAAAGCGGTGTTGGGTCGGGTGTTGCGTAACGTGGGCGTGGGGCTGTTGTTCCTGACCGTCGGGTTGTGCGCGTTGCTGATCATCGTGCCGCCGTTTCTCGACCGGATTTATTATACTGGGCCCGATAGCGGCCATTATGACGGCGCGCGCTTTTTCAATCCCGGTGGTGACGACACGATGCGTCCGCCGGGCGGAAGCCGCGGAAATTTTCTTATCCGCTTTCTGACGGGCAGCGACGGTCGTCCGCCGTGGCCCGATACGGTTGCGGTCAAGCAAGGCTATGGTGCCGCCGAAGCAACCCCATGCCCCGTCACCAATCCGCGCATTGCCGAAAACTGGAAACGCTGCGTGGACAAGGTCGACCCCACCCGGATGTTCGCGACGTGGATCGGCCATGCGTCGGTGCTGGTACAGGCAAACGGCCTCAATATACTGACCGACCCGATTTACAGCGAACGGGCCGGACCCTTCGGCATCGGGCCAAGCCGTGTGACCAAGCCCGGGATCGCATTCGATGACCTGCCCAAGATCGATGTCGTCGTGGTCAGTCATAATCATTATGACCATATGGATCTCGTCACCCTGAAAAAACTGTGGGACCGCGACAAGCCCCTGATCGTGACGAGCCTTGGCAACGACGCGGTGATGAAAAAGGCAGGCATCACCGCGGTCGCACGCGATTGGGGCACGCGCATCGCGGTCAGGCCCGGTGTCGATGTCATCGTCACGCGCAACCATCACTGGAGCAGCCGTTGGGGCGTGGACCGCAACCGCGCGCTGTGGTCGAGCTTTGTCGTGACGCTGCCCGGCGGCAACATCATGTTTTCGGGCGATACCGGTTTCGGCAATGGACAGTGGCCGGTCGAAGCCGCGAAATTTGGCCCGATCCGGCTCGCGCTCATTCCCATCGGCGCGTTCCGCTTTCAACCCGGACAAATGGGCATCGGCAGCCACATCGGCCCGATTGATGCTGCTGAAGTCTTTGTGCGGTCGAAGGCGCGAACGGCGATTGGCATCCACTGGGGGACGTTCCGGCTGAGCTACGAAGCCTATGACACGCCGTCCAAGCTGCTCGACATCGTCAACACGTGTCGCAACATTCGCGGGTTCGGCACTGTACCGCTCGGTCAATCCACCGAAATCGCGGCCTTGACCGCGCCGTTGCTGGCGCTGCCGCCGCCGATAACGCTCGATCCAAAATGTATCGACACACCCGCGGTGCGCGCACTCAAGTGACGCTGATCTTCGTCTATAACGCGAAGGCCGGGATCGCAGCGGGCATCATGGACAGTATCCATAAGACGCTTTCGCCCGCGACCTACCCGTGCAGCCTGTGCGCGATCACATATGGCGCGGTCCGGATGGATTTGAAATGGAAAGCGTGGCTGGCCGCCCAGCCGTTTAAGAGCGTGTTTTACCATCGCCCCGATTTTCGTGCCGCTTATCCGGAAGTGGCCGTCGACCTGCCGGTCATTCTGATCAAGCGCGACAGCACGGTGACGCCGCTGGTAAAAGCTGAGGAATTTGGGAATGCCCCAACCGTCGATGCGCTGATCGCACTGATCGAATCTCGTTTGGCTTAGCGCACCAGCATCGGGCCCAGCGGTTGCCCGCCAAAAACATGAACATGCAAATGCGGCACTTCCTGATGTCCATGCCTGCCAATGTTGCTTAGCAATCTGTAGCCTGGAATGGGCAAACCAGCTTCGCGCGCGACATGGCCGATGGCGCGGACGAAGCCCGTTATTTCTGCGTCGGATGCGTTCGCCGTAAAATCATTCCATGAAACATAACGCCCCTTGGGAATCACCAAGATATGCAATGGCGCTTGCGGGTTGATGTCATGAAAGGCGAGCGCATGATCGTCTTCATAAACCGTCCGGTTGGGAATTTCACCGCGCAAGATTTTGGCGAAGATGTTGCTGTCATCATAGGGCAGGGTCGCGTCGATGGGCATCAGCTTGTCCGTGCCGCTTTCTCGGCGATTCCCGACGTGCCCTGGCGGCGAGCGAGTTCTGCTTCGACGTCTGCAAGCGTGATGTTCCGCGCCTCAAGCATGACGAGCAAATGAAAGAGCAGGTCGGCCGCCTCGCTGGTCAGGGCCGCATCATCCTGCGCCAGCGCGGCGACAACGGTTTCGACCGCTTCCTCGCCCAGCTTGCGCGCGATCAGCGGCATGCCGCCATGCTGCAACTTTGCGACGTAGGACTCGTCGGCCATGCCCGAATCGCGGCGTTGCATGATCGTCAATTCAAGGCGGCGGAGAATTTCGGTCACGCCCCCGTTAAGCGGGCACGCGGCGCTCGCGTCAAGCGTCGTTGTCGTCGTGTGGCGGGACTTTGCTCGAACGGCGTCCCACGATCAG
The DNA here is from genome assembly GCA_031362355.1 of Sphingomonas sp. Lineage (GTDB taxonomy): Bacteria > Pseudomonadota > Alphaproteobacteria > Sphingomonadales > Sphingomonadaceae > Sphingomonas_O. The sequence continues at coordinate 58,883 of JANLSJ010000017.1, forward strand.
GCCCGCAACGGCCAATCCAAACAACGCAATGTCGGTCGGCTCTGGAATCTTGATACTGCCCTGCGCCCAAGCCGGTGACGCCATGACGGCGAGTGCGAGCAAGCCCGCAATGCGTGAAATCCCCCGATCCATATCCGCGCTCCATCCCATAAAGTTGAGTGAGTCGCGACCCTCCATTTACATAGCACAGTTTCGTTTCGGGACAGTTATAATTTACGCGCTGTTAACCCGGCTTTTTCAAGCGCCGCATGGGCTTGGCCGATGCTGGCCTCGCCGAAATGGAAGATCGAGGCAGCAAGAACAGCGCTGGCATGACCCAATGTCACCCCTTCCACGAGGTGATCGAGCGTGCCGACGCCGCCACTGGCGATGACGGGAATATCGACGGCATCGGCAATTGTCCGGGTCAGTTCGAGATCATAGCCGTCGCGCGTCCCGTCGCGGTCCATTGACGTCACGAGCAATTCACCCGCACCGAGTCGCGCGAGATTGAGCGCATGCTCGACGGCATCAATGCCGGTTGCAGTGCGGCCACCGTGGGTAAAGACTTCCCAATGGTTATCCACACGGCGGGCATCGACCGAGCCGACAACGCACTGGCTGCCGAACCGTGTCGCAATATCCGCGACGAGTTCGGGCCGCGCAACGGCGGCGCTATTGACCGCGACCTTGTCCGCCCCGGCCAGCAAAAGTGCGCGCGCATCGTCCGCCGAGCGCACGCCACCGCCCACCGTGAGCGGCATGAAACAGACTTCGGCGGTGCGTCGGACCACGTCGGTGATCGTGTCGCGGCCCTCATGGCTGGCACCAATGTCGAGAAAGCAAAGCTCGTCCGCCCCCGCCGCGTCATAAGCGCGTGCAGCCTCGACCGGATCACCGGCATCGCGCAAGTTCACGAAATTCACGCCTTTGACGACGCGGCCATTGGCGACGTCGAGACAGGGGATGACGCGGATACGGACAGTCACGCCGCCGCCACCGCAAGCGCGGTCGCCAGATCGAGCCGCCCATCATAGAGTGCGCGTCCGGTAATCACGCCTTCGATGCCGTCCTTGGCGTAAATCGCCAGCATCCGGATGTCGCCGACATTTTTGACGCCACCGCTCGCGATCACGGGCAATGTCTGCGCCCGCGCAAGGTCGACGGTCGCCTCGACATTGCAGCCGGTGAGCATGCCGTCACGCCCAACGTCGGTGAACAGCAAAGCCGCGACACCTGCATCTTCGAACCGCCGTGCCATGTCGAGCACCGACACATCCGACACATCGGCCCAGCCCTCGGTTGCGATAACGCCGTCACGCGCATCGACGCCAACGACAACGCCGCCGGGGAAGGCCTTGGCGGCGTCGCGGACAAGCTGCGGGTCTTTGAGGGCGGCGGTCCCGATCACGATCCGCGCGACGCCACGGTCAAACCACCCTTCGACGGCCGCCATCGTCCGTATGCCACCGCCGACCTGAACATGGCCGGGGAATGTCTCGACAATCTTCGCCACCGCATCGGCGTTCACCGCATGCCCTGCAAATGCACCATCCAAGTCGACGACATGGACATACTCTGCCCCGGCCTCTGCAAACAGCATCGCCTGCGCGGCGGGATCGTCGCCATAGATGGTTGCGCGGTCCATATCGCCTTCGGCAAGGCGGACGACCTGACCGCCTTTCAGATCGATCGCGGGAAAGACGATGAGGCTCATGTCACGGCCGCCATTTCAGGAACCTTTGCAGCGTTGCGATGCCGTAAGCCTGGCTCTTTTCGGGATGGAACTGCACGCCGAGCATATTGTCACGTCCGATGGCGGCAACACGCGGACCGCCGTGGTCGGTCATCGCAAGAACGTCTGCGGCGTCGGACGCCTCGAACGCATAGCCGTGGAGGAAATAGGCTTCACCCAGCGCAACGACGGGATGATCGCGTAATGGTGTGACGTCGTTCCAGCCCATATGGGGAATCTTGATCACAGATGACGGGGCAATCGCCCTGACATCGCCGCTGATCCAGCCCAGCCCCGCCGTCACGCCATGCTCGTGCCCCGCATCGCCCATCAACTGCATGCCGACACAGATACCCAGAAACGGGCGGCGCTTTTCGATGACGGATTCGGTCAGCGCATCAATCATGCCGGGGATCGCCGACAGCGCCCCCATGCAATGCGCAAAGGCCCCAACGCCGGGCAGGACAATGCGTTTGCCTGCCAACACGTCGGCGGGGTCCGCTGTAACGCATATGTCGCTCGCCCCCGCCGCCTTCAGCGCATTGTTGACCGATTGAAGATTGCCTGCGCCATAATCGATCAGCGCGATGCCACTCACAGCACGCCTTTGGTGGAAGGAATAGAATCGGCCTTGCGCGGATCGATCTCGACGGCCTGTCTGAGCGCACGCGCGAGTGCTTTGTAGCAGCTTTCGACGATGTGATGGTTGTTCTGCCCGTAAAGACATTCGACATGCAGCGTCAGACCCGCTGTCTGCGAGAAACTGTGGAACCAGTGCTCGATCAGCTCGGTATCCCATTCGCCTAGCCGCTGTGTCGTGAAGGCGGCGTTCCACACAAAATAGGGCCGCCCCGAAATATCAAGCGCCACGCGGGTCAGCGTCTCGTCCATCGGCGCATAGGCAGTGCCATAGCGCACGATCCCGCGCTTATCGCCGAGTGCCTTGGCAATCGCTTCGCCGATGGCAAGGCCGGTGTCCTCGGTCGTGTGATGCTGGTCTATGTGCAGATCGCCGACCGCTTTTACGTCGAGGTCGATCAACGAATGGCGCGACAATTGTTCGAGCATGTGATCGAGAAAACCGATTCCCGTGCTGACCGAATAAACGCCCGTGCCGTCCAGATTGACCGTCACATCAATCGAGGTTTCGTTCGTGCTGCGATGAACCGTGCCTGTGCGCATGACGAGTGCCTATAGCTTGCCGCCGCGCGGGCGCAACGCATCTTGACCGCTTTGGTGCACACGTTACGGACAAGTCATGAGTGAAACGCCGCCCGACAGTCTGATCCCTTATGACGACATCGTCCAGGAAGCGCTGCGTGCGGTCGTGGGGCGTGTGCTGGGCCAGATTCCGCATGACGGAATGCTGCCGGGCGATCACCATTTCTACATCACGTTCAAGACGACGGCGTCGGGCGTCGACATTCCGCAGCACCTGATCGCGCGCTTTCCCGATGAAATGACCATCGTGCTCCAGAACAAGTTCTGGGATTTGAAAGTGCATGACGCGGCATTTGAAGTCGGGCTAACCTTTAACGGCATTCCGGCGCGGCTTTTCATCCCGTTTTCGGCGATCACTGGCTTTGTTGATCCTGCCGTCAATTTCGCGCTGCAATTCCAGGTTGCCGGCGATGGCGAGGAACCCGCGCTGCACGAAGCCGCAGGGAATGATGCACCGTTTGAGGCCGTCGAAGACGGATCGAACGTCGTCGCGGTGGATTTCAAGCGGAAAAAGTGACCGCAACCCGAACCGAGACCGACAGTTTCGGGCCGATTGAGGTTCCCGCATCGGCTTATTGGGGCGCACAGACGCAGCGGAGCATCGAGAATTTTCCTTTCGGCGACCGCGAGCGGATGCCCATCGAGATCGTTCACGCCCTGGCCACCGTGAAGCAGGCAGCAGCGCGGGTGAACCGGGCACATGGGTTGGATGGTAAGATTGCTGACGCGATTGAAGTGGCAGCGGCGGCGGTTGCGGCGGGGAAGCATGACGACCAGTTCCCGCTGGTCATCTGGCAGACCGGCAGCGGCACGCAGACCAATATGAACGTCAACGAAGTGATCGCCGGGATTGCCAACGAAGCACTGACCGGCACGCGTGGTGGCAAGGCGCCGGTGCATCCCAACGATCAAGTGAACATGAGCCAGTCGTCAAACGACAGTTTTCCGACGGCGATGCATGTTGCGGTGGCCAAGGGCGTCGTCGATCAGCTGCTGCCCGCTTGCGACGTTCTGCGCAATGCATTGGATGACAAGGTCAAGGGGTGGGCTGACATCGTCAAGATTGGGCGAACGCATATGCAGGACGCGACGCCGATCACCTTGGGGCAAGAGTTTTCAGCCTATTCATACCAGATTTCGATGGCGCGGCTCGGCATCGAAAGCTCGACTGTTGGTGGCATCCATGCGCTCGCACAAGGCGGAACCGCGGTCGGCACCGGTCTGAATGCGCCCATCGGCTTTGATGTCGATATGGCTGCCGAATTGAGTGCGCTCAGTGGATTGGCGTTCCGCGCGGCCGATAACAAGTTTGAGGCGCTGGCGACTCATGATGCTCTGGTTGAGTTGTCTGGTCAGCTCAACACGCTCGCCGTTGCTCTCACCAAAATCGCGAATGACATCCGTCTGCTCGGCAGTGGTCCGCGCGCGGGAATCGGCGAACTCAACTTGCCCGAAAACGAACCCGGCAGCTCGATCATGCCGGGCAAGGTCAACCCGACGCAATGCGAAATGATGACGATGGTGTGCGCGCAGGTGATCGGCAACCACATGGCGATTACCGTCGGCGGGATGCAGGGGCATCTGGAACTGAATGTGTTCAAGCCGATGATCGGCGCGAATGTCCTGCGGTCGATTGATCTGCTGTCGACCGCAATGAGCAGTTTTGCCGAACGCTGTATCGACGGGCTCGAGCCGAACCGCGAACGAATATCCGAACTCGTTGACCGGTCGCTGATGCTGGTCACCGCGCTCGCGCCCGAGATCGGCTATGACAATGCGGCGAAGATTGCCAAGCATGCCCATGCTGAAGGACTGACCTTGCGCGAGGCAGCGCTGGCGCTCGAGCTGGTTGATGCCGCGACCTTTGACCGGCTGGTTGTTGCAAAGGACATGACGGGTCCCGGTTGACGCGCGCGTCACTTTGGGGAAGGAGCGACTATGTCTGCCAGCTTCCCGCTCGCCCGCCGTGGCCTTCTCTTTGTTCTCTCGTCGCCTTCGGGTGCCGGAAAATCGACGATCGCGCGCAAGCTGCTCGCCTCTGACGATGGCCTCGAAATGTCGGTGTCGGCAACGACGCGACCGATGCGGCCCGGCGAAGTGGACGGCAAGGACTATCATTTCGTTGATCTCGAGCGATTTAGGGCAATGGTCGCGGCGGGCGCGTTTCTCGAATGGGCGCACGTGTTTGGCCATCGATACGGGACGCCGCATGCACCGGTCGATGCGATCCTGGCTGGCGGTCGCGATGTCCTGTTCGACATCGACTGGCAGGGCGCACAGCAGCTTTATCAGCAAGCCGGCGGCGATGTCGTCCGCGTCTTCATCCTGCCACCGTCGATGGAGGAGCTCCACCGCCGCCTCGCCGGACGCGCGACCGACAGCGCCGAAGTGGTCGAGGCCCGCATGAGCCGTGCCGCTTCCGAGATCGCGCACTGGGATGGCTATGATTATGTGCTGGTCAACGATGACGTCGACCGATGCTTCGAAGAAGTGAAAACGATTCTTAAGGCCGAACGTCTGAAGCGGAGCCGCCAGACCAGTTTGATCGGCTTTATCCGCGGGCTGACGCGGCCGTCATAAGAGCGACAGGAAGCGCGCAGCGCTGAGAAAATCGGCGCGGCGGGCAGCGCGTGCATCGGTCGCCATCCAGTCCTCACCCCACAGTTCGGCCTGCCACAACTCGTCGAGATGGCACGCATCGAAGGCGCGGTCAGGCGAGATCGCGCCTTCCGCCAGCATCAGCGCAACGACCAGCGACCCGCCAATGGTGACCAGCGGCGACAGCGCGGTGCGGTGGAAGTCATCATAAGCCGCGACCGCCGCACCCAAACGGCGAACCGTTTCCGGCGGTTGCGGCTTGTGGACGATGCCCGATGTGACAGTGAACGATATGTCGAACCGCTTGCGACCCCAATCGAGCAGCGGATCCCAGATTTCCGCCTCGCGCGCGGCGAGTTCGGGTGGTGTCTCGGCACGGTAACAGAGCAGGTCCGTTTCGCCATAAACTGCCAGTGTTTCGGCAGCGGGTGCACGTTCGACGGCTGAATTGGCGAGGCCGGTCAGCGGCATCTCGTGGGGCTTGATGTCCTCGCCCACCGCGCGCCATTCATCGGCGACGGCTTCGGCAAGCTGTGACGTCGGAACCCGCAACGTCATCCCCCCCGGCGTTTTGACCAGCCGCCCGTCAAGCAGGATTGTGCCATCCTCGACAGTTACGGTTTTCCAGAAGCGTTTCAACAAATACTCCGTTCGCCCTGAGCTTGTCGAAGCCTGTCCTGAGCTCCGCCAAAAGGGGTTACCCTTCTTTGGACATTCGCAGAAGTAAGGACAAGGCTTCGACAAGCTCAGCCCAAACGGCGAGGCCTAGCGCGGCGTCCGCCACTTTTTTGCCAGAATGGCGGGGATTACCAGCACGTCGATTGCACCGTTGAGCAACAAAATGCCGCCGACAATCTCCGCTGGCTCGATCCACCGTTTGGCAATGACAGCGACACCGAGAAATGCCGATGCCACCCCGAAAAGTCGAATCAGGCCGAGCGCGAAGAAGCGCGCACGGGCGGGGTCATTGTCTTCGGTCATGCAATCTCCATGATCTCGCGGGGATGATCGGCGACGGCATGTGCCCCCGCCGCATGCAGTTCGTGGGCGGGATGATAGCCCCATGACACGCCGAGCGCGCGGACATTTGCTGCGCGGCCCATCAACATGTCGAAGCTGGTGTCACCAATCATCATCGTCGTTTCGGGCGATGCTCCTGCCTCGCCCATCGCGGTTTCGATCATCGAGGGGTGGGGTTTGGACGGGTGGCGGTCAGCGGTTTGCAGGGTGATGAAACGCTGGGTCAGGCCGTGATATTCGAGGCAGAGCGCAAGGCCGCGATCAGATTTGCCAGTCGCGACACCGAGCAGCCAGCCGTCGGCTTCGAGCGCATCAATGGCGTCGGCGATGCCGTCATAAAGCGGTTCGTCGATCAGTCCGTTTCCGCGCAACCGCCAGAAGGCCTGCTTGTAGTTTTCCGCCATTTTCTTGTGAAACCTGGTGTCCGCCTCGGGCAGCAACATCTGCATCGCCTCGATCAGGCTTAATCCGACGACACGCAGCGTTGCCAGTCGCCCCGGCGGATCGAGCTTCGCGGTCGAAAACGCCTCATTCATCGCCATGCAGATATTCGCCTGCGAATCGACCAGTGTGCCATCGCAATCGAATATCGCGAGCCGGTTGGTCATGTGAGGTCGCGCATCAGCAGTGCCATTGCCCGCTGGCCGCGCTCGTCAAGCGCATCGGCGACACGGGCACGGACTTCGGGCGGCTTGTTTTGCCCCAATTTCGCCGTTCCGCGCCAGCCGGTGACGCGCATTTCAAAGCCGAAAATGCCGCCGAGCATCTTTTCGAACAATCCGTCCGCCATCTTGTCGCGCGTCCAGACGGGTTTGGGCGCGAGGCGAATTTCTTGCTGCAACGAGAGCGCATCGGCCTGCGCAATCCGCGTTTCGCGGTCCATTTTCGTGACAGTGCCCTGCAATTCGAGCGTCAGGTAATTCCACGTCGGCACCTGATCGTCGATGCCATACCAGTCGGGGCTGATATAGGCATCCGGCCCATTGACAACGAACAGCGCCTCGCCGCCCTCCAGCCCCCGCGCAATCCCGTTGCCGCGCGCGACGTGGAAGCCGATGCGGTCTTCGTCGAGGAAAACGAACGGGATATGCGCGACGCGCGGGCCATCCGGCGTGGCAGCGAACAGCATGCCAAAGCCGATTTCGGTAGCAAAAGCGCGCATCGCATCGCGGTCTTCCCAACGGAATTTAGGGTTGGGGTGCATTACTTCTTCCTTGTGGGCGGCTTTTTCTTGACCGGAGCCACCGTTTGCCCCCGCGCCCGCCGCTCACCTTTGCGTTCCTTGCGCGCGGACTTTGCCTTGTTGAGCGCGGCGCGCGCTTTGCCTTCGGGCGTTGCCGAGAATTTCACTTCGTCGAGCACCAGCACGTCGCCGGTTTCGATGTCGAAACCCAGATCATCGAGCGTCTCGGTAAAATGCGGGGGCAGGTCTGCTGTCACGTCGATGATGTCGCCGTCGGGATGCTCGACACGGATGCGGCGGGCGTGCAAATGCATCTTGCGGCTGACGGTGCCGGTCAGGAAGCTCGCTTTGCCGCCATATTTGCCGTCGCCGACAATCGGATGGCCGATCGCGGCCATATGGACGCGCAACTGGTGCGTGCGCCCGGTGAAGGGTTGCAGCTCGACCCACGCCGCGACATTGCCCGCGCGCTGGACGACGCGGTAGCGGGTGCGCGCCGGACTGCCCTCTTTTTCGTCGACATGCATTTTCTCGCCGCCGGTGCCGGGTTGCTTGGCAATGGGCAGTTCGATCATGCCGTCGTGGATGTCGGGGACGCCGACGATGATCGCCCAATAGACTTTGCGCGCAGTGCGACTAGAGAAAGCAGTAGCGAAATGCGCGGCGGCGCGCGGGGTGCGGGCCACGAGCAATGCGCCCGATGTGTCCTTGTCGAGACGGTGGACAAGCTTGGGTCGCCCCTTGCCCTCGTAGGTCAGCGCGTCGAGCAGGCGATCAACATGATCGACCGTGCCGCTGCCCCCTTGCGTCGCGAGGCCCGGTGGTTTGTTGAGCACGAGCCCGGCATTATCCTTGTAGATGACAAGGCTCTGCGCGAATGCAGTCTCGTCATCGGTCAGGTTGGAGACTGCGCGTTTGGGACGCTCCGACGCGACCTTCGCCATGCCCGGTTCGGCGGGGGGCACGCGGATGATCTGCCCGGCAACAATGCGATCCCCCGGCGTCGCGCGGGCACCATCGACACGGAGTTGCCCCGTGCGGGCCCAGCGCGAGACGATGTTGAAACTGGCGTCGGGCAAATGGCGCTTGAACCAGCGGTCCAGCCTGATGCCGTCATCATCGGCGGCGACAGTGAACTGGCGGACAGCATCGGTCACGCTCGCGTGATCCAGAGGCCAAGGCCAGTGAGCAGCACCGCGCCGACGACGCTTACTGTCACGTAAAGTGCCGCCATTGGATAGGCACCGCGTTCGATCATGCCCCAGCTTTCGAGGCCAAAGGCGGAAAAAGTCGTGAACCCGCCGAGCACGCCGATCCCCGCGAACAAGCGCCAGCTTTCACTGTCGCGCGCCAGCGTCCCGATCAGCAGCCCCATCGCCAGCCCGCCGATCAGGTTCACCGCCAGCGTCGCCCACGGCGAAGCCAGTGCGACGCCAACGAGATAGCGCGCACCCGCACCCAGCGCGCCACCAATCATTACAGGAAATAAACCAGTCATCGCGCGCGGCCCTAGCCGGAATGGGAACGACCCGCCACCCTTACGTCAGGGGCTGGCGAATGCGACGCGGCTTCACGCATTCGATCGGTAAAATCAGCCAACAAGAGTGCGCGCAGGGACCACCAATACGCTTCGATGAATTTTTTGTTTCGAGTCTGGAACACGTTGTTGAAACGATAGTTTGGATTGAAGTTGGGGGTTTCTCTATGCAAATCCGAATATTGCCCATTGTTGCTATGATGGTAATACCCGTCGCAAGTTTTGCGGCCGCACCAGGGACATTGGTCACCGCAGAATCAGTCGTTGAAACGCCGCCCGGAACGCAGGCGTGGCGTGTGCGCTATTGGACAACAAGCGACCGTGGCGCCGAAATCGAAGTAACCGGGATGGTTGTCGCCCCGCGCGAAGTAATGGCGGCGCGACCCCGACCTGTTCTGGCATGGACACATGGCACGTCAGGCGTTGTTGAAAAATGTGCGCCCTCAATTTCACCGCAATTCTTTACTTCAACGCCCGGTGTGACCGAAGCCGTCCGGCGGGGTTATGTCTTCGTCGCGCCTGATTATCCTGGTCTCGGAAGCGCGATGCCGCATCCCTATCTGGTTGGCAGCAGCACTGCCCATTCGGTTCTTGACGCGGTGCGCGCCGCACGGTCGATTCCGGGCGCGGCGTCGGGCAGCAGCTTTGCCGTCTGGGGTGAATCGCAGGGCGGGCATGCGGCGTTGTGGACCGGGCAGCTGGCGCGCGACTACGCTCCCGATCTTCAGCTTATGGGTGTTGCCGCTGCAGCGCCGCCGACCGATCTCGTCGAAAACCTGCGAGCGGGGAGCGATCCCTCGGTTCGCGCCTTTCTGACGGCTTTCACGGCCTATAGCTGGTCGCAGCATTTCAATGCGCCGCTTTCGACGCTTGGCAATCGATCAACACAGGGTGTCATCACGCGACTTGCGCAGAATAACTGCATCGTCCTTGGTAAAAAGCCAAAGCTCGGCACAATGCTCGGTGTGCTCGTGCTTCGCCGCGACTTGAAGAATGTCGACCTTGGCAAAATTCAGCCGTGGGCACGCATTTCGCGACAAAACAGCCCTGCCGCGCGTGACTATGGTGTGCCGTTTCTGATCGCGCAGAATCCCAAGGATGTGATCGTCGGCCCCGCTGTCACGGCCGATTTCACGCGAAAGCTGTGCCGCACCGGTGCGCGTGTCCGTTATATCAGCATTACCGGACAAGGGCATGAAACCAGCGCGCGCGATACCACGGCACAGACGCTTGACTGGGTCGATGCGCGCTTTGCGGGGAAACCGGCACGAACCGACTGTGGCAAAATTTAAGAGGAGAGGCGACCATGAAAATAACATCCGTGGCAGTGCTGGCGACCGTATTGCTGGCTTCAACGGCCCAAGCTTCAGCACCCGGCGAGTTCGAAAAGATGAACACGCGAGCAAACCGCGCCTGCATTGCCATGTCGGGGCTGGCACGTCCCCAATTGCTTGCCAAGAAAATCAGCTTCTCCGACGTTATCGGTGTCGAAATCCGTCAGATTCGCGGCACCGATGATCGCGGGCGGATGAAACGCCTGTTGTGTGCCTACAACCGCTCGACGGGGCGCACCGAAGTGCAGGAAGGCGACAACTGGAACGGCCTGACGACGCGCCCCTAAACACCCCCCGCTTTGACCCAATCATTGATCTTCCTTTCAAGCACCGTCAGCGGCAGCGCACCGGTCATCAGGACTTGCGCGTGGAAGCGGCGGACGTCGAATTTTCGGCCGAGCTTTTTCTCGGCATCGGCGCGCAGCCGCTGGATTGTCATGGCGCCGATCTTGTAGGCAAGCGCTTGCGTTGGGATCGCGATATAGCGTTCAACTTCGGCTGTTGCGTCGGTTTTGCCCATGTCGCTGTTCGCCAGCATATAGGCAATCGACTTGTCGCGGCCCCAGCCCTTTGAATGCAGGCCGGTATCGACGACCAGCCGCATCGCGCGCAGCATTTCATCCGACAGCGTGCCAAAGCGCTGATAGGGATCCTTGTAGAAGCCCATCTTGTAACCAAGCGTTTCGGCATAAAGTGCCCAACCCTCGACATAAGCAGTGTTGCCGCCAAAGCGCATGAACGGCGGGAGGTCAGCATTTTCCTGCGCCAGGCTGATCTGGAAATGATGCCCCGGCGCGCCTTCGTGCAGGTAAAGCGTCGTCATCCCCGGCGTCGTCCGCGAGGGGAGGTCATAGGCGTTAAAATAAAACACGCCGGGCCGCTTGGCGTCAGGCGTCCCCTGCTCATACGAACCACCTGCCTCGAACTTTTCGCGGAACGGTTCATAGGGGCGGATTTCGAGCTTGGTCTTGGGAATCGTCGAGAAATAAGTGCCGATGACCGCGTCGACTTTCTTGCCAATCGCATAATAGCCGTCGGTCAGTCCCTCGCGCGACGCCGGTTTCAGCTTTGGATCGGTTCGGAGATGTTCGAAAAATTCGTTTAGCGTCCCCTTGAAACCGACTTCGGTTTTGACGCCTTCCATCGCAGTGCGGATGCGCGCGACTTCGCTCAGGCCGAGATTATGGATTGCGTCGGGCTTGAGCGGCAGCGTCGTCGTACTTTCGATGAGTTGCTGATACAGCACGTTGCCGCCCTTCATCCCGCTCAGGCCAACTTCCTCGCGCGCTGCTGCGAGATATTCGTCGTTCAGGAACGCGCGCAGGCGGCGGTAGGACGGGAAGATGCCGTCCGCGATGGCCGTGCGATATTCGCCCGGGATCCGCGCCTTGTCCGCTGCGCCGAATGTTTCGGGGATTGCTTTGGCCGGTGCGTAATAAGGCGATTCTTCGGGGGTCTGTTTCAACTGCGCATCGAGTTGATCGATGACGTTGCGGATGGTTAGTTTGGTTTCGACAACACCGCTGCCCATTCCTTCGCGGAAACGCAGAACCGAACGGTCAATGAGCTGCACAAATTCTTTGTGGCGTTTCAGGTTGTTGTCATAATCAACGACGGTCTTGAAAGGGGCCGCCCCCTTGCCGCTGGCAAAAGTCGGATAGAAAGTGTGAAAACCGAAGAAGTGGTTAATGGGTCGCACCTTGGTCAGCGCGAGGATTTCGGGGGTCAACCCTTTGAGGCCATCAAGCGTCTGCGCTTCGAACACGTCATAAGCAATGCGGTCAGTCGCACTCAGGCTGGCACGGGGAATGGCGCGCAATGCCTTCAGATCCGCCTCGCCCGCCGCGCGCTCGGCGTTGAACGAGGCTTCGGTGCCGAAATCACCGAGCCGGTCCGCATAGCGCAAATCACCGCGGAACAGGGCGCTCAACGGATTGCGTTTCAAGGAGGCTTCGTCGCTGTCGTTGAAGAGTTTGCGAAGTTGCTGGGCGGTTGTCAGTGCCGTCGGCGCGGTTTGCGCAACAGCAACTGTCGGGACTGTGAGGATCGGTGCCGCAAGAGCAAGGGCGAGAGCAAGTGAGCGCATAAGGAGGGAACCTCTGTATTGATCAACTAATACGGCGGTTTGACACGGGGAATCGGGGGGCGTCAAGCGCTCTTGGATTCACCTGCGACTCCTGCAACAATACCTTGTGTGGGTGCACGAGCGAGGGGAAAGTTGATGACCAGGAAATTCGGTGCGGCATTGGCCGCAACAGCGCTGATGACGACGCCGGCCTATGCGCTTGGACTTGGTGATCTCGCCAAAGTTGTACTTGGCAATGGTGCGACGGTTCAAAAGGCCGCCGATACCTGCCCAAATAAAGTGACGCTGGCCCCTGCCGAAACGCTGGCGCTGTCGCTGGCACGGCAAGCGGCGCAGAACGCCCTGCCGAGTGCGCAATTCCTGACGCTCGATACTGCCGCCAATTCGCAAGCGGTGACGGCGTCGCAAGCACCGAACTTCTGCAATCAGACGGCCAAGCGCAAGAATGTCCTGATCGACGCCGTCAAGAAAGCCGGCCAGCGCCTGATCACGGCGCGCGTGCTCGGTCTTTAACTGAAACCTAAAGCCGTTTAGATAGCGGGTAACCGAGAGGATCCCCCGATGCCGCGCGCCGATACCGTTGAAGCAAATCCGCACTGGCTGCCACTCGAGCAGGGGCAGAATGTTACGCATGTCCCGGGCACGGACGGCTGGCCGATCGTCGGCACGACGCTGTCGCAACTTGCCGATCCTGCGGCGTTCATAAGGCGGATGACCGAGACCTATGGCCCGGTTTTCCGTACGCACAGCTTTGGCGGACGCTTCATCCAGCTGATCGGGGCCGACGCCAACGAACTTGTCCTGTTCGACAAGGACAAGATTTTCTCTTCCGAACAAGGCTGGGGACCGATGCTCAACCAGCTTTTCCCCGGCGGCCTGATGCTGATCGATGGTGACAAGCACCGCGCGGATCGCCGCATTCTCTCTGTCGCGTTCAAGCCCGAGCCGATGCGGATGTATGCCGATGCACTCAACGCGGGGATCAAGGCACGGGTAGCGAGCTGGTCGGGCAAGCCGATCAAATTCTATCCGGCGATCAAGGCGCTAACGCTTGATCTTGCCGCGACGTCATTCCTCGGCATTCCGTTCGGCCCCGAAGCCGCCAAGATCAATAAAGCCTTTGTCGACATGGTGCAGGCATCGGTCACGCCGATCCGCCCGCCAATACCCGGCACACCGATGGCGCGCGGCGTTGCAGGGCGCAAATATCTGCTGGACTATTTCGGCAAGGAAGTGCCGAAGCGCCGCGCGGGCACGGCGAACGATATGTTCAGCCAGATTTGCCGGACGACGAACGAGGACGGCAGTTATCTGAGCGACACCGCCATTGTCGACCATATGAATTTCCTGATGATGGCGGCGCACGATACGATCACATCGTCGGCGACATCAATGGTCATGCTGCTCGGGCAAAACCCCGACTGGCAGGACAAGCTCCGTGCTGAATTCGACGGGCTGGGCGTCAATGGCGAAGACTTACCCTATGACCGGCTCGGCGATCTGACGCTGACCGAAATGGCCTTCAAGGAATCGTTGCGCTTCATGGCGCCCGTGCCCTCGCTGCCGCGTCGCGCGCTGAAAGCCTTTTCGTTCGGCGGCTATGATTTCCCGGTCGGAACCTTTGTCGGCATCCAGCCCGCGCATGTCCACCACATGCCGGAATATTGGCCCAACCCCGAAAAGTTCGACCCGATGCGCTTCACCACCGAAGCATCGAAGGGCCGGCACAAATATGCCTGGGTGCCGTTCGGCGGCGGCGCGCATATGTGCCTCGGGCTGCACTTTGCCTATATGCAGACCAAGATCCTAATGTGGCATTTGCTGCGCACGCACAGGGTCGACTTGCCCGACACCAGTGGCAAAAAATGGCAGGCATGGCCAATCCCCAAACCGCGCGACGGCTTGCCGTTGACGATCACGGCAATCTGATGCGGGCATTTGTCCTGCTCTTGGCGTTGTCGGCCTGCGGGACAGCGACGCCCGATGCAGCGCTTAATGAAACGGACCCGGCGATCACTGATGCGCTGTCCGATCCGATCATGGCCGACCCGCGGCTCGAGCTTCAGCATGGCGGCGGATCGGTGTCGGTGCCGGTTGGCGTCGAGGGCAGCGCACAGACGCAAACGCTCGGCCAGATCGCAGCACTCCGGCTGCGTGATCCAGCATTCAAGGGCTGCGATCCCAAGATCGACTATGCCTTTGCATGGATGGCGCGGCTCCCCGCCGAGCTCGCTTTGCCCGATGCTGCCAAAGTCAGCGAAGCAGCGGGGAGCAACAAGGCGACCTGCAACTTGCGGATCGTCCGTTATGCGATTGCGCGTCCGGTCGCCGATGTGAAGGCCTTTTACCGCAAGCAGGGCTTTGCGATTTCGGGCAGTGATGGCAGCATCCGCGGCATTCGTGCAAAGGACAGCACGGCGTTCACGGTTGCGATCAAAGCCACCAAATCAGGCGCAATCGTCGACTTCGCCACCAATCGCGGCCGGTAACGGCTCGGCCGCCATCGGCCACTATGGCCACTTCGCGACCTGCGCCTTCGTCCAGCGCATTGCGTTCCGGTCCCGAACAAATGCGCCCAGTCTTGCGGCGACAATCCGCCCCTCCATCGGCGGCAGGGCGATGGGATTTTGCTCGCCGGGGTCTTTTACCAGATCATAAGCGAAGGGCTGTTCCTCGAGGCTCGACAAGATGAATTTCATCTGACCTTCGCGATAACCTGCCATGCGTCCGGCAGAGAGCGCGGTGAAATAGACGCGCGGCTTGCGGTTGCCCGAAAAGAGGTTTTGCCCTTGCCAGTCAGCGGGTGTCTGCACCCCGACCAGCCCGGTGATCGTTGGTGCAAGGTCGATTGTGCTGCCCAGCGTATGGACGACCACATCCTTCGCTAAGGTCGGCGCGCTGATCAGCAGCGGAATGCGGACCTGTTCATCATGCAATGATGTGCCGTGGTAAAAGAGCCCGTGTTCGCCAAAGGCTTCGCCGTGATCGGCCGTCAAAATGATGACGGTCTTGTCCAGCAGATTGCCGGCTTCGAGCGACCGCAGCACTTTGCCAATGGCGGCATCGGTATCGCGGATCGATTCGGCATGGCGGTCAGCGGACCGCCCTTGCGTTCCATCAAGCGGGCGCCGGTTGATAAAATAGGGCGTGTGCGGATTGGTCAGCCAAACCCACAGGAAGAAGGGGGACGGCGGCGCCGCATCAATCCAGCGCGCTGCAGCGCTTGCGATGCAATCGTCGCCGTTGTGTGTGTAAATCGCGCGCAACGCATTATCGTTTGGCCCGCAGGTCAGACTGTAGCTGTCTTCGATTTTAGAAAAGCCGCGACCATTCAGGAAGTCTTTGACATTGTCATAGGCCAGCTCACCCGACATGAAATGGGCCGACGTATAGCCATTTGCTGCCAGCACCGTCGGCAGCGTAGGAACGTCGCGACCAACCCATTCCTTCACGCTGTTCAACAAAGGTTGGTTCGATGCATAGATCGATCCCAGCATGACCCCGAGGGCTTCAGTCGAGCTCGGATAGTTTGTGTAGAAATTATCATAGGCCATGCTGCGCCGGTAAAGCCGCGCCAGATTTGGGTATTGATCCTTGTGCTTGAGGACGAAGGTGCGCGACATCCGTTTCAGCGGCACGCTGTCGATTGTGATCAAGACAATGTTCATGCCCTTGCAGCACGCGTCAACTGCGGGATGCGCCGCAGCACGCCAGTCGCTGCCCCCGATCTGCGCCTCAGCCGCTGGGTCGACGCCGTGTTCACCCGCCAGCAAACGCTCCGTCACTGACGGCGAAATTGCGCTTTTGATCGCGCCCGCGATAGGGCTGCGCGTTTTGAAGGTTCTCGAAAAGCTGTCCGCGGGTGCGGGAAGCGCCGCGCTCATCCCGCCTGACGTCAAGGCAATCGCGGCGGCAAGGATCGCATAGGCTTTGACGTCCTTTTTGACAGACCGATGAATGAGGAGCGCGACAAGCGGCGCAACGATCAGGCATCCGATGATCAGGATGATTTTGCTCCGCGTCATGATGCTCGTCAGGATCGCAAATATTGTGCTGCTGTTGCTCGGATTGACCTCGCCGAACCAGTTGAGATCAAGCACAGCGCCGATCGAATGAATGCTGATCACGTTCGACGTAATGATGGCAATGAATGCAAAATAGAGGATGGCAAAAACGCTGTCGATAATCGTGCGCCGTATCCCGATTTGCCGCGTGACAACCGAGCGTGCAAACCAATGCAGGCAGATCAGCACAAGCAGGACGCAATAGTCCTGAAATGTTGATGCCAGCGCCAACCAAAAATCGCGCATCGTCCAAAATGTCGCCATCGTCGGCGGAAACCAGATGGCGAGCCGACACATGATCACCGCGAAAACCGCACTGAGCGCAAGCGCGCTGCTGGCATTTGCCGCGACCCTTGATGAGCGATTACGCAAGCGGGCGAAACGCAGTGATTCGTCGGTCATTCGAATAGAGAACTCGTGAGCGATAAGTGAACTTGGGTATCCGTAGCCCCGGAAATGCGCGCCGTCGCCCGATAAATCTGGCCGCTGTCCGGCTAAACGCGATCAGCGATGTCAGCGCGGTGATGCGGATCAACGCACCCTTGAAAGCGCGGTGCGACATGCCCAAATTATTCGGACAGGCCGGGCCCCTCTGATCGTTGCGGTGCGGCGGTGATGTCGGACTGCACCATTTGGAGGAGTTCGCAATGACCAATGCTGCCGTCGGAATGCCGTGTCCCGTGTGCAAAGTGCCGCTCACCATGAGCGAGCGCCAGGGCGTCGAAATCGATTATTGCCCGCAATGCCGCGGCGTGTGGCTTGATCGTGGCGAGCTCGACAAGATCATCGAACGCAGCGCCAACGAGAATGCGCCCCCGCCCGTCGCCGCGCCGCCGCCCCAACAAATGGCCCCGCCGCCCTCAGGCTATGCCAACCCCGGCTATGGCTATGCGCAGCCGTCCAAATATCCTTACGGGAAGCGCAAGAAGTCGTTCCTTGAGGATTTGTTTGATTAGGGGTGGGGGTGAGGGGCCGTCGGCCCCGCCAACGAGCGGGCGAACGGGGCAGGAGGGTCGTTGGAAAAGTCGGCGGCTTGTTTGAATCCTGGTCACGTAACTTTAGCTAAGTTTGAAAACATACTTGCGCTTTTCAAAAATTCAGCGCATTTTTTGAAGTCTCGATGTGGACTTCAAGGATGTTTGAATGGAGCAACATGGCTTCGATGCAGCTTCAACCGGAATTCTCGTTTCAACGATCGGGAAGCGAAATGCGTTCGTTCCTCATCCGTTACCGCCTACAAATCTCGACCTTAATCCGCTTGCCACACAGATTGCCGAAGCGTCCCAAGCAATCGGCGAGTTGAAAGGCATTGGGCGCACTGTTCCCAATCCCGCGCTGCTAATTCGTCCGCTTCAGCGTCGTGAAGCAGTCTCGTCGTCAGGGATGGAAGGCACTTATACAACATTGTCCGATCTGTACCTGTTTGAAGCAGGGGTCGACGATGCAGGCAAGCGCGAAGATAACCGAGAAGTTTTCAATTATGTCCGTGCATTAGAAACTGCGATTGAGGAATTGGGTGATTTACCGATTTCCAGCCGCTTATTCCGCAATGCCCACCGCATCTTGTTGACCGGCGTTCAACGACACCGTGGTGCCGTTGTCGAAGCTGGGGAATTGAAACGCGAACAAAACTGGATTGGCGGGACTGGTCGGATCGAGACAGCCCGCTTTATCCCACCACCACCGAAAGAAACAGCAGACGCGCTCGACGATCTGGCGACATTCATTAACCGCGAAGATCGTGGTGGTATACCGCCGCTGATCGATGCAGCACTGGCACATTACCAATTCGAAACCATCCATCCCTTTGCCGACGGCAACGGACGCGTGGGACGAATGCTCATTACACTGATGTTGATCGAGCGCGATATATTGCCGCAGCCATTACTCTATATGAGCCCTTGGCTTGAGCGACACAAAGATGCTTACATTGATCTAATGTTCGACGTGTCTCGAAAGGGCGCGTGGCTGCCGTGGCTGGACTTCTTCCTGCAAGGCGTCACCGCTTCTGCGCTGGGGACGATAAAGGTCGTTGAAGCACTTCAAGATTTGAAGTCAAAATATCGTAATCGTTTTCAGCAAGCGCGACGTTCAGCACTTATCCCGCGCATTATCGATTTAGCATTCGAGCAGCCTTATATGACTATAACGGGAGTTGCTGAACATACGGGCGTCTCTTATCAATCTGCAGCGAACAACATCGCGCCGTTAGTCGCTGCCGGGATCGCTACCGAGTTTGGAAGTCACCCAAAGCTCATTGTCTTTCATGAAGTGATTGATGCGCTACGTCCGGAGTAGCTCACTCCACCATCAGATAAAGCTCGCCGCCCTCGCCGTCCTCAATCCCGCTCCCGATCCCCAGCGCCCATATAGAGTTCCCGCCCGGTCTCGTCATAAACCTTGCTCATTTCCGCCATCCCAGCTTCGGCTTCCTCGGCGGCGATGAACCCTTCACTGCCCTGATTTTGCAATTTCGCAAATTCGCGGACTTCCTGCGAAATCTTCATCGAGCAGAATTTCGGCCCGCACATGCTGCAGAAGTGCGCTGTTTTCGCGCCTTCGGCAGGCAACGTCTGGTCGTGATATTGCTCCGCGGTGTCGGGGTCCAACGAGAGATTAAACTGGTCGCGCCAGCGGAATTCGAATCTTGCGCGGCTTAGGGCGTCGTCGCGCATCTGTGCGGCGGGGTGGCCTTTTGCCAAGTCCGCTGCGTGCGCCGCCAGCTTGTAGGTGACGACACCGACTTTCACGTCGTCGCGGTCGGGCAGGCCCAAATGCTCCTTGGGCGTGACATAACAAAGCATCGCGCAGCCGAACCAGCCGATCATCGCCGCGCCAATCCCGCTGGTGATATGGTCATAGCCCGGCGCGATGTCGGTGGTGAGCGGCCCGAGCGTGTAGAACGGTGCCTCGCCGCACGACTCAAGCTGCTTTTCCATGTTGACCTTGATCTTGTGCATCGGGACGTGGCCCGGCCCTTCGATCATGACCTGAATATCGTGCTTCCACGCGATCTTGGTCAGTTCGCCCAGCGTGTAAAGTTCGGCGAATTGCGCTTCGTCATTGGCGTCGGCGATTGAGCCGGGCCGCAGGCCGTCGCCCAGGCTGAAGGCAATGTCATACGCCTTCATGATCTCGCAAATGTCTTCGAAATGGTCGTAGAGAAAGCTCTCCTTGTGGTGGAACAGGCACCATTTCGCCATGATCGAGCCGCCGCGCGAGACGATGCCGGTCACGCGCTTGGCGGCGAGCGGGACATAGGCCAAGCGGACGCCGGCGTGGATCGTGAAGTAATCGACGCCCTGTTCGGCTTGCTCGATCAGCGTGTCGCGGAAGATTTCCCACGTCAGGTCTTCGGCAACGCCGCCGACTTTTTCGAGCGCTTGGTAGATCGGCACGGTGCCGATGGGGACGGGCGAATTGCGGACGATCCATTCGCGCGTGTCGTGGATGTTGCGGCCTGTGCTGAGGTCCATTACCGTGTCGGCACCCCAGCGGATGCTCCAGACCATCTTGTCGACTTCGCTCGCCACGTCGGACGCGACGGCGGAATTGCCGATATTGGCATTGATCTTGACGAGGAAATTGCGGCCGATGGCCATTGGTTCGGATTCGGGATGGTTGATATTGTTGGGGATGATGGCGCGGCCACGGGCGACTTCGCTGCGGACAAATTCAGGCGTGACATAATCGGGGATTTCGGCGCCCCAGTCTTCGCCGTCTCGCGCTGCGGCTTCTTTCAGTTGGGCGCGGCCGAGGTTTTCGCGGGTCGCGACATATTCCATTTCGGGGGTGATGATGCCTTTGCGGGCGTAGTGCATCTGGCTGACGTTGGCTCCGGCTTTCGCACGAAGCACATGGCGCTTGACGTTGGGGAAGGGGTCGACGCCGCCGCTGCGGTCGGGGCCAAGTTGACCATTATCCTCGGGGCGGACTTCGCGTTGCAGGACGTCCTCGACATCGCCGCGCGCGCGGATCCACTCGGCGCGTAGTTCGGGGAGGCCTTTGCCAATGTCGATGGTGGCAGCGGTGTCGGTATAGGGGCCGCTGGTGTCATAGACGTTGAGCGGTGGTTCGCCAGATGACGGTTCGAGGTCAATCGCGCGCATGGCGACCTTCAGGGGGCCAACGTGGATTTTGCGCGATCCCCGGATCGGGCCAGTGGTAACCTTAGGGGACGGTGCGGAATAATCGGCCATAGGTGCTCTCCAAAATGTCGCAAGGAGAGCGCGGACGATAAACCGCTCCCTCCCTACGCCTGCGTTAACAGGATCAGGTTCAGCGGGTCGTGGGACGCGACTCCCACCTCTCAGCCCAAGCAGGCTCCCCGGGGATTGCCAGAGAATAGTCGCGTCAGTTCACGATGTATAGAGCGCTGCCGTTAACGGTGCAGCAGCAGGGTCACGGATACCATTGCCCCGTGCCCATTGCTTTGTCGCCACTGCGGTAATTGGTCACCGACCCGCGTTTACCCGCATAGCGCCCGGTCTTGCCCATGAGCCCGCCGACGCAGCCCATCGTCGAGCCATCTTTGGCAATCGGATTGCAACCAAAAGTCGCACTGAAGTTTCCGTCCGAAGCGGCGACATCGCAGATCATGTGGCTGTGAAAGATGGTGTCGCGCGGCGGCTGGGTCATCGCAACGCACTTATAATCATATTTGGCTTTAGCGCCGTCGGACCAACTGGTCGAGCCGCTACCCGTCAGCCAGCTTCCGCCAAAAAGCGAGCCGTCAGGCGCAGTGGCCCCGACCGTTGTCGCTGGCGGTCCACTCGATTCAAAGGTGAAAGACTGCGCAAAGGCCGGACCCGATGCGGTGACGGCCAAAACGGCCGCGAGCGTAATCACGTTGATATGCATTGATCTCTCCTATCGTCTGGTTTTGAAGCCTACGCTTACCGACAGGCGCAAACAGGAGAGGCGGGCCGTGCCCGTGCTTGACAAAAAAGTCTTTGCTCTCGTGCGCTTAAAGAGTGTGCTCCCCGGATGAACGCAAGTCGAGAAGAAAATCCGGGCCGTTCAAAAGCTGTAAGCCAGCCCCGCAAAGCCAATAAACTGATCCGCCGAACCCGCGTCCGCGACAATCGGCGAGCGGGCATATTGGCCGAGGAGTTTGGAATAGCCGCCGAACGCGAAGACGCTCCATCCCTTGCGGATGTCGGGACCAAGCGATTGGACGAGCAGGAGGTTGCCGCCAACATTTTTCCAGCCCGCGCTCGTTATCCCATATGGCGCGAGGCCACTGGCATTCGCGGTGGTCGGCACTTCGAAATAGGTCTGGCCGTATTTGCGGCCGACATGTTCGGCGGACACGGCGAGCAACGCCAGCGTTCGACGCGACAAAGGCGTCACATAGCTGATCGTGGGTGAGGTCAGTGCGCTTTTGTGGATGCCGGAAACGTCGGCACGGTAACTGACGTCGAACTGGAGTTTGTCGAAGGGATTGATCACCCCCGATTTGCCGATGCCGACATAGCCGCCAAGCTCGAGCGCGGGCTTGATCTTGCCGAGCGCCGCGACTTGCGGGTCGCGGATATTGCCGTTGCGTTCGAGGCGAAGCTGGACGACGGGTCCGGCGACAAGGTCGATCTTGCTGCCCGATGTTTCCCGGACCAGATCGACATACAGGTTGGTGCCGCGCGCGGCGAAACTGAAGCCTGATACCTGCCCCTGAACCAAACCACCGGGGCTGAGCCGGTAATTGTCCGAGCCCTCGTAACTGGGCGAGACAGCAACCGCGAGACCGAGCGTCAGGCGGTCGCGGTATCCCGCTGGTGCGGTAGGTTGGGTATCGGCATCTTGCGCAAAAGCAGGGGCGTGGAGCGCCAGAAGGCCGAGAAAACCGAATGTTACGCGCACGCTAAACTCCCTGAACGACTGGACGATAACCGCCCTACTTGAACGGAAGTTCCACCCCGTCAGAACAGATATTTGATCTTCACGCTTTCGTCCGATTTACCGCCGACAATCACGACGCCGGCCGATTTGAAGCTGGGCGGGCCAAAGCGGATGACAGGGTTCTTTGAAAAGCCGAAACCTTCCTTGGGAATGCCCATCATCGTGTCGAGCTTGCCATTGCCGTTTTCGTCATGGATCAGCGCGAGCGCATAAGTGCCGCTTGGGAGGTCGTCGAACTTGAGCATGCCTGCTGCCTTCGTCGGCACAGTCATGCGGCGCGCGTTCGGATCATCCTGACAATTGGGGAAATTCTGGGGCTTTGTCGTCAGGCAGGCCATGACCTGACCCTTTTGGCTACGGAAACCGTGAATATCGGCGTCAAGCGATCCCGGCGCGATGGCCCCCGTCATGCTGGCGAAGATCGTCAAAGCGGCCAAGGCCCTTGTCGGTGCCGCAAACATAATCCCAGTGGCGGAAGTAGAGCCCATAATTGCACCTATATTCAGCGTGATGACGTTGATGATGTGATGCTGTTATGAGCCAATTCCCTAACGGGCCGTTAACGATGCCCTTTGGAAACAACTCCCACCCCATATGATTCGTGACGCCCATAACCGTCATGATCGACAATACTACCCCCAATGCGCCGACATGGATGGGGACTGCGAAGACCAGCGCGGGAATAACCACGGCGCCGGTGATCGCTTCCCACGGGTGAAAGGACATGGCGGCCCATGCTGTCGGCGGGCGGCTGGCGTGGTGGACAGCGTGCGCGATCCTGAACGGCTTTGGCCGGTGCATCCAGCGATGCGTCCAGTAAAACCATGTGTCATGCGCGAGCAGATAAAGGAGGATGCTGACGGGGAGGTACCAGAGCGGATAGCCGCTCAGGTCCGTATAAACCTGTGTCCAGCCATGATGCTGCCAGCCCCACGCGACGATCCCGGCGGGGATGCCGTAGATGGCGGCGCTCGCGAGGCTCCACGCGATTTCACGCCGGATTTGAGGAGTCAGGTTGGCATAAAGGCCAGGCCGGACCTTGCTCGTAGCAAACGCGAAAGCGCCGCTGACGACCAGATAACGGACGCCGACAATGATCGTCATTACGATGGCGGAGAGGATCGCAAGCAACATGAACGCGCTATGCCGGTGCGACGGTCAAGTTTCAACTGATAGCCTGTCTTCCCTTTCGCGTTCAGCGCGCTAAGGCGTGCTGCAACGCATCATAGCCAAATAGGGAATTGCCGCCATGACCGCCGTCGGACAGGACACACTCGCGACACGCTCCACGCTGGAAGCCGGTGGCAAGACGGTCGCCTATTACAGCCTCGACAAGGCCGCAGCGAAGCTGGGTGATGTCAGTCGCCTGCCGTTCAGCATGAAAGTGCTACTGGAAAATCTACTGCGCTTTGAAGATGGCGGGTTCACGGTGTCGACCGACGACATCCGCGCACTGATCGATTGGCAGAAAAATCCGGTCGGCCCCGATCGCGAAATTCAATATCGGCCAGCGCGCGTTTTGCTTCAGGATTTTACCGGCGTGCCGTGCGTTGTTGATCTTGCCGCGATGCGCGATGCGATTGCAAAGCTTGGCGGCGACACCGGTAAAATCAATCCGCAAGTTCCGGTCCATCTCGTTATTGACCACAGCGTGATGGTCGATGAATTCGGCCATCCCAAGGCGTTCGAGCAGAATGTCGAAATCGAATATCACCGCAATGCCGAACGCTACGACTTTTTGAAATGGGGATCAAAGAGCCTCGACAATTTCAAGGCCGTTCCGCCGGGAACGGGCATTTGCCATCAGGTCAATCTCGAGCATATTGCGCAGTGCGTCTGGACGTCAGCTGAAGTCGGGCGCTCGGACACGGACCGCCGCCAAGAGGATGAATTTGTCGCGGGCGACCGTCGCACCGACAGTGAACGGCGCGACGACATTGAAATCGCCTATCCCGACACCTGCGTCGGCACCGATAGCCACACGACGATGATCAACGGCCTTGGCGTGCTCGGCTGGGGCGTTGGCGGGATTGAGGCCGAAGCGGCGATGCTGGGGCAACCCGTGTCGATGCTCATCCCCGAAGTCGTCGGGTTCAAGCTGACTGGCGCAATGGGCGAAGGGATCACGGCGACAGACCTCGTGCTGACCGCGACACAGATGCTGCGCGCGCACGGCGTGGTCGGACGCTTTGTCGAATATTATGGCCCGGGTCTGGACAGCCTCAGCCTCGCCGACCGCGCGACGCTGGCCAACATGGCACCCGAATATGGCGCGACGTGCGGCTTTTTCGGCATTGACGACAAGACGCTCGACTATCTGCGCCTGACGGGCCGCGACGAGGGACATATTGCGCTGACCGAGGCTTATGCCAAGGTGCAGGGGCTGTGGCGCTTTGCCGATGCGCCCGATCCTGTGTTCACTTCGACGCTGACGCTCGACATGTCGACCGTCGTGCCGAGCCTTGCGGGACCAAAGCGCCCGCAGGACAAGGTTGCGCTGACTCAGGTTGATGACGTGTTCAACGGCGAACTGTCGTCGGTCTACAAGCATGATGGTTTCAAGCGCGTGGCGGTCGAGGGCAAGGATCACGATATTGGCGACGGCGATGTCGTGATCGCCGCCATCACCAGCTGCACCAACACGTCGAACCCTAGTGTGCTGGTTGCGGCCGGTTTGGTCGCAAAAAAGGCAAACGAACTCGGCCTGAAACCCAAGCCTTGGGTCAAGACCTCGCTTGCGCCCGGATCGCAAGTGGTCACCGATTATCTGGTGAAAGCGGGGCTGCAATCGCATCTCGACGCGATTGGCTTCAACCTGGTCGGCTATGGCTGCACGACCTGCATCGGCAATTCCGGCCCGCTCGCCGAACCGATCAGCAAGGCGATCAACGGCAATGACATCGTTGCCGCCTCGGTCCTGTCGGGGAACCGCAATTTCGAAGGCCGCGTTTCGCCCGACGTGCGCGCGAACTTCCTCGCCTCGCCGCCGCTGGTCGTCGCTTATGCATTGAAGGGGACGGTGACCGAGGATTTCACGACGACGCCAATCGGTCAGGCCACCGACGGCCATGACGTGTATCTGAAGGACATCTGGCCAACCAATGCCGAAGTCCGCGCGACGATGGACGCCAATGTTGATCGGTCAATGTTCACCGCGCGCTATGCTGACGTCTATAAGGGCGACAAGCATTGGCAGGCGATCGAGGTTGAAGGATCGGACACTTACCAGTGGCGCGCAGGCAGCACTTATGTGGCGAACCCGCCTTATTTCGACGGCATGTCGATGACGCCCGCGCCGATCAGCGACATCATTGACGCGAAACCGCTCGCAATTCTGGGCGATTCGATCACCACCGATCACATATCGCCCGCAGGTTCGATCAAGGCCGACAGCCCGGCGGGCACATGGCTGATGGAGCATCAAGTCGCGAAGGCCGACTTCAACAGCTATGGCGCGCGGCGCGGCCATCATGACGTGATGATGCGCGGCACCTTCGCCAACATACGGATCAAGAACGAAATGGTGCCCGGCGTCGAGGGCGGCATGTCATATTACAACGGCGAAACCATGCCGATCTATGACGCCGCCATGCACCACAAGGCCGACGGCACGCCGCTCGTCGTCATCGGTGGCAAGGAGTATGGCACCGGATCATCGCGCGACTGGGCGGCCAAGGGCACCAATTTGCTTGGCGTCCGCGCCGTGATTGTCGAAAGCTTCGAGCGCATCCACCGGAGTAACCTCGTCGGGATGGGCGTCCTCCCGCTCCAGTTCAAAGACGGTGATACGCGCGTGTCATTGGGCCTGACCGGCGACGACAGCTTCACGATCACTGGCGTCGCGGCCCTCTCACCACGTCAGGAGGTGACCGTGCATGTCACGCGTGCTGATGGCTCGTCCTTCACCTTCAAGGCGCTCTGCCGCATCGATACCGCCAATGAAGTCGAGTATTTCATGAACGGCGGCATCTTGCAGTATGTGCTCAGAAAGCTGGCAGCTTAACGTCAGAGGCAGCGGAGTAATTTCACCCGCGCCCCTTTGACGAGTCGCAACTTTTGTGGGGCCATCTCGCCAGCGACTCTGATCGTCAGCGTCAGGGCAGCGCCTGACAGCGCCCCGGCATAAGTTGCGGCGCGGCGCGGGTCGGGCGCGTTCATATGTTCGGGACCGGGATGATCCCGGGCAAAAATGCCTTTGGCGGTAAACCGTCCGGCCTTGTCGAGTTTTAGCGGCGCGGTGATTGTGCCGCGCGCGCAGTCCATTTCGATCCGTGCGCCCTTGGCATCAATGGTCAAATTCGCCCGATCGCCGCCCCACTCGCCGGTCAACGGTGCATTGGCATTGACGAGCATCGACATGGCGAGTCCTGACACGAACAGCTTGGGGACTTGGTTCATGATCGCAGCATACGCTTGTTGGCGTGAATACACAAAACAAACCCCGACGCTGGATGTCCAGCGCCGGGGCATGTTTGAGCGTCGCCGGAGCGAGCGCGGGATCAGGCGACCGAGTAGGTCACTTTGGTCACGCGCTTGCGACGGATGGCACCACCGATCAAGCCGAAGCCGACCAGCATCTGTGCCCAAGTTGCAGGCTCGGGAACCGCAGCATTGACCTGACCGAACTGGACAACGCCAATCCAGGTGCCCCAGCCGTCAAGCGTATTGGCCGCATCACGGAAATTGGCAAATTCGCCGATTGCCCAGAACTTGCTGGCATCTGTCGGATCGACCGTCACCGAGCTATAGTCGCCCCAACGGTTGCGTGCGCCGCCGAGCGCATAACCATTGTTATCGCTTTGCTTCAGCAGGTGTGTGGCATCAAACACCAGCAACCCGTTCGCATCGAGCGTGTAGGCATTTGCCATGAACGCCACGTTCCCCGTTGCCACGTCGAAGCTCGACCGATTATAGCCGACCACAAGTCCAAAAGCGCTGACGGCCAGCGAACCCTGGTAATAATCGTAGTTGCCACCGGTAATATCGACTTCCTGAAGCACGGAGAAATCCGATGCCTTCAGCACGGTGATCCGCGACGCTGTGTAATCGGTCCCATTGGGCGTCACAGTGCGGACGAAGTAGATATTGCCGTTCTGTTCCCACGCATTGGCACCAATCCGGGTGTCGAGTGTGTCAAGTGTGCGCGTCCCATCGGGCTGACGTGCCTTGCCGTTCGCGATGGTGTTGTTGTTGTTGAACGCCTGAACACCGAGCGCGTTGACCGCACCCTGCGCTGCGACGCCGTTGCCACCACCAGCGTTGGTGATGTCATAGCCAACGCCATAGTTGCTCGTCACACCATCGGCAACAATCTTGCCGGTCGTGCCCACCGCGTTGCTGTTCACACCCTGCAATGAGAACCCGCGATCATTGGCAGGCGTTGCCGCAGTCGCGAGTTGCGAGAAAGTTGCACGGTTGGCGACGTTGGGCGCAATTGCACTGAATACGTCACCAATCGGGATCACGTTCAACGTCGTTCCGATAAATGACGGATCGAAATTGTTCGTGCCGATATAAACGGCGTTACGGTCCATCGCGAGTGTTTGATAATCGGCAACACCGCCACCTGCAGCGCCGTTAAACGCGAGGAATGTCGCGCCTTTCCAAGGGCCCAGTGCGTCCGCCGTATCCGAAACAGCAATGTTCAGGAATGAAACGTCGCCAGCGAACGCGGTCGCAATCCAGCGGTTGCGCGTTGCATCAAAAAGGATGCGCGGATCGCCATTGGTGTAACCACCAGCCGTTGCGCCGTTGAAATCGGTTGCGCCGGCTGCGGACCAGAATGCGTCATCGTCGATAAACGAAAGCTGCGTTCCGGTTGCTTTGCTGTAAACGGAATACGAACCGTTGATGATTTCAACATATTGTGTTGTACCAACAGCGCCCATCGTGTCGGGTGGAATGAACCCGCCGCCAACAACTTGATTCTTTACCAGCGTTGCGCCTTCGAAGCCCTGGACGACCGTTGAAGCCGCCGATGCAGCCGATGCCATTGCCAGCGCAAGTGCTGATATGCCTAACGCAACTTTCTTAAAACTCGTCATAAATCCCCCTGTTTGGGAATGGTGGACCCAAGCAGAATGTGCTTGGGAAAGGAACAATCCTTAACCGTTTGTTAATACAGCCAACGTGGGTGTCAATCTCGATTCATCGTAAAAATCCGACCGATTTTGAGACAGTTCTGCCGTGCAACATTTTTGTGACAGGTCCGCCGTTGCGGCATCCTGCAAATTTGCGCGCCAATCATTGCGCAGGCATATAGCGTCGCCACAGCCAAGGATTGGACCACACATGCGCACGGCCGAATTTGACATCATCGTTTATGGCGCGACGGGGTTCACGGGGCGGCTGGTTGCCGAATATCTGGTGGCGCGCGGGATCACCGGCTGGGCGATGGCGGGGCGATCCGCCACCAAACTCGCCGAAGTCCGTGACCTGATCGGCGCGCCTGCCGACACCCCGCTGGTCGTGGCCGATGCCGATGATCCCGCCAGCATCCGCGCGATGTGCGCGCGGGCGCGGACGATTATCACGACAGTCGGCCCGTATCAGCTTTACGGCAATGACCTTGTCGCCGCCTGCGCGGAAACTGGCGCGTCCTATGTCGATCTCTGCGGCGAACCGGTGTGGATGCGCCAGATGATCGACGCGCATCAGGACGCGGCCGTCAAATCGGGCGCGCGGATCGTTTTCTCGTGCGGGTTCGATTCGATCCCCTTCGATCTGGGGGTGTGGAAATTGCAGGAAATCGTGAAGGACCGCTTCGGCGAGCCCGCCAAGCGCATCAAATGCCGCGTCCGCAACATGAAGGGCGGCGCATCGGGCGGCACGGTCGCCAGCATGAAAGCAACGATGGCGGCCGTCGGCAAGAACCCCAAGCTGTTCGGCCTGCTCACCAATCCCTTCGCGCTGACCCCTGGCTTCGACGGACCAAGCCAGCCGACCGGCATGATCCCCGAATATGACCGGGCGGAAAAGGGCTGGGCCGTGCCCTTCGTCATGGCGCCAATCAACACGAAGAACGTGCACCGCTCGAACTTCCTGCTTGGCGAGGCGGGCTATGGCGCGGACTTCGTCTATGACGAAATGATGCTGACGACGATCGGCGAAGCGGGCAAGGCCATGGCCGAAGCGGTCGCCAAGATGAACCCCTTTGGCGACGGCAAAATGCCCGAACCCGGTCAAGGACCATCGAAAGAAGAGCGTGAGAACGGGTCGTATGAAATCCTGTTCACCGCCGAAATCGAAGGCCGCGATCCTGTGAAACTCGTCGTCAAAGGCGACCGCGATCCGGGATACGGCAGCACGTCGAAAATGATTTCGGAATCGGCGCTGACGCTGAACGAGACCGAAAGCGGCGGCGGCATCTTCACGCCCGGCGGGCTGATGGCGGTGGCATTGCTGACGCGGCTCGAAGCGAATGCGGGGTTGAGTCTTCGGGAGGAAGTGTAAGCGCTGCGTTGCAAAACCACCGTCTATCCCGTATATACAATGCCATGACCGCGCCTGTCCTCGCCCGCACATTCAAGTCCGGCAACAGCGAAGCCGTCCGCCTGCCGAAAGGGCTTGGCTTCGGCATCGGCAAGGAAATCCGCGTCGAACGCGAAGGGGGTCGTGTCGTTCTGACCGAAATTGTCGATACGGCCGAACAGCGCCGGCAAATGGTTGACCTTTATAACGATTTGCTCGCCATCGGCGCGCCGGACGATGGCGTTCAGGCGCGCGACCCGTTTGAATTTCCCGAACGGCCCGGCCTCGGGTGATCTTTGTCGATACGAACATCGCCATCGCCCTCCGCGATGCCGACCGTGAAACGCACATGCGGTTGCAAGCGCTTGACGAAAAACCCGTCATATCGATGATGACGCGCATCGAGCTGGAAAACGGTGCCAATAAAGTGCCGGAGGACGCGGGGCGGCGAAAGCAGTTGCTCGATCGGCTCCTCGAAACATTGAAAGTCGAAATGTTCACGCACAGCGACATCCTTGCCTATGGCACGATTGTTGGTGCGCTGGGCTATGACCGCCGCAAGACCCTCGACCGCCTGATCGCGGCACAGGCGATTGCCCGTGATGCCGTGCTGATCACGCGAAACGGCAGGGATTTTCGGGATATTGCCGGACTGCGGCTGGAGGAATGGGATACGCCGGGATAGTGTTAAATCGGCCTGCCGCGTGAGCATCGGTCAGGTGGTAGTATGTCGGGGTTAAGGATTATAGCGGTGTGGCAGGGTGATTTTTTTGACTTGTTACTTACCGACCGCCACGCTCGGTTCACGCATTTATTCCTAGCAAATGGAGTCGGTATGCCAAACTATAGATTACAAGTGCGGGTGAAAGGCGGCGTTGGCAACCTAACCGATGAGCTGCTAACTGCGTCCGACGATGATGCGGCCGTTGCAGCGGCAAAGCAATTTCCAATTGCAGTTGGTCTTGGAGCAGTGGATTGGACGATTCTCACAACTGCAGATGGCAGTGTAATTTGGGAATTAGATGAACCTGTTTGAAGTATCGAGCAATCTATATTCTCATCTTGAAAATCTCAGTAAGGTAATAGTAACATCTGTATCGCTTCCCAAGCATTACCCACAATTTGCTTATCTCCGTTCCTGAGGAGAACTCTGTTTAAAGAGACAGATTCAGGGCCGCAGTTTTCTTCAGTCCGTCGTTCTCTGTTTTTTTCAAATTCATACCGTAAAAATATCGTATTGCCAGTGAATGCGTCTCTTTGCACAGCTTGAAACATATAGGCTGACGGAGTTTCCCCAAAGCCTTTGTCCCATTTGGCGGTACCATAGTATTTTCCCAGCAGCTGTAGCACCGATGTATATGGCCTTCGACCGTTTTCGTCCGGTGCCACAATGGATACGCACGCAGTCATAAAACGCTTCTCTAGCGTTTTATTAAACTGTGGTTTTGCTGCCGGGCTATTTTGCCATAGCAATCCAATGCTGCCTGCCAATATGACGGCTCTAAGCATAGAATTAGTCCCCCCTTAAAACTGAAATTCACCGACCGGCGCCTCGCCCAATATACCTACAACAGCTTGCCCTTCGTGGTCCACTGAGTTCGCAATGCGAAACAAGTGAAAACTAAGCGAGATCGAAACTTTGTTTTGGAGTCACCCCTCAATCATCCTCATCCTCGTACCCCACCAAATCGAGCGCCCGCGCTTTGATCTGGCGGGTCATGCACCAGTGCATCAGGGCTTCTTCGCGGCCGTGGGTGACCCACACTTCCTTTGGCGCAATCTCCTCCAGCGTTGCGGTCAGTTCGTCCCAGTCGGCGTGGTCGGACAGGATCAGCGGGAGTTCGACGCCGCGCTGCACCGCGCGCTGGCGGATGCGCATCCAGCCGCTGGCCATCGCGGTGATCGGATCGGGCAGGCGACGTGACCAGCGGTCATTGAGCGCCGACGGCGGGGCAATGACGATGCTCCCGCGCATCTCCTCCTTGCTCGCGACCAGTGCAGGGCGGAGCTCGCCCAGATTGACGCCCCATTCGCGGTACAGATCGCAAAGCCGCTGCATCGCGCCGTGGATATAGATCGGCGCGTCATGACCAGCCAAGCGCAGCTCGGCGATCACCCGCTGCGCCTTGCCGAGCGCATAGGCGCCGACGAGCACGCAGCGTTCGGGCTCCGCCGCCAAGGCCGCCAGCAGCTTCGCCATTTCATCGCGCGTTTCGGGATGGCGGAACACCGGCAACCCAAAGGTCGCTTCAGTAATGAATATGTCGCATGGCACGGGTTCAAACAACGCGCAGGTGGGGTCCGGGCGGCGCTTGTAGTCTCCCGACACGACGACTCGCTCGCCGCCAAATTCGAGCAGGATCTGCGCCGACCCCAGCACATGCCCCGCGGGCACGAAAGTCGCCTTCACGTCGCCGACTTGAACGCTCTCGCCGTAGCCAACCGGATGTCCCGCCTGCTCGCCATAACGCACGCCCATGATCGCCAGCGTCTCGGGCGTCGCCCACACCGCGCCATGCCCGCCGCGCGCATGATCGGCATGGCCGTGCGTGACGAGCGCCCGCGGGACGGCACGTGACGGGTCCACCCACGCATCAGCAGGGGGAATGTAGATACCATGCGGATGCGGTTCGATCCATGCGCCTAATCGTGCCATGACCCTTATATGGTTGCGATGCTTGCCGATTCCCAGCTTCCCGATGTGATGACCGAGTGGTTCGCGACCAAAGGCTGGGCTCCGCGTCGCCATCAGCTCGAAATGCTCGCGGCGGCGCGGGCAGGGCGGCATGCGCTGCTGGTGGCGCCGACTGGGTCGGGCAAGACTTTGGCCGGGTTCTTGCCGACGTTGGTTGATTTGATCGAGGCCCTTTCGCTGAGCGCTAGCAAGGTGCCCCTTCGAGCGCCAGCGAGAAAAGGTGCAACTTCAGACCTCTCTGACGCTCGGTCGGGGTCCTCGCTGACGCTCGGACAGGGACTGCACACCCTCTACATCTCCCCGCTCAAAGCGCTCGCGGTCGATGTTCGCCGCAATCTGCTCACCCCCATTGACGAAATGGCGCTGCCCATCCGCGTTGAGGCGCGCACCGGCGATACCCTATCGGACCGCAAGAAACGCCAGCGCGAAAAGCCGCCGCACATCCTGCTCACCACGCCTGAATCGCTCAGCCTCTTACTCAGCTATCCCGACAGCCTGACGCTTTTTGCGGGCCTGAAAACCGTGGTCATCGATGAAGTCCATGCCTTCGCCACTGGCAAGCGCGGCGACCTGCTCTCGCTGAGCCTCGCCCGCCTGCAAAGCATAGCTCCCAACTTCCGCCGCGTTGCACTCTCCGCGACTGTTTGCGATCCCGACGCCTACCGCGCCTGGCTCGCGCCTTATGGCGACATTGATGCCGTCACTGTCGTGCAGGGCGACAAAGGCGCGGACCCCTCGATTGAAATTCTGCTCCCCGAAGGCCGCGTGCCCTGGGCGGGCCATTCGGGCCGCTATGCCGCACCACAAGTCATGGCGCAGATCGAGGCGCACAACACGACGTTGATTTTCTGCAACACCCGCGCGCTCGCCGAACTGATCTTTCAGGATTTGTGGAAGGTGAACGAAGCGCGGCTGCCCATCGGCATCCATCACGGTAGCCTCGACATCGAAGCGCGGCGCAAGGTCGAAGCCGCGATGGCCGATAACAAATTGCGCGGGCTGGTCGCGACCGCGAGCCTCGATCTCGGCGTCGACTGGGGCAATGTGGATTGCGTCGTCCAGATGGGCGCACCGAAGGGATCGTCGAGGCTGCTCCAGCGGATTGGCCGCGCGAACCACCGTTTGGACGAACCATCCGAAGCCGTCCTCGTCCCCGGCAACCGTTTCGAATATCTCGAAGCCCGCGCGGCGCTTGACGCGGTGATAGCGGGCGAGCTGGACCCCGACATCTTTCTCAGTGGCAGCCTTGATGTTCTCGCCCAGCACCTCATGGCCTGCGCCTGCGCCGCGCCGTTCGACGAAGCGCGGATGCTGGACGAAGTGCAATCCGCCCTCGCCTACAGCGCGCTCGATGCGACAACCTTCGCCGCTGTCCTCGATTTCATCGCGACCGGCGGTTACGCGCTGCGCGCCTACGACAAGTTCAAGCGCCTGACCAAGACCGGCGACGTCTGGCGGGTGTCGCATCCGAAATTCATCACGCAGCACCGGATGAATGCCGGAATCATCGTCGAAGCCGCGATGCTGAAAGTGCGCTTCAAGAATGGCCGCACCCTCGGTCGCGTCGAGGAAGGCTTTGCCGCGACGCTCAGCACGGGCGACACTTTTTTCTTCTCAGGAATCAGCCTAGAGGTCGAACGGATCGACACCGAAGACGTGATCGTCCGCGCCACCAGCCGTCCCGCGCGCATCCCCAGCTATGGCGGCGCGCGCATGCCCTTATCTACCAACCTCGCCGACCGTGTGCGCGGCTTCCTGCATGACGACAGCGAGTGGCCGCGCTTCCCGCCCGACGTCCGCGAATGGCTTGAAGTGCAGCAGCGCCGCTCGAAAATGCCCGCGCCCGGTGAATTGCTTGTCGAAACTTTCCCGCACCACGGGCGGTATTACATGGTCGTCTATCCGTTCGAAGGGTGGAACGCGCACCAGTCACTTGGGATGCTGCTGACCAAACGCATGGAAAATCGCGGCCTCAAACCCATCGGCTTCGTCGCCAATGATTATGCACTCGCAACCTACAGCCTCGACCCTGTGGCCGATCCGCGCGCGCTCTTTTCCGCCGACATTCTCGCCGATGAATTTGTCGATTGGGTTGAAGGATCGCACATGCTCAAACGCGCCTTCCGCGAAGTTGCGGTCATCGGCGGGCTGGTCGAGCGGCAACATCCCGGCACGCGCAAGTCGGGCAAGCAGGTTACTTTTTCAACCGACCTGATCTACGACGTCCTGCGCCGTTATGAACCAGATCATTTGTTGCTCAAAGCCGCCTGGGCCGATGCGCGCGCCAAGATGACCGATGTCGGAAGGCTGGCCAATCTCCTTGACCGCGCTGCCGATACCATCCTGCATATCGACGTCCCGCGCGTCACACCGCTCGCGGTTCCCGTCCTGGTCATGATTGGCCGCGAAAGTGTGGCGCAGGGAACGGTGGACGACGCCCTGCTGGTCGAAGCCGAAGGCCTGGCCGCCGAAGCGATGCGGATCGACTAAACCTCGTCCGCGTCCAGTCCGTAGGCGGTATGCAACACGCGCACCGCGAGTTCGGTGTAATCTTCCTCGATCAGCACGCTGACCTTGATCTCGCTCGTGCTGATCGCGAGGATGTTGATCCCACGATCCGCCAGCGCCTTGAACATCGTGGAAGCAACGCCCGCATGGCTGCGCATGCCGACGCCGACGACCGAGATTTTGGCCACTTTCGTGTCGTGCACGATGGCCGAAAAGCCGATGCTGTCCTTCGCCTTGTCAAGCGCATCCAGCGCCCGCGCCAGTTCGGCCTGCGGCACCGTAAACGTCACATCGGTCGAACCGGCACGCCCCGGTGACTGGTGCGCGATATTCTGGATGATCATGTCGACGTTGATGTTGACCGCGGCCAGTGGCTCGAAAATCCGCGACACCGATCCCGGCGTGTCGGGCACTTCGGTCAGCGTGACTTTGGCTTCATTCTTGTCATGGGCTATCCCCGTAATCAGCTGGCTTTCCACATCATCTCCTAGCTCGTCATCACTGACGATCATTGTTCCGGGCAGGGTGTCGGCAGTTGCCGAGTTGGACGGGTCGTCGAAACTTGAGAGCACCTGGATGCGCACCCCGGTCTTCATGGCAAGGCCAACCGAGCGCGTCTGCAGCACTTTCGCCCCGACGCTGGCGAGTTCGAGCATTTCTTCATAAGTGACGCGCTTCAATTTGCGCGCGCGCGGTACGATGCGCGGGTCGGTGGTATAAACGCCGTCAACGTCGGTGTAGATGTCGCAGCGATCGGCCTTGATCGCCGCCGCCACGGCAACCGCCGAGGTATCCGATCCACCGCGTCCGAGCGTCGATATATCGCCGTCGAGCGTCAGACCCTGAAAGCCGGGGATCACCGCCACCTGACCATCGGCCAGCGAACACATCAAAGCGCTGGCATCGATACTTTCGACCCGCGCGGCGGCATGCGCCGACGACGTGCGGATCGGCAATTGCCAGCCCATCCAGCTGTGTCCGTTGACGCCGATGGACTGCAGCGCAATCGCCAGCAGTCCTGCCGTTACCTGTTCGCCCGATGCGACGACCACATCATATTCGCGCGGATCGGCCAGCGGGGACGCTTCCTTGCAGAACCCCACCAGCCGGTCGGTGTCGCCTGCCATTGCGCTGACGACGACGGCAACTTCATTGCCCGCCTCGACTTCGCGCCTCACGCGCGCGGCGACGCTGCGGATGCGTTCGATCCCCGCCATCGACGTGCCGCCGAATTTCATCACAATCCGCGCCATGGCGCTGTATTCCCCCTTGGGCTTTTGCCTGTGCGCCTGATAGGAAGGGGGCATGGCGAACGCAACCACATCGAATATTGTGCCCCACGAAGCTGAGCGTTTCGGCAGCATGGCAGCGGACTGGTGGGATCCGAAGGGATCGTCGGCGATGCTCCACCGCCTGAACCCCGTGCGGCTGCGCTATATTCGTGATCGCGTCGATGCGTATTGGCATGGTGATCCGAAAGCGCGAACACCGTTATCGGGCAAACGCGTGCTCGACATGGGCTGCGGCGCGGGGTTGCTCGCCGAGCCATTGGCGCGGATGGGCGGTGCCGTAACCGGCGTTGATGCAGCACCCGAAAACATTGCCGTGGCACAGGCGCATGCTGCGCAATCGGGATTGGCCATTGATTATCGTGCGGGCGAACTCGACGCGGTGGCGGGCGAGACATTTGATCTCGTGACCTGCCTTGAGGTTATCGAGCATGTGGCTGACCCCGCCAGTTTTGTCGCCGGCCTCGCGGGTTTGCTGGCGCCCGGCGGGTTGCTGGTCCTGTCCACGCCAAACCGGACCGCGCTGTCGCGGCTCGCGCTTATCGGCATCGGCGAAACTGTCGGCGGAATCCCCCCCGGCACGCATGACTGGGACAAGTTCCTGACCCCTGACGAGCTTGCGGGCCATGTCCGCGCGGCGGGATTGACCATCGCCGACCAGCGCGGTTTGGCATTTGGCCCGCTCAAGGGATTTCACATCGCCGACAAAATGCAGCTC
The DNA here is from genome assembly GCA_031362355.1 of Sphingomonas sp. Classification (GTDB taxonomy): domain Bacteria; phylum Pseudomonadota; class Alphaproteobacteria; order Sphingomonadales; family Sphingomonadaceae; genus Sphingomonas_O. The sequence goes on from JANLSJ010000017.1 coordinate 96,218, forward strand.
GATCATCTGCTGGTGGCGCATGCGTAGCGTTGTACTGCTGTTCCTCCTTACCGCCTGTTCGGCCACGCCCCGCGCCGTCAACGAACGCGATATGCTTGGCGTCTTTTCTACCGACGCCACGCTGGGCAGCCGCGCGCTTATGGTGCAGTTTCTCAATGACGGACGCTTCGGCGGCGACAAACCGGAGCCCGGCGGGATCATCACAACGCAAGGCTATTGGCAGATCGGCGCGCACGACCCCCAACGCGGCTGCACGATCATCGAAACCAAACCGCGGCAAGGCGAATGGCGCGAAGGCTTTTGCGCCTCGATTGAAAACGAACGGACCGCGCTTAACTGTAAGGGCGACGGTGATGCACGAGCCTGCCTGATGACGCGTCGCCCGGGGAAATGGGTGTTACCCCCTGTGAAGCGCTAACCGCGTCTGCATACGCGCCAGATAGCGGGCGAGAATGTCGATCTCGAGATTGACCGCAGACCCCGTCACCAACCTGCCCAGTGTCGTCATCGCCGCCGTATGTGGAATAATGTTGAGCGTGAAATACGCGGTGCCGTCGGGTTGGTCGGTGACTTCGTTCACAGTCAAAGACACGCCATCGACCGTGATCGACCCCTTGGCTGCGACATAAGGCGCGACGGCGTCGGGCGCGGCGATGACCACGCGCCAGCTGTCACCGACGGGATCGAACGATGCGACATGGCCAATGCCGTCGACATGCCCTGTCACGATATGCCCGCCCAGTTCGTCGCCGATTTTCATCGCGCGTTCGAGGTTGAGCCGACCACCCGCCACCCACAGCCCCGGCGCGGTGCACGAAACGCTTTCGCCCGACATATCGACCGCGAACCACCCCGGTCCTTTATCGACCACCGTCATGCACGCGCCTGAACAGGCAATCGACGCACCCATCGCGACGGTCGCGGTGTCATAAGCGGTTTCGATCACGATGCGCAGGTCACCGCGTTGCTCGGTGCTCCGGATCGTGCCGATGTCGGTGATGATCCCCGTAAACATGCGCCCTAATCCCGCACTCGCTCATAAATGTCGAGCCGGTCCTTGCCCAGCATCCGCGAATCGACCGCGCGCCACCGCCCATGCGCGTCTGGGAGGGCTGTCAGGCCGATGTCATTCAGGCCCGGCTTGCCGCCACCGATGAGGATTGGCGCGCGGTAAATGACGAGGCGGTCGACAAGATCTGCGCTCAGAAATGACGATGCCACACCGGCACCGCCTTCAATGAGGAGGTGATCGGCGGGGAGGGTGGTTATGTCTTGATGATGTCGAATTACCCCCCATTCCGTTCGGGCTGAGCTTGTCGAAGCCCTGTCCTTTTCGTCACTGTCGGCCTCAGAAAAGGACAACCCTTCGACCGGCTCAGGGTGAACGGTTTTTGTAGTGGACAATATGTATCTTTCTGGCGAACGCTCCTCCAATCCCGCGAGCCGCACATCGAGCCGTGGCGCGTCCGCCTCAAACGTCCCGCGCCCCACCAGGATAGCTTCGACCCGCGACCGCTCCAGATGGCCGTGCGCGCGGGCTTCGGGGCCGGTGATCCACTGACTCTCGCCGTCGGCACCGGCGATACAGCCGTCGAGCGACAGTGCAAGTTTCAGCGTTACATGCGGGCGACCAAAGCGCTGCCGCGTCAGGAACCCCGCCATCGCGCGGCGGGCTGCTTTGGTTTCAACATCTTCGACAACCACGATCCCTGCACTGCGCAATCGCGCTGCACCATTGCCATCGGTGCGCGAATCGGGGTCACGCACCGCAATAACGACCCGCGCCACGCCCGCCTCGACGATCAGATCGCTGCAGGTCGGCCCGCGCTCGCTCGCATGCGCGCAAGGCTCAAGCGTGGTGTAAATCGTCGCTCCGGACGCCGCATCGCCCGCCTGCGCCAAAGCGACTGCCTCGGCATGTGGTCTTCCGCCGTCGGCAGTCCAGCCCCGCCCGACAACGCGACCATCGTGAACAACCAGGCACCCGACATTGGGATTGGGCCATGTCCGCCCCCGTCCGCGTTGTGCAAGGGCAATCGCTGCGCCCATCCAGCGCGCATGATCGTTCATTTGCGCTGCTTATCGACATCAACGCCCATTTTGTCGGCGAGGCGGCGATAGGCCTGGCGCTGGGCTTCTGCGGCGGCTTCGCGTTCCCTTTTTCGGGCGATCTCGGCGGGCAGGTCTTTCGCTTGCTGCGCACGCGCTTCGGCGGCGGTCCGGCTGGCGGGCCATTGCTTGACGTAAATGATCGTGGGCGGAACCCACACCTCGTCGAGCTTTGCTTCGCGGATCATCGCCCAGAAAATCACGGCGGGAAGTGCGAATGAAAGCGCCGCAAATACGATTTTATGTTTGCGGGGTTGGCCCACGAAGTCGCGCAAATCGCGCCAAGCGGCGAGCGGGGAGGAGGGGCGGGGCAGGATGGCCATGCGCATTAGATAGAGCGCTTCGCCCCACAATCAAAGATGCGTCTTGACCCTGTCACGCGAGTGCGCTTTGTGGACATCATGACCCATAGCATTGATGCCGCGCTTGCCGCGCTGAACCTCACCCTGCCGGTTGCCGCTGCGCCGGTCGCCGATTATGTCCCGACAGTGGAGGTGAACGGGATGCTTTTCGTGTCGGGACAATTGCCGTTCAAGGGCGGTGAGGTAATGGTTGGGCGCCTCGGCGAAGACCGCGACATTGCGGCGGGACAGGAAGCGGCACAGGCCTGCGCCCTGATGATTGTTGCGCAACTCAAAGCGGCGCTCGGTGACCTAAGCCGTGTCGAACGCATTGTCCGCCTCGGCGTTTTCGTGGCGAGTGATGACCGTTTTACCGATCAGCCTAAAGTTGCTGATGGCGCGTCATCGCTGATGGTGGCGCTGTTCGATGACGCCGGGAAGCATGCCCGCGCTGCGGTTGGCGTGCCCGTGTTGCCGCGCGGTGCGATGGTAGAGGTTGACGCGATTGTCGCTGTTCGCCCCGCTTGAGGATCTGATCGCACCGCCACCACCGGAAAGCCGTGTCGCCTTTCTGAAGGCCCAGCCTTATGCACATCGCGGTCTCCATGGCGGCGGTATCATTGAAAACAGCCGCGCTGCGTTTCGCGCCGCCATCGCTCTGGGCCATGGAATCGAAACCGATGTGCAGGCCGCGCGCGATGGCGAGGCGATGGTGTTCCACGATGCGATGCTTGAGCGGCTTACGGCATCGACCGGCGACGTGGCCGCGCATACGCCTGCGGATCTCGCGCAAATCACCTTGAACGGGACAGCCGAAACCATCCCGCAACTGCCCGAGATATTGGCGCTGGTCGCCGGACGGGTGCCGGTGTTGATCGAGATAAAAGCCAAGGGGCCGCGTGTCGCCCCTCTCTGCCTTTCGGTCCGCCGCGCACTGGAGGGGTATCGCGGCGATGCGGCGATCATGTCTTTCAATCCGTTGGTCGGCGCGTGGTTTGCCGAAAATGCCACGCGGATCGTGCGCGGGCTGGTCGTGACCGAAGAAGGTAAGGCGGGGGCAAAGGGCGCGGTCGAGCGCTGGGCATCGATGGCCAAGGCAAAGCCTGATTTCTTGGCGTATGACGTGCGCGATCTACCGTCCAAATTTGCCGCTGCGGCCCGTGCCCGGGGCATTCCGGTGCTGACCTGGACGGTGCGCGATGCCGATGCTGAGCGCCGTGCATTTGCCCATGCCGACGAAGCGATTTACGAAAAGCCCGCATGAAAGACGTCGTGGCGCGCGTCGGGGATGGGGTGGCGAGCTTCGATGCTGCCGCGTGGGACGCCTGTGCTGGCGACGCAAACCCATTTGTGAGCCACGCTTTCCTGACGGCGCTCGAAAATTCGGGCAGCGCTTGCGTAAAGTCGGGGTGGCAGCCGGTGCCGCTGGCGATTGACGGGGTGGACGGCGCACTCGCGGGGGTGCTCCCGGCTTATGTAAAGAGCCACAGCCAAGGCGAATATGTTTTCGATCACAGCTGGGCGGACGCCTATGAACATGCCGGCGGACGCTATTATCCCAAACTGGTGATCGCGGTACCGTTCAGCCCGGTGCCGGGCCCGCGTGTCCTTACCACCGATATGGACGTCGCAAGGGGACTGATCGCCGCTGCTGAAGTGCTCGCGACGCAAAACGGCCTATCGTCGGTGCATGCCAATTTTGTAGCACCCGATCAGGTTGATTTGTTCGAAGCAGGGGACTGGCTGATCCGTGAAGGGACACAGTTCCATTGGGCAAATGACGGCTATACTTGCTTCGATGATTTCCTGAGCGCGCTGGCATCGCGCAAACGCAAGGCTATCCGCAAGGAACGCGCCGCCGCTGTCGAGGGGCTGGAGATTGTCCACATCAGCGGCGCGGACATTACCGAAGCGCACTGGGACATGTTCTGGCGCTTTTATCAGGACACCGGGATGCGCAAATGGGGCCAGCCCTATCTGACGCGCGCTTTCTTCTCTGAAATCGGGCGGACAATGGCCGAGCGCGTGCTGCTCGTCCTCGCACTCCGCGATGGTGTTCCGATAGCGGGCGCGCTGAATTTCATCGGAACCGAGGCGCTTTACGGTCGCTATTGGGGCTGCACCGAAGACGTGCCGTTCCTGCATTTCGAGCTGTGCTATTATCAAGCGATCGACGCCGCCATCGCGCGTGGCCTGAAAACTGTCGAAGCGGGCGCGCAGGGCGAACATAAACTCGCGCGTGGTTATGTGCCCGTGCCGACATGGTCGGCGCACTACATCCCTGATCCGAATTTCCGCCGCGCGATCGCCGATTTCCTGACCCGCGAACGACGCGCGGTCGAACGACAGATCGAGTTTCTCGGGACGATGGCCCCGTTCAAGAAGACGGCTTAAGCGGCGTGGCGCATTTGCGTCGCGCCCAGCCAGGCACGCGCCTGGCGTTGCGCTTCGGCGATTTCGCGCGCTGTCATTTCATCCGAAATCTCGGCGCGGCATTCCTGCGCGCGTTCATTGCCAGCGACCGCAGCAAGATTGAACCATTTATGCGCCTGAACCAGATCGACATCGATCCCGCCCGACCCGCTCGAATAGGCAATCCCCAGTTCGTAACACGCATTGGCATCGCCCGATGCCGCATCGCTCATTCGGCTTTCGATAAGAAACGATGCACTTTTGAAACTTGAAGCCATAACCCCATACCCCCATTGACGATTGTCAATCCAAACTGTCGCCGAAATGGTTTCAACAAATGGTTAACGCGTCGAAAGCATATTTCAGTCGGGAGTAGGAACGGCGGATTTGTGGGAAAGTTTAGCGCGAAAAAACTGGAAAATTATCGATCAGCCGAGTCGTTCCGATGCGTGCGGCGGCCAAAAGGCGGTCGTCGCGCCGTTCGATATAGTCGATTTCGAACCCAGCGCCCGTGATTTCTGCCCGCGCGTGATCGAGTATGACAGCCTCATTGCGACCTTCGGCCAACGCCGATGCGGCGGCCGTCAACGCATTCGGCAGCGCCACCGCCGCTTTGCGATCTGCGCCCGAAAGATAGGCATTGCGTGATGACATCGCCAAGCCATCCGCCTCGCGCTCGGTCGGCACGCCGATAATGTCGATGCCCATATCAAGGTCGGCAACCATCCGGCGAATCACCTGCAATTGCTGCCAGTCCTTTTCGCCGAACAGCGCGATGTCAGGGCGGACCTGCCCGAACAGCTTGTTTACAACGGTGGCGACGCCGTCAAAATGCCCCGGTCGTGACGCGCCGCACAGCCCCTCGCTCACGCCCGCGACCGAAATCGTCGTGGCAAAACCATCTGGATACATCGTCGCCACATCGGGCGCCCATAGGATCGCGACGCCTGCATCGGCCAATATCACGGCATCCTCGGTTTCGCGCCGCGGATAGCGCGACAAATCGTCGGTGGGCGCGAACTGCGTCGGGTTCACGAAAATTGACGCAATGACATGATCGGCCTGCGCCTTGGCCGCTTCGACCAGCTTCATATGCCCGGCGTGCAGCGCACCCATTGTGGGCACCATCGCCACTGTCCCGTCGAGGGACGCGCGCGCGATTCGAAGGCGGGGCAGGTCACGGATCGTTTGCACGGGCTTTGCCCCTCGCTTATGGCAGTTTCACGTGCCCTCATTGGCGAGCGCGCGCAACGAATCAAGCGGCGGGGGCTAAACACCAAAGTGATGAATGCCATGCACGCGCACAAAATTGTCTTTGCCAATGAAAAGGGCGGGACGGGCAAGTCGACAACCGCAGTCCATGCGGCGGTGGCGCTTTGTGCTGCCGGGTATCGTGTCGCTGCGCTCGACATGGATGTGCGGCAAAAAACGCTGGTGCGCTATCTCGACAATCGCGCGGCAACGATGCGGCGGCGCGGGCTTGACCTGCCGATGCCGGTTTACGGCGTTCTCTCGCTGATGACGCCGGCGGGCATCGAGCAGGAAGTCGCGCGGCTGGGGCATGGCTGCGATTATGTCATTGTCGATACGCCGGGCCGCGACGATCAACTGTCGCGTGCTGCGATTGCGCTTGCCGATACGCTGGTGACGCCGATCAACGACAGTTTCGTTGACCTCGACCTGATCGGGCAGGTCGATTCAGAGACGTTCAAGGTGAAGAAACCGAGTTTTTACGCCGAACTCATCTGGGATTTGCGCAAGGTCCGAGCGAAAACCGATGGCGGGACGGTCGATTGGGTGGTTCTGCGAAACCGGCTCCAGCATCTCGAAGCGCATAACATGCGGCGCGTCGGGGCGGCCCTGGTGGAATTGTCGAAGCGGGTCGGCTTCCGCGTGATCCCCGGCCTTGGCGAGCGAGTCATCTACCGCGAGCTTTTCCCAAAGGGGCTGACCTTGCTGGATGTCGGTGCGATTGAATCCGTGGGCCTCAGCCACATCGCCGCGCGACAGGAACTGCGCGAAATGGTCTCGGCTTTTGCGCTCCCGGTCCGCGAAGAAGCGACGTTGCAATTGGCCTTTTCATGATCAAGATTTTGTTCTTCGTCGGTCTTGTCGCTGCACTTTACTTCCTCGGAAAGCGCGCGTTGTCGGCACCCTCGGGCATGGGCAAAGGCGAAGCCGCCAAACTGCTCGGCGTCAGCACCGAAGCCGACAGCGACACCGTCCTCGAAGCGCACCGTCGCCTGATCGCCAAGGTTCACCCCGATGCCGGTGGCAATGCCGAGCTCGCCGCGCGCATCAATCTGGCGCGCGACACATTGTTGAAACCTTAGGAACAATCACGACACCAATCCCGTTCGCCCTGAGCTTGTCGAAGGGCTGTCCTTCTGCTTGTGCGACACAGCAAAGAAAGGGCAAGGCTTCGACAAGCTCAGCCCGAACGGATTTTTGTAGGAAGAACATTTATGACGCATCGCTTCCACCCGTCTTCGCTGCGCGAATATGATATCCGCGGCATTGTTGGCGAAACGCTGGGCGAGGCCGATGCCTATGCCATCGGTCGCGGCTTCGGAACACGGGTTCGGCGTAATGGCGGCACGCGGGTCGCGGTCGGCTACGACGGTCGCGTCAGTTCAGTCAGCCTTGAGGGCGAGCTTGTCCGCGGGCTTCGCGAAACCGGCATAGACGTCGTGCGCGTAGGTCTGGGCCCGACGCCCATGCTCTATTATGCCGAGGCGGTGCTCGAGGTCGACGGCGGCGTTCAGGTAACCGGCAGCCACAATCCTGGCGAGTATAACGGCTTCAAGATGGTGCTTGCCCATGCGCCTTTTTACGGGGCCGACATCCGCGACCTCGACCGCCTGAGCGAAGCGGCTGACTGGGAGGCGGGTGCGGGTGCGGTCAGCGACTATGTGATCATCGATGATTATGTTGCGCGGCTGGTGCGCGATTACGACGCCGGACCGTTCCGAATCGGCTGGGATGCGGGCAATGGCGCGGCGGGTGAGGTCATTGAGAAGCTCGTCAAGCTGCTTCCCGGCGAGCATTTCACGATCTTCACCGAAATTGATGGCACTTTCCCCAATCATCACCCCGACCCCACCGAAGAGAAAAATCTAGGCGACCTCAAAAAGCTCGTCGCGGACAACAAACTCGATTTCGGACTGGCTTTTGATGGCGATGGCGACCGCATTGGGGCGGTCGATGGCATGGGCCGCGTCGTCTGGGGAGACCAGATTTTGAGCATCCTCGCGCAGCCGGTTCTGGCGGCGCTTCCCGGTGCGACGATCATCGCCGACGTGAAAGCATCGCAAGCGCTTTATGACCGCGTGGCAGAACTCGGCGGCGAGCCGCTGATGTGGAAAACCGGGCACAGCCTGATCAAGACCAAGATGAAGGAAACCGGCGCGCCGCTGGCTGGCGAAATGTCGGGCCACGTCTTCTTCGCGAAGGATTATTACGACTTTTACGGCTTCGACGATGCGCAATTTGCCGCGATCCAGCTGATCCGCGCCATCGCGTCGCAAGGCGGGTCGCTGACCGCGCTCAAGGACGCGATGCCGCCGATGGTTAACACCCCCGAAATGCGCTTTCAGGTGTCCGAAGAGCGCAAGTTCGCCGTCATCGACGAAGTGCTCGACCGGCTGGAGGCCGAAGGAGCCGACGTCAACCGCACGGATGGCGCGCGAGTGAACACGCCCGACGGCTGGTGGCTGCTCCGCGCCTCGAATACGCAGGATGTTTTGGTCGCGCGCGCCGAAGCACAGGACCAGGCAGGGCTTGACCGACTCATGGCGATGATCGACGATCAGCTCGCAGCATCGGGCCTCGAGCGAGGACCGCAAGCGGGGCATTAAGCTGCGAGGGGAGAAGACTTATGTCACTCGCATCCGCCACCGCCGTCACCTTCATCATGTGCCGCAATCGCGCCGTCGCTGAAGCCTATTATTCGGATACGCTGGGGCTCACGCGGATGCCGGGCGATGACTTCGCCGCCGTATATGATCTGGCGGGGACGATCCTGCGCATTACCGAAATTCCCGATTGGACCGCAGGCGCGCATCCGGCGCTCGGCTGGCATGTCGCCGACATCGAAGGCGTCGTCACCGCGCTAACCGCCAAGGGCGTCGTTTTCACTGTGTATGAAGGATACGGTCAGGACGCGCTCGGCATCTGGACCGTGCCCGACGGCAGCGCGAAAGTCGCGTGGTTCAACGACCCTGACGGCAATGTGCTGAGCCTGACGCAGAGCTGAGCCCGTCCTGACGCGATCGGCATGCGTGAAACATTTATGCCCGCTGGACGTTAACCATTGGCTTCATAAAGGAGATCATGATGACCAACCTTCGCAAAGCAGGTTTCGTGCCTGCTATCGCCTTGGCTTTGCTGTTGAGCGCATGCGGCGCATCGAACAGCGGTGGACCGAGCGAGATCCCGCCCCCCGGACCCAAACCCATGATGTGAGTTAGGGTGCCGGGTCAACGGACAGGGTGATCAGTCACCCCACGGCGCGGGGGGCGGGGCAATCGTTTTGCCCAGATCAAATTCAACCCGGAAATGCCGCGCATTTTCGCCCGTGCGACGCAGCTCATAGGCAAAGTGCACGGCGTCAACTTCGACCGCCCAGATATTGGTAACTGAGCGTAGCAGCCCTTCGCGGCGGAACATGGCGATGCTTTCGGCATCGACTGGGAACGACTGGATGGCCGCGCTGCCCGGTGTCGCTGTGTCACCGCCGTAGAGCGTCACTTTGTCGGCACTCCCGTCTTCATGGCGGTGGTCATGTTTCAGCCGCAACCCCGTTGCCGTGCGCGTGATCACCCACGTCCGCGAGCGATCCCAGCTGCCATCTTTGCGTCCGACATGAAAGGGGATGCGGATTTCGGCGTCGGTGCATGTGCGGACGTGCATGACCATCGGCTGCCCCGACAAGTCGGCGTCGGCGGCTTCGCTCGTCACCAAACGCCCCGTATAAGCCTTGCCGCAGTGCGTAGCGAGATTGGCAAAGAAGCTGTCCTGAGGCGTCAGAACAGGCGCGCGCGTTGTCGCACATCCCGCCAGCAGCCCGAGCGCGGACAGGGCCGCAACAATCCTCACTTGCCCCGCCACTGGTCAAGGCGGCTGGCGTCTGCGGTTCGTTCAAGCAAATCGGCGCGGATGCGGATGCCACGCACTGCGACGCGTGTTTCGATTAAGAAAAGCACCAGCCCCGCTGCCAGCAAGGCCATCGACAGCACGAACAGGATCGAGACGCTGGCACCATAGTTAAGACTGGCCAGCTCGGCGACGAACAGCAATGTCACGACGACGCAAACCGTGATCGCACTTGCCACGCACAGGAAAATCGCGTTGCTTGAGAACGTAATCCGTTGGTCAAGCAAGCGCAGTTCTCGAACGTGGCGGATGTGTTCGTCACCGGTCGAATCGGGGTGAAGCCGTTCAAGGAAACGCGCCCGGTCGACAACACGGTTCAGCCGCCCTGCGATGACATTCATAAACGCGCCGATGCCCGCAAGCAGGAACACCGGTGCCACGGCAAGCTGGATCGTCCGCGCAATGTCAGTCAGCGCGATGACTTCGTTCATGCTTTTCCTCGATAGGCCAGCGATCGGCTGTTAAGTTCGTTCAGGTCCGAAGTGCCCGCAAGAACCGCTTCACCCAGCGCGATGGCGCGTTCAAGCGTTGCGGCATCGGCGCGTCGATAGGCGGGACGTTTGGAGATATAAGCATACCAAGTCCCGCCACACGCATTGTCGAGCAGGACGCGTTGAAAGCAGTGATCGTTGCGGATCGGCCAACGCTTCTCTGCGGCAACGCTTGGCATAATCTCGCGCGTTAATGTGAGCCAGCGCGCCTCAAGGTCGGCGCGGTTCAACCCACCTTTGCCCCGATGTTTACGCCCATGCTCTGCAGGTATTTCTTCACGTTGCGCGCGGCCTGGCGGATGCGTTGTTCGTTTTCGACCATTGCAATGCGGACAAAGCCTTCGCCGTCTTCGCCATAACCAACGCCGGGGGCCACCGCAACGCCCGCATGGGTGAGGAGTTGCTTGGTGAATTCCAGGCTTCCCAAATGCGCGAGTGCGGGCGGGAGCGGGGCCCACACGAACATCGACGCGGGCGGCGCGGGCATATCCCACCCGGCGCGGCCAAAACTTTCGACCAAGACATCGCGGCGATGATGGTACAGCGCGCGGTTCTTCTCGACGATGTCTTGCGGGCCGTTGAGCGCTGCGCATGCGGCTGCCTGAATCGGCGTGAACGCGCCATAATCGAGGTAGGATTTGACCCGCGTCATCGCCGCTATCAGCTGTTTGTTGCCAACCGCAAACCCGATCCGCCATCCTGCCATCGAATAGGTTTTGCTGAGCGAGGTAAACTCGATCGCGACGTCGGTTGCGCCCTTGACCTGAAGGATCGAGGCGGTCGGCTTGCCGTCATAATAAAGTTCGGAATAAGCGAGGTCGGATACCACCCAGACCTTGTTGTCGCGCGCCCACGCAACAAGGCGCTCGTAGAACGCGAGATCGACTGTCTCGGACGTCGGGTTTGACGGATAGTTAACGACCAGCACTGATGGCCGTGGCACGGTGAACTTCATCGCTCGGTCGAGTGCTTCCCAATAATGCTCGTCTGGCGTCGTCGGGACGCTGCGGATCGTGGCGCCTGCAATGATAAATCCGAACGTGTGGATCGGATAGCTCGGGTTCGGCGCGAGCACGACATCGCCGGGGGCGGTGATCGCGGTGGCAAGGCTTGCCAGCCCTTCTTTCGACCCCATCGTTACCACGACTTCGCTTTCGGGATCGACGTCGACGCCAAAGCGCCGCGCATAATAATTTGCCTGCGCCTTTCGCAAGCCCGGGATGCCGCGCGACGCCGAATAGCCATGCGCATCGGGCTTCATCGCGACTTCGCACAGCTTGTCGATGACATGCTGCGGCGGCGGCAGGTCGGGATTGCCCATGCCGAGGTCGATAATGTCCTCACCCCCCGCCCGCGCAGCGGCCCGCATCGCGTTCACTTCGGCGATGACATAGGGCGGCAGGCGCTTCATGCGGTAGAATTCGTCGGACATTTCGATCCTCTTGATTTAACAAATGTCCCATAACCGTTCGGGCTGAGCTTGTCGAAGTCCTGTATTTCTTTTGGGGGCGGGGTAAAGAAGGACAGCGCTTCGACAAGCTCAGCGCAAACGGAGTAGGGAGCATAATGACCGACGCTACGCCTAATTCCGCTTCGGGGATACGTGCCATTCTGGACGGCTGGGGGGAAATCCTCAAGCCGATTGCCGAGGCGAACCGCGACAAGGTCGATCCCAAGGACAAGCGGTTTGCCGGGCCGGAATGGGACCATCCCGTGTTTGATCTGATGCGGCAGGGTTATGCAATCATGGCTGAAACGATGATGTCCGCCGTCGAAAACATGCCGGTCGAAGCGCATCAAAAGACACAAATGGCCTTTGCGATGCGGACGCTGGTCGAAGCGATGTCGCCCGCCAATTCGCCGCTGACCAACCCTATTGCACTTAACAAGGCGCTGGAAACCAACGGAGCCAGTCTGGCGAGCGGGTTCCAGCATCTGATGGCCGATATGAAGCGCGGGCAATTGACGCATACCGCATCCGATGCGTTCGAGGTGGGTCGCAATATCGCCATGACGCCGGGCAAAGTGATCCACGAAACGCCGCTCTATCAACTCATCCACTATGCGCCGACGACGCCAACGGTGGGCAAGACACCGCTGGTGATCTTTCCGCCATGGATCAACCGATTCTATATTCTCGATCTCAGCCCCGAAAAGTCATTCATCCGCTGGGCGGTCGACGAAGGCTTGAGCGTTTTCATGGTCAGTTGGAAATCGGCTGATGCGTCGATGGCCGAGGTAGTCTGGGACGATTACATCGCCGCGCAGATTGACGCGATCGATACGATCCGCGGGCTGTTGGATGTGAAGTCGGTGCATGCTATCGGCTATTGCGTGGCGGGAACCACACTGGCGGCGACCCTTGCGGTCCTAGCCGCGAAGGGGAAGGCCAAGAAAGTCAAATCAGCGACGTTTTTCACCGCTCAAGTTGATTTCAGTGAGGCAGGCGAACTTCTCAATTTTGTTGATGATGCAAACCTCGCGATGATCGACCAGCTGTCGAGCGGCGGCTTCCTTGACGGGCGATACCTTGCGCTGACCTTCAATCTGCTGCGCGGCAAGGACCTGATCTGGAATACGGTTGTCAGCAATTATCTGCTCGGCAAGGATTATCCGGCGTTCGATTTGCTGCACTGGAACGGCGACACCACGAATCTGCCGGCGAAATGGCACAAAGCCTATTTGTGCGACCTCTATCGTGACAACAAGATGGTGATGCCGGGTGCGCTCCATGCCCTTGGCGAACCTATCGATCTGACCAAGATTGAAACACCAGCCTACATTCAAGCAGGCAAAGAGGATCATATTGCGCCGCTCGCCAGCGTTTGGAAACTGACCGAGCATCTTCAGGGGCCTACTCGCTTCGTGCTGGCCGGATCAGGGCATATTGCGGGGGTCGTCAATCCGCCGGCCGCGATGAAATACCAGCATTGGATCGATGGATCGATGGATAGCCTTGAAGCGTTTCAGGCGACCTCTGCCGAAGTAAAAGGCAGTTGGTGGCCCGACTGGATCAGCTGGATTCGCGGCTTTGGTGGCGATGATGTCGTTGCCAGAGGCGCCCGAATTCCGGGCGACGGTGCCTTGAAGGCCATCGAGGATGCGCCGGGACGCTACGTCAAGGCTCGCTGACCGGGTAAAAACTGCATTTATGTTGCACTGCAACAAAAACGCTTGCAATTCGCCAGCACCTGTTTATATTGCACTGCAACATAGACGTAATGGAGGCCAATTGTGGTCGATAAGCCTGTTTCGAAAAAGACCGTTGCCAAGCCCGTGGCAACAAAGCCGGCCGTAAAGTCAGCGCCGGTTGCAATGCCCGTTGTTGCCGCAAAGGTTGAAGCACCCAAGCCCATTGCGGCCACACCGGTCATCAAGCCTGTCATCACTGAAACTGTCGCGGTTGCAACACCTGTTGTCGCCGCTCCCGTCAAAACCCCGGAAGCCGCAATTTCCAACAAGAGCGCGGCTCCCATCATCGCAGAAGGAAAAAAAGTCATGAACGATACCGTCACCAAGGTTCAGGAAACCGCCCAGAAGTTCACTGCCGACGCGACCGCACGCGCCACCGAAATGTTCGGTGACGTTTCGGCCCGCGCCAAAACCGCCATGGAAAAGGGCTCGAAGGGCCTCGAAGAAATGGTTGAATTTTCGAAGGGCAATCTCGAAGCCGTCGTTGCTTCGGGCCGCGTCGCCGCCAAGGGCGCGCAGGACATTGCGAAATATTCGGCTGAATATGGCCGCAAGTCGATCGAAGAAGCCAACGCAACGGCCAAGAAGTTTGCGGCTGTGAAATCGCCAACCGAATTCTTCGCGCTTCAGTCGGAAGTTGCCAAGACCAACCTCGACGCGATGGTCGGTGAAGCATCGAAGTTCGCTGAAGGCTACATGAAGCTCCTCGGCGAAATCGTCCAGCCGATGCAGAACCGCTATGCGGTTGCGGTTGAAAAGGTGAAGTCGGTTACCGCCGCCTAAGCCCAACGCGCTTGAAATAGGAAAGGGCCGTGCCGGGAAACTGGCGCGGCCCTTTTTTTATCCGCAAACTCTTGCCCCGCGCCCCCGCCATGCCATATCGTGACGCTATGCAGATTCTGGGCGCGAACGAACGTAAAAATGACGAAGGCGGCGGCACGGGTGTCGGCGTCGCAACACGCACACGCACGCGCACCAAACAGCCTGCGCCGTATAAAGTGCTGATGCTCAACGACGATTATACGCCGATGGAATTCGTTGTCCTGTGCCTGCAACGGTTTTTCCGGATGAGCATGGAGGACGCGACGCGCGTGATGCTCCACGTCCACCAAAAGGGCGTCGGCGTGTGCGGGATTTTTAGCTACGAAGTCGCAGAGACCAAAGTCACGCAAGTGATGGACTTCGCCAAAACCAACCAGCACCCGCTGCAATGCACGCTTGAAAAGGCGTGAACGGCGCCGCTGTCGTCATCGGGGCCGGTGACGCAACGGGCGGCGCGATTGCACGGGCTTTCGCCAAGGATGGCCTGACTGGCTGCATAAATCGCCGCGCTCGTAATGCCGATGCGCTTGAAGCCTTGGCCACATCAATCCGCGACGAGGGCTTGAATGCTCGTGCTTTCCCCGGCGACGCGCGTGAAGAAGCCGATATGGTCGGATTGTTCAACACCGTCGAAGCCGAAGTCGGCCCGGTCGAGGTTGCAGTGTTCAATATCGGGGCAAACGTCAATTTCCCGATCACTGAGATGACTGCGCAGGTCTATCGCAAGGTCTGGGAAATGGCCTGCTTCGGCGGATTTCTGATGGGTCGTGAGGCCGCGCGACACATGCAAAAGCGCGGTCGCGGGACAATCATTTTTACGGGGGCGACGGCGAGTCTGCGCGGTGGATCAGGCTATTCTGCCTTTTCGGGCGCAAAAGCGGCGCTCAGGATGCTCGCCCAATCCATGGCGCGCGAGCTTGGCCCCAACGGCATTCATGTTGCGCATGTTGTTATCGATGGCGCAATCGACACCGCGTTTATCCGCGAGAGGCATCCCGATTTCGACAACGCAAAAGCGGCGGACCTCGTCCTCTCACCCGATGCCATTGCCGCGCAATATGTCGCGCTCCACCATCAGCCGCGCAACGCCTGGACGCACGAACTTGACCTGCGGCCCTGGGGAGAGAGCTTTTGACCAAGACGTTCGAGTTCCTCTTCGATGTTGGCGGGCCGAACGGCTATCTTGTTCACAAGTTACTGCCCGACTTCTGCGCGCGCACCGGGGCCGTCGCCAATTATGTGCCGGTGCTGCTCGGCGGTTTGTTCAAGGCGACCGGCAACCGTGCACCGATGATGCGTTATGCTGATGCCCCCGCCAAATGGGCGTATGAACAGCTCGAATTCCAACGATTCATCGCCGCGCATGCTCTGCCTTTTCACATGAACCCGCATTTCCCAGTTAATTCGCTGCTGGCGATGCGGGTCATTACGGGCGCAAGCGATACGGCGGCATTCATGTCTGTCATTGACGCGCTGATGGCGGGGATGTGGGAGCAGGGGTTGAAGCTCGACGAACCGGCGGTCGTCGCGGCAGCGCTCGATGCGGCGGGCCTCGATGGTGCAAGCCTAATTGCCCGTGCCGACGATCCCGCCGTCAAAGCCAAGCTCGCAGCCAACACCGAAGCCGCCGTGGCGCGCGGCACCTTCGGGATACCGACCTTTTTCGTCGGCACAGAAATGTTCTGGGGCAAAGAACGCTTGGCTCAGGTCGAAGCTGCATTACGGACCTGAACGAAAACGACCGGCTCCATCGCTGGGACCGGTCGCGTTCGCACTTACTCCGGGTAGATAGAGTTTCGGGGGTAAACGGGTTGGTTCAAGCGACTTGCGCTTGGGGGATGTCCATCGCCATCTCTTCGGGGTCGCGCAAAACATAGCCGCGGCCCCAGACGGTTTCGATGTAATTTTCGCCACCGCACGCCATGCTGAGCTTCTTGCGCAGCTTGCAGATGAAGACGTCGATGATCTTGAGTTCGGGTTCGTCCATCCCGCCATAAAGGTGGTTGAGGAACATTTCCTTGGTCAGTGTCGTGCCCTTGCGCAGCGAAAGCAGCTCGAGCATCGCATATTCCTTGCCAGTCAAATGCACGCGGGCGCCATCGACTTCGACCGTCTTGGCATCCAGGTTGACCGCGAGCTTGCCGGTGCGGATGACCGATTGCGAATGGCCTTTCGACCGGCGCACAACAGCATGGATCCGGGCGACCAGTTCGTCGCGGTGGAAGGGTTTGGTGACATAATCGTCGGCACCAAAGCCGAAGCTGCGGACTTTGCTGTCCATTTCGCTGATGCCGCTGAGGATCAAAACCGGCGTCTGCACCTTGGCCACGCGGAGTTTCTTGAGCACGTCATAGCCGTGCATGTCAGGCAGGTTGAGGTCGAGACAGATGATGTCGTAATCATAGAGCTTGCCGAGGTCCAAACCCTCTTCGCCCAGATCGGTAGTATAGACATTGAACCCTTCGGTCGTCAGCATCAGCTCGATGGCCTTCGCCGTTGTCGGTTCGTCTTCGATCAACAAAACACGCATCTGTAAAAACCCCTCATTGCCCGCCGTGGAATTCATTAACCAAAAAACCAATGAAGGGAAAAGGTTAATTTCTTCTTAAGCCGCAGAAATGCGCGAGTCGTTTCAAGCGACTCCGGCTATGTGTGGCGCAGCCCCCATTCCGGAGACTCCTCATGACCAAAGCGACTGACAACCACCGCCTCGCGCTTGATTATCTTGCCAAGGATATGGCGGCACTGGAAAATGAAGAACGTCATGTCCTCGATGACATCAAGGCCCAAAAAGTTACCAGCCGCGATGCCACCGATATGGCGGATAAGGATGCAACATACTGGGACCGGCTCGCGGACCGTGTTGCCGCCGTAGGCGGATCATGGGCGTTCATCTTTACGTTCATCGCAATCCTGCTCGGCTGGATGCTGCTCAACACTGGCGTCCTCGCGCAGTGGCGGATGCAGTTTGATCCCTACCCCTATATTTTCCTGAATCTGATGCTGTCGATGACCGCCGCGCTTCAGGCACCTGTCATCATGATGAGCCAGAACCGCGCGTCGGCAATGGACCGGCTGGCGGCAAGCCATGATTATGAGGTCAACCTGCGCGCCGAGCTCGAAATCGTGCGGCTCCACCACCGGCTGGATGCGATGCATGAGGAAATCACAGCACTCGTCGGGATACTGGGAAAGCGGGGGTCGGCGACGTAGGGGATTGCACGCGAGCGATAAGCGGCTAGGTTCGCCGTCAACGACAAGTCTTTAGGGGACCATTATGATTTTCGGCCGCGTCAAATCGCTCGACGCCATACTGCGCACTGCGGAGAAAAAGTCTCTCACGCGGTCGCTTGGCGCATTTCAGCTGACCATGCTCGGGATTGGCGCTGTCATCGGTACCGGCATTTTCGTGCTGACCGCCGAGGCCGCCCAAAAGGCTGGCCCTGGCATGATGGCCGCATTCGTAATTGCGGGCATCGTCTGCGCCGTTGCCGCGCTTTGCTATGCTGAAATGGCCGCGATGGTTCCCGTTTCGGGATCAGCATACACTTATAGCTATGCCGTCATGGGTGAATTGATCGCGTGGATGGTCGGCTGGGCGCTTATCCTTGAATATGCGGTCGCGGCAGGCGCTGTGTCGGTCGGCTGGTCGGGCTATGTCGTTGGCTTGCTCGAAAACGCCTTCAGCATGGACATTCCCGATGCGCTGGTTCTCGGGCCTTATGATGGCGGCATCGTCAACCTGCCCGCGATGGGCATTGCCGGCCTCGTTACATGGCTGCTGGTGATCGGGACGCGCGAGAGTGCCACAGTCAATTCGATCCTCGTTGCCATTAAGGTGGCGGCGCTCACGCTGTTTGTCATTCTTGCCGTACCGGTGATGAAAATGGAAAACTTCACGCCGTTCTCGCCGCTCGGTTTTGGCGGGATTTCAGCGGCCGCAGCATCAATTTTCTTTGCCTACGTTGGCTTCGACGCTGTTTCGACGGCAGCCGAGGAAACCAAAAACCCGCAACGCAACATGCCGATCGGACTGATTGGGTCACTTGCTGTCTGCACAGTGTTCTATCTCCTCGTTGCGGCTGGCGTTATCGGCAGCGTCGGTGCGCAGCCTGTGATGGATGCAGCGGGTGCGGCACTTTCACCTGGCAGCAAGGAATTGTCCGACGCTTGTGGTGCTCTTGCTGCCCAAGGCCGGGAACAGGTTGTTTGTTCGAAGGAAGCACTGGCGTGGACTCTTCGCGAAATCGGCTGGCCGCAGATCGGCAATCTGATCGGGCTTGCTGCGGGTCTCGCTTTGCCGTCAGTCATCCTGATGATGATGTTCGGCCAGACGCGCATTTTCTTCGTGATGAGCCGTGACGGTCTGCTCCCGCAGATGTTCTCGAAAATTCATCCGAAATACAACACGCCGCATGTCATCACGATCCTGACGGGTATTTTCGTAGCGCTGTTCGCGGCATTCTTCCCCGTCGGCAAGCTCGCGGACATTTCGAACTCGGGCACCTTGTTTGCATTTGCCGCTGTGTCGATTGCCGTGCTCGTGCTGCGCCGCACGGATCCCAGTCGCAAGCGTCCGTTCCGGACGCCTGCGATCATGGTGACCGCGCCGGTTGCCATCGCAGGCTGCGTTTATCTGTTCTGGAGCCTTGGCGTGGATACCAAGTTGATGTTTGTCGGCTGGGCCGCCATCGGCTTGGTGGTGTACTTCGCCTACAGCCGCAGCCGCAGCCATGTCGGCCTCGGCCATGACGAAGTGCACGAACTCGACGCCGACATTCCGCCGACGTCGGTTCCGCCAATCAACTAGGCAGCAAGCCGCGCATCGACTAGCGCCCTGAGGTCAGCCTCGGGGCGCGGGCCGTAGTGGCTGATGACTTCGGCGGCGCAAACCGCGCCCATGACAAGGCTGTCATGCAACGACTTGCCTTCAGCTTCGCCACTCAGAAACCCTGCCGCGAACAGATCGCCCGCGCCCGTTGTGTCGACGACTTTCGCGACGGGTTCAGCAGCAACGCGGGCGTGTTCGCCGCCCGAATGCGCTTCGGCCCCGTCGGCCCCGTGCGTCACGACCAGCGTCGGCACCTTGTTGGACAATGCTGTCACAGCCGAAGCGACATCATCTGTGCCCATCAGCGCATGGACTTCGCCATCATTGGCAAACAGGATGTCGATCAGACCATCGTCGATCAGGCTGCGGAAATCGTCGCCGTGCCGCGAAATGCAGAAGGCGTCGGACAGCGTGAACGCGACCTTGCGACCCGCCGCACGGGCAATGTCGATGGCAGCCCGCATCGCTGCACGAGGCTCCTCGGGATCCCAGAGATAGCCTTCGAGATAAAGAATCGCGCTATCGGCAATCAGATTGGCATCAATCGCGGCAGCGGGCAGGAACTGCGACGCGCCCAGAAATGTGTTCATCGTCCGCTGGCCATCGGGCGTGACCAAGATAAGGCAGCGCGCCGTTGCCGGATCGGTGCCGCGTGCGGGCGTGTCAAAACGCACACCGATGGCACGAATGTCATGCGTGAAAACTTCGCCCAGCTGATCGCTCGCGACCTGACCGACAAAGCCGCACTTAAGACCCAGAGCTGCCATGCCCGCAATCGTGTTTGCCGCGGAGCCGCCCGAAATTTCCTTGCCCGGCCCCATGCGACCATAAAGTTCGGCGGCACGAGCATCGTCGATTAGCTGCATCGATCCGCGCGACAGGTTTTCACTGACGATGAAGTCTTCGCTGGCACTGGCGATTACGTCGACAATGGCATTGCCGATGGCAGTTACGTCGTATTTGGTGGGCATAAAATTCCGTTCGCACTTGAGCTTCGTGTGCGCAGTCCTTTACTTCGCAATCCGCAAAGGGGAAGGGGAGTGCATGAAACGTACTTTGATTGTTGCGATTTTGCTGACACTTTCCGCGTGCGCGACCACCCCGCCGCCAAAGCCACGCGCGGTGCCGACGGTCAGCGTGCCGATGCGCCCAACGGGGCTTGAACGTGTGTTGGGTCAGGACGCCCGCGCTCTTACAGCCTTGTTCGGCGCACCCGATCAGGACGTGAAGGAAGACGGTGCCCGCCGCCTGCAATATGCCGGACCGTTCTGTATCCTTGACGCCTATCTTTACCCGCCTCGTGCAGGGACCGAACCCGTTGTTAACTATCTTGATGCGCGGCAAATCGACGGCAAGGACATTGACCGCGCGTCATGCGTCGCGGCGTTGGTGCGGCGTAAAGAGGCGCGATAACGCCCAGTCGGTGGCTTCGCGGACGACTTCATCGGCGTCGTTTGACAGCAATTGCAACGGGGCGATCAACCGCGCATCCTCGCTGTTCCCCGCCGCGATACAGGCATTGCGGACCATCCGGTCGCGACCGATGCGTTTGATCGGCGACCCCGAAAACACCTGCCGAAACCCGGCGTCGTCGAGTGCGAGCAGGTCAGCCAATTCGGGCACCGCCAGTTCGGCGCGCGCGACAAAAGCCTTGTTGGCCGCCGAACTGTCGGCAAATTTATTCCACGGACAAACCGCGAGGCAATCGTCGCAGCCGTAGACGCGGTTGCCCATCGCTGTGCGGAACTCAACCGGGATCGGTCCTTTATGCTCGATCGTCAGATAGGAAATGCACCGCCGCGCATCGAGGGTGTAGGGCGCGGGAAACGCATTGGTCGGGCAGGCCCGCTGGCAGGCATCGCAATTGCCGCAACGGTCAGCATGCGGCGCGTCCGGGTCCAGATCGAGCGTCGTCATGATTGCGCCGAGAAATAGCCATGACCCGTGTTCACGGCTGACCAGATTGGTGTGTTTACCTTGCCAACCTAGCCCCGCCGCTTGCCCCAGTGGTTTTTCCATAACAGGCGCGGTATCAACAAAGACTTTCAGATCGCCGCCGCCGGCCTCGACCAGCCAACGAGCCAGTGCCTTCAGATTGCGCTTCACGACATCGTGGTAATCGGCCCCCTGTGCATAGACCGAGATGCGCCCGACATGGCCAACATCGGCGAGCCGCATCGGATCTTCGGCGGGCGCATAGCTCATCCCCAGCGCGATCACGCTCTTTGCTTCGGGCCACAGCGATTGCGGGGCCGCGCGCTGGTCCGCTCGCGCCGCCATCCATTCCATTGTGCCATGGTGCCCTGCGTTAAGCCAATCACCCAACGCCGCCCGCTCATCAACCGCATCGGCGCGCATAATTCCGCATGCCGCAAATCCCAATCGCGCGGCTTCTTCCTTTAAGCGTTTTGACAAGGACTGGTGTTTAGGGTTCACAGGCACCACCTACCCCGTTCGGCGCGCTTGTCGAAATTTTCTGCAGGATCAGTATGAGTTCCGACTACGCGGTTACGGCCAACGCCCTTGTAAAGACTTTTGGTGCGAAGCGCGCGGTCGACGGTGTCGACCTCGCGGTGCCCAAGGGGATGATTTATGGCGTGCTTGGCCCCAATGGCGCGGGCAAGACGACGACGCTGCGCATGCTGCTCGGCATTATCGACCCTGATTCCGGGAGCCGAACGCTGCTGGGCCACGACAAACCGCGCGAGGCGAGCGACCGTGTGGGTTACCTTCCAGAGGAGCGCGGGCTTTATCCCGCGATGAAAGCACGTGAGGCGATTGCTTTCATGGGGGCGCTTCGGGGGCTGTCGTGGGCTGAAGGACGCAGTCGTGCCGCGATACTGATGGAAGCCGCTGGCCTCGGTGCGGTCGTCGATACCAGAATCCGCAAAATGTCGAAGGGGATGGCGCAGCTGGTCCAGCTCCTCGGCTCGATCGTTCATCGTCCCGAACTCATCGTTCTCGACGAACCCTTTTCGGGCCTCGATCCGGTCAATCAGGAACATCTCGAAGCATTGATCCTTGCCGAGCGCGATCGCGGCGCGACGATATTGTTCTCCACGCATGTCATGGGCCATGCCGAGCGGCTGTGTGACCGGCTCGCCATCATCGCCGGTGCCAAGCGCCGGTTTGAGGGCACGGTCGAGGAAGCACGCGGGACATTGCCGATGCGCGCGCATTATGTGCCCTGTTCGGGTGACGACACCGTTGGCGCGATGCTCCCTGCTGACGCGATGCGCAACGGCAGCGGCTGGCGCTTTACCGTGCCAGCGGGCGGCCCCGAGCCGTTGCTCCTCAACCTGATTAACGCTGGGCACGGCATTGCGGGTCTGACGATGGAACGCCCCGGCCTGCACGACGCTTTTGTCCGCATTGTGAACAGTGCCAAGGCCGGAGACCCCGCATGAAGCGCCTGATCCGCCAGATCGCCGTCATCGCGCGGCGTGATTTTCTTGCGATTGTCGCAACGCCGACGTTCCTGCTGTTCCTGCTGGCACCAGCGTTCATGCTGAGCTTCGGCGTCGTCGGCGGATCGGGCGCTGCGCAGATGGGCGCGTCGTCCGCCGAAAAAGCGCGCGTTGTTGCGATTGCCGATGATCGGGTTGCCGAACGCATCAAGGCAGCCGACAAGCAGCGCCGAACGCTTTATCGCGGCGGCGAAGGACCGCCGGAGTTGATGATCGCGCAGCCATCGACCGATCTGCCCGATCAGGTCAAAATGCTGTTCGACAGCAAAAATCTGGACGTCACAGCTGTGTTGAGTGGCCCATTTGATGCCCCGCGGGTATCGTTCAAGCCCCCGAGCAAGCGCCACGCCGACTATCTTGTAACACTGGCCGACGACGTTGCCCGCGAAGGTCGAACCGGTCTGTCGCTCGATAAGCGCATCGTGACGGCCACGATCACCGAAAATGCCGCGCGCAAAGCCAGCATCCGTGGACAGCAAGCCTCGGGTTTCTTCGCAGTCTTTGGTATCTTCTTCCTGACACTGCTCCTCGCCGGGCAGGCGGTCGGCACGCTCGCCGAGGAAAAATCTAACAAAGTCATCGAAATCCTTGCCGCTTCGGTCCCGCTCGAAGCTGTTTTCCTGGGCAAATTGATCGGGATGTTTGGCGTGTCGGTTGTATTCGTCGCTTTCTGGGGAAGCCTTGGCGCGCTTGGCGTTAACTTGATGCCCGCCGGCATGTTGCCGGCCAGTTTTGCGCCCGCCATCGGAATCCCGATGTTCTTCACACTTTGCGCGATCTATCTCGCAATGGCGTTCATGCTACTCGGGGCCGTCTTCCTCGGTATTGGCGCGCAGGCGTCGACAATGCGCGAAATCCAGATGCTGTCGCTGCCGATCACGATTTTTCAAGTGGCGATGTTCGGCCTTTCGGCGGCGGCAGCGGGAAGTCCAGGATCGACCATCGCGACTTTTGCCGAGATATTCCCGTTCAGTTCGCCTTTTGCGATGGCGGCGCGCGGGGCGACCGATCCGGCGATCTGGCCGCATCTGTTTGCGCTCGCGTGGCAAACGCTCTGGGTCGGCATCACGATCTGGATTTCGGTGCGCTTGTTCCGCATCGGTGTGCTCAAATCGGGCAGTGGTTGGCGCGGCCTTTTTCGCCGCAAGCGCGCCGCTGCCTGACGCAAACCGCTATTGACACACCTGTGAATAAGGTTGCAGTCTGCAACCAAATAGACAGGAGAGAGTCGATGGCTACTTTGGCAGTCGAGCCCGAAATCGCAGTTGATCCTCTGGACGTTAGCCGTGCCGAATTGTGGCGCGATTACCAGTGGCGCGAGCCGTTTGCCGAGCTTCGCGCGAAATCGCCGATCCATTACACGCCCGACTCGAAGTTCGGTCCCTACTGGTCGATTACAACCTATAAACCCATCCAGCATATTGAAGCCTTGCCGAAGGTTTTCTCGTCCGACTGGCAGGTCGGCGGGATCACGGTTGCGGGCGACCCCATCCGCCTCGAAGAGGGCGAAGTGCGGATGCCGATGTTCATCGCGATGGACCCGCCGCAGCATACCGCCCAGCGCCGCACAGTCGCGCCCGCCTTCACGCCCAGCATGATCGAAATCATGCGCGCCGAAACCGCGAAGCGGACGGGTGACGTGCTTGACTCGCTTCCCGTCGGCCAGCCCTTCGATTGGGTCGAACGTGTGTCGATCGAACTCGCCACGGGGATGCTTGCCAAGCTGTTCGATTTCCCATGGGAGGATCGGCATAATCTCACCCGCTGGTCCGATGTGCTCGGCGATGTCGAGATGTTCGACGAATTGGCAAAGCGTCAGTTCCGCCTCGCCAACGCTTATGAAATGGGCACGGCGTTCCACGCGGTCTGGGAAGCGAAGAAAGGCAAGGACCCGACCAACGACCTGATCTCGATCATGCTTCATTCGGACGCGATGAGCCATATGAGCGAAGGCGAGTTCATGGGGAACCTGATCCTGCTCATCGTCGGCGGCAATGATACGACGCGCAATGCGATGTCAGCGCTTGCCTATGGCCTCGACAAATTCCCCGATCAGCGTGCGAAGCTGGAGAGCAATCCCGACTTGATCACAAACACCGCAAGCGAGATAATCCGCTGGCAGACGCCGCTCGCACACATGCGCCGCACGGCGATGGAAGATACCGAAATCGATGGCCACAAAATCCGCAAGAATGACAAGCTGGCGATGTGGTATGTTTCGGCCAACCGCGACGAAAGCGTGTTTCCCAATGGCGACGACATCATCGTCGACCGCGAAAATGCGCGGCGGCATTTGTCGTTCGGCTATGGCATTCACCGCTGCGTCGGCGCGCGCGTCGCCGAACTCGAGTTGACCGTGTTGCTCGAGGAAATGGCGAAGCGGCGTTTGCGTGTGAACGTCGTCAGCGAACCCGAACGGGTGGCGGCCTGCTTCGTCAACGGCTACAAGAAGTTGATGGTCGAACTTTCGACTTATTAAGGTGCAACCAAATGGCCGTTGATCGCGTATATCGAAGTATAGACGGAGACATCGACATGCACTTCAATCGCCGCAATTTCATGATGTCCGCGAGCGTCGCGATTCTTGGCAGTGCATTTGCAACATCGGCGTGCGCCAAGTCTGGGCCAGCAGAAAAGTTTGAATTTGCCCTGAGCGACGCCGAATGGAAAAAGCGCCTGACCCCTGTGCAATATCAAACATTGCGCAAGGAAGCGACTGACCGACCGGGCAACAGCCCCCATCTGAATGAAAAGCGTGCGGGCATTTATGTCTGTGCAGGCTGCGCGCTGCCGGTCTATTCGTCGAAGACCAAGTTCGACAGCGGCACCGGGTGGCCAAGCTTCTGGGCGGCGCTGCCCAATTCAGTCCGCAACCGCACCGACTCAACGCTCGGCTTTGCCCGTGTCGAGGAACATTGCCGTCGCTGCGGTGGGCATCTCGGCCATGTCTTCGACGATGGTCCCGCGCCAACCGGCAAGCGGCATTGCATCAACGGGACGGCACTCAAGTTTACGCCCGCCAAGGCATAGCGCCGCATAGAGAGCCGCGCTAAGTCTCCTCCATGGGTCTGCTTTTCTGGGATGGCGCATTGCGCGGCGGCGCGGGAACATTGTTCCTGTTGCTGGCGGCGTTTTTCGTCCGTGACTGGCGCGCATCGCAAACCGCGCGGATCGGCGCGTTGCTGACGGTTGGTGCCTTTTGCTATGTCGCGCTCGTGGCGCTTGACTCATCGGGGTCGATCAGCTGGCGGCGACTGCCGTTTCATCTCATGAGCCTGTCCACGCCAGCCTTGTTCTGGCTGTTCGCGATGAGCTGGTTCGATGACGATTTCCGGCTAAAACCATGGCACGGTGCCGTCGTCATCGTGCTCGTCATGGGCGGATTTACCGCGAATTATCTGTATGCAACCGGCGGCAATCCGTTTTTCCTGCTCGCGGTCAGCTGGCGGGTAATGAGTATCGTCCTTGTCATTGCTGCCGTGATCACCGCATTGCGCGGTCGCAATGGTGATCTGGTCGAGGCACGCCGGCGTGCGCGGCTGGCGCTATCGCTCATGATTGCACTCGTCATATTGTGGATCGTCCTTGCCGAACTGCCGTTAAGCGGATGGCCCCCGCCCGTCGGCTGGCGCGTGATGAATGCGGCGAGCCTGTTTATGCTGGCGGCAACGCTGGCGCTGACGATTTTGGGATGGCGCGATCCTGCGTTGCTCGCGGCACCCGCCAAGCCACAGATCGCAAACCTGCGTCCCGAAGCCGATGATTCGCTGCTCCTGAGCAAGCTCGACACCGACATGCGGCATGAACGACTCTACCGGCAAGATGGCCTGACCATCACGACTGTTGCTGCGCGTCACGGCGTGCCCGAATACCGCCTCCGTCGCGCGATCAACCAAGGGCTCGGCGCCCGCAATTTCAATGCCTATCTCAACGGCTTCAGGCTTGACGAAGCGCGCGATGCGCTGGCTGATCCCGAGCAGCGCGAAGTGCCCATCCTCACCATCGCCCTTGATGCGGGCTTTGGTAGCCTCGCCCCGTTCAACCGCGCCTTTCGTGATTCGGAAGGCTGCACGCCGACCGAATATCGAGCCCGCGCCTTGATCGAATTGTCAAAATCGATCGGTTGATTGTGGAAATCGCAGCGCAAGCCGTCGCTCAACGCCGCAGACAGCGGGATCAATCGATCAAAGGGCCGAAACAATGCTGCCGCCAAATCTTAGCCTGACTGACGCCTTCACCCGCGTCCTGCCCAACGTCTTCATCTTCGATGGCGGGCGTTATGTTGTCGCGACAACAATCATGATGGCGATCCTGTGGCTTGTCCACCGAACCAGCCTGCGCGTCCGCATCATTCAGGATCGCCGCCCGACCACTGCTGACTATCGCCGCGAAATTATGGCATCTTTCGTCAGTGTGTGCGTTTATGCCGCGATGGCGAGTGTCGCGCTCTGGTTGCGGTCAAACGGTTATGCCGCGAACAATTATCCCGGTGACGCATCCGCACTGGTCATCGCCGGGTTCGTGGTCGTGCTCCTGATTGTTCACGATGCCTATTTCTACTGGACCCACCGCCTGCTGCACACGCCGCGCTTTTTCAAACTCTGGCACCGCACGCACCACAAGACGATTACGCCCACCCCTTATGCCGCCTATGCGTTCGACTGGCGCGAAGCGTTCGTGCAGGGTTTTATGCCGATTGCGTGGATTTGCGTGGTTCCGACGCCGAATATGGCGATGTTTATTTTTCTCGGCATCATGATCCTGCGAAACGCGTGGGGGCATTCGGGCGCGGAGCTGCATCACGCAGGTTTTGCCGATCACTGGTTCTGGGGTCTTTTCACCACGGCAACGCACCATGATCTCCATCACAGTGGCGGTTTCGGATCGAACTACGGCCTGTATTTCACCTGGTGGGACCGGCTGTGCGGCACCGAACACCCGCGCTACCGTGAAATCTATCGCGAGATCACATCGCGACCGTTCAAATCACCTGAAATTGTCGGCGTAGGTCTGTAGCTTCAGCACCTTTTCCGGCGCAGAGATGATGTGCGCGGTAATGCCATATTTGTCGGCATAGGCCTTTGCAGCGTCAAGCGTCGGGAAGCCTAGGCTGATCTGGCCGCGCGTATCGCCTGACCCCGCCCAGCCGGTCAGCGGGTCGGGACGTTTGGCCTCGGTCGGCTGAAATTCAAGCATCCAGCGGTCCGTGCCGCTGCGGCCCGATTGCATGGCGTTCTTTGGTTTTTGAAAAATACGCGCGTGTGACATGATGCTGCTTTGCCGCAGGTCAGGGACTGCGCGCAAGCGCGTTCTTGGTGCGTAGCGACGCCACTGCCGCCGTGGGGTCATCAGGCCAGTTGTGGCGCGGGTATCGCCCGCGCATATCCTTGGCGACATCAGCCCAGCTTCCCGCCCAGAATCCGGGCAAGTCGCGGGTTGTCTGTATGGGACGTCCGGCGGGTGACGTGAGACTGAGCACCAGAGGAATGCCGCGACCTATCGTTGGATGTGTTGCCAGCCCAAACAGCGCCTGCACCCGCAGTTCGACGCGTGGGCCGCCCTCTGCTGCATAGTCGATGGCGTGGTGCGTGCCTGCGGGTGAGACGAACTCGGCGGGGGCGGCTTTGTCGATGGCGCGCTGACCGTCCCAGCCGAGGATAGTGCGCAGGGCATCAGTGAGCGCAGCGGGCGCGATCTTATCGAGGCGGCGCTCGACCAGTGACCCAAGCCAATCGTCGAGGCTGGCCAGCAAGGCCGCGTCTGACAACGCGTCATTCCCGGCAAACATCGCCCGCGCGCGCAATGCGATGGCACTGTCGTTCCATGGGAGCAGCACAAGACCGTGCGTCCGCACACCATCGAGTAACGCGGCCTTGATCGCACCCGAATCAGCATCGCTATCTGGCCCCGACGCCAGCCGGATCGCGCCAAGCCGCGTCTCGCGCAGGGCTGTCACACCGCCGGTTGTCGGGTCAAATGTTACGGTTCGCCTGGTCTCGATCCTGTCAGCGAACAGACTTTCGACTTCGACGCGCGTTATCGCGGCGGCGGAAAGGATCCGTGCACCCGCCGCGACCCCCGCCGTTTCGGCCACCGCCAGCCATTCGGCCCGTGCGATCGGACTGCTCGGGTCCAGCCGCAACCCCCGCCCGCCAACGCTGATCCAGTCCGCACCGTTGCCTGAGCGGCGTTTCGAAATGCGGTCGGGGAAAGCGAGGGCGACGGTCGCGCCGACGCTATTCGTTCTGTCGGCGTTGGCTGGGTTCGCCAACTTGCTCCACCCCCGTGCCGTCCGTCGCGCGGCTTCGGCCCGCGCGCCATGATCTCCGCGCCAGCGCACCAGCCGCGCATCCAAGTCGGTATCACTGCCGCCCAAGCCGCGCTCGCTAAGCAACATCGCAACCTCCGCTGCCAAGCCTTTGCCCGCTGCCGCAATCAGCATATGCGCCAGCCGGGGCGGCATCGGGAGCGCCGCAATTGCCTTGCCATTCGCCGTCGCGCGACCGTCTTCGTCGATGGCCCCCAAAGTGCCGAGCCGTGTTCGCGCCTCGGCAATCGCGGCGTCGGGCGGAGGATCCAGCCAGCGCAACGTCCGGGGATCAGTAGCGCCCCAGATGGTGCAATCGAGCAGGAGCGCGGACAAGTCGGCTTCGAGTATTTCGGGCACGTCAAACCGCGGCAGACCGGCCGTCGCGGCTTCCTCCCATAATCGATAGGCGACCCCCGGTCCCTGCCGCGCCGCTCGGCCTGCGCGTTGGGTCACAGCGGCCTGCGACGCGCGCTCGGTAACCAGCCGCGTCATCCCCGCGCCACGATCATAGCGCGGGCGGCGGGCGAGACCTGAATCGACCACGATCCGCACGCCGTCGATGGTAAGACTTGTTTCGGCAATACTTGTTGCCAGCACAACCTTGCGCATCGCCGACGGTGCGATTGCGGCGCGCTGGGCCGCAGGATCGAGTGTGCCGTGGAGTTTGTGGACCTCAACCTCTGGCAAGTTGAGGCGCTCCGCCGTCCGCTCGATCTCAGCGACACCCGGCAGAAATGCGAGCACATCCCCTTTGGCCTCGCTCAGCGCGCGACGGATCGCGGCTGCCATGTCATCCTCGATCCGGTCGCAGTTCCGCCCGATATAGCGATGTTCAAGCGGCCATGCCTGCCCTTCGCTCTCGATCACTGAAGCGTCGAGCAAAGCCCCGAACCGCCCCCGATCAAGCGTTGCAGACATCGCGACGATGCGCAGTTCGGGTCGAAACGCCGCTTGCGCATCAAGCGCGAACGCCAGCCCCGCATCGCTATCGAGGCTGCGTTCGTGCACTTCGTCAAACAGCACGGCAGACACACCGGGAAGGTCGGGTTCAGCCTGTATCCGGTTGCGAAAAATGCCTTCGGTCACGACGAGAATGCGCGTCTTCGCGGATCGCTTCACATCCATCCGAGTCGCATAACCGATGGTTCCACCGACCCGCTCTCCGGAGAGTGCGGCCATCCTTTCGGCAGCAGCACGCGCCGCAATCCGGCGTGGCGAAAGCAAAAGGATTTCGCCGCCGCACCAATGTTCGCCGAGCAAGGCTGGCGCAACCGCTGTTGTCTTGCCCGCGCCGGGCGGCGCAACAATGACGAGATTGGATGCCGTGCGCAGATGCCTCAGTATGTTCGGCAGGATGTCATGGATGGGGAGCGAAATTAGTAAGCTCGCGCAATCGCGAATTCGACGGCTTCGGTCAGCGCCGATTTCGCCGCGCCGCCCGCAAACGGCCCGAGCGCATCGATGGCGCGCTGGCCATAATGGCGCGCGCGTTCGAGCGCATCATCAATCGCGCCGGTTGCGCGCAGTAAGGATATGCCGTGCGCGAGGTCTTCATCGGACGCGCGTCGTCCTTCCATCGCGTCTTTCCAAAATGCGCGATCTGCGTCCGATCCGCGCGCATAGGCAAGGATCACCGGCAGTGTGACTTTGCCGTCACGGAAATCGTCGCCGACGCCTTTGCCCATGGTCGCGGCGTCCGACGCATAGTCGATGGCGTCATCAACCAACTGGAAAGCGATGCCGAGGTTGCGGCCATAGGTGTCGAGCGCTTTTTCGACGGCTTCATCGCGTTCGGCCACAACGGCGGCAATCTTGCAGGCAGCCGAAAACAATACGGCCGTCTTCGCGGCAATGATGTCAAGATAGCGGTCTTCGCCTAGGCCCACTTGCCTCTGCGCGGTCAGCTGGTTGACTTCGCCTTCGGCAATGACGGCGGAAGCTTTGGACAGGTTGCGCAGCACTTTCAGGCTGCCGTCCTCGACCATCAGTTCAAACGACCGGCTGAACAGAAAATCACCGACCAGCACACTTGCCGGGTTGCCCCAAATCACATTGGCCGTGCGCTTGCCACGCCGAAGCCCCGACCCATCGACAACATCATCGTGCAACAGAGTCGCCGTATGGATGAACTCGACAGCGGCCGCGAGCTTGTGATGCCGCGTACCGGGATAATCGAGCAGCTTGGCGCAGGCGAGCGTCAGCATCGGTCGCATCCGCTTGCCGCCGCCCGCAATCAGATGACCCGCGAGTTCGGGGATCAGCGGGATTTCGGACTGCATCCGCTCAAGAATGACATGGTTGACCGCGTTGAGGTCCGCTGCGACGAGCGAGACCATAGCATCAAGCGAAGGGTCACGGTCAGAGCGGATGCTGTGGATCGTTGCGGTCATGATGCGCTTTCCTCTGGCGTTTTGCGCACTTTAAGGCAAGTGCAGCGACGGGAGGCCCGCATGACCGATATGCAATTGCAACATTACCGCGAAAGTATCGACAATATCGATGCGGCGCTTGTGTTCATGCTCGCCGAACGGTTCAAGGTGACGCAGGCTGTCGGGCGCTACAAGGCCGAAACGGGCCTTCCTGCCAGCGATTCCGGTCGTGAAACCGCCCAAGTCGCACGGCTTCGCCAATTGGCCGAAGATGCAAACCTCGACCCTGATTTCACCGAGAAATTCCTGCGTTTCATCATCGATGAAGTTATCCGGCATCATGAGCGAATGCGGTAAGCCTATTCCGCCGCCGGCAACCTCAATCGTGCCAGCAGCCCGCCCAGATCCTCACTTTCGTCGAGACTGATCGTTCCACCATAAATTTCCGCCACATCGCGGACGATGGCGAGACCGAGCCCGGTTCCGGGCTTGCCGGTATCAAGCCGCGCGCCCCGATCAAAAATCTGCGTCCGTTCGCCTTCGGGAATGCCCATACCGTCATCCTCGACCTGAAACTCGACGAACCCATCATCGCGGACGACCGTGATGAAAACGCTCCCACCGCCATATTTGGCGGCATTTTCGATCAGGTTGCCGAGCAGTTCGTCGAGATCCTGCCGCTCGACACGCACCGACGCGACTTTCTCGCCAGCAATGTCGATCCGCACTTTGGGGTAAAGCATGCCGACTGCACGTTCGACGGCTTGGAGGCTCGGCCACACTTCCGCACGGCTGTGGGCATGGCCTCGCCGTCCGACGGCGCGGGCTCGGGCCAGATGATGATCGACCTGCC
Organism: Sphingomonas sp.; assembly: GCA_031362355.1. GTDB lineage: Bacteria > Pseudomonadota > Alphaproteobacteria > Sphingomonadales > Sphingomonadaceae > Sphingomonas_O. Next base: position 128,569 of record JANLSJ010000017.1, read on the forward strand.
GCCGCATCGTTGTGGCTTCGCGGGCGACAATATCGGACAAATCCTCGCTCTTGGCGGTCGCGGCATTCATGATCACCGTCAGCGGTGTTTTGAGCGCATGCGCGAGATTGCCCGCGTGTCGCCGCGCTTCCTCGGCCTGCTTCTCGTTGTGCGCGATCAGGCCGTTGAGTTCATCGACGAGTGGCGCGACTTCCTCGGGCAGCTTTTCTTGGGCGATCCGCGATTGCCGCCCGCTGCGCATGTCGGCAATCGACTGGCGCAGCTTGCGCAGCGGCCACAGCCCGTAAAGCGTCTGGAGTGCGGCCATCAGGATCAGGCCAAGGCCGAGCATCGCAAAGCTGCGTACCAGTGTCTTGCGCAGTGTATCGATCTGCGTGTCGAGCCCATCGCGCGTCTGCGCCACCTGAAAACGCCAGACCGTTTTCGAAAACGGCAGTTTGATGTCGCGCTCGACAATGCGCAGCTTTTGGTCGCGCAGCTGGCTGCTATCATAGAAATGCGCCTTGGTGTCACGGTGCGGCGGGCCGTAGGTCAGGCTGTCATCCCACAGCGACCGTGAGCGGAACGGCTCGACGCCCTTGGCTGTAATCTGCCAGTAGAGTCCCGATTGCGCTTCAAGGAAGCGCTGGTCGCCCAGCGGACGGTTTAGGCGAACCTCGCCGTCGGGACCGATCTCCGCCGACGAAATCATTGCCGTCAGGACATAATCCAGCTGGTCGTCGAAATTCTGCGTCACAGCGCCCGCCAGCACACGGTCCAACGCAATGCCGCCGCCGATGAGCAACAGCAATATCCACGCCGCTGCCATCCCGATCATGCGGCGGGATAGCGAGCCCTTGGTTTGCGATGCCGTCGCTTCGGCGGGCATCGCATCAACAGGCGGGGTGAAGCTATCCGCCAGCCGGTTCATCGAGCGAATAGCCAAGACCACGGATCGTCGTGATCACGTCGGCACCCAGTTTTTTGCGGATGCGCGTCACAAAGACTTCGATCGTATTCGAATCGCGGTCGAAATCCTGATCATAGATATGTTCGATTAACTCGGTGCGACTGACGACCTTGCCCTTGTGATGGAGCAAATAGCTGAGCAGCTTATACTCCTGCGCCGTCAGCTTCACGGGTTCCCCCGCGAGCGTTACGCGACCCGAGCGCGTATCAAGGCGAACGTCGCCTGCAATCATTTCGGCGCTCGCATTGCCTGCGGCACGCCGGATCAACGCGCGCAGCCGCGCAATCAGTTCTTCGGTCTGGAACGGTTTAGCCAAATAATCATCGGCACCGGCATCAAGCCCGGCCACCTTATCCGACCAGCTGTCGCGCGCCGTTAAGACCAGCACCGGAAACGTCTTGCCTTCCTTGCGCCAGCGATCAAGCACCGTCAGCCCGTCAACCTCGGGCAGCCCCAGATCGAGGATGATCGCGTCGTAACTCTCGGTCGAGCCCATATAATGGCCGTCTTCGCCATCGGTCGCGAGATCGACGGCATAACCCGCTCCTTCCAGTGTATTTTTTAGCTGTGCGCCCAGCGTGGGTTCGTCCTCGACGATCAAAAGCCGCATTTCGGTCTCCCTATTTTTTGGAACCCTAGCGGGGATTATTCGCCAGCGCGACCCACAACTGCGCCGGTGCGCCCGTCGACATCGACCCAGATGACCGAACCGTCGCGCATGAACTTGAGGCGATAGCGGCCCATGTCTTCATCGAACTCCGCGCCGATATAATCCGCACCGCGCGATTTCATGCGCGGCACAACGCCACTCTCTATCGAACGCAGCGGCATTAACGAGCCTGCCAACCGCCCTTGATAGACTGCGTCGGCATCCCCACGCCGTCCCTGCGCATCGACTTGCGAAGCAGCGGGTGCGAGGAGTAGAGCGGTCAAGAGAACAAGTTTGATCGGTGTCATGAGGAAGAGCCTTAGGGTCGCGCCATTGAATAAGTCATGAATGGGTCGTCAACCGCGCCGACAGGAAACTTGACCATGAAAAGCATTCTCCGCCGCATTGTCATTGCTGTTTTGCGGCAACTACCCCTCAAAAGCGGCGTAACGGCAATCGCCTATAACAGGTTCATCCTGTGGCTCATCGCCGATCTGCCCGACCCGGCGATGACCACATTGCGCGACGGCACGCCGATTGCGACCTCGCCGAGCGACCACGACGGTAGTATCCTCTACTTGTTTGGCACCAACGACCCCAAAGTCGCGTTGACGACTGAAGCCCTGCTGAATTCGGGCGACGTCTTTCTCGACATCGGCGCGAACCATGCCACCATCGGCTTTGCGGCAGCGCGGGTCGTTGGATCAAAAGGGGCAGTCCACCTGTTCGAGCCACAACGCAAACTCGGCGACCGCATTGCCGACGCGATCACGGCAGGCAGGTTCGGTAATGTCACGCTACATCGCTTGGGCCTTCTGGATGTTGACGGCAGTTTTGAGTTGCGCTCGCCAAGCGACCATTCGGGGAGTGCGACGTTTGCCGACACCGATGCGGCGACCCATTTCGACTCGACCGAAACCTGCACTGTGCGGGCGATTGCGCCTTATGTCGGGGCGCTTGTGGCAGGGCAGCCGTTCGCGGCAAAGATCGATATCGAGGGGGCCGAACCTAAAATCCTGCCGTGGTTGCTCGCTCAACCGACAATGCGCTTCCTGATATTCGAGGCGTCGAACAATCCGCAAGCACTGTATGATGATGTCCGCGGTGCGGGTTTGCTGCTTTACGGCTTGGTCCGCCATCCGCTTCTGATGCGCTATCGTCGGATCGTTTCGTTTGCCGATCTTGGCCAATTTCATGATGTCATAGCGATCAAAGCAGCAGGCAGCGGTCCCGCCATAACCAATCGGAAGGGACTTGCGACGCTGCTTCGAACCGCCTGAAAGGATTTGCTTCGCGTTCGCCGCCTGCTCGGTTAGGGCGCGGGATATGGGATCGGACATGAATTGCGACATCGCCATCGTGGGCGGCGGGCTGGCCGGCGGGCTGACCGCCTATGCCCTGTCAGTAAAGCGGCCTGATCTCTCGGTCCGCTTGATCGATCCGTCGGCGACGTTCGGCGGCAATCACGTCTGGTCGTTCTTCACCAGCGACATTGCGCCCGAGGATTGGTGGATCGTCGAGCCCTTTATCGATCACAATTGGGATCGGTATGAAACGCGATTTCCCGCCCATACCCGGCGGTTTGACTCGCCGTTCAACTCGATCCGGTCGCAAAATTATGACGGGCACCTGCGGGCGGCCCTTCCTAGCGACGTGCCCGTTCAAGGCGAAGCTGTCGAGCTATCGCAAACTAAAGTGTATTTAAGCGACCAGCGTAGCATCGCTGCGGGGGGCGTGTTCGACGGGCGGGGGGTGGCTGACCTCGATCACCTTGATTTCGGCTGGCAGAAATTTGTCGGGCAGGAGTTTCGCACGGCTACTCCCCATGGACTGACGCACCCCATCGTCATGGACGCCACCGTCGACCAGATCGACGGCTACCGCTTTGTCTATGCGCTGCCCTTCGCCAAAGACCGGATTTTCATCGAGGACACCTATTACAGCGACGGGCCAGCGATTGATCGTGATGCGATGGCGTCGCGAATCAAGGACTATGCGGCAGCGCAGGGGTGGCAACTGGCCGAACTGATCCACCAGGAAATGGGCGCGCTGCCCGTGACAATGGGTGGCGATTTCGATGCGTACTGGCGGTCGGGGGGCGAAGCGGCAAAGATTGGCGTTCGCGCGGCACTCTTCCACGGGACGACGGGGTTTTCATTGCCTGATGCCGTGCGCACGGCGTCGTTGATCGCCAAGCTTGATGACTTGTCCGGCCCCGCCATTGCCAGCGCCATGCGCACGTTTGCCGAAGCACGATGGAACAAGGGTGGATTCTACCGCCTCCTCGACCGGATGTTGTTCCGCGCCGCGACGCCCGGCACGCGCTATCAAGTGCTCCAACGCTTCTATGGGCTGGCTCCTTCGCTCATCCAGCGATTCTACGCGGGGAATACGACCTTCCTCGACAAGGCGCGCATATTGTCGGGCAAGCCGCCGGTGCCCATTGGCCGAGCGATGGCGGTGATGCGGGAAACAAAGCGATGAAGCGGATCGCGATCTACTGCGGCTCTGCCACGCCAACTGATCCCGTCTACATCGACGCCGCGCGCATGATCGGAGCCGAACTCGCGCGGCGCGGGATTGGCGTTGTTTATGGCGGCGGGCGGCTAGGCCTGATGGGCGCTGTGGCTGATGCGGCACTGGACGCAGGCGGCGAAGTTATAGGGATTATCCCGCAGGCGCTGGTCGATGCCGAAGTTGCGCATTTCGGCTGCACGGAACTCCGCATCGTATCGGGCATGCACGAGCGCAAGGCGTTGTTCACCGAGTTGTCCGACGGGTTCATCACGCTGCCCGGCGGTGTGGGCACGATGGACGAGCTGTGGGAAGCCGTGAGCTGGTCGCAGCTTGGCTATCATGAAAAGCCGGTCGGGCTGCTCAATGTCGGTGGCTTTTACGATGCGCTGATCGCGTTCAACGAGCATATGAAAGCGGTCGGCTTTATCCGCCCCCAACATGGCGGCATCCTGCTCGCTGATACGTCGCTTGACGGGCTTCTCGCACAGATGATCGCTTATCGCCCGCATGAAACGATCTTCAAGATGAAGGCTGCCAATTTGTGAGTGTCGATCGCGCTGCGCTCGTCGCCGCTGCGGCGGAGTCGATTGCCAGAGGCTCGAAGTCGTTTGCCCTTGCCAGCAAACTCTTTGACTCTGTTACCCGCGAGCGGGCGTGGCTTCTTTATGCTTGGTGCCGCGCGTGCGATGACCTTGCCGACGGGCAGGATCATGGGGGCGCACGGGAAAGCGTGACTGATCCGCAAGCAAGGCTTGCAACGCTCATGTCACTCACGGACCGTGCCCTTGCGGGCGAGACAACCGGCAACGCCGCATTCGATGGCCTCGCGGTCGTTGTATCGGAAGTCAAAATCCCTCGCCGCTTGATCGATGACCATATCGCCGGGTTTGCGCTTGACGCCGATGACTGGCGCCCCCGGACCGAAGACGACCTGCTGCGCTATTGCTATCACGTTGCGGGTGTTGTCGGCTGCATGATGGCGGTCATCATGGGTGTATCCGCCGAGGACAACGAAACGCTCCACCGCGCGTGCGATCTCGGCATGGCATTCCAGCTCGCCAACATCGCCCGCGACTTGTCCGAAGATGACGCTGTCGGTCGCTGCTACTTGCCCGAAGACTGGCTGGTGGAAGCCGACATTCCGCCCGGCGAACATATGCGCCCGCATTATCGTAGCCGCGTGGCCGACATGGGCTGGTGGCTGGCCAGCATGGCGCAGGAATATGAAAACAGCGCGCGCGTTGGAGCCGCAAAGCTCCCCTTCCGCTCGCGCTGGGCGGTGCTGGCGGCAGCAGGCATTTACGGCGATATTGCGCGCGAAGTGGCCAAGCGGGGGAGCGCGGCGTGGAACCACCGCGTCGTCACGACCCGCGCCTCCAAGGCGGCATGGGTCGCAAAGGCCTTTGGACAGGCGACAGCGAACAATCCCAAACCAACCTCGCGCGAAGGTTTATGGACGCGGCTAGTGAACGCGGGATAGAGGAATCGCATGAAGCAATATCATGATCTCCTGCGGCACATTCTCGACACTGGCGTGCCACAGGCCGACCGCACCGGCGTCGGCACGCTCAGCACATTTGGTTATCAGATGCGGTTCGATCTGGCGGACGGATTTCCGTTGGTCACGACCAAGAAGCTCCATGTCCGTTCGATCTTTATCGAGCTCCTTTGGTTTCTGCGCGGCGAGACAAACAATGGCTGGCTGAAGGAACGGGGCGTCGGCATCTGGGATGAATGGGCGCGCGAGGACGGCGATCTTGGTCCGATTTACGGCAAGCAATGGCGCGACTGGGTTGCGCCCGATGGCCGTCATATCGACCAGATCAAGTTGCTCGTCGATCAGATCAAAGCCAACCCCGCATCGCGCCGCCAGATCGTAAGCGCGTGGAACCCCGGCGAGCTTGACCAGATGGCGCTGGCTCCGTGCCATTGCTTGTTCCAGACCAAGGTGGCGAACGGGAAACTCTCACTGCAACTCTACCAGCGGTCGGCGGACGTATTCCTTGGCGTACCCTTCAACATTGCGAGCTATGCATTGCTCACGCATTTGCTGGCCGACCAGTGCGGATTGCAAGTCGGCGAATTCATCTGGACTGGCGGCGACACGCATCTTTACATCAACCATCTTGACCAAGCCCGCCTGCAAATGGCCCGCGAACCCAAGCCGTTGCCGAAACTCGTTTTGAAACGACGTGCGGACAGCATCGACAGTTACGAGTATGAAGATTTCGCCGTCGAAGGCTACGAAGCGCATCCCCACATCAAGGCCGAGGTGGCGGTTTGAGCGCGCTCGCTGGCCTCAAGGTCGTCGAATTTACGCACATGGTCATGGGGCCTGCGGTCGGTCATATCTTGGCGTCGCTCGGTGCCGAAGTCGTCCGCGTTGAACCCATTGGCGGCGATGCGACACGGCGGTTGCTGGGGTCGGGCGCGGGCTATTTCCCAATGTATAACCGGCACAAAGACAGCATTTGCCTGAACCTGAAATCGGACGAAGGGCTGGCGGTGGCGAAGCAGCTCTGCGCCAATGCTGACATTGTCATCGAGAATTTCCGGCCCGGCGCGCTCGACCGGCTCGGGCTGGGGTATGAGGCGCTTTCTGCCGACAATCCCCGCCTGATTTACTGCTCTGAAAAAGGTTTTCTCCCCGGCCCTTACGAAAACCGCACTGCGCTTGACGAAGTCGCGCAGATGATGGGCGGCCTTGCCTATATGACCGGGCCACCGGGGAAACCTTTGCGGGCTGGGTCCAGCGTCATCGACGTCACCGGCGGCATGTTTGGCGTGATCGGCGTGCTTGCCGCCGTCGAGGAGCGGCACCGGACGGGGCGCGGGCAGAAAGTTGTCTCCTCGCTGTTTGAAACCACCGTCTATCTGGTCGGCCAGCACATGGCGCAGATGGCCGTGACGGGGCAGGCCGCCGCGCCGATGCCCGCGCGGATTTCGGCCTGGGCAATCTATGATGTGTTCGAGACGGCGGATGACAAGCCGGTTTTTATCGGCGTTGTCACCGACAGCCTGTGGGAGAAATTCTGTGCGCTGTTCAGGCTCGATGCACTCTGGGCCGATGAGAGTTTGCGGCTGAACAACCAGCGGGTGTTGGCACGCGACCGGATCATGCCCGAAGTCCGCGCGCTGGTGAAGACGTACACCCGCGACGCAGTGATTGCCAAACTGGACGGCACCGGCCTGCCGTTTGCGCCGATCGGTCGGCCCGAGGATATGTTCGACGATCCGCATCTG